>CAVZCG010000014.1:0-165351 GCA_963773675.1 uncultured Acidobacteriaceae bacterium
CGCTAGTCGCCATCAACGCCCGAATTGTCGGCAATCCGGACGCAATCCGCGAACAGGCTCCCGGAGATCCCGCCGATGGTCTGCGCCCATCCCTGACACGTTCTGCCTCCTTCAGTGTAGCCTGTTGATTCGCCCTGGAAGGACTACGAGATGCGAAAAGGGTTTACCAGAAAGCCAAATCCGGACGAGCCCGCGACGCGAGTCAAGAACTACATAACCCCGAGCGGGCTGGAGCGCCTCAAAGACGAGCACCGGTTTCTGCTCACCAGGGAACGCCCGGCCGTGACGGAGGTGGTGGCGTGGGCTGCCGGCAACGGCGATCGCAGTGAAAACGCCGACTATCAGTACGGCAAGCGGCGGCTGCGGCAGATCGATGGGCGGATTCGCTTTCTCACGAAACGAATCGAAGCCGCGGAAGTGGTGGACCCGGAAGCTCCGAGAGCGGGGCAGGCGGCGACGAGGGCATTCTTCGGAGCGACCGTGCGCTATGCCAATGCCGCGGGAGTATCGCGAGTGGTGAGCATCGTGGGCACCGACGAAATCGATCTCAACCGCGACCACATCAGCTGGGTGTCACCTCTGGGGCGCGCGTTGATGAAGTCGGCAGCGGGTGACAGCGTAGTCCTTCAATTGCCGGGCGGTACAGAATACCTAACCGTGCTGGAAGTGTGTTACGAGCCCATATCTGTGGAACCGTTCCGTGAACCAGCCGGATCCGAGGCCTCGGCAAAGAGACTCCCTCGCCGACGCTAATCCACCCGACGAAGAAGAGACGAAACGGCACACGTGGTGAAAGAGCGACGACCGTAAGAGCGCTCTATTGGCTCTTGGCAAGCGACAGAGATGAGTTGGGTCCTCATAAACGCGCTTGCCGCCACCGAATGAATCCCCGTCGAGAAGCCGACTCTGGACTGCAACAACTTCCGTATTGCTCGTCAACCGGCGCCATTTATCAGGGTAACCCGCGGGCCTGCACTCAATTACGTGCAGACACCACTGTTCCTGCCAACACCGTTAATGCCAAACCACTTGCGCGGAAAAGATGCCCACCAAGTTGATGATGTCGTCTTCCATCGTTTCGGGGCAGAAGACGAAAGCGCCTGTCACGAAGATGGGGCTGACCTATTGGTTCCTCCGATAGATGATGGTTTTGGGGCCGCCATCGACAATTTTGAAATCTGCCGGAACTGTGAATAACGAAGGGTCGGGCTCTGCGCGCACGATGTTCGTTAATCGGAATGTTTGCTCGCCCATTCGCGGATCGTTCCGCTCGCTGGAGATAATCGTCTTGAGGTCAGTCGAAATCCAGACCTCGGTAACTATGCTGATCGGTCGTTCGTTACCGATTTGGCCGGCTGGAATTGTGTGTGTGGTACGCACCCCATTCACAACGACACCTTCCATCGTCTGAGAGCCAAGGGATTCCGCGTTTGCTTCCATCTGCTCATCCGTCGCCAAATGCCTTGGCAGGGCAATCATGGGAGGTCCCGAGGGGGGGACTGGTGGCGGCCCGCTCTCCCTCTGTATGAAAAATGTGCCAACGGCTGCGCCGGGGCCGTCGGTTCCGCCTGGGGACATCGGGTTTTTCCACGCAGTCTTATCGGTCAAATTCAGCGTATAGGAAGTGCCAGCCACTGGATCTTGAATGAAGACGAGGTGCGGGGCGCTAGCGGCCGATAGATTGCCGATCGCCGGCAACGCCGCATCTTGACGTGTGCGTCCCTGGGAATCCCTGGAGACCGTCCCGGTGTTGGTCTGAACGATCCGATTGCCATCCGCGAGTGTCTGGGTGGATTCGTTATTAATCGTGGCGGAATAGGGGGCATTCTTAACCGGAGCAGTCGACCCTTTTTCAAATGAGCCCCAAGCGATCGCACCCGCCGGGCCGGCGCTTTGGTACATTACGTTTCCGCCCTCTTGCGCGAATGCGCAGAATGAGGCCGCGAGAATAAGGATCAGTGTGCGTTTCATGTTAGGTCGGTCTCCTTTTCTATCTAAAGCAAATCACGGCTGCAGACGGAGTCCCTGAACCGATCCGTCGGCTGCCATACTGACGTCCGCGATGAATGTAATCCCCTCGGGGACAGCACCGGGAGGAAACATTGCTTCGACCGGAATGGCGATCTGGATCGCGGTTTCAGGTAGCGCCCAATTCGCGTTTGGAGTCTTCGCGAGCGCAATCCTACGTCGTCGATGGACTGTCTTGACCGGCTTTTGCATAGTTTCCAGGATGATCGCCGTGGAACCTTCCGCCACTGGCGGGCGCACGGGAATCTGCTTGACGGATGCTGGCTGAAACACCAGGAACAGCACGGCCGCCGCCGCCGCTGTTGCGCTCGCCAAAACGGGCACCCGGCGCGGCCGGCGACGTGTTGTTCCCTTCATCACCGCATCGCAGTGCGCGACGAATGCGCGGCTCACTTGCTTATAGGCATCGACGCGCCTTCGGCATTCTAAACAGCCTCGAACATGCCGCTCCGCATCCGCGGCTTCGTTGTCAGGAACCTCACGATCCATCCAGGCAACCAATCTTCCTGAAAAGTCACACATTGCATTTCTCCGCTAATTTCTTGATCGCCCGATCCACCGTATCGCTCACCGTGGAAGTTGGAATCCCGAGAACTTCAGCGATTTCCCGATAGCGCAGTCCTCCCGCACGCAACAGGAGGCACTCACGCTCGGATTCCGTCAATAATAGGATTGCCTTTCCCAGCCGACGGAACTTTTCCTTCTCCAATACGACTTGCTCCGGCGTCACTTCGTCCGCAATCGAGTCAAGGTGGGGATCGAGTGGCTTGCCGAAACGACGATCATAACTATGCTGACGATTTCTGGCGCCATTGTGGGCGACGCGAAACATCCAGCTACGAATGTTCTCCTGCGACCCGCCCGAAGCCAAGTGCCTGTGCAGGCTGACAAAAGCGTCCTGCACGACATCCTGCGCTTCGTCAGCCGAGAGCCCGAGACATACCAGATATCGCAGCAGAGGTTTGCGTAGTTCGCGGTACAGAGTGGTAGCCTCGCACGAGTCAGCGGCAAAGCGCGCGAGTGGCAGTGGTAACGGTAAGGAATCGCCACTCATAAGGACCTCGGCATCGCGCCTCTATGCATAGAACAAGTGAGGCCTGCGGTTTTCCGGTTCGCGTCAGAAAATTCAGTTTATCAACACAACTGACCGACTCTGTTCCCAACCCCCGTTGTGTATGCCTGTGATTCTACGATTGAAGGAGAATCAATACAGAGCTTTCATACACTGGGATGCTGGGCACGACAACATCATAGGAAGTAATCGATCGCGCTGCCGACTCCCGGTTTGTCGGCTAACCGGAAGCTGACCGTACCTCCAAATCAGTCTCGGCCGGTTGACTTCCACCGCACCGCCCCGGTAGATTTCTCACACCACTTGTTTTCCGTTCTTTGAAATGTCCTTCGGTTTGCGCGTCTTCGTCCCATGGCGAAGACAGGGAAGCGGGTGCAATTCCCGCGCTGCCGCGCAACTGTAAGCGAGAAAATCGCAGCCGGTCACTGGGAGATTCCCGGGAAGCCCGTCTGCAGAATCCGGATGCCCCGGCCAATGGCGAATTGCTAGCTGCTAATTGCCAATTGCTGCCCCACCCATCCTCACTCGCAAAGCCAGGAGACCGGCGTAAACCGTCCACCTTAACCCCTTTCGCGTGAAAAGGAGGATGGTTATGCGCGCACTGTGCGCTTCGTTTTTGTTTTTCGTTCTTCTCTCGGCCGCATCCGCTGCCGATCTCAAGGTCAAAGTCGTCGACCCTCAATCCGCCGCCGTTCCCGGCGCTCAAGTTTTATTACTCGAAGATAAAACTGCCTCGCACCCGCAGGTGGAGCTTACCTCCGCCGAGGGAGTAGCCGTCTTTCGCGAAATCGCAGCCGGCCCTCACCAGATCCGCGTTCTCGCTCCAGGCTTCGCGGTCGATAGCACCGCTCTCTCCGACACCGCCGATTCCGTCACCATCCAGCTTCGCCTCGCTCCCACATCGCAAACCGTGGTAGTCACCGCGACCCGCACACCCGTCGAAGCCAGTACTGCCGGCGCCGCCGTGGAAGCTCTGAGCGGCGAGCAGTTACAAGTCATGAATCCAGTCGCGGCCGATGACGCCCTCCGTTTTCTTCCCGGAGCAGTGGTAAACACGGCAGGCCAGCGCGGCGGCCTGTCATCGCTCTTCGTGCGCGGCGGCGATTCCAATTACAACAAGGTGATCGTCGATGGCGTCAGCGTAACCGAGCCGGGGGGAACCATCGATTTCGGCACACTCTCTCTTGCCGAAGCCGATCGCCTGGAATTTCTGCGCGGCGCGCAGAGCACGCTCTATGGTTCCGATGCCATGACCAGCGTGGTCCAGGTTTGGACTCGCACCGGCAACACTCCGATTCCCGAACTTCGCTTCGGCGCCGATGCCGGCAACTACGGCACGGAGAGCGGCTACGCTTCGCTCGCCGGATCCCACGGCCGCTTCGATTACAACCTCTTCGGCAATCAGTTCAATACCAGCGGCTCCGGCCCCAATGACGATTACTCCAACTCTCTCGAAGGCGCGAATGTGGGCTTCTTGTTGAATGACAAGATTTCCCTGCGCCTGCGCGCCCGCCACGACAACAGTGTGACCGGAACCCCGGGCGCGTGGGATTTCAACGGAAACAACGTGTTCAATGTCTTTGGGACAACTTACGTCCTCTCTCCCGATCTCGGCGCGCGCGCCCGCCAGAGCAATCTGCTCGCCAGCCTCGATCTCGCGGTGAAGACCGGATCAAACTGGACGCACCACTTCATCGGCTTCGAATACAACCTGAAGACTACCAACCTGGATAGCGGCATTTCGCCCCAAAACACTCCCTTTGGCACGCTCAACACTCCCTTCGAGGCCCTGGTCAACGTCAACCGCGCCGGCTTCGACTACCAGGGCAATTATGTTGAGCGCAACTGGGCAGAGACCACCATCGGTTACGAGTTCGAGGATGAGAACGGTTCGGTCGACGATCCCATCCCCGCCGATTTTGCCAGCGGCGGCCACGGATTGCGCCTGAACGAAGCCGCTTACGCTCAACAGGCGCTCACCCTCGGGCGTCTCACGGTGATCGCCGGCGGACGCTTCGTGCACAACACCACCTTCGGCAATACCGGCGTCCCGCGTGTCGCCCTGGGGTTGAAAGTTCTCCGCGGTGGCCAGCTGTTTTCAGGAACGCGACTGAACTTTTCCTACGCCACCGGAATCAAGGAGCCCCGCTTCGAGGAAACTTTCGTCAGCAGTCAGTATCAGCTACCCAATCTCAACCTGAAGGCTGAGCGTAACCGCGCCTTCGAAGCCGGTTTTCAGCAAAACCTGTTGACCCGTTTTATCTTCGTGGCCAACTATTTCAATAACCTGTTCCACGATCAAATCGAGTTCATCACCGTCAACCCGAGTACCTTTGTAGGCGAGTACGTTAATCTGGAAAAATCTTTCGCCCAGGGCGCGGAGGCCGAACTGCAAAGCCGGCTCACGCAGCGCCTCTCCTGGAACACCTCCTACACCTACAGTTCCACCCAGATTCTCCTTGCCCCGCCTGGCACTTCTCCGCCCTATGCCCAGGGAAATCCTCTCCTCCGCCGGCCTCGCCACACGGCTTCCACCTTGCTTACCTACGTCGGCCCCCGCTGGGGCGGAAACCTTGGAGGCAGTTTTGTGGGCCCGCGCCCCGATTCCGATTTCGACGGCTTTGGCATCACTCACACGCCCGGATATTTCCTTTTGGACGTCGGCGGCTGGTACAAGGTCAATTCCCGCGTGACCCTCTACGCCAACGCTGAAAACGCGCTCGATCACTTCTACGAAGAAGTGACCGGCTATCCAGCGGTCCGCGCAAATTTCCGCGCCGGAGTACGCTTCCGCATTGGTGGGGAGTAACTACGGAATGAAGGGATGAGGAACAAAATGAACTTGCGTCGGGACAGTCTCATCGGCTGTCCCGCGGGGTTCTTTTAGCTTGCTTTCTCCGGAGGCCTGGCGATCGACATCGGCATAGCCGCATTCATCTTGCCGCCGAAATATTTCGTCCGCGCCAGCAGCAGTTTTTCGATATCGACCCCGGTCAGCGGCTGCTGCCGTCCCAGCAAATGCGTGACCAGAGCAATCTGCGCGAAGTGTTCCACCGTTTCCATCTTCATGTACGCGTGCTCGATGGTATCGCCGTAGGCGACCACCCCGTGATTCGACATCAGGATGGCGTCATAATGCGGTACATAAGGCTCGAGGGTTTGCGCCAACTCCGAGGTTCCCGGCGTCCCGTATCGCGCCAGCGGAATGCATCCCAATCCCATCACCACTTCGCAAACCAGAGGCTCCGTCAACGCCATGCCCGCCGCCGCAAATCCCGTTGCTGTGGGCGGGTGCGCGTGCACGATCGCTTGCACGTCGGGCCGCGTGCGATAAATCAGCAGGTGCATCCCAAGTTCACTGGTTACATTCCGCTTGCCTGCCACTCGCGTGCCTTCCTGGTCCACCACCACCATGTCCGCCGGCCGCATCGCCCCCTTGCTCACGCAGGTGGGGGTTACCAGAATTCGGCCGCTGTCGAGTCGTACGGACAAATTTCCATCCATCGCCGCTACGAACCCACGCTCATGCAGCATGCGGCCGTAGCGAACAATCTCTTCCCTGTGTTTCCGTTCAGTGGCCATGGAATACTCTCTTCAGGGGAGTGGCGAAAGGGCAGAAGCTACAACCCCCGCATAGTATCGCACCTTGCGCGAAACCGACAAATAAATTTACCAGACCGGGCAGAATATCTTGGCCCGGGCTTCGAAGCATTCGCTCCTCCTGTAATCTTAACTCGTGTTGGTTTCCGAATTCCATTTTCATCTTCCCGACGAACTCATTGCCCAGGAACCCCTTGCCGCTCGCGATGCCTCCCGCATGCTGCGCGTCGAGCGCCCCACCGGCAAGTGGTCTGACTGTGCCTTTCGCGAGTTCCCAGATCTATTGCGGCCGGGCGACCTGGTCGTGTTCAACAACACCCGCGTCTTCCCCGCCCGCCTTTATGGCCGCCGCGCGGGCGCTCGCGCTCAGCCTGTCAGCCCTCATAATCCCGCTGCCCGCGATTTTCTTCACGGCCGCATCGAGGTTCTGCTCACTCGCCAGCTCTCCACCCAACCCAATGACTGGGAATGCCTGGTCCGTCCCGGCCGCAAAATCGGCGTCGGCGAGCACTTGTATTTCGGCGACCCCGACGAACTGCAAGCGGAAGTTCTGGCACGCGCAGAATTCGGCGAGCGCCGCATCCGCTTCCGGCCGGTCGCAGATTTCTTCGCCGCCCTCGATCGTATCGGCCACGTCCCACTCCCTCCCTACATTTCTCGCGCGGATTCTTCCCACGATCGCGAGCGTTATCAAACCGTCTATGCCGATCCGCGCGGCTCCGTCGCCGCTCCCACCGCCGGCCTTCACTTCACCCCGGAAATTCTCGAGCGCATCCGCCAACGCGGAATCGAAACCACTGAGATCACTCTCCACGTCGGCCTCGGGACCTTCCAACCCATTCGCGTCGAGCAAGTCGAGGACCACAAACTCCACGCTGAACCGTATTCCATCTCTGCCGCCGCCGCTAACGCCATCAACCACGCTCTGCAGGCTTCGCGGCGTATCATCGCCATCGGCACCACCACCGTCCGCACCCTCGAACACGCGGTTCGCGCCGGCTCAGGGACTATCCTCGCCGGCGGCGGCGCCGCGGACCTGTTCATCTATCCTGGCTTCCAATTCAAAGTAATCCAAGCCATGCTCACGAACTTCCACCTGCCCCAATCGTCCCTGCTCATGCTGGTCAGTGCCTTTGGCGGAAAGGAAAACATTTTGCGCGCCTACCAGCACGCCGTCTCCGAAAATTATCGTTTCTATTCCTACGGAGACTGCATGTTCATCGAGTAGTCTTTCGCTCTATTCTGTGTTTCCCGGCGTCCTCTGTGTTAAAGGTTTTCCGACGACCGTCCGCTCCAGGCCTTGCGTTATACTTTTCCCGGAGCAGCCCATGTCCACCGCGGTTAGACAGATTCCCATCGAGACCTTCGTCGCCGAACTCCGCAAGTTTCCCGAGGCCGCATTCGACCAGACCGAGCAACTCCGCAGATTCCTGCAGGATACCCCGCTCAACCCCGACTCGTTAGCTCCCTATCTCACCTGGGACCGCCAGCACTACACTCGCAATCTCATCGACAAAACGCCTCTCTACGAGTTGATGGCCATCTGCTGGGAAGTCGGCCAGGCCAGTTCCGTGCACAATCATCGCGATCAAAACTGCTGGATGGCCGTACCCGTCGGTCGGTTGCTAGTGGAAAACTTTCATGTGGTGCAGCAGGACATCGCTCTCGGCAAATGCGCTATCCAGTCCACGGAAATCATCGAGATGAATGCCTCGCATCCCTGCGCTGTCGATCCCCTCGAACCCGTTCACCGCGTCTTTAATCCCCGTGAATTCAATCAACGCGCCGTAAGTCTGCACGTTTACTCCCGTCCCTTCGACACCTGCGTCGTTTACTCCGCCGAGCAAGGCACCTGCGGCGAGATCCAGCTCCACTACACGACCCAATACGGAAAACGAACGTAACCCGCGCCGCTAAAAGACCCTTGGTCACTCCTCCTTCCCGGCGGTAATTTACAGAGTTGGGCTTGAGATTTGCATCAAGGGGTTTGGATGAAACAGGTTCTAGCCGCGCTGCTGGGTATTGCCGCTTTTTGGGTGGGCTTGTCTTACTATCAGAATCACTTTATGCATTCGAGGCCACACGCCGCCGTGCCCTCGCCGGAGTTTGCGTCGCAGTCGCCGGATGCTCCGCAGACCGGTCTTCCGGACACCAGCCAATACGTTAAAGTCAACGGACCACTCGCGAATTGGATGGACAAGATCAACCCCTGGCACACAACGGCAGCGCCGGTGACGCCGCCCGTGCCACATCCGAGCGACCACGTCGCCGACTCTCCCGTCGGCACCAGCAGCGCCATCGTGCACAAAACTTTCGCCATCACTTCCGCCGCAAAATTTGCCTTTGAAGTTCCTCCGCACGCCGCCAGCCCGCAACTGAACGGAAGTTACCGCTCGTTTACACAACAAGCTGGAAGCCAGTCCAGCGACGACAGCGCCGACGTCGATCTGCTCCTGATGAATGCCGAACAATACGCGGACTTCGCCGCTGGCCATCCTGCGGACGTAGTCTACTCAGTCGATTCATCCCATGAACAGGACGTCGCCTTCGGCCTTCCTGCCACTTTCGACAAGCCTGCTCAGTACTATCTCGTCTTTCGCAATAGCCCCGGCCATGCCGGAAAAAAAGTAGTGCAAGCCGACTTCCGCGTCGATTTCTAACAGCGTTGCTCATGTAGGGACAGCCGCCCTCTGCTGTCCAGGCTGTTAAACTATTTTCTTGCCCCCTCGCACAAAATCCCCGGAACCCAAGCCCGCCGCCGCGCCTGCAACAGCGCCCAAGTCCGCGCCGCCTTCCACAAAAGACCGCATCTTCCTGATCGACACCATGTCGTTCATCTTCCGCGCCTATCACGCCATGGCGCGCCAGCGCTCCATGTCCACAAAATCCGGCCTTCCCACCGCCGCCGTCTACGTCTTCGTCAACATGCTGCGCAAGCTGCGCGACGATTTCTCTCCCGCCTATCTCGCCGCCGTCTTCGATGTCGCCGCCAAAACTTTTCGCGACACCCAGGCCGAAGCCATCACGAAAGTTCGCAAGTTCGATATCAAGACTCAAACTTTCACCGAGATCGAATACAAAGGCTACAAAGCCAACCGCGCCGCCATGCCCGAGGATCTCGCGCAGCAGATTCCTTATATCCGCCGCGCCCTAGAAGCCTATCGCATCCCCATTCTCGAACTCGCCGGTTTCGAGGCCGACGATGTCATCGGCACCCTCGCCCGCAAAGCCGCCGCCGCTTCGTATTGCGTCTACGTCGTCTCCAGCGACAAGGACATGCTGCAACTCGTCAACGACGACGTTCAGATTCTCAATCCTCCCAAAGACAATCTGATCTGCGACGCCGCCAAGGTCGAAGAAATTCTCGGCGTCCCTCCCGAGCGCGTCATCGATATCATGGCCCTGCGCGGCGATACCATCGACAACATTCCCGGCGCCCCCGGCATCGGCGATAAAGGTTCCGTCGAAATCATCAAGCGCTTCGGCACCGTCGAACAGGCCCTCGACCGCGCCTCCGAAGTCGAAAAGAAGACCTATCGCGAATCTCTCCTCAACAATCGCGACATCATCCTCTTCAGCAAGAGCATGGCCACCATCGACACCAATGTCCCCGTCGAGTTCAATGTCGAGGCCATGCGTGCCGGCGAGCCCGATCTCGATCTCCTCCGCCAGCTCTTCACCGAACTCGAATTCACTTCCCTGCTGAAGGAAATCTTGCCGCAAGTTCAGGTGACGGAAACTCATTACGCCGAAGCCAACTCCGCGGCCGATATCGAGAGCGTTGTTCGTTCTCTCGCTTCTGAAGGTGCACTCGCAATCGCCGTGGAACTGGATCAGGCCGAATCGCTCACCGAAGGTGAAGAAGAAATCGCCGACGATGAGCCCCAGGAAGCAATGCTGCCGCTCACCGATGGCTCACCATCATCGGCACCCGAGCCCGCTTCCCGTCGCATCGCCATTTCCGCCGCCGCGGGTTCTGCCGCCGTCGTGAAACTCGACTCCGCCGCTGCGGACAAGCTCCGTTCTATTCTGACGACGGAATCCACACCCAAAGCGGTTCACGATTACAAGGCCGCGATCCACGCGCTTGATCCCCTAGGCGTTCATCTGCAAGGTGTGCGGCACGATCCTATGCTGTATTCCTACTTGCTCGATCCCACCTACTCCTCGCATCGCCTCGCCGATGTCGCGCTCCGCCGCTTCAATCTCAAGCTCGGAGGCGATCTTGCTGAAGCCGCAGACGTCACCGGCCGGCTCGCCTCCGCTCTCAGCGAAGAAGTCAAACAGGCGGGATTGACTAACCTCTACGAAGAAATCGATCTTCCGCTCGTCCCCGTGCTCGCCCGCATGGAGCAGGCCGGGGTAAAAATCGACACCAGTGCCCTCGCCAGAATGTCGTCTGAACTCGAACGCGAAATCGGCGTGAAGGCAAAGGAAATCTACGAAGCCGCGGGCATGGAGTTCAACATCGGCTCGCCCAAGCAGCTCGGCGATGTTCTCTTTAACAAGATGAATTTGGCCAAGCCTGTGAAATACGGCAAAGGCCGCGTTATATCGACCGCCGTCGATGTTCTCGAAACTCTCGCCGAGGATCATCCCATCGCCCGCATGGTCCTCGACTATCGCCAGCTCACAAAACTAAAGTCCACTTACGTCGACACCCTGCCCGCGCTCATCAATCGCTCCACTGGACGCTTGCACACGACCTTCGGCCAAACCGGCACGGCTACTGGTCGCCTTTCTTCCGCCAACCCGAATCTGCAAAACATTCCCATCCGCACCGAGCTTGGACGCGGCATTCGCGCCGCCTTCATCGCCGAGCCCGGCCACGTCCTGCTCACCGCCGATTATTCGCAGATCGAACTCCGCCTGCTGGCTCACTTTTCTCGCGATCCGCTCCTCGTCGAAGCCTTCCGCCGCGGCGATGACATTCACACCCTCACCGCTTCGCAAGTCTTCGGCGTCCCGCCGCTCATGGTCACGCCCGAGCATCGCCGCGCCGCCAAAGTTGTCAACTTCGGCATCGTCTACGGCCTTTCGCCCTTCGGCCTCTCGCAAAATCTCGGCATCGAGCCCGCCGAAGCAAAGCAATTCATCGCGAATTATTTCGAGAAATACAAAGGCGTCCGCGCCTTCATCGACAAGACACTCGAAGAAGCCCGCCGCGACCTGAAAGTGAAGACCCTCCACGGCCGCGTCCGCCCCATCCCTGACATCAACAGCAAGAACGCAAATCAAAGAGGCTTCGCCGAACGCACCGCGGTCAACACTCCGCTGCAAGGCACCGCCGCAGATCTGATCAAAGTCGCCATGATCCGCATCGACTCCGCGCTGCAGGAACGCCGTCTGAAGTCGCGCATGACTCTGCAAGTCCACGACGAACTAGTCTTCGAAGTCCCGGAAAAAGAAATAGAAGAAATGAAATCCCTGGTCCGCGAGCAAATGGAAAAAGCCCACGCTCTCAGCGTCCCGCTGCTTGTAGAAATGGAAGTAGGCCCGAACTGGAGAGATCTCGATTAGTAATTGTAGGCCTGCTTGTCTATAAGATTAAGCTCTGGTACCGTGACCGCAATCGGAGTTCTATATGAAGAAGGTTATTGCAGCGTGCTGCTTCATCGCACTGTTTACCAACCCTGGTTTGGTACTATCCGCGCAGGAATCCAAGCAAACAACGCAGGATGGCGGGGACAACGCATCGGCCTCCGGCAGTCGGCACTCTGAAGTGCAACTGTCCGAGCACCTGCAAACAGAGGACCACGTTCAGGCAAAGCTAACTCCGGGCCAGAGAAAAGCCGTGGACAGTGCCAAAGATCTTGCCCCCGGCAATGCTTCCGTTTTTAAGGCAGACGGAACATTAGTGCGAAAAGGATCTTCTAAAGACCTAGCAGGCTGCTGAAAAATTGACGTTCATGATGTATTTCCTGTTTCGTTCAGGCACCTGTTTCTGTGTTTGAGTCTTTAAGGTATGTCGGGAAGCTTGTTCCCCGCGACTTACCCAGGTTGAACCACCGCTTGGCTCAGGTTCCGCATACGCACCAGGTTGTAAGCGGCACAGGCGAACGTGAATACCCAGTCCACCTTGAAAATCCCGCGATGACGCACTTTCCGCAACAGCGCGATCGTCTTCAGCCACCCGAAACATTCTTCGATGCGCTTCCTCTTTCGTTGGCTGATGGCATAACCAGAGTGTCGCGTGGTCCGCGCATCGATGGCGCTCCCGCCTCTGCGCTGATCGTTTTGTGCCACGTGGGCAGTGACTCCCAGATGGCGGCACTCGGCCACGAAATCCGCTGTGTCATATCCCTTGTCCCCGCCTGCGGTCACCGGCTTGGTACCGGGAATCCGCTCCAGCATGATCAGCGCCGCATCGCGTTCCGCGGTACCATTGGCCTCGAACACTTCCGCATTCACGATCAGCCCGTTCCGGTTCTCCACCAGCAGATTCCCGCTGTAACTCAACTTGGCCTCCTTGCCCGCACCCTTGCGCGCCAGCTTGGCATTGGGATCGGTCTTCGAGGCGTGGGTCTGATTGGACCGCTTCTCCCTGTGAAAGTTCACCGTGGGGTTGCCGGGATCGTCCGGCGGAGGCAGGGTCTTTCCGTCCTTCCGCTGGAAGCTTTTCGCCCCCGCCCAGGCTTCCAGCAACGTCCCGTCCACCGTGAAGTGCTCGTCCGACGTCAGACCTTTCGTCCGCGCTCGCGCCACCACTTGCCCCAGGAACTCTTTTGCCACTTCGGCCTCCAGCAACCGGTCCCGGTTCTTGGTGAACGTGGTCGCGTCCCACACTTCTTCGTCCAAGTTCAATCCCACAAACCAGCGAAACAACATGCTGTAATCGATCTCCTCCATCAGCAGGCGCTCGCTGCGGATCGAGTACAGCATCTGCAGCAACTGCGCCCGCAGCAGCTTCTCGGGAGGAATCGACGGCCGGCCCGCGCTCGCGTACATGCGGTCGAACCGTCGCGACAACTGGGCAAGCACTTCGTCCACCATGGACCGGATCGCCCGCAGCGGATGATCTTTCCGCACCCGCGTCTCCGGCGACAGATAACTGAACATCTGACTCTGCTGATGATCTACGCCTCGCATGCTCCACTCTTAACACGATTGCCTTGCAGAAGAGCAGTAGTTTTTCAGCAGCCTGCTAGAGAAATTCTTTAAAGCCTGCAAGGACCTCCAGCCGATCTCGGATAAATGTTGGCTGTGCAAGGACGACGGAACGATCATCTGTAAGAGAGACCACAATTCGAACCCGGACTCTTCGGCCCGGCCGTTGAAGAGTGACCCGAAATGAGCGATGACGGCCAACAGCACTCGTGGTTTTCCGTCGGCGCGCAGACGCTGGTAACTGCTCTTCTCACAACGTCGCTCACTCTGGCGGGAGGCATCCTACTTGAGCAGCGAAAGGCGAAAATCGATCTCGCCAAACAGGTTTCTCAAAAGCAGGCAGATGCCATAGATAAACTAGACCGTGACTTGACGAGCCTGGAAGGCAACCTGCTCTATCTCGATAAACTCACGGACGCATCCAATAGCAGCCAAGCCATTCAAAAGCAAGCGATCGATACTGCAACAGTGATGGCGGATCTTTTCCAAGACAATAAGCCGCTCGACGATTCCTTCGAGGCTAAGGGTGCCATCCACGAACTCCAAGAATCGCTTGCCCCGCAGCTGTCGAAGTTGCGTGAAAATCCAACGATGAATCTGGACGCCTTTCGTTCCTATTACAGCCTCGAATTCGTTTCTAAGCTCACATTAGCCAGAACCGCGCTTGATAAAGATCGGAAGCGTGTCATGCAGCCTCTTCCTTAGCGGTTAGAGAGTGCACCTTCGCCCTCGAACGGCGCCTGCCCAGCGAGTCCCGTCGGAACTAACTCCCGGCAATCCACCCCAACACTCCCGCCCCCAAAATCAACCACGCCGAATTAACCTTGAACCGCAATATCGCAATCACGCTGACAACCAGAATCGAAACTGTAAGCCAATCTGTAATCGAAGCCTTCCCCAGTTGCCACGCAACAACCGCGATCAAAGCCAGTGACCCAACCACAACCCCATCCAAAACCGCTCCCGCCGCCGGCGACCGCCGGATCTTCGGAATCACAGGCCCGCTGATCGCGACGAACAAAAATCCCGGCAAGAAAATCCCGAGAGTCGCAACCAATGCGCCCGGCAAGCCACTTACTAAATACCCGATAAAAGTCGCCGTTGTGAACACCGGCCCCGGTGTAAATTGCCCGACCGCCACTGCATCGATAAGTTGTTTTTCAGTCAACCAGTGCAGGTGATCGGCAAACTCCGATCGCAGGAATGCCAGCAGAACATAACCGCTCCCGAATACGACGGAACCAATCTTCAGAAAAGAAAGAAACAAACGTCCCAGGCGGACTGGCACCACCGCGGCCACGGCGAGGGCTGTCATGCCCACCGGCGAAAACATCTTCATCAAACCGATCCCACAGAGCGCGACCCCATTGCGTTTATTCTTCTGCGACCACCATGCAATCCCAGAACTGACGCCCGCAAACGCCAGCACCAGCAGCGGGCTCACGCCCACAAAATTCAGAATCGCCGATGCGACACCGATCAAACCCAGCACCCACGTTTTCGCAGCCGTTTTCCCCAGCTTCCAGAGTGCTTGCAGAATGACCGCGATCACCGCCGGCTTGATCGCGCGAAGGATTCCCTGTGCCTGCGGCAGCGCCCCAAACTGCACGTATGCGGCCGCGATCACAGAAACCAGAACAGCCGCCGGAATAATGAAACAACAACCCGCAACAATCAGCCCACGCCATCCCCGCAGCGAACGCCCAATAAAAATGCCGACTTCAGTCGAACTTGGCCCAGGAATCAAACTTGCCGCCGCCACTCGGTCCAGAAAATCTTCTTCTGTAATCCATCGCCGTTTGCGGACAAACTCATCGTCCATCATCGCGATGTGCGCCGCCGGCCCGCCGAACGCGATGGTCCCCAACTTCAGGAAAACGAATGCCAACTCGGAGAGTGAAACCTGATCTTTGCCACGCGGACGATTAACAGGCGATTCAGTCAAATGCGTTTTCTCTGTCCGGCTCGGCACGCTGCAGCTCTAAACCCCCAGCCTCTTCTGAATCTCGCCCGCAATTCCCGCCGTCAGCGCCCGCATCTTCTCCTCCGACTCCGCCTCCACCATCACCCGCGCCAGCGCCTCCGTTCCGGAATACCGCACCACCACGCGCCCGTTTCCATCCAACTCGCGCTCTGCAGCCTCAATGGCTCTCTGCACCTCCGGCACCTTCGCAAACGGAATCTTCTCCCGCACGCGCACATTCTGAATTTTCTGCGGAAACACTTTTAGATCGCTCACCAGTTCCGCCAATGATTTCTGCGACCGCACAATCACATCCATCACTCGTAAGGCAGTCAGCAATCCGTCGCCAGTCGTCGCATCGCCATCGCGAAAAATAATGTGCCCTGATTGTTCTCCGCCCAGCGTCGCACCCGTCTTCAGCATCTCTTCCAGCACATACTTATCGCCCACATTCGCCCGCAACATCCGAATGCCCGACCTCTTCAGCGCGATCTCGACTCCCATATTCGACATCGTCGTCGCCACCACGGTCGACCCCGCCAATTTTCCCCGAGCCTGCAGATCCCGCGCCGTCAGCAGCAGCACGCCATCCCCATTCACCACCCGACCGGCGGCATCGCAAAACAGGGCGCGGTCCGCGTCCCCATCAAAGGTCACGCCCAGATCAAATTTCCCGCCAGACTCCGCCACAGCTTTCCCTAGAGTTTCCGGATGCAGTGCTCCGCATCCGTCATTGATATTTCTTCCGTCCGGCGTCACGTGCGTGAACGTTGCCTGAATTCGCAAGCTGGCAAACAATTCGGGAGCCTCCGCCGTCGCCGCCCCATTCGCGCAATCCACCAGCACCCTCAGCGCGCTCAGGTCCGACCCCGCGCTTCCGGCCAGCGATTCGATATACGCCTTGCGCAGTGCAGTTTCGCCCGGCAGCGAGGGCCCGGCAATTCGGAGTGCGGTGTCGTCCGCTGCTCCCGGCTTTGCCAGCAGTGCGAAGATCTCTTTTTCAATCGCCAGCTCCCGCTCATCGGTCAGCTTGAATCCATCGCCGGAAAAAACTTTGATCCCGTTATCGGTCCATGGATTATGCGAGGCCGAAATCACGACTCCCGCCACGAACCCGCGCGTTCGCGCCAGATACGCAACCCCCGGCGTAGTGATCACGCCCGCGCTGTGCACGTCCACACCCACCGCCGCCATGCCCGCGGCTACACGGTCCGCGATCCACACGCTCGATTCACGCGTGTCCTGCCCCATCACCGCCTTCGCCTTCGACGTGTTGCGCACCAGATCGTGCCCGAGCGCGCGCCCAATTAAATACGTGCTTTCCGCCGTCAACGGAAATTCCCCGGCAACTCCGCGGATTCCGTCGGTGCCAAACAACTGCCTGCCGTGATTGCTCATAGATTGTGCGAAGTCCTGAGAAGCGTTGCAGCGAATCGAAGAACCGGGACTGCTCAATCGAGGATGATAAACGACAATCGCGAAACTACAAGATCAATGCCCGTTTCCCGCGGGCGCAACTTTTCCCATGATCACCGTCACCCGCACCGGCGTGGCCTGTACCACCTGCACCAGCGGATCCGCAACGTACACATTCGTCACGAAGGTCGCCTGGGTTGTCGTTCCAGAAGCGTCGATAGGATCGGTCGTCGCCGCATCCATCGTCTCCACATGATGCTGCGGCCCCGTGATCGTGATTCTCTCCGGATCGACCAGCACCTTGACGATCTGTTCTCCCGCCAGGAAGTTTCCTGTAACCCGCGGACGAATCTCCACGTCGCGCGTCAGCCGCATGTCGAAGCTGAGGTGCACCTGCCCCGGCACAACTTGCACCACATGCAACTCCCGTTGATGCCGAATCTGTTGCGCCGTCAAATCGAAAGTGCGTTCGCCCGGCTTGGCGTCTCCCAGTTCAATTTCCGCATGGATATCCGCCGCAGTCAGTTGCCGGATTATCCGCTCTGGCCCGCGAACACGAATCTGCGCCTCCGGTATGGTGATCGAACTGATTTCCAGATGCGGCGGGACATGCTGGAATTCTATGGGTACATGCACGGCCACTTCCGCTGACTCCTGATCCGGCGAAATTGCCAGCCAGAGCCCCGTCGCAATCACCAGCGACAGAACTTTCAGCCAGAAATTATGCAGCACCCAGCGATGCAAGACTTCCATCACAGTGGCCGCTCCAATTCCGAATCCGATTCCCCGTCCGCGCTCATCGGCGCGCCCGTCCGCAGCGGCGTCTCCGTTGCCCCATCCGACTCTTCGTTTTGCGCCACCACCGTCGGCAATGTCACCGGTGACATGTACCGCCGCAGTTCGCTGCTCAAGTGCTCGCGCAATTGCTCCACCGTCAGATCTCGTTCAATCTTTCCGCCCACCGCCATGCTGATCGCGCCCGTCTCTTCCGACACAATCACCGCGATCGCGTCCGTTTCTTCGGTGATTCCAATCCCTGCCCGGTGCCGCGTTCCCATCTGCGTGGAGAGCACCGGATTCATCGACAGTGGCAGGAAACAAGCCGCCGCCGCCAACCGGTCTTTCTGGATGATGACCGCGCCATCGTGCAACGGCGCACTCGGCCGGAAAATCGTGGCCAGCAAATCGTACGAGAGCTTCGCGTCCATCGCGACTCCGCTCTCGATATAAGTTCGCAATCCGATCTCGCGCTCAATCACCATCAACGCGCCCGTCTGATGTTGCGAAAATAAGTTCGCCGCCAGCACGATGTCGTCGTAGGAATCTCCCTCCACCGTCGATCCGCGCAGAAAGCTCACGCGCCGTCCCACGTCCGACAGCACGTGTCGGATCTCCGACTGAAAAACCACGATCAGCGCGAACACCACGTACGGCAGCAAATGGCTCACCAGCCAATTCAACGTGACCAGTTCGCCGATTCGCGCCAGGTAAAACGCCACCGCTACCGCGGCCAACCCGGCCAACATCGGGGCCGCACGCGTTCCCCGGATCATCACCAGCACTTCGTAAATGATCAACGCCACCAGCAAAATGTCGAGTACTGTAAACGACACTCTCGACCATGGCGCCGTCAGTTGCGTCACCGCTCCGTCCCCATACGAAGAATTTGGAACCCTGGAACCCTACATTCTACTGCCACTGAGAACTAGAAGGGCTTGTCATCCTGAGCCAGACGCTTTTGTCCCGCGAAGGACCTGGGCGAGCCGCGCTTTGCGTCGTGGTTTTTACGACGCAATTACAGCGCGTTTGGCTCGCTACCCCACTTTGTAGTTCCGACTTCACGATGATTGCCTCTTTTGTTTCCCCGCATCTCCACCGGCTTTGTTCACCGTGGCCTGAATTTCCCCTCGCGCCACCCGCGCCTTGATCTCACTCCCGGGCCCCACTTGCTCCGCATCCTTCACCAGGTTCCCTTCGCCATCAAACACCAGCGCATACCCTCGCTCCAGAATCGCCAACGGTGAAAGCATCTCCAGCGCCCTGCCCATGCGCTCCGCGCGCACTCGATACTGCAGCAGCAGATTGCGCATCCCCGCCGCCAATGCCGCCGTCTGCGAGGCCAGCTCTCCCCGCATTCCCGCCAGCACTCGCCGCGCATCGTAATGCCGCACTGCCGCCGCGACCGCTTCCCATCGCCGCCGCAACCGCTCCAGCAGTTGCCGCTCGCCGCGCTCCAGCCGGTAAGTCAGATCATCTAACTTCTGCTGCCGCTGCCGGATCAAATCCATCATCTGCGCAAACGCCCCATGCTGGGCTCGTTCCGTCAGCGCATGACGCGCCTCCAGCAGCCGCCGCTCCATCGCCCGCACCAGCCGCTCCCGCACTGCTTCCGCCTGCGTCTCTACTTCCACCCGCGACCGGATCACCAACTCCGCCGCCGCCGACGGCGTCGGTGCCCGCAAATCAGCCACAAAATCGACGATGGTGAAATCCGTCTCGTGCCCCACCGCGGAAATCACAGGAATCTCCGACCCTGCTACGGCCCGCGCCAACGCTTCATCATTAAACGCTGCCAGATCTTCCGCTGACCCTCCGCCCCGCCCCACGATAATCACTTCCACGCTGCCGCTTTGGTTGAAATACCGCACGCCCGCCGCCACTTCCGCCGCCGCGGCATCGCCCTGCACTTGTGCCGGATAAATCACCGCGTTCACCGTATGATGCCGCCGCTGCAAAATGTTCAGGATGTCTCGCAGCGCCGCTGCCTGTGGCGAAGTCACAATTCCAATTCGCGCCGGCAACGTGGGAATCGCTTTCTTCCGCTCCGCCGCAAACAATCCCTCCGCTTCCAGCTTCGCTTTCAGTTGCTCGAACGCAACCTGCAGTCCGCCCGCGCCCTTCGGCTCCAGATATTCGGCGGCAATCTGCAATTCGCCGCGATCTTCATAAATCGTCACGCGCCCGCGCACCACCACCTGCATCCCATCCTCGGGACGAAACCGCAGCAGCCGCGCCGCCGACCGGAACATCACCACGCGTATCTGCGCGTTGCCATCCTTCAGCGTGAAGTAAAGATGCCCCGAATCGGGCGCGCGAAAATTCGAGATCTCACCTTCTACCCACGCGTCGGAATACTCCCGCTCCACGTGCGCCCGCACCGCCGCAACCAGCCCGCGCACAGTCCACACCCGCCGCTCCGGCGGCTGAAACTTCAAGCCGAGCTGGTCCCTGGTCACCATCCGATTACAAGGAGTCTAGAACAGATTTCGTGCCGGCGAGATGCTTAACGGAAGACTGCCAGTGTGGAGCGGGCTGGTGTGGAGCGGACACTCTTGTCCGCTGCTTTTGACTCTGTCTTTGAATTTATCCGCCGCCCCGCGCCTCGAAGCGGAACTGGCGTGGCCTGGAGCCGCGCCGCTCGCCCCGCTCCTACGGAATCGCCCGTCTTTGCGAAGCCGAATTTGTCTCTCCACTTGACGCCGTCACCTTATCCGCCCCGCCCCCGGCCGGCGCGGCGGTCGCCGCTGCGGCCCCGTCCGACAGCAGTCCGAATGCGCCCACTCCATTCGTCGTCCCTACATACACTTTGCCGTTGATGATCATCGGCGTGATGTACTTGTTCCCTGCGCCAAAATGATCCCGCCCGCCCGCCGCCTGATTCGTGTTGTAGAGCTCCACCAGGGTTTTCGCGTTGTAGGCGTGCAGCACCGCTGGATTCGTATTCTCCGCCGCCCACACGATCGTATTCGAACCTTTGTTCGACGAGATGCTGGGAGTCGCTCCCGGATATCCGAAGCTGTTGTTCGTCTTAGCCACCGGAGTCGTCAACAGCTTCGCGTCCTTGAATTGAAATTCGAGAATCGGCTGACCCACCGGACCGTAATAAAGCCGCCCATTCGCATACGCTGGCATCGACCAGATTCCCCCCGGCAGCGCGCCAGAAAGTTCCTGATAATTGCCATTGCTCTTCGGGTTGAACTTTCCCATGGATTCGCGATTCACAATGTACAGGTTGGTATCTTTACCCGCGCCCACCGCCAGATTCCAGGTGTTGCCCGAACCATCCTTCATCGGTGGCAGCAATAGCGCTCCGCCCGATCCCAGGTCCACATCGCCATTACTTTCCTCGACTCCGTTATCCATCTCAAAATAGTCCGCGACCGCCAGTCCACCCGACGTGGTGAGCCGTATAAAAGCGTTGCCGTAGTCGCCGCTGTCGGGGAATCCCCCGGAAGTCAAAGTCGTATCGAACACTCCGTTCGCATCGAGGAAAAATATGTTGCCGCTCCCGTCCGCCGTCAGCCCCGCGCCCGATCCCCAGATCGCGCCCTCGTTTCCGTTCGGCGTTACATTGATAACCGTTTTTTGCGCCAGCGTCGTTGCGTTATAGCCCATCACCCAGCCCGTATACGGCCGGATGTCGCAATGCGATGCCCACGTCAGATAAACCGTATCCCCTGCCAGCAGCAGCCCGGAGCGCTCCTTATATTGCGCTGGATCAAAAACGACTTCCCCTCCCGAACTGTTGTCGCCGGTGCCGGGATATTTTGCCGTAATCGTGACTGGGCCGTTATATAGCTCCTTGCCAGTCATCGCATCCAGCGCGTGCAGCCGCTGAAAATAATCGCCCGAAGAATTCTTCGACATGGCCACCGTATAAATCACGCCATTCGATCCCGCTGGCCGCCGGATGACAGGCGTCGACGTGATCCCGATTTGGGGCGTGACCTGGCTGCAGCCCCGGTCGTCTGAGGCCTTTTCTCCCGCCCCGAGCGTGCTGATGTTCCAGATCGCCCCGCCCGTATCGGCGTCGAATGCATAAACCGAATCGTTTTCCGTCACCACAATCAGTAAATTGTGCGTGCCGCTGCCCGGGATTGGCACCGCCGACAGATACAAAGGTTCGCCATCCACAAGCCCATCTACCGTGACTGTAAACAGCTTCCCAAACGAAGCGGAGTTCACATTGCTGAGCGTCAGCGTCGTCTCCGCCGCATTCAGCCCGGTACGCGCGTTATTGTTGTGATAGGTAAGAACGTTTTGCGAAAATGCGGCTGGGACCATGCAGGCGACGAAAAACGAGAACAGAACAAACCTGAGCACCGAAACTTTGGGGGACGTCACGACGAAACCTCCTCCGGATATAGGACCTCTTCAACGCGGAGCCGCGCCGAAGTTGTGAAGCGTGGTAGTTAGTTGCGGAAACGGGTATAAACGCAATCGCGGGAAGATGTAATATTTTTCGAGTCTTCCCTGTCGCGCTCAGGGTGTTGCCATTATTGGCAAAGTGCGCGCGGTTGGAAAGACCTCGTTAGTACATCCAGTCCACATCTGGAAGGACAGGAGCGCCCATGGCCGATTTCGGAAAACTGCTGGTGCTCCTGGGCATGATCCTCGTCGTGGCCGGCATTGTCCTCATCCTGCTCGGCCGCACCCACCTTCCCCTCGGCCGCCTTCCCGGCGACATCTTCTACCGCGGCAAGAACACGACCGTCTACTTTCCCCTCGCCACATCGCTGCTACTAAGCGTCGTGCTTTCCCTCGTCCTGTATCTGCTCAGCCGCTTCCGCCGATAAAGAATATTTCCGGAGCGCCCCGAAATTGGGTTACGACCGTTACTTGTCCGCACCGGAGGCCTGCGGTAACAATAAGGCTTGGCAGAACACGATTATTCCCATAGGCGACCCGCCCAGATGAGCACTTTCAAGTGGAGAATCATCCTTTCGGTTGGGAGCGTTCTCCTTTCGATTGGAATGTCTCCGTGGTTTTACAACGGGCTACTTGCTGATAGCCCGAACCTGCATTTCATTGTCAAGACCCTTAACACTATTCCTGACCAATTCTTGGCCATGACCTTCACCTATCAGCTGCCCCATTTGTATTGGACGAGGGGATATTGGCCGCGCTTTCTCTTTTGGGAGTACCAGCTACTGGTTTTCTTATTTTGGTGGTGGGTTGGCTGGAAACTCGACCTCAAGGCGGAGTCGCGCGCCTTGGGCCGCACATGGACGACCACCGAAGCGGTCGTCGGACTCGTGCTGTCGCTGATTCTCTTTCAGCGCCGGACTGTGAACCACGGTTACCCCTACCCGGACGCCTATCATTGGGTGCTCGTCGGGTGGAGCATATTCCTGTTCTGCTACTCTCTTCTCCGCTTCGCGCAATTATGGACAACATCGCGCCAGCCGACCCGGTGATCCAATCAAGTCCTTGCCAAACAAATATGAGTGTTCGCTAGCCACTGCAAGACAGGTTCCGGCAGGCACGACAACCCACGCGCTTCCGGACCCTGCCTTCGGTAATCTATGCCCGTCACAGGCAAAGTGTTGAGATCTAGGGAGCAGGGATAAGTCCGCCATTGAGGGATACCATGTCGACTTTAGCGCTTCGAACCATCTCCGGAATCGCGACACTGGGCGTCCTGCTTTTGACTGCCTGCTCTGGGCACCACCCCGTGGAATGCGATGCCGCCTGCGTAGCGGACCTAAAGAGAGCGACGCTGTACTCCAAGTCATTTGCCGGTCTAACCGACGAACAGTGGCAGACCACCTTCGAAACTGCACAAGAGGAATTAGCGAAGGGGGATTGGAGCCAGCGACTCTCAGCAATTCAACAAGTGTTTTGCGCGACTCCGGGTAAAGTGGATTTTGCGAAGTTCAGACAGTTGGACAACGATATGGCGAAGAAACGCTTCTATGAATTCCGGGATAAGCACATCGACACCATGGCAAGTCTCGCTCACCCAAATGACGCTTCCGGTATCAAGGCCCTGAGCCAGATGCGGCTCGAAGGGATGAAAGACGCCATTCTCAAAATTAGGGTGCAGCAAGCCGAGCAAATCTGCTATGTTCCCGGCACCCAAGATACCTCGGCGGCACCCTGAAAGTTCGCTTCGCCCATCCACTCGATACCGAGCACACTCATTAACCAGATTCGGCGAATTCTCAGGGAGGGTAACGCCTGTTCATGACGTCCACCCGGGCCCCCCACAAACATTCAGTTTATGGTGAAGGACTCAACCAAGTATGCCGCAACCGGAGGCTGGGGATTCGGGCACTTCGCCGACGGCAAACCTGGCGATGCGGCGTTTATGAAAAGCTGCTTCCCTTGCCATGAGAAGGCCCAAGCGACCGACCTTGTCTTTACTCATTATGCCCCTTGATGCTGAAAACTAGAGCAGCAAGGAACGAAGACGGCCGCCTACCCGGCGACATCTTCTACCCCTGCAAAAACACAATGGTCTACTTTCCTCTCTCGCCACATCGCTGTTACTAAGCGTCGGCTTCCCCTCGTCCTCTATCTGCTCAGCCGCTTCCGGCGATAGAAACAATTTCAGGATTGCGTTTTCCGAGGCAGGGTCGATGAGTGTAATCGCCTTCCATGAGAAGGCCGGTCGGAGTCAAGTGGATTTTGTTGTCTCTTCAGGGGGACAAGGTTTTGTTCTCCTGCCGAGTGGCCACTGTCGCCATGCTTCCATCCGCACTCTCGAAGAGCGATTTGCTTCGCTCGGTGCATGTTGGGCGTTCTCGGTTCAGCCGGTGCTGCCATCTGTTTGGCGCCCTGTGGTTCTGCTCTCGGAGAGTGGAACCTGGGCCAGGCGATTAACGCAGTCACCGGAACTCGGCTTTGGGCTTTTGTCTTTTCTCTTCCTGGAACGGTTTTGTTTTTACGCGGCTGCGGCCACGGTCGTTCGGCTGCTGTTGTGCAACGGTTCGTACACTTCTCCGCTGACCCACAGGTGATGCAACAACACCGCCAGCTTTCTCGCGGTCGCCACGATGGCTCGCTTCTTCCCGTTCCTTCCACCACGTTCGGCCAGCTTCAGGCCCCAGCGCCGGAGATCGCAGTCCACCCCGAACGGACCCAGAATGTGTTGCGCTCCTTGCACCAGCAGCGTCCGCAGATAGGGATCGCCTTCCTTGCTGATGTGCATCTGCGGCTCGCTCTTCCCCGAGTTTCTGCGTCCCGGCTGCAGCCCCAGATAGCAGCCCACGTCACGGCTCTTGGGGAAGCGATGCGGATCTTCTAGTGTCAGCAAGAACGTCAGCGCGATCAGCGTGCCTACACCCTTGATCTGCTTCAGCAACGCCACTTGCGGGTAACTCTCCTGCGCAAGCTTTTCGATCCGCTCGTTATATTCTCGTATCTGCTCACTTAGCACTTCGATGCCGGCCAGCAGCGGCTCCAGCGCGCTTTGCAGTTCCGGGCTCAGGCCTTCGGCTTTCTCCGGATTCATATTCCGCACGTTGCAGCCACGCAATCGTTCGCCGTAACTCTTGGCCAGCCCGCGGGCCGTGTTGACCAGCCCCGTGCGCGCCCGCACCAATCCAGCTCGCGCCCGAATCATCATGAGGTCGGCTTGTGCCTGCGCGCTGCGATGCTTCACCGGATACAACAGCTGCGGATCGATCCGGGCCAGCCGCGCCAGCGTCTGCGCATCCAGCCGATCGTCTTTCTTGCGGCTCTCCCCGATCAGCCGCACCTTGCGCGCATTCGCCACGATCACTTCATGCCCCAACTCGCTGAGCAAGCGACTGATCCAGGGCGAATGTGTCCCGATTTCCACCGCGATCCGACTGCGCGGCATCTCACCGAAGACTTCCTGCAATGCTTTCGTATTGGTGCGGACGCGCTGCTCCCGTTGTATCTGGCCGGATTCATCCACCACACAATACCAGCTGTTGCGATCTCCCAGATCCAATCCAATGGTCAGTTTCTGCTGCGAAATATTCCTCCTCTGCTTCACCGCTACGGTGCTAACCTTCTTCATTGCCGGTCTCCTTTTATCTGTGCCTTGAGCACGTCGATAACTTGGGAGCGTACACCGCATCCCGTCCGGAGACCGGCCTTCTCATCCCATCTGCTTACGACAGTTATCTTGCCGGAGGAACCGGTTGACGTAATATCCGTGCGTATGAAACTGACGCTTTGGAAGTGGATGTTCTGGTGGGGTTCGATAGGGCTCCTCGTCCCCGTAGCCCTCATTCTGCGTTGGAAATTTCTAGGCTCGACGTTCGGTCAGATTGAACTGATCCTCTGGCCGAGTTCAATCCTGCTCATGGGACTTGCCGGACAACGCAGTACTTTTATCATCATCCTGTCCTATGCGATAGACATCGTGGCGAACATAGTTCTCTACTGCATCATCGGGTTACTGATGTGGCCCGCGCTCCGCCTTGCGCTGCGCCGACGCGGCCTAATCTGATGGTTGGCGTAATATCGCCATTGCACTCAAAATGCCCGGAACAGGGATTCTGAGTGTAATCGCCTTGGTTTCGTCAACTGTGAAGTCGCGGCATTCTGGTAATCGCTTGAACGAGATTCCAAACAAAAATCGCCTGAGTGAGGAGAATAGCTGCCGGAGCTGCGAAGACCGCCCATACCGCCGTTCGTGAGTTGGGCACTCGATAGAACGCCAGCCAGAACACGCCGATGCCGAGAGTTGTCAGCGAAAAATGCCACCACGTAGCAATGCGGTTGAAGGGCAACATCCAGAGCGAGTAAATGCTGGCAACGAAGCACAACATCGTCGCCAGCACGACGCAGATGAAACTGGGCGGAAGTACATATCCAGTGCCGCCCCAAGTGATCGAAACGCCCAAATGCGAAGGGCTGATGAACCGTGCGATCAGCGCGAACACCAAGAGAATTAGCGCGACCATGACAAACATGTCTGTGGCTTTCATTTCGCCTCCGAGAATGTTAGTTTGCGCCGAATGAACTGACAGACGCAACTGGTCGTGGTTGGCGAAAAATCGCGATTACACTCATTGACTCGAAGTTCCTGAGCGCAACGTGCTTTCTCGCCAATACCCTACATCGGCACCCACGTCCGTCGGTCCCCGCCCTTCCTAACCCGAGTGCTACAATCCCCCGCATGCACCGCTGCTTCCTCCTCTGCCTCGCGATCCTCGCCGTCCAGACGGCCGCCCCCGAAGTTGAAATCACCGCCGAGCCGCATCACCATCTCGTCCTCGAGAACCAATCCGTCCGCGTCTTCAACGTCGACGTTCCTCCCCACACCGACACCCTCATGCACTGGCACCGCCACGACTATATCTACGTCACTCTCGGCGACACCGAAGTCGTCAACGCTGTCAAAGACAAGCCTCCCGTCACCGTCAAGCTTCGTGACGGCGAGACCCGCTTCTCGCCCGCCACCTTCGCCCACATCGCGCGCAATCTCACCGACCAGACCTTCCGCAACGTCACTATCGAAATTCTCGAAGACGAATCCCTCCGCCACTCCACCGCTCACTGGGAGGAAGACCGCGGCCTCGAAACCTTCCACGGCGGTACCCAGGAAATTCTCTTCGTCAAAGATGGAATTCGCGTCTCGGAATTCGAACTCCAGCCCGGCGGAATTGTCCCCATGTACCACCACAACGGACCGCACCTCCTGGTCGCCGTCACCGACCTCGATATCCGCAGCGACGTCGTTGGCATGGGCGCCATGCCCGGCCACTTCAAATCCGGCGACTCCAAATGGCTCCCCGGCAACTACTCACACACCATCACCAACACAGGCACCCAGCTCGCCAAATTCGTAACCCTGGAATTCCCGTAGGAACGTTTGTCCGTCCGCGCAGCCCCGGGCGAATACGCTATAGAAGATTTGTCATTCCGACGCGCGAGCGCCAGCGAGACAGGAGGAATCTGCTTCGTCGAGCTGACCAGCATGGCAGAGCAACTGTCCCGCCCGTGCCCGCTATAATTCAACATCTCCCTCTCACCCCATCTCGCCTCCGCAAACTTCCCCGTCTATCTCCACTTCGGCCGCTACATCATCCACCCTCACATCTTCTTCGAAACTCTGGCTTACATCATCGCCTTCCGCGTCTACCTCTCACTCCGCCGCCGCTTCAGCGATCCCATCTCCACGCCCATCCGCTGGGCCGTGATCGCAGCCGCCGTCGCCGGAGCTGCATTCGGCTCCAAGCTTCTCTTTTGGCTCGAAGATCCCGCACTCACCTGGCAGAACCTGCGCAACCCGGCATATCTCATGGGTGGCAAGACCATAGTCGGCGCCCTCGTCTTCGGTCTGATTACCGTCGAACTCATAAAGCGCTACATCGGACTCCGCCAGTCCACCGGCGATCTCTACGCCATCCCCCTGGCCCTCGGCATCGCCATCGGACGCATCGGTTGCTTCCTCACCGGCCTCGCCGACAACACCTACGGCACTCCCACCACGCTCCCCTGGGCCGTCAACTTCGGCGACGGCATTCCCCGCCACCCCACGCAACTCTACGAAATCATCTTCCTTCTCGCCTTAGTCCCGGTCCTCTACAGGATCGTCATCCTGAGCCGGGTGCCCCATTTCTCGCGTTCTTTGCGAGAAGTGGGAAAGACGACGCCCTCGGTTTTCCTCGCCGGCGACGCCTTTAAGTTCTTCATGGTCGCCTACCTATCCTTCCGCCTCCTCTGCGACTTCATCAAACCCTACCCGCGCATCTTCCTCGGCCTCGGCGGAATTCAGTGGGCCTGCCTCCTCACCCTGCTGTACTATTCTCGCGACATCGCACGCTGGTTGCGCTCCGCCCCAGCCTCCGCGACATCACCAGGATGAAGACCCTCGCGACCATCGCTCTCTCCCTCATCGCGATTGTTGCTTCCTTGATCCTGGTTCTTTCGACGATTTGCACGTTCAAGGGTGACTTCGCCGGCCACAGGGAGCCGTCATATTTAATCTGCGCCGTCATTGCGCTCGCGGTTGTCGTCGTCACAATGTGGGCGCTCAGCAGGCTGAACAAAAAGACTTAGCCTTTCATGGACCGTCACGCCTCCAACACGCTCCGCACCCTCGCCATCGTCGCCATCTCGATTGTCGTAATCATCGGCTCGCTCGCGCTGCTCCTCCTCGCCTTGTGTTTCGGAATGTTGGGCAACCTCGGAGGCAGCGGCCATCACGATCCTCAAGTCATAAACTTCGTGATCGGTGCTCTGGTCGCCGCCGCTCTTCTCATCGCCTTCGGTGTCTTCGGCGTCGCAAAATTAGCCAAGGGCATCGTCCGCGAGTCGGCCCTTCCCCCGCTCCGGAACGTTCCCGATGATCCTCACTCTCATACTCCCGTGAACGCGCCTCCTGCGCCCGACTCTCAACCATCGATTCCGCAACCTCCGCCCACAGCAACGCCAGCAACTCCGCCAACGCTCCCTTCCTCACCGACACTCCAACCCTCCACCATCGATGTCGTCACGCATCTTTCTCCCGCCAGCCGCACAGCCATTCAGCAACTCGTCCTCGCAATCGTCGTGCAAGTCGCCATGCAAGTTGTGCCCGTCGTCTTGGGATGGCGCTGGGCTCTCCGCAGCACGCTCCCCACCTACCGTCAAGCCTTGTTCACCACGTTCCTGATGGTCTTGGCGACAAATCTCCCTTATCTCGTGCTCATCGTCGGCCTTCTTCGGCGGCCCGGACGCCGCGCCTTCGCCTATTCCCTCGCGATTCCATCTCTCCTTCTTCTCTCCGGAATTTTCGGCAGCTCAGTCACGATTTTTTATGTCCTCCGCATGACCCACTCTTTCGCGTCTTTCCTGATGCTGGTCCCTTGGCTTCTCCACGCACTTATTCTCTATCTCGCCTGGAAAGCGATCCGCCTCACTGGAATTTTTCCCAACCCGGCCCGGATTCTCGTCGCCGCCGTGGTCGTCGTTGTCTACTACGCCCTGCTACCGGTTTTCCTCGTGATCCTGCACTACTGGAAATTTTGAACCTTGCGCCGCCGCAGCGGCCGCGTGCAGAAATTGACTGCTCTCACTCGCAGCCTTGCTTTACTATGCTCCAGACATCGGGCTGACCGAGACTCCCAGCCCGCTCCAAAGAAAATTCTTGATGGATCGTTTCGCCTCCAACACGTTCCGCACCCTCGCCATCATCGGCGTAGCTGTCTTCGTCATCATTGGTTCTCTGGTTGTGCTTTTCATTGGACTCTGCTTTCGCGCGCTCGCCAACTACGGAGGCCCCGAACACCACGACCCCACGGGTACGGCGATTTTCTACGCCGCGATCGTCATCGACGCCTTCCTCGTGACCGGCGGCGTGGTCGGCATCGCCGCCATGACGCGCAGCCTTATCCGCAGCAACAAAGATGATAAAGATGGAGGTGCTCAGGCTCTTGTCGCGCCCTACCCACTCATATCCACCGCGGCTCCGCCACAACCAGCCTCGCCCCGTGTGACCGCGCTCAACGTCACCACACCGCACACTCCCCAAGCCCGCGCCATCCCAGATGTCGCTACTCATCTCTCTCCCGCCAGCACCGCCGCCATCCAGCGACTGGCCATTGCCATCGTTGCCAAAATTGCTGCCGAAGTTGCGCTCGGTGTGGTGGGATGGAACGGCGCTCTCGGCTCGCCTAAGGCGCCATTCCCTCTGTACCAGTTCGGCTTCATGGCGTGGGGCCTGGCCGCCATCGCTCCTCACCTTGTCCTTTTGTACGCTTTCGCCCGCCGTCCCGGACGCACCGCCTTCGCCTACGCTTTGGTCATTCCCTCGATCCACATTTTCTTCGGACTCATCGGTCACTCGGCTTTTCTCGCCTTCGTTCTCCGTCCCGGCCAAATCGTGGCGCCCTTGCTCTCGATCATCCCGTGGATTCTCGACATCCTCATTCTCTATCTCGCCTGGAAAGCCATCCGCCAAACCGGAATCCAGCCCGATCCTCCCCGCCTCATCGTCGCCGCCGTCGTAATTTTCCTCTACACCAGCCTGCTCCCAGCTCTCGTATTCGTCCTGAACTATTTCCATCGCTGAGTCCCAGTCTTCCGGGTGCCCCACTTCTCGCCTCTTTTGCGAGAAGTGGGATTCGCGCTCTTTCCGTGCTCCCTGTGTACCTCTGTGGTAAAACTCTTAGACCGTACCGGCGCCTCGTCTGTACTATCCTCCAGACATCCGCTGTTCGCGATTATCAGGCTCGAAAAGATTGCTTATGGAGCGCTGGGCCTCGATCACGTTACGCACCGTCGCCATCACCCTGGTTGCCGGACTCACCGTGGTGGTCAGTCTGCTTTTTCTGCTTCTCGGGATGTGCTCCGCGAATGGCTTCCAAGGGAAAAATCCTCAGCGGCTAGGCCCGTACGTGATTGTCGTTGGAATGGTACTGGCCGTCGGAGTTGCGGCATCGGCTCGGATTGCCCGCGGCATGCGAGCCGCAACCGACGATCACGAAAATCAACGCGCCCGCGGACGCCGCGCGCTGCACACTCTGCTCTACCTGATCGGAGTGCAAATCGTGCTGACCGCCGCGGTCACCTGCCTCGACTACATGCAGCTATGGCCACGCTCCCGCCCCAATCCCCCGCGAGGGTGGGGCCAGTTCCTGTTTGTCTATCTAGCTTTCCGCGAAGCCCCCTACGCCGTGCTCTTCGGCGCTCTTCTCAGAAAGCTCACCCCTCGCACCCTCGCCTTTACCGTCGCTGTGCCCGGAGTGCTGCTGCTCTTCAATCTCCCATTCCTTCACCTGTATGTTGGCCATCCCGTGGACACTGCGGAGAGTTTGCTAACCTGGGCGGCGCACATCGTAGTACTTGCGTTTGCCGTCCGCGCCATTCGGCGAAATGAGGCTCGCCCCGAAGGCTGGGACCTCGTCGTCGCCTTCGGCGTTTCGTTTTTCTATTTCCTGGTCAGCTATTCCGCAATGCCCTATCTTTACCGCGGCTGGCGCTGAACCGCCTCTGTCCGCTGGTTGGCAAACACACCCGCAAGCATTAAACTCGCCAGCACCTCGAAAGTAAGGTTTAGCCCATGCCGAAAACCCGTCCCTACCTCTTCTACGACGTCGCTCTCTCCATCTGCTCCACCTGCTACCGCAAGGTCGAAGCCAAAACCGTCTTCCAGGACGACAAGGTCTACCTGCTCAAACGTTGCCCACAGCACGGCGCCGAGCGCGTTCTCATCGCCGACGACATCGATTACTACCGCCGCTGCCGCGAAGTCTTCATCAAGCCTCCCGAGATGCCCCAGGTCTACAACACTCCCGTCAAATGGGGATGCCCCTACGACTGCGGCCTCTGCACCGACCACGAGCAGCACTCCTGCCTCACCCTCGTCGAGATTTGCGACTACTGCAATCTTCGCTGCCCCGTCTGCTACGCCGCCAGCGGCCCCGAGCGCCAGCAGTTCCGCACCCTCCCTCAAATTGAGAAGATGCTGGACGCTGTCGTCCGCAACGAAGGCCATCCCGACGTGGTCCAGCTCTCCGGCGGCGAGCCCACCATGCATCCCGATTTCTTCACCATCGTGGAAATGGCCAAGACGCGCCCCATCAAACATCTGATGGTCAACACCAACGGAATTCGTATTGCGCAGGAAGAAGATTTCGTGAAGCGCCTCGCCGACGTCCGCGAAGATTTCGAAGTCTATCTCCAGTTCGATTCCTTCGAGCGCGAACCGTTAATGCAACTCCGCGGCGCCGACCTCCGCCGCATTCGCGAAGACGCTCTCGAAAAACTGAACCGCTACAACATCTCCACCAATTTAGTAGTCACGCTAAAGAAAGGCCTCAACGACCACGAGATCGGCAAGACAATCGACTTCGCTCTACAACAGCCCTGCATTCGTGGCGTCACCTTCCAGCCTATTCAAGACGCCGGCCGCCTCGAGTCTTGGATCCCCGATCATGCGGGTGCAGATCACGCGGGTGTAGATCACGCGGGTGTAGATCAGGCGGGTGTAGATCACGCGGGTGTAGATCAGGCGGGTGCCCCGCCCTTGTCGCGCACTTCGCGACAGGGTGGGGATGTTGACTTCCCGTCGATTGCCACGGACGACGAAAAGGGGGACGCCCGCGCAGGCAAGTTCGTCCGCAACTTCAATCCCGCCACCGACCGCCTCACCCTCACCGAAGTCCGCCGCAAAATTCTCGAACAGACCAATGTCTTCCGCCCCGAGGACGTCATCCCCGTCCCTTGCCATCCCGACTCCCTCGCCATGGCCTATGCCTTAAAGCTAAACGGCAAAGTCGTTCCCTTAACCAGCATGATCCCGCCCGAAGTTCTCATCAACGGCGCTGCCAACACCATCCTCTACGAACAAGACCCCGCCGTCCGCACCAATCTCTTCAAACTCTTTGCCACCAACCACTCGCCGCGCAGCGGAGCCGGCACCCTCCGCGAGCTTCTCTGCTGTCTTCCCAAAGTCTTCGTCCCCGACAACATCACCTACGAAAACATCTTCCGCATCATCATCATGCAATTCATCGACACCCACTCTTTCGACGTACGCAGCGTCAAGAAAACCTGCGTCCACATCGTCCACCCCGACGGCCGCCTCATCCCCTTCGACACCTACAACCTTTTCTACCGCGACGACCTGGAGAAGACGCGCCTCGCCCCGCTGCGCCAAAACGCCGAGTCGGCCCTCGCCCCAATCTGATTGCCGGATCACTGTCATCCTGAGGCCGCGGATTCGTCAGCGAATGCGGACGAATCCCAACGAAGGACCTATGCAAAATTCCGCCTGCACCAGCTCCGCTCGACCCGACTTTAGAATTTAATCTCAAACAATCTACAATCGAAATTTCCATGCGCCCCGCACGCATCGCCGAATTGCTCGAACCCTTCCTCTCAAACACTTGTCATTCCGAACCGGGCCGAAGGCCCGCTGAGGCCTGCCCTGAGCGAAGTCGAAGGGAATCTGTTGTTCTCTCGTCCTCGCAGCTCGATCATATATCGACGTACATCGATCTACTAATCCGGTGGAATTCGCGTATCAACCTCACCGCCATCCGCGATCCAGAAGAAATCATCACCCGCCACTTCGGCGAATCCCTCTTCGCTGCACGCCACCTCTTCCCAGAAGAGGACTCTCCCCAACGGCATACCCGGGTAGGGCACGACTTCAGTCGTGCCAATGCAGATTCGCGAAAGAGTCGGGCTTTAGCCCCTGAGGTTCGCATCCGCCTCGCCGACCTCGGCTCGGGCGCCGGCTTCCCCGGAATCCCGATCAAGCTCTGGGCGCCTCACGTCGCCCTCACCCTCATCGAGTCCAACCACAAGAAAGCCACCTTCCTCCGCGAAGTGGTGCGCTCTCTTACATTGACGGACGTCGATATACAAAACACACGTGCCGAGACCACCACTCAGACTTACGATGTGGTCACCCTCCGCGCCGTTGAACACTTCGGAGACGCCCTCCGCGTCGCCGCTCGCCTCACAACTCCCACAGGCCGCCTGGCTCTTCTGATCGGATCGTCGCAGCTGGACGAGGCCCACTCGACGTTACCGCGGTTCGCCTGGCAAAAGCCCCTCCACGTTCCCCAGTCCCAATCTCGGACATTACTCATGGGAGCAGCGGCACCAATAAGGTAAACAAGTGGGCAAAAACAATGATTTTTAGCCATTCGCTGCGCCGTGTCAGGCAGTTTCAGCAAGAAAGTGGGCAATGTCTCATAATGGGACGACAGCGCGTGCATTCTATTCTACGAATCTCGGTTCTAAGTGTTCCAACCGGAACATTAGGCAATATGTTCCGACAGGAACATCTCACTCCCGGCTTGTTCCGGAATGTTCCAGTCGGAACATTTAGGAACATGAAGCGCCCGCGATTTGCTTTGCACAACTCGCTCTAATGTTCCGATTGGAACATCAGCTCACGCGAAGACGCGCTCCGGCGTTCCAGCCGGAACATTAAGCACGGTTTTGCACAATCATTTCGTGTAATGCACAACATCTGACCTTGCATTCGAAATACGAACCGCTCTATTCTGCGAACAGCTCTGGCTCCTCGACAATTTATATGGGACGCGTCATCGCTGTTGCCAATCAGAAGGGCGGCGTGGGCAAGACCACGACTGCCATCAACCTAGCCGCGTCCTTCGCGGCTGCCGAAGTGAATACTCTGCTCATCGATTGCGATCCGCAATCGAATGCTTCAAGTGGACTTGGCCTGGTGAAAGATCCGGAGCGCATTTCTACCTATCACCTGCTGATGGGCGCAGCCTCTGGCGAAGAGGCCCTCGCCGTGACGGAGCTCGAGCAGCTCTGGATCATTCCATCGCACAAAAATCTCATCGGCGCAAACATTGAGCTCGTAGAGGCAGACCGCCGCGAGTATCGCTTAAAAGAAGCGATCGCGCCCTTGCGCGATCGCTTCCAGTACATCGTCCTGGATTGCCCGCCAGCGCTCGACTTGCTCACGCTCAACGCGCTAGTGGCAGCCGACTCGGTTCTCATTCCGATGCAGGCAGAATATTTTGCGCTGGAAGGCATCAGCGAGCTCCTGGATACAGTGGAGCGAATTCGCGCGGAGTTGAATCCGGAACTGGAAATCGAAGGCGTAGTGCTCACAATGCTCGATGAGCGCACGAACCTGGCTCAGCAGGTGATCGCCGAGCTCAGGAAATTTTTTGGGGAGAAGCTGTGCGCGGCGACTGTGCCGCGGAACATACGGCTGGCGGAGGCGCCCAGCCATGGGAAGCCAGCGCTGGTGTACGATCCGCGATCGAAAGGGGCGGAGAGTTACATACGGCTGGCTAAGGAGCTGCTGGGGCGGCATATGGCGGCGGTGGGCGAGGCAGAGCCGGCGAAAAGCGCCTAGCATATATCGATAGCTATCGATATATATATTGATTCCTATGGATATTGATGAGGCGGAACAGATTTAACGGTCAGTTGCACGGGCCCTTCGCGTCGCTCAGGGTGACAAGATTTGCCGGGGGAAAGAACTTATGACGACAGTAGCGGTAGAGAAGCATGACGAGAAACCGGAGAAGCGGAAGGCTTTGGGGCGAGGGCTCGCATCTTTGTTGCCAGGACCACGAGCGGTTGTGCCGGCGAGCACCGAGTCCCGAGTCCCGAGTAACGGCCCGGAGCCGGCCTCACAGGGCACGGGAGATCCGAACGAAAAGCAGGTCCCTCGCTTTGCTCGGGATGACAAAGATGTAGGGCAGGCAGCGTCACCGCAGCAGGAGCCGAATGAAATTATCTCGATTCAGGCGCAGGCGGTGAATCACAACATGGTGTCGCAGCTGGCGGTGGAGCTGATCGAGAAGAATCCCTACCAGACGCGCTATGTGTTTAGTGAAGAGCAACTGCAGGAGCTGGCCGATTCGATCAAGGAGAATGGGGTGGTGCAGCCGGTGGTGGTGCGTCCGGCGGAGGAGGAAGGACGATTCATCCTGGTGCTGGGCGAGCGGCGGCTGCGGGCGTCGAAAATGGCGGGGCAGCGAACGATTCCGGCGATCGTGCGCCGGCTTTCACCGCAGCAAGCGGCGGAGATGACGGTGCTCGAGAATGTGCAGCGCGAGGATCTGAATCCGCTGGAGCAAGCGGAGGCGTTTCGCGTGTTGAGCAAGGAATTCCAGCTGACGCAGGCGCAGATAGCGGAGCGGCTTGGAGTGTCGCGGGAGACGGTATCGAATTACATGCGGCTGCTGCGGCTGCCGCGGGAGGTGATGGAGTATTTAATCTCGGGGCGGCTGACATTCAGCGATTGCAGAGAGCTGTTGGCGCTGGAGAAGGAAGAGCACATCCTCGAGATCGCGAGAGAAGTGGTGACGAAGCACTTGAAGTGGGATGAGATTGAAGATCGGGTGGCGCGAGTGAACGGATTCCTGGCCATGCTGCCGGGACAGAAGATGCCGGGAGAGACGCCGCTGAAAAAAAGCAGAGCGGCGCGGTGGATGGATCCGAATGTGCGGGCCGCGCAACTGGCCATGGAGCGTATCCTCGGGATGCGGGTGAGAATTAAGGATCGGAACGGGAAGGGAAAGATCGTGATTGAGTACGCGACGGTGGATGATTATGAGCGGGTGGTGGAAATGCTAAAGGGGAAGTAGGGAAAGCAGTTCTCGGTTCTCAGTTCTTAGTTCTTGGTTCTCGCTTTTCAATTCTCGGTTCTCAAGTGGGAATGGGACGCATTATTCCTAGTATTTGTTCAGATGTCACACTGTGAGTCACCAAGATCGTGGGAAGTTGTATACATGGGCGAGTCTTATCGGGATCTGATAGTTTGGCGCAAGGGGATGGAGCTGGTTACTGAGATTTACCGGGCGACTCGCCTGTTCCCGCGGGATGAGGTTTACGGGCTGACGAGTCAACTGCGGAGGGCGGCGGTTTCGGTGCCCAGCAATATTGCGGAAGGGCAGGCGCACTTTTCTCAGAAGGAATTTCATCGGTTTCTAAGTCACGCAAGGGGATCGTTGGTGGAGATTGAGACCCAGATCATGATCGCAGGAAATCTTGGTTATCTGTCGACTCAGCAAGGTGAAGCTCTGCTGGACAAGACAGCCGAGGTCGGCCGGATGTTGAACGGACTGATTGCGTCGACGCGGGCGGCATAGCGAAACCAGTTCTCAGGTCTCAGTTCTCGGTTCTCAGTTCTCAGTTTTGGATGGCGGGCGAGAAAATGGGATCAGGGTAGTAATTGTGGGACGGGGTGGTGCGTGGGGCCAGGCTGGAGCGATGCGAGAGGCTAACCTGTTAGGTGAATCGCTGGTCCAGTGGGAGCGGGCGGCGGGGTTAACTAACTTGATTCATGCGCGGCGGTGATTTACTCGTCTCAGGGCTAATTCTGACTATCTCGCTCCAGCCTTGCTCTCACGCCTCCAGCCGCCCTACAAGGTTCTCAGGCCACACATTTGGAGTCCTGGGGAAATCGTGATGATGGCCGACAGCATTTGCCAAAATTGATTCTGGGTGGCTGGTTTGCTAAGGTCGTCGTCATGTCTGAGCGCGTCATGTCCGAGCGTGACATCTCTGAGCATGCCACCGAGCCGATACGCGAATTGCTCGACTCCCTTTATCGCGTGGATTCGGGACGGATTCTGGCAACCCTGATCCGCTTGCTGGGTGATTTTGATCTTGCCGAGGAGGCGATGCACGAAGCCTTTGCGGCTGCGCTGAGCCTGTGGCCGAAGAGTGGAGTGCCCGGCAACCCGCGGCCCTGGCTGATTTCGACGGCGCGATTCAAAGCCATTGATACTCTGCGCCGACGGGCAAGATTCGATGCGTCGCAAGACGAGCTCGCGCGACATCTCGAAGCGCAAGGGAGTTCCAATTCCAATGAAGTGGACAGCCTTGGGGATGACTGCCTTGAAGATGACCGGCTGCGGCTGATTTTTACCTGCTGCCATCCATCGCTAGCGCCGGAGGCGCGTGTGGCGCTCACCTTGCGTGAGGTGTGCGGGCTGACCACCGAGGAGATCGCCAAGGCCTTCCTCACCACTCCGCGCACGCTGGCGCAGCGCATTGTGCGCGCCAAGGCAAAGATTCGAGAGACACCGATTCCCTACGAGGTGCCTACGCCCGAGGAATTGCCGGAGCGACTGGGCGCCGTGCTTCAGGTCATCTATCTCGTCTTTAACGAAGGTTATTCGGCCGCGGCGGGAGCGAACGTAACCCGGGCCGAGCTTACCGGCGAGGCGATTCGACTGGGCCGGTTGCTGGCGGAGCTTCAACCCGAGCCGGAAGTTATTGGTTTGCTTGCCCTGATGTTGCTGCAGGAATCCCGTCACGCCGCGAGAACTTCTCCGACCGGGGAGCTGATTTTGTTGGAGAATCAAGACCGCGCGCTCTGGAACCGGAAGCAGATCGCGGAGGGAGTGGCATTGCTGGAGAAAGCTATGAAGTCCCGCCGCTTCGGCGCTTACAGACTGCAGGCTGCGATTGCGGCCGTTCATGCGCAGGCGGAATCGGTGGCTCGGACCGACTGGCGGCAGATTGTCGCGCTTTACGACCAGTTGCTACGAATTCAACCTTCGCCCGTTGTCGAGCTCAATCGTGCCGTTGCCATTGCCATGCGCGATGGTCCAGAGGCCGGTCTGGCGCATATCGACGCGGTGTTGGAACATGGTGAATTGGCAAATTACTACCTGGCGCATTCCGCCCGCGCCGATATGTGTCGCAGGCTCGGCAGGACCGCCGAGGCTCGGGCGTCTTATGAGAAGGCGCTGGCACTGACCCAACAGGAACCAGAGCGGCAATTCCTGCAGGAGCGGATTCGGGGGTTGAAATAATAAAATTCAGTAGGGTGCGCCCAGTCTGCCCCAAGTAGTTCGATCTTGTATCGCGAAGTCGGTGAATCGATGAAGACTCTCTTGGACTCGTGAACTCGCGACGACCATCGGCCTCGTGAGCAGCTCAAAAGAACTGGACTTTACTCGCCATCCCGCCGAGAGTACAATTCCACCTAAATCCAAGTACGATTCTTGAAGCCCCGCTCGGGGAGGCACTCAATGGCGAAACCGGTCGCAAAACCAGTACAACGCAGCTATGTCAGCCAAGCGGACGTTCCCGCTAGTTCTCTCGAAAAGGCATTACGCGTGCCCAGAGCGATCGCGGACAACTACGGATACAAGCCGACTTCACCTCTGCAGGTCGCCGTCGCTCTGGACATGCAGCCTACCTCCAGTGGGTTGAGAATGCTCACTGGGGCCGCGATCGCCTACGGTTTGACCGTGGGAGGGTACAACGCCGAAGTAATCTCCATCACGCCTCTCGGGATGCGGATCATCCGTCCGACGAGTGAGGGAGACGACATCGCGGCGAAGCGCGAAGCGTTGCTACGACCTAGGGTTATCCGTGAGTTCCTTCAAAAGTACGACCGAGCGCCAATCCCGAGGGAAGACATCGCCCGGAACGTCTTGATGCTGCAAGGTGTCCCAACCGATCGAACCCAAGAAGTTCTCAACCTTATCATCGAGAGCGCCGGTGAACTCGGCTTTCTCAAGCAGATTAAGGATCGCACCTACGTTGATCTTTCGGAGACCAGAGTCGCGGGCGAGACTGAGAACGCATCCGATCCGGCACCTGGATCGGGCGAACCAGTGGAACAAACCTTCGTCGAGCAGGCGATGCCCGAAAGAACTGTCGCCGCTCCGAAGGTAGTGACGATGCCGTCCGAAGACGCTCGGTTGCGACGCGTGTTCATCACTCATGGTAAGAACCAAGGCTTGATCGACCCCATCAAGAAGTTGCTCGCGTTTGGAGAGTTCGTGCCCGTAACGGAAATCGAGAAGCAGACCGTCTCGCAGCCGATACCGACGAAGATCATGGCTGGGATGCGCTCGTGCGGAGCGGCGATCATCCACGTCGAGGACGAGCGACACATCACCGACGATAAAGGCGAGGTTCACATCGTTCTAAACGAGAACGTGTTGATCGAGATCGGCGCGGCGATGGCGCTCTACGGTGATCGATTCATCCTGGTCGTGCGCGAAGGGGTGAAGCTACCGTCGAACCTTCAAGGCCTGTTGGAGCTGCGGTATAAGGGCGACACGCTGGACGTGAACGAGACGGTTCGGCTGATGGAAGCGATGAAGGACATGAAATCCCGCGCGTTGCCGGCTGCGGGCTAGAGTTATGGTTCCGTCGTCTAACGGATAAGACGCTGTTGGATTCTCAGGCTTCGCAGTGCACCGCGCTGGGTCAGTTCGTTGCCCTGCGAAGCCATCCGCAGAGATGCAGGTTCGACTCCTGCCGGGACCTCTCGATTATACCGACACCAGGGGGGCTGGCCCAGCCATAGATTTCACTTCGCTTGCACCATTCCAACGCTAGGCTGCCCCACTCGTCGCGGTTTCGGCGAGTGGGTACCACAGGCCTCTACCTCTTGTTCCCCCATCTTATTCATCGTTGGCCGGGTGCCCCATTTCTCGCGCTCTTTGCGAGAAGTGGGGCTTTTCGCCGACTCTACCAACCCTCGGCCAGCGCCCCGCCGAATTTTCTCCTCCCACCAAGTCCAATCGTTGATCCGAACCAAACTAACCTCGGGCTTATCGTGGGCCATAAACCAAAATCCCCACTTCTCGCAAAGAGCGCGAGAAATGGGGCACCCGAATCTCACCCAAATCTAATTTTGATGCGTTCCTCAACCCTCAGCCAGCGCTCTGTCGAATTTTCTCCTCCCACCAAGTCCAGTCGTTGACTCGAACCAAACTAACCTCGGGCTCATCGTGGGCCATAAGCCAAAATCCCCACTTCTCGCAAAGAACGCGAGAAATGGGGCACCCGAATCTCACCCAAACCTAATTTTGATGCGCTCCTCAACCCTCAGCCAGCGCTCTGTCGAATTTTCTTCTCCCACCAAGTCCAATCGTTGATTCGAACCAAACTAACCTCGGGCTTATCGTGGACCATAAGCCAAAATCCCCACTTCTCGCAAAGAACGCGAGAAATGCGGCACCCGCGAGAAGTGGAGCTTTTCGCCGACTCTACCGACCCTCAGGCAGCGCTCCGCCGAATTTTCTCCTCCCACCAAGTCCAATCGTTGATCCGAACCAAACTAACCTCGGGCTTATCGTGGGCCATAAGCCAAAATCCCCACTTCTCGCAAAGAACGCGAGAAATGCGGCACCCGAATCTCACCCAAATCTAATTTTGATGCGTTCCTCAACCCTCAGCCAGCGCCCCGCCGAATTTTCTCCTCCCACCAAGTCCAGTCGTTGATCCGCACCAGTCCTGCCTCGCCGTAAGCGTAGGAGCGGTAGCTACTCCACGGCCAATCCTCCGGACTCGCCACCAGTCCGCGCGCCACCGGATTGCGATGCATGTACTTCATCTTCTCAACCTCTTTCTGCTGGCCCCACAGATTGAAATCATAGAAACGACTCTGCCAGAACCGGCCGGAGAATTCGCCTGCAATGGCCAGCCGCCGGGAGACGCTCAGCTTCACCGCCTGAATTATCTTCATCGCCAATCCAAGGTTCGGAAATCAGTAGATGTACGTGTTCGGGCATGACCACGTATCCGATCACGGCAAAACGGTAGCGAGCGCGCATCAGATCGAGGGCAGTAAGTAGCAGGTCGCGGCGCGCGGGATTGGCGAGTAGGGGCTTGCGTCGGTAGCAGCTCCAGGTGATGAAATGGAGGCTTCCCGTGCCGTAATAGCGCTTTAAGCCCCATGGCATGAAGAAACCCTACGCAGGACTCCGAGGTCATGTCTGTGACGGACGAACATTGGCTGGGCTTAGAATCGGCTCAAGCCAAAGGCCCCACTTCTCGCAAACAACGCGAGAAATGGGGCACCCTGCGAGCCCCGAAAAATCTGCAAATCGGGTGTCGATTTCTCGCCAGCCCGTTCGACTATTAAGTGGAGCCGCACGGCGCACCCGGTCACTCGCAACTCGCAACTTTATGTGCCCAGGGCGGTCCAGGCTCTTATATAAAAGTAGCGGCCCGGATACGGTGTCCGCACAAAATTAAAGGAGAACACCATGCGCTTCATGATGATCATGTTTCCGAAAGAGTACGAAACCGCAAAACCTGGATGGGCGCCCGACCTCAAAAGCATGGAGGCGATGGGCAAGTACAACGAGGAACTGGGGAAAGCCGGCGTGCTGCTGACGCTCGACGGGCTGACTCCGCCCTCGACGATGAGCGCGCGCGTCACCTTCAAAGGCGGAAAATCGAAAGTGACCGACGGTCCGTTTACCGAAGCGAAGGAAGTGGTGGGCGGCTACTGGATCATCCAGGTGAAGTCGCGCGAAGAGGCGCTGGAATGGGCCTCGCGCATCCCCGGAAAGGATAACGAAATGGTCGAAGTTCGGCGGATGTTTGACATGACCGACTTCGATCCCGAGACCCAAAAGTACATCCAAGAGAAGTTCGGCGACGACGTGGCCGCCGAGATGCGCCAGTAGAACAAGCCACCCAACCATCGCCCAACCCAAAGGAGATTTCGCAATGCGATTCATGGTCATGGTCAAAGCAACCCCAGAGTCAGAAAAAGAAGGCGCCCTCCCCGATCCGCAGCTCCTGCTCGAGATGGGGAAGTTCAACGAAGAGCTCATGAAGGCTGGCGTCCTGCTCGCCATGGATGGCCTCCATCCCAGCTCCAAAGGCGCACGCGTCAAATTCTCCGGCAAGTCTCGTACCGTCGTCGACGGCCCCTTCACCGAGGCCAAGGAGCTCGTCGCCGGCTTCTGGCTCTGGCGGGTCAATTCCCTCGAAGATGCCATCGAGTGGGTCAAGCGTTGCCCCAACCCCCACGCTGGCAACTCCGAAATCGAAATCCGCCAGGTCTTTGAGATGGAAGAATTGGCACCCATCCTGTCGGAAGAGCAGATCCAGCACAAAGTAGCGAAACGGGCTGAGCTGCCGAATCAGACCGCCAACAAATAGCCGCTCTTGTATCCATGGGGTTGAGGAAGGAGGAAAACAATGCATAAGAAAATTAGCGCAATCGCGATCAGCGGAAATAGCCCTAGCGCGCAGTGCGCTAGTACATAAGAAAGGACAATCAGATGAGAAATGTAATCTACGCAATCAACGTTACCCTGGATGGCTGCTGCGACCACACCAAATTCAATCCCGACGAAGGAATGCTTGAACACTATACGCAACTCTTGCGGGATGTTGACCTGCTCGTCTATGGGCGTACAACCTATCAATTGATGGTTCCTTATTGGCCCGACGTCGCAAAAAACCCGTCCGAGACAAGAGCGGATATCCAATTTGCTCAAGCCTTTGTCTCCAAGAAGAAGGTTGTTTTTTCACGATCATTGGCCAGCGCTGAAGATGAAAATACGAGAATTGTTCGTGCGAACCTTCACGATGAAATACTCAAATTGAAGCAAGAACCAGGCAAAGATATTTTGGTCGGCGGTGTAGATATTCCTTCACAACTGATAGAGCTTGGTCTGGTGGATGAATATCGTTTTGTCGTTGGGCCAATCATCGCAGGAGAAGGGAGACGGTTGATGGAAGGTGTCAGCCTGCGGGAGAGATTGCGACTAAAACTTGTTGATTCCAAGATTTTTGAATCGGGATGTGTCGCGCTTCGTTACTTGAAAGAGTGACAGAATAATCTGCAAGGCTCTAGCACGACACGGGATGCCCCGCCCGGCAGTTTCACGGGTGGGCTGCTGCGAACTCTCCCGGGCATGTTCATCGGTCACAGCGAAATCGTCGTGTTCCCGTTACGTCGTTTCAATGCCGACCAACCTGCACCGCTACTACGGCGCTGGATACTCGCCGGGTGCCCCATTTCTCGCGCTCTTTGCGAGAAGTGGGGCTTTTCGCCGACTCTACCAACCCTCAGCCAGCGCTCCGCCGAATTTTCTCCTCCCACCAAGTCCAATCGTTGATCCGAACCAAACTAACCTCGGGCTTATCGTGGACCATAAGCCAAAATCCCCACTTCTCGCAAAGAACGCGAGAAATGCGGCACCCGCGAGAAGTGGAGCTTTTCGCCGACTCTACCGACCCTCAGGCAGCGCTCCGCCGAATTTTCTCCTCCCACCAAGTCCAATCGTTGATCCGAACCAAACTAACCTCGGGCTTATCGTGGGCCATAAGCCAAAATCCCCACTTCTCGCAAAGAACGCGAGAAATGCGGCACCCGAATCTCACCCAAATCTAATTTTGATGCGTTCCTCAACCCTCAGCCAGCGCCCCGCCGAATTTTCTCCTCCCACCAAGTCCAGTCGTTGATCCGCACCAGTCCTGCCTCGCCGTAAGCGTAGGAGCGGTAGCTACTCCACGGCCAATCCTCCGGACTCGCCACCAGTCCGCGCGCCACCGGATTGCGATGCATGTACTTCAGCTTCTCGACCTCTTTCTGCTGGCCCCACAGATTGAAATCATAGAAACGACTCTGCCAGAACCGGCCGGAGAATTCGCCTGCAATGGCCAGCCGCCGGGAGACGCTCAGCTTCACCGCCTGAATTATCTTCGAGGGATCGCCAATCCAAGGTTCGGAAATCAGTAGATGTACGTGTTCGGGCATGACCACGTATCCGATCACGGCAAAACGGTAGCGAGCGCGCATCAGATCGAGGACAGTAAGTAGCAGGTCGCGGCGGGCGGGATTGGCGAGTAGGGGCTTGCGTCGATAGCAGCTCCAGGTGATGAAATGGAGGCTTCCCGTGCCGTAATAGCGCTTTAAGCCCCATGGCATGAAGAAACCCTACGCAGGACTCCGAGGTCATGTCTGTGACGGACGAACATTGGCTGGGCTTAGAATCGGCTCAAGCCAAAGGCCCCACTTCTCGCAAACAACGCGAGAAATGGGGCACCCTGCATTTACCAACACAGTGGGAATGGTGCACGCAAAGACCGTTAAGGGTGGGCCACCCCGTCGGGTGGCGCCGCCGCCCGGAGCTGCGTTGCTCTTAAAACGGTAATCTGCTGTTAGGATAAAAACCGTCCGCGCTGAAGCTGGTTGATGACGAACGCTGAGAAGAACGCCGAGCCGAAGCCGCTGCTGAAGTTCCTTAGACAAATACCCAAATGGTACAGGGAGACGGCGGTAACAGTTCTCTCCACCCTGATCCTAACGAGTGGCTTCATCTTTTTCTCGTACGCGTATTACGCGATCCGTGGATACGGAAACCCGCCGATCTACTCCAGCCGCTTCCGGCCCCGAGCGATGCACCGGATGGATACGGAGCAAGCCAGCAGATTTTTCAAAGAGTTTGACCAGATGGGCGAAGCCGAGACCTACATCTACCAGCCGTGGGTAGGTTTCTCAGAACGGATTTTCCATGCGCCACGGCTTAATGTGGATGAAGCGACACCATTGCCAACCCGCCGAACCATTCAGACCAGCTCCAATCATGCGGGGCGCCCTCTCATCGTCTGGATGTTCGGCGGCTCAACCATGTTTGGTTGGGGAGTGCCGGATGAGGAGACGATGGCCAGCCACTTGTCGGCGATTCTTTCTCGCGATCTTCCAGGCCGGAGCGTCGCGGTAACCAACCAGGGCCACAGCTACTTCTTCTCCTCGCAGGAGCTTGCCTTGTTCGAGACGTTGCTTCGCCGCGGCGACCATTGCGATGTGGCCGTCTTTCTGGACGGTCTAAACGAATCGGGCATATATTCGCACCACGACACTCCTGCTTTCACCGACAGAATGGCCGTAGCCATGGCAAGAGAGCAAGCTCGCAACCCAAGCGCGCGAAGCTACTTCTGGTTATCGCCGGACTTCCCACCGCTTAGACTGGTGGGAGCGATCGGAGGCCGGCTGATTCGACCGCCTGCTCCGCCCGCGGATCAGTCACCTACCTATGATCAGGTGAATACGTATCAGTTCAATTTAAGCGCGGAGGCTGCCCTCGGAAGCATGCATGGCATTAAAACGCTGTTTTTCTGGCAGCCTGTGCCGGGCGAGAACGGATATGCGCCGGCTCGCGATCTGGCGGCTAGAGTTCGGCAGTCCGTGAAGGCCGACAATTTTTATTACATCGCTGACATCTTTAAAGATATGGATTCCCGTGACGTCTACGTCGACTATCACCATTACGGTGACATCGGGAACGAACGCATCGCGGAAAATATTGCCGGGGAAGTACTCAAGATTGTTGGAAATTGAGATTACCCCAAAATCTGCAAAGGAAGTACAAGCGCTGGGCGGGGTGGCCCAGGCATTTGATCTTGAGGGCATTACCAACACAGGTTTGGGTGCGGATTCAAGAAATGGGTTTCACGCGCGAAGCTCCCCGCCCAAAGCGAAGCTTGGACGGGGCACCCTCGGGGCCTTAGGCCGGGCCACCCGCCCGCCCGCCAACGAGCGGAGATAGATACCTAACTAAAGAACAGTCTTATGAAACGGCGGCGACACAATCCACTTCAATATCAAACCCGCCGTTCCAAGCAGGAACATTGATAAAGATGCGCGCAGGCGGATTTTCCGGGAAATAACGCCGGTAGACGGTATTCACCGCAGGGAACATGTCTACTGAGGTGACGTAGACATTCAGCTTCAGAATGTTTTCCAGAGAAGAGCCTGCCGTTTCGACACAGAGCTTGAGTTGATCCAATACGATCTCCGTCTGACGCTCAATCGGTCCCTTGAAGATTTCTCCTGTTTTGGGGTCGAACGGCGGAGAGCCCGAGACGTAGGTTGTGTCTCCGTGCTTCGTCACGGTTGAAGCTGGGGCCTTGTATTTTTCCAGGTAGGTCGCCAGCGGCTCGACGCGAATGATTTCCCGTTTCATAGATTTCCTCCGATTGATAAGTGCGGCGCATAGGATTGGGGCGGTTCCCCGCAATTCAGAAATGCGCTGGATCCGCCTCCATCTTCGAATTCCACCCCTTCATCTCATTGAGTTCCTCGGGGGTGATCCGAGGCAAGTACCGGATGAATAAAACCAGGCGCCAGGTTTGCGGGACGGTGTGCGTTCCGCTAAAGGCTGGCATGCCGCTCAAACGAACTCCATTTTCAATTGTGTAGTAGAGTTCGCCATCGCTCTTGTTCTGCGTCGCGGCTGCGCGCAAGTCGGGCGGCTTCGGATAGAGGCCCTTGCCGTATACCGTGTGGCCCGATCCATCATTCGAATGGCACGGGGAGCAATGAAAGGCGAAATGCTCCATGCCTCCCCGAATGTTCTCGGTTGAAGGTGTGATGGGATTGCGAAGCTCGCGGTACGAGGACGGCACGGCCAATTTGCGTGCCGTTGTGGCCGCGAACACCTCAATCGCTGATGGGGTCGCAAGTGCGCTGAAGCCTCGGCGCAGGAGAGTCAGCCCGTATCCCGCGGCTGCAAGCGCAAGAGCCAACACAATTAGCGAAACTACCTTCCAGGGTTTCATGTCTACCTCCCTTGTCCCGAGCCGGCCTTCGATGGGCTGCCTTCCGCGTCAGCCGCGAAGAACGGCAGCTCCGAAGGGAGCACCCGTCAGGCCGCCATCCACCACCAGCTCGACCGCGTTGATGTACGACGAATCGCCCGAGGCAAGAAAAAGCACTGCCCTGGCCAGCTCTTCCGGCTCGCCCCAACGGCCAAGTGGAATCGTGGAAGAGAAGAAGTCGGAAAGTTTTGCGGATTCCTCTTGAGTGGCATTGGCGCGCGGCCCGCGCTTCCAGATAGGAGTCTTCGTCGCTCCGGGAGCCACCACGTTCACGCGAATTTTGCGCGGTGCAAGGTCTGCGGCGATGGATCGCGCCATCGAGACGAGTCCGCCTTTGGTGGCAGCGTAGGCAGCCGCGCCTGGTTGACCGAGATAACTCTGCACCGATCCGTTGAAGATGATGCTGCCGTTGTCATTCATGAGAGGAGCGGCTGAATTGACGGTAAAGAAAGCACCGTTGAGGTTGGTGTGGACTACCTTCTCGAAGATGGCTTCGTCGGTCGTGCCAGTCGGCGTGCTGCCAGAAATGCCTGCATTGGCGAAGACGATGTCAAGTTTGCCAAAGTCTTTGGCGAGTTCAGCGAAAAGCTTCTTGCGGTCCTCCGCCACCGTAAAGTCGGCGCGATAGCCGTGCGCTTTCGATCCCAGCTCGGCGACCGCTTCATCCAGTGTCTGTTGATCGCGACCCGTAATTGCGACTTCCGCGCCTTCTGCAACGAAAAGGCGGGCAGTGGCCAGGCCGATGCCGCTGTTTCCGCCGGTGATGAGAGCCTTCTTGCCTGCGAGTTTCATGATTTCCTCCTGGACGGCTGGGCCGTTAACTACGACGACCGTCATAAATGGGATATGGCGTGTGCCCAATTTTGCTTCGTCAAAACAGGAGAGCTGGGAAGATCGAAGCTCTCTTGTTGCTGTGGCGGAGATTTGGCCGTCAGTCGTGTCAGATCAGGCTGCCAAGTTCGCCGTCCTGGATCGCAGGGACCGGAAGCCCGCGCGAACCTCTTCTGAAAAGAGCTTCGGCTGTTCCCAGGCCCAACATCGAGCCCGGCTTGAGGAAGCGACGGCGCGATTTGTCGTTGATCCGTCTCATAATGGTTCCTCCTTCAGAATGGAATCAGTGACGCGCTAAGCAATAGAATTGCTGTCGATTTTCGGTCTCCCGAGCGACTATCTGATAACAGAACGACGAGCTACGGCTCTCTGGGTCACAGGAATCGAGGAGTCACAGGAAACAAGGAGTATTGGATGAAATACATCTGTTTGGGATACATCGAGCCGGGAAAATTCGAAGGGATGACCGAGGACGAGCGACATGCAACGTTCGACGAGTGTTTTGAGTACAACGACCATCTGCGCGCCAACGGACATCTGGTGGCCGAAGTACCGCTTCAGCCTCCGGAGACGGCGTTGACCCTGTACTGGAAAAACGGCAAAGTCACGACGACGGATGGCCCCTATGCGGAAACCAAGGAACAGGTTGGCGGCATTCAAATCCTTGAGGCGCGAGACCTCAATCATGCCGTTCAGCTGGTCTCACAGCTTCCAGGCTTTAAGTATGGTCTTGGATCGGTTGAGATTCGGCCGGTTATGGATTTGAGCGAAATCATAAAGGAGAGCGAGCAGCGGCGACGGAAGAACACCTCGCGGTGAGGGCGGTCACGAGAGAAAGAATGATCGGGATCATGGCCGATGGCCTGTATGCAATCCTGTATTTCAGTTGTCTTGGGGAATCACAGGAGTACACCGGTGGGAACCGGCGAGGAGAATTGCGTCTAAGATTAGCGCGTTGCCCGGAATTCATGGGAAAAGTGGGAGATGCATGTGAGTGAGAGCGAGAAAATCCTGGGATCGGTGGCGGCGCAGTTGATGAATGGGGAGGAAGTGGTGGTCGGGGATCAGACGATCAGGGTGAAGCGCGTGGGGAGCGGGCGGCTGAGGATGGTGCAGTTCCGGATGAACGGACGGGTGATCGATGCGATTGAGCAGAATCGCGAGAAACCCAGCCGGTGGGGGAAGCTGGCGCGGGAGAAGCATCAGGTGGTGCAGTTTCGGGATGTGGAGACGAATCGGTACGTAGCGGTGTCGGTGGATGGAGAAGTAAGGGAGTACGGGAAGTAGCGGGTCGCGGTCGGAGATCGAGCGAGAGTGTGATGGGCGTGTTGTGCGTCTTCTCGCCGACATCTTCGGTCACGGGCTTTGACCCGGCTACCTCAGGGGCTGAAGCCCTGAATCTGATCTTACGGCTTACGCGGCCCATTCGGCTTCGCTCAGGGCAGGCCACTGAAGCGCCGCTCTTCCACGGTCGTGCCGGCCTCTGTTTCGTCCGTCAGTCTTTGTTGTTCATTGGCCTCTGGACTAGAACAACGAGACGCTAGTCGCCCACCGCCCTCACGGGAGCCGCGGCGACGGAGCTTCGCTCCGCGGACAGCCGAGGGCGGCTGTCCCCACATCAAATCCTCGCACTGACGACACGAGATCACGGGAATTACTTCGCGAAGAAGTAGTCGAAGGATTTTACGGCGTTGAATTCGTCGTCTTTGACGTCGAAGACGGTGTAGAGCTTGGTGACGTTGAGGATGTCTTGTACTTTTTTGGTGAGGCTGAGGAGTTTGAGTTCGCCGCCGGAGTTGCGGACGGCGGTGAAGCTGCTGACGAGTTCGCCGACGCCGGAGGAATCGATGTAATCGACGTGGGCGAGGTTGAGAACGATTTTTTTCTTGCCCTCAGAGATGAGTTTGCGAACGGTGTCGCGAAGGTTGCCGGTTTCGTCGCCGAGAGTGATGCGGCCGCGAATGTCGACGATGGTGACGTGGCTGACTTCGCGGGTGGTGATGTTGGTCATGGACATCGGGCCGATTGATTGTACTCGGAATTAAATCAATCTACCACGGAGGAGCGGAAAGCGTCGCCCAAGGTTGGCATTCGGAAAGATTGAGATCCTTCGCTTCGCTCAGGATGACAAAGAGGCGGGGATGGGTTGGGAGTCGCGGATTTCCTGGATGGGCGAGGTGACGATGGGAGTGTCGTATTCGGGGTGGCGGAATTCGAGGTGCATGCCGCGGCCAACGTATTGAAGCTTGAGCATGGAGCCTCCCCAGGTGGAACCGGCGATGGCGACCTGCACGGGGCTGGGGCAGAACTCGGGATGACCGGAGATGAGGGCGTCGCTGCCGCCGAGAAGAACGGCGGTGTAGCAGTGATGGAGAGTTTGAATCTCGAGGATGGTGGAGGGCGGGAGATCGTGAAGAAAGACGCCGCCTTCGATTTCGGACTGGACGATGGCGTGGTTAACGTCATCGGCTAGGTTGGGGTGCGGACTGAACATAACTGGGGCAACGTTCCTAGGAGTGTACTCCAAAACGCGAGATGGCGGGCGTCGAGACGGGGGTACTTTGGAACATGGTCGGAAGGTTGGATGTCGGAATGGGAGGGGAGGGTGCGGAAAAGTGGGGGGGGAGACGTGGTGGCGCAGGCAAACAGCAGGTCCCTCGACTTCGCAAGATCATTCGAAAAGCGAATGATCTCGCTGCGCTCGGGATGACAACTTTTATGGGAAAACGGAACATTCCGCTAAGGGAGGGTGGCGATGGAACCTTTGGGACCGACGAAGATTGCGCCGCCGGTGGGGTATGGGCTGACGGCGTTGAATTCGATGGAGGATTTCCTGGGCGGGCTGATGCGGGTGGGGTCTTTGGGCGGGCGGAAATCGAAGAAGAATTTGGGTGCGGCGATGAAGAGGCGAACGTGAGCCTGGTCTTCGTCTTTGTCTTTCGCGGCGGGAGTTAAGGATTTGCGGTCGTAGGCGACGGCGGAGTAATAGGATTGCGGGAAGATTTTGGAGAGAGTCCAGGTTTTACCGGCGTCGGAGGTGAAGGCGAGGTTGGGGCCATCCTGATCGGGATGTTTGTAGTCGCCGCCGGCGATGACGCCGTGGTTGGGGTCGCGGAAGGCGATGGAGAAGATGCCGGCGGAATCAGGGCCGTGCGTGATGGGAGTGTTGAAGACTTGCCAGGTGTGGCCGCGATCGGCGGAGTGAAAGACGCGGGCGGCTTTGCCGCCGGTGGCGAACCAGATGTTGGGATCTGGCTCTGCGGGGGCTGAAGCCCCGGTTTTTTCCGAGTCTTTTGTGGCACGACTGAAGTCGTGCCCTTCCCGATCTGTACCTACGGGAAGGATGGCGAGGCAGGTATTGCTGGCGGCGAAGGCGCCTTCGCCTTCGAGGGCGGGAGGGAGTTGCGAGGGTGGGATCGGAGTCCAGGATTGGCCGTCAGTGGTCATGAGAAGTTGGAATTTGAGTTGGCCGGAATCGTCGGGAATGGGATCGCCGAGGACGATGCCGTGGGTAGGATCCCAAAACGCGATGGAGTCGAAAAAGGCTTTGGGACTGGTGCTGGTGAACTGGAGGTTCCAGTGCTGGCCGGCGTCGATGGTGTGGTAGATGCGGGACTGGTCGCCGGGTCCGGCGGACATGAGGAACGCTTCGTCGGCGGAGAAGGCGACGACGCCGCGGAAATCGAGATTGGCGGCGTCGGGGAGCTGGGCGGGGATCCAGGTGCGGCCGGCGTCGGTGGTGCGGACGTAGGTGCCGTGGGTACCGGAGGCCCAGGCGATTTGCAGGGAGACGGCGCTGATGCCGCGAAGATTTTCCGTGGTGTTGGAGGGTTGAGTTTGACGCGCGGGCTGAGCCAGCGCGGCGGTAGTGAGGAGAAGAGCGACGAAGACAGAGGGCAGGGTCTTCATGCGAGGAAGTCTAGGATCTCTGACGGCGGAATGCAATGACCGGGCAAGCGGCAGTGGTGGCGGCGAAATGCATAGGTCCTTCGCTTCGCTCAGGATGACAACCCTTGGTTTATTTCACCGAGCTACCTTGCGGTGAAGGGAGCGAAGGATGCGCTTTTGCCGATGTAGATGCGGAGCGTACATTTGTCGCCGACGTGAGCGAAAGCTACTTCGAGTTCGGCGGCGTTTTCGCTGACTTGATCAGTTTCGATGGCGGCACGGGCAATATCCTGCTTCTCATCGTAGGTGGCGCCGGGTGTGACGTTCTTGTTGACGGCGAGGGTCCACTTGTCCTTGGCGGGGATGGGGTAGACGGTATAGGCGCCGACGGGAATGGTGGAACCACCGAAGGTGAGTTGGGCTTCGGTAAAGAGAGTCATCGGCATGCCACCAGGAGTCCAGGGCTTGCCGTTAGAAAGTTTGTCATTCTTGGCGGTGACGGGATTGTAGCGAATGTAAACCTGGCGTCCATCATCAAGGTTACAACTGGCGGTGGACGAAGGCTCGGCTTGCTGCGCCAGGCTGGTGGCGGCCAGCAGGAAGAAAACAGCGATGACGAATTGCGCGCGGAGCATGGGAGACCCCCTATGGGTACAAAAGTGTAGCGCCGAAACGGGTTGAGGGGAAGAGGTTTTAGATTGCTGATTTTTTGCTGGGAGAGATCGGGAGAACTCCGCGCGGCGCCCCAGGGGCTAAAGCCCTTCAAAATAATGCGGCTGCCGTTCGCAGCGCTGAAGCGCTGCGCCACCCAAAATCGAAGGCGCAAAGAAGCTGCTCTGGGGACGGGGCCGATGCGGCGGTCGGGAGTCAGAAAGGCAGGTCCTTCGCTTCGCTCAGGATGACAAAGGAGGAAGTGGCTGGGCACGGGTGCCTAGTTGAACGAAAGATCATGTCGATCGTCGCTGGTCTTCGGTGACGTTCTCAGAGGGTAGGGCGGTTGCTACCGTTGGCTTGCGGGTAGGGAGGATCTCGTGCCCGCAAGGATGGGGAGCAATGGCGAAAGCAGCGAAGGTGAAGATTCTTTATGGCGAAGGGGATGCGGAGGAGCAGGTAGCTCCAGCTGCGGCATTTGAAAAGGCTGGGCATACGGTGGAAAAGGCTGTAGGACGCAAGGCCGTGGTGGAGGCGCTGAACAAGGGCCGGTTCGACCTGGTGGTGCTGGGTCCGAGCCTGACGCGGAATGACCGCCATCATCTGCCTTACATGGTGAAGAAAGTACAGCCGGAGGCGGCGGTGCTTGTGATGCACGCCGATGGAAGCCGGCATCCATATGTGGATGCGTGCACGGATACCGGGGCGAGCCTGGAAAACGTGCTGGCGCGGATTGAAGGGATGCACATCGCGGGGATGATGAGTGCGGCCGCGGCGGCGGGGCGGTAGGGATAGCTCTCAGTTCTCGGTTCTCGGTTCTCAGTTCTCAGTTCTCAGTTCTCGGTTCTCAGTTCTCGGTTCTCGGTTCTCAGTTCTCATTGTTCTCGGTTCTCGGTTCTCGGTTCTCAGAGTTGGATGGGCGGCCTTTCGGGCCGCCTTTCTTTTTTGGGAAGGAATTATTCACAGGGAGGTAACGGTGAATCCTGGTGAGTACGAATCTTGAGGGTTAATGGGTGGGAGACGACGGTTCAGCAGGGTATCGACTGTAATCGGCGGAGGGGTACGTTTCCGAAAAAGTGGGAATTTGGTTCGCGGAGGCGTGACCAAAGCTGCGCGAATCGAGTTAGTAAGAGTGGAACGGGCCATGGGCCTGTTCATATGTTGTGGATGCAAGGGAACGCGCGCAACTCGCTAGCTAGCGCAAAAGTGGTACGTAGAGCCGCATTCCAGAGGATGCTCTGGCAATGGAATCCTGGTGGAGAAACTTAGAGAAGCGAAATGGAACAGGAGCACATCCAAGGGGCTGAGTAAAGGCGCGAAGCTGCGCTTCGCGGACAGCCGAGGGCGGCTGTCCCCACAGAGTGTTAAACCCCTGCACATTAAAATTAAAATTAAAATTCCTGAGGAGGTTAGGAAAATGGGAGTGAGCGAAGGATTGGCCAAGGAACTGGATCTAGAGCTGGCAAGCACGAGGAGGACGCTGGAAAGGATTCCAGAAGACAAGCTGACGTGGAAGCCGCATGAGAAGTCGATGGCACTGGGGCGGCTGGCAGGACATTTGGCCGAGCTGCCGGGATTTGGCGTGATGATGATGCAGACGGATTCGTTCAATGTGGCGAACCGGCAGCCGGGGCACAAGCCGACGGTGGCGGAGTCGCAGAAGCATGTGCTGGAAGTTTTTGATGGGAAGGCGGCAGAGTTGCGGGCTGCACTTGCTGGAGTGAGCGATGCGGATTTCGCGAAAAACTGGACGCTCTCGGCGGGCGATAAGAAGATTTACGACGGTCCGAAGCTTGGGGCGATCCGGCGGATGATGATGAATCACATGATCCATCACCGGGCGCAGCTGGGAGTTTATCTGCGGCTGAATGGAGTGCCGGTGCCCTCGGTGTACGGGCCGTCGGCGGATGAGGGATTGTCGTAGGAGAGTGTTGGAATGAGCAAGGGCGGCCGGGTGGCCGCCCTTTTGTATTGCCTTCTTCTAATCTTCGTCAACAGAGCCGTACCTCAGGGGCTAAAGCCCGGTCGAGGGCGGAGCTTTTATCGCAGCGCTGGAAGCGCTGCGCCACCCCAAAGCAGTGCGGCTATGCGGCGCGTCCCAGGACGGGCTGGGTGCAGTGGGCGCAGCGGCGAGCGTCGATGGGAATCTCGCTGAGGCATTCGGGACATTTCTTCGTGGTGGGATCGGGCGGCTTCTCGCCACGATGCATGCGAGCTACAAGAGCGTTGACCGGCATGACGACAAAGAAATAGATCGCTGCGGCAATCAGAAAGAAATTCACGACTGCTGTGAGAAACACGCCGTAGGGGAAGGCTACCGGACCGTGCGGACCCGCTATCGTCGTGCCGATAGACTTGAAATCTGGCTTTCCTGCGGTCAGCGCAATCAGCGGCTCAATGAACGACGTGACCAGTGCCGTGACAACGCCCCCGAAAGACGCGCCGATCACAATACCCACTGCCATATCTACTACGTTGCCCCGCAGGATGAACTTCTTAAAACCATCGAGCATGCGAAAAATCCTCCAAAACTGAGTTGCGTCAATTTATGACAGGAGGGGCGGCAGGTCAAGCCAAAGAGCGCAATTGGAGGTATCCGGAAAGCGCGGTTGACCTGGAATTGAGGAGGCATTGCAGCTGCGGGCAGGTATTGCATAGATCCTTCGCGCAAGGAACGCGCTCAGGATGACAATGTGTGGCGTCAGATGCGCATGGGCATCACGATGTAGCGGTACTTGTAGTCGTCGCCTTCGGCGGGGCGGAGCTGGCCGGCGGATTGGGAATCTTTCAGTTCGAGGCGGACTTCGTCGGTTCCGGCGGCTTTGAGGAAGTCGACCAGGTAGACGGCGTTGAAACCGATGGTGAGAGTTTCGCCGTCGTAGGGAGCTTCGATCGAATCCTCGGACTCGCCGGCTTCGGTGGAGGATGCGGAAATTTTCACTTCACCTTTTTCCAGTTTCAGGCGAACGGCGCGGGAACGTTCGTCGGCGAACTGCGCGACGCGGAGGATGGCGGAATTCAGATCCGAACTATTCAGCGTGATGCTCTTGTTGTTGTCCTTGGGCAGAACGGCTTCGAAGTTGGGGAACTGTCCGGTAAGCTGGCGCGAGGTGAGCAGGCGCGAACCGATGCGGAAGAAAAGAGTGGAGTCGTCCTTGGCGAACTCGACGGTTTCGGCGTCGGAGGAATCGAGCAGGGACTTGAGTTCGTCCATCGCTTTTTTCGGGACGAGGGTTTTCATCTCGCCGGAGATGCCTTCGAATTTTTCTCCGCTGCGCTCGCAGTGCGCCAGGCGGTGCCCATCGGTGGCAACCATCGTGATGGATTCGGGCTTGAGCAGCATTAGCGCGCCGTTCAGCGTGTAGCGAGATTCTTCGCTGGAGATGGCGAAGCCGGTGCGGGCGATCAGGCCTCGCAAAACCTGGCCGGGAATCTTGACGACTCCCGCGGTGGGAAATGCTGGAAGGCTGGGGAAGTTGGACTTCGCCATGCCGACCATCTTGGTGTTGGAGCGGCCGCAACGGATGCTGACCCAGTGATTGTCGAGCAACTTGATGGTGATGTCGGCATCGGGCAGGAGCTTGACGTAGTCGTGAAGCTTGCGGGCGGGGATGGTGCAGGAACCTTCTTTTTTAACTTTGGCATTACACGACGTGCGCAGGCTGAGATCGAGGTCCGTCGCGGTAAGGGATAGTTTGCCTGCGGCGGCCTCGAATAAATAATTCGAAAGAATGGGAATGGTGGTCTTGCGTTCGACCACGCCCTGCGTGGCAGTCAATTCCCGCAGCAACTCTGATTTGCTGACCGTGATCTCCATGGTTCCTACCGCAACGGCCGCTTCCACCGGCATAGACTTTAATCTCCCCTGCCGCGCGCTACTTTTAGTACTTCCCTTATATCAAATACAAAACCTATAAAACCAGTAGTAACAGTAGGCAGGTCGGAGAAGTGGGAAACTTTGCGAACCGGCCTATTGTCACCACTTTGGGGACCAGCCCTTCGTGTGAGAAATCGGTCCCGAACTTGGCGGACACCCTACGATAAGATTTCCGCTTTTCTGATTGTGCCCGGGCCTTGCACAGATTCCACATGTCATTCACAGACTTGAAAAAGGAAGAATGCGCTGCACAGTGCAAAACGTAAAACTCGCCGCGATTATCCGCCCAATTGCTCAGTTAATTTATTGAGCAGCCTGTTCAAATCCTTGTCGTTCTTGCGAACCTCTTCTATCTTCTCGACGGAGTGCAGAACGGTGGTGTGATGTTTTCCGCCGAACTGGCGTCCGATTTCCGGCAGCGACGCTTCGGTCATGTGCTTGGCCAGATACATGGCGATCTGGCGCGGATAGACGATGGCGCGCGAATTATCTTTGGCTTTGATTTCAACCAGGCGCAGGCCGAACTGTTCGGCAACCATTTTCTGGATGGACTCGATGGTGACCTTGCGAGCTTGCGAGTCGATGAAATTCTTCAGCACCTGTTGGGCGTACGGGAGGGTGATCTCGGCGCCGATCAGGGAGGAGTGAGCGACCAGGCGAATGAGCGCGCCTTCGAGCTCGCGAACGTTCGAGCGAATATTCTGCGCGACGTAGAGGGCCACTTCCGTGGGAAGCGTTACTTTTTCCTGCTCGGCTTTTTTCTGAAGAATGGCAACTTTGGTTTCGAGGTCGGGAGGCTGAATGTCGGCAATCAATCCCCACTCGAAGCGGCTGCGCAGGCGGTCTTCGATCTCGGCGAGCTCTTTGGGAGAGCGATCGCTGGCGATGACGATCTGCTTCATGGTGTCGTGCAGGGCGTTGAAGGTGTGGAAGAACTCTTCCTGGGTGCGTTCCTTGCCGGCGAGGAATTGGATGTCATCGACGAGCAGGACGTCGACGCCGCGGAACTTATCGCGGAAGCTGGTCATCTTGTCGTAGCGCAGCGAGTTAATCATGTCGTTGGTGAACTTCTCGCTGGAGACGTAGCAGATGGCCGCTTGCGGCTGGCGACGTTTAACTTCGTGTCCGATGGCCTGCATGAGGTGTGTCTTGCCCATGCCGACGCCGCCGTAGAGGAAGAGCGGGTTGTAGGCCTTGGAAGGACGCTCGGCGACGGCCTGGCAAGCGGCGTGGGCGAACTGGTTGCCGGAGCCGATGACGAAGGCATCGAAGGTGTAGCGTGGATTCAGTTGCGCCGCACCATCCCAATCGAAGCGAGCTTGCGCGGGAGCCGAGGCGGCGGGAGTTGCAGAGAGTCCGCCGTTGTGGCGGACTGCAGTCGCAGCGGGATCATCCTCGGGAGTGACGAACTTTACGTCGTTGAACTCGAGGCCGAGGTTGTCGATGGCTTCCTGGATTAGGTCGGCGTACTTGTCGCCGGCGTGACGAAACTCGGCGGTAGGCACGCTCACAAATAAAATTCCGCCACTGGAGTGACTGTAGCGCGTGGGCTTCAGCCAGGTGTCGTAAGAGTGCCGGTTGATCTTTTTTTCCAGCGCGTCGAGAATGCGCATCCACGGATTGGGGGAAAGGGTTGTGCTTGTGACTGACATAATATGAAATACCCGCCGCGGCGTCCCGGCGGCTGGCTGAGGGCGCCTGTTAACAATGCTGTTTACCGACTTGCTGATGGAACACTTAGTGTACTGCGGAATGCGCCTGTTGTACCCTGCGCGGTTGTCATGGTGAAAGAGATTTTCTTAAACTTGAACAGTGCCGCATGGTAGCACGAAATTTTTTTCGTCGCACGAAAATCTTGGCGAAATTTTTTTGCTTCACCTCATTCAGAACCGAAGAGGGGCGCGTGTCAAGTGTCGAGGATGTAACTGCAACGAGCGCGGTGCAGCGGGTGCGTGAAGGCATTGAACTGCGCGTGGAATATTCTGCAGTTTTTGTGAGAGGACACGAGTGCGGGGAAGCATCGCCCTTTGCCCTGATGGCACTTGGTCATTTATACTCATCGTTTGCCCTAACACAGTTGACGGAATCAGGAGCAGCTATTTTTCATGCCCAAGCGTACATTCCAACCTAACCGGCGCAAGCGAAGCAAGAAGCACGGATTTCGCACGCGCATGAAGACCCAGGGCGGCAAGAAGGTAATATCCCGCCGCCGCGCCAAGGGGCGGAAGCGGGTATCCGTGAAGCCCGGATTCCGCGAGTAGCTTTTCAGGTGCCGCTCACTTCCACAGTAAGGACCCTCGGCGACGTGTTGCAGCAAGAGGGCATGATGGCGAATGCCGCGCTGGGAACTCGACCGGATACCATGCCAGCGAAAAAGGCAGCAGGATTTCCGCGGACGGCACGGCTGTTGCGCCATGCGGATTTCGAGCGCGTCTATAAACAAGGGCGGCGGCATTTCTCCGCGTCGATGACGGTTTTTTACTGGCCGAGGCCGGAGATAGATGCGACGGGCGAGATGGTGGAGAGAACGCGGACAAGAGTGTCCGCGCCACACTTGCAGCCGCACGGTCTGCGAATTGGATTCACGGTGGGGCGCGTGCTCGGTGGGGCGGTCGAGCGCAACCGCATGAAGCGGCGTTTGCGGGAGGCGGTGCGTCTGTCGCGTCCAGTGCCGGTCGAGGCGGACGTGGTGATCAATCCGAAGAAGGCGCTGCTGACGGCGGATTTCGCGGATGTGCTGAACGAAGTGCAACGGGCCTTCGCGGTGATCGAGCAAAAGTTATTGGGAACGCGGACAAAAGTCGCCGCGCCAGACGAGAGTTGAAGCTAAGCGCCAAATTCGTCACGCTGCAATTGCTGCGGGGATACAAGTGGGCGATCTCGCCCATGTTACCGCCGGCCTGCCGCTACGTGCCGACCTGCTCGGAATATGCCATGGAAGCGGTGGAACGCTACGGGGCGCTGCGCGGAGGATGGATGGCGGTACGGCGCGTGTTGAGGTGTCATCCGTTGGCCGGAGCCGGATACGACCCGGTGCGGACGGAACAGCAGATCCCTCGCTGCGCGAAAGACGCTTGCTCGGGATGACATGCGCTAACGGAATCTGAGGCGATAAGCAAACTTTGGCCGACTTTCAAAATCCTCAACAAGAACCTGGCGCGGAGAAGCGGCTGCTTCTCGTATTTCTGCTGACGTTCGTCGTCCTGGTGATTTTCCAGCCGCTGCTGAAGAAGTTCATGCCGCAGCCGGCTGCACCGCCGCAAAAACAATCTGCACCACAGCAAACTGCAGCGACTGCGCCTACAGCTGGAGCACCGGCGATGTCCGCGGCGTCGACTCCGTCGGTGCCATCGGCGAAGGCTCCCGTCGCTATCGCGAACAAACAGGCGGCGAGCGAAGCGGAAATCGTGATCGAGAACGATCTCTATAAGATCACCTTCACCAATCGCGGCGCGCAGGTGAAATCGTGGATTCTGAAAAAGTTCGATAACGACGCGCAGAATGGGCCGCTGGATCTGGTGAATGAGGCGGCGGCGCAGAAATATGGGTATCCGCTCTCGCTGTGGACCTATGACGAGAGCCTGCGCAACAAGCTGAGCTCGGCGCTGTATGTTGCTTCGAATGAGGGGCACCTCTCGGCACCGGCCGCGATCACGTTCGAGTACGCAGATCCGGATGTGGTGGTCCGGAAGACTTTTCGTTTCGATCATACGTACGTGCTGAATGTAGAGACGTCGGTCGTTTATAAGGGTGCGGAAATTTTTGCCGCGCCGGCGTGGCCATCGGGATTCGGCGACCAGGCGACGCCAGCCTCCTATACCGCCTCGCGCATCGACTATCACAACGACATCTCGACCGACCGCACGGCGTTGGTCTTCCCGAATTTTGTGTTGCGCCTGGCGGGCAAGAGTATTAGCGGCGGCAATACGATCAAAGGGCCGTTCGAGTGGGCCGGACCGGGCGATCAATACTTCACGGCGCTCTTTATCCCGGACGATCCGAACACGGCGGCGATGGTCACGATGCGCAACGCGCTGCAGGTGCCACGCGATCCGCAAAAGCCGGATGCCAAAGAAACCACCAATGTGGATGTGATGGGAGCGGCGGTGGGCGATCTGCGGGGCGCGACCAGTGAGCGCGTGTACGTGGGGCCGAAAGAGCTGTCGTCGCTGGAAGCGGTGAGTGTGCCGACCATACGGAGTGGCGATCCGGATTTGCGCGGCACGGTGGATTTCGGCTGGTGGGGACTGATCTCGCGGCCGCTGTTCCTGTGGCTGAAGTGGACGTACAAACATGTCTATCCCAACTGGGGATGGGCGATTGTCATACAGACGCTGATTATCACGGTGGCGCTGTTGCCGCTGCGGATCACGCAGATGAAGTCGATGCTGAAGATGCAGCGCATCGCGCCGCAGATCAAATCGATCCAGGAAAAATATAAGAAGTACAGCCTGCGCGACCCGCGCAAGGCGGCGATGAATGAAGAGATCAGCGCGCTGTATAAAAAAGAAGGAGTGAATCCGGCAGGCGGCTGCCTGCCGCTGCTGATTCAGTTTCCCTTCCTGATCGCATACTACCGGATGCTGGGGATTGCCCTGGATCTGCGCCACGCGCACTGGCTGTGGATCAGCGATTTGTCGGCGAGGGATCCGTATTTTCTGCTGCCGATCATCATGGTGGTCAGCATGTTCTTAATGCAGCGCATGACGCCGCAAACGGGGATGGACCCGGCGCAGCAGAGGATGATGACGGTGATGATGCCGCTGATGATGGGCTTCATCTTCTTTAATCTGGCCGCGGGTTTGAACCTGTATTACACGGAGAGCAATTTGATCTCAATTGCGCAACAGGCCATCATGAACCGCACCAAGCTGGGCCGCGAGATGCGCGAGATGATGGAAAAGCGGGCGAGGAAGAAGGAGAAATAAGAAGCTTTTGGCTCCTGGCTTTTGGCTGTTGGCTTGGAGCTCAGGGCTCGCGCCCGGCGGCACATTTGGATCGAATTCTATGCGGGGCCCTGCGCGCGGGAACGCTGCAGAGGACAGGTTCAAGCTAAAAGCCAGGAGCTAAAAGCCAAGAGCTTTCTTTATGGATAAAGTAGCGGCTGCGAATCGAGTCAACGAATTCTTGCAGGCTGTCGTCACTCACGGCGGCCTTCACCTTAAATACCGGATTGTCGTCGATCCGCCGGCACTGAGCGACTGGGAGAAGCCGGAGATCTTCGTGGACTTCTCGGGGCCCGATTCAACGCTGCTGCTGGATCGCGGCGGCGAACTTCTGCGCGCGCTGGAGTTGCTGGCGTTCGAGATTTTGCGACTGCCTTCGGGTGAGCATGAAAAGCTGGCCTTCGACTGCAAGAACCAGCGATCGCTGCGGTTGCAGGAACTGAGAATGGCCGCGAGCGTGGCGGCGGAGAAAGTCCGGCAATCGGGAACGCCGTTTCACTTTGCGCCGATGTCGTCACGGGAGCGCCGCATGGTGCACCTCGCGTTGCGCGACGAAACTGACCTGCGGACGGAGAGCGATGGCGAAGGCCGAGACCGGTGCGTGGTGCTCTACCCGGCAGACTACAAGCCCGCGGGTGGGAAATCTGCGCGGCGCACGCTGCCGTGACTGCACTGAAAGCCATCCACTCCGCGACAGTGCTTCTGTAACATCGAGGGACGATGGATTCCCGCCTTCATTTCGTATTTCTCGTTGTGCTGACTTGGATACTCCTGGTGTTTCCTGCAGTCGGGGCTCAGCATGCGGCACAGGGGGAATCAACCTCTTCCAGTAGTTCTTCATCCAGCAGCTCGCCCTCATCCACGATGCATGCGCGGAAACCTGCGGCGGTGGCTCGTCTGGATGCAGGATCCGTCATCAATGGCGTTTACCGGAATCCAAGTTTCGGTTTTGCGTGCAAGATTCCGGTGGGCTGGGTGTTGCGGACGGAGGAGATGAACGCGGCGGAGACTGACGACGCGAAATCAACTGCGGACAAATCAGCGGCGGCTTCGGGCAAAGCGGAGCGCGTCCTGCTGGCGGCGTTTTCGCGGCCTCCGGAGGCGCGGGGAGAGGACGTGAATTCGTCCATCCTGATTGCGGCGGAGAGTGCGGATTCGTATCCGGGGCTAAAAGAGGCAGCGCAATATTTTGGGCCGGTGACGGAGGTCGCGAAGGAGCAAGGGTTTGAAGTGATCAACGAGCCGTATGAATTTGCGGTGGGAACGAAGAGGGTGGTGCGATCGGATTTTCAGAGAGATGTGGGGATGCGAATGATGTGGCAATCGACACTGGTGATTTTAGAGCGCGGGTATGTGGTGTCGTTGACCTTCCTCGGCGGCAACGAGGATGAGGTGGAAGAGCTGGTGCAAGGGCTGAATTTTGGTGCGGGCAGAACTTCGGGGAGATGAGTTGGATGCTTGTTCAGATGCGAGGGATCCTTCGACTACGCATGACCGTCCTTCGGACAGATCGTGCTCCGCTCAGGATGACAATGGTCTAGTCGAGGGGTTCGGGTTCGAGGGCGATGTTGGTTTCGCCGGCGGCTTTTTTCTGGGCGTATTTTTTCATCCAGGCTTCCCAGCTTTTTCCGGCGGCCGTGTCGCGGCCGGTGAAGGCGAGGGCGGCGATGTCGGCGTAGGAGATGGAGATTTTTTCGTTCGCAGTTTTGGGGAAGAGACGGACGATGGAATCTTTTAGCGTGGCCGCGGTACGGCGGTCGAAGAGGTAGCCTTCGATCTTGGTGCCGTCTTTGCGGGTGATGGTGACGTCGCCGCGGTAGTCGAAGGCTTTTTCGAGAGCGATGCGGATTTCTTCATCGCTGGCGAGTTGGGGAATCCAGCCTTCGAGTTTTTCGTGGACGGTGCCGGGAGCGAGTTCGAGCGCGTCAGGATTGGCAGCGGTGTGGGGGACGGCTTGCGCGGCTTCGTGATCGATGTGACCGGATTCTTTGCCTGTCATAAGCTATTTCCCGGAGAGCTGCCGGGCTTCGCCCGGTGGACAGCCGAGGGCGGCTGTCCCCACGTGGCCTTTCTATGCCCTGGTTTCGTGCAATGGTTCTGTTGTCGACGCGATTTGGACCAGCGGATGGACTGGAGCTTGCGGCTCGTCGAGCAGGCGGAGCGCTTCTTCATCCCGGTAAGTTGTGAACAGCGTAGCTTTCACCGTGGCCAAAAATCCGCCGAGAGAGCTGAAGGTGGCGTTAACCGCGGAGGCCTCGTACCCGCTGTGGACCATGCAATTGGCGCAGGCGGGGTTACCGGACTCGGTGCCGTAGTTGGCCCAGTTCGTGGTTGAAAGGAGTTCGCCGAAAGTTTCGGCGTAGCCATCCTGAAGCAGGTAGCAGGGCTTCTGCCATCCAAACACGTTGTAGGTGGGCATGCCCCAGGGAGTGCAGGGGTAGGTGCGCTTGCCCATCAGAAATTCCAGAAAGAGCGGTGAGAGGTTGAAGCGCCAGTTTTTCTTGCGGTTCGAAAGAATCGCGCGGAACATGCGACGGGTGCGGGCGCGGCCGAGGAAATGTTTCTGATCGGGAGCCTTGTCGTACGAGTAGCCGGGCGAAAGCATCATGCCTTCAAGGCCGAGCTCCATCATGCTGTCGAAGAAGGCGCGCACGGACTTAGGATCGGCACCGTCGAAGAGCGTGGTGTTGGTGGTGACGCGGAAGCCGAGGCGGAGGGCTTCCTTGATTGCGTCGACGGCGATATCGTAGCCGCCTTCGCGGCAGACTGCCAGGTCGTGCTCTTCGCGCTGGCCGTCGAGGTGAACGCTGAAGGTCAGATACTTGCTCGGCTTGAAGAGATGGATTTTTTCCTTCAGCAACAGGGCGTTGGTGCAGAGATAAATATATTTCCTGCGCGCGACCAGGCCTTCCACAATTTCACCGATCTGCGGGTGCATGAGCGGCTCGCCGCCGGGGATGGAGACCATGGGGGCGCCGCATTCGTCGACGGCGCGGAAACATTCTTCCGGGGAGAGATCTTTTTTCAGGATGTGGGCGGGATACTGGATCTTGCCGCATCCGGCGCAAGCGAGGTTGCAGCGGAACAGGGGCTCGAGCATGAGCACGAGCGGGTATCGCTTGCGACCGGCGAGCTTCTGTTTCAGAACATAGCTCGATACGGTCCACATCTGTGATACGGGAACTGGCATTGTCTGGTCGGTACCCCTGTGTGGATATCTTATCAGGATCAAGCGGTTAGATGGCGGCACAACGACCTCAGGTGCCGCAAAATGAACCGTCGCGGCAAAGGGTGGGCGCGGCGAACCTCCTATTGGACGTTCCGCCTTCGTCGGCTGACACTAAAAATATCTACAAAAGACTTGCTCAGACGTTGATCTCCGAGCTCTGCAAAAAACTCCAGCCACTCCTGCTGTTTCTTGCCGATTCTTTCAGAGACTGCGTGGACCTCGGATAGGTAGTGCTTTTTGCCCGGTCTGCATTTCAATGCGGTGTACTTAGTCGTGTAACCCTCTGCGTACAGGCGAGTCATGAGCATCACGTTCGCTACAGCCTCCCATTTGTTTCGACCCGACGCATACACGACTGCCATATACTCCTCTTCAAAATTAAATGCTCGAGTGTGAGTTTCCTTCCGCCAGTGCGAGAATCCCGTTAGGTAGCTGTAATACCTGCCAGCGTATGGGAAATAGGTCTTGAACCCAGAGATTGACTGTTCCGGGAAGAATTTAAACGGATCTTTTTCATTAGGCAAGTCGAATGTGGTAAATGTCCATATGATCATTTCCAACGATGACCTACACAGGGTCAACACTTCGTGCAGCAAACCTTTAGAACTGAGGTCTAGCGCTACCCTGAGCGTTCCAAGGCCTTTTGCTAACGTGAGATCGCATATCGTTTGGATTCCCGAGTAGATCAGATTATGTGAATTCGCTATTAAGTTTTTCTGCAGTTCAGCGATGCTGGCGTCTAGGAAGTGGATTGTCTCTGTGTCAAATGCGTGCGGGTCGAGATCCACGCTCCGCTTCCAGTCATCCAAGTACGTCTTCCTGACATAGTCCACCGACTTCGATCCGAGATGATCGGCGATGGCTGAGGCCTCGATATTTTTCAACAGCGTGTCCGAACATGAGGACTTGACTCCGACCCGCGACAGCCTGCCTAATGTGCCGTCATATATCTCCAATGGACAAATGCTTAGCCGTCTTTTGTCGGACTTCATCGACGTTTCCCACTAACTAGTTTGAATCGCAACCCAAAGAGAAGCGCAGAGCGGCACACACCTCACTCATACGCGCCGAACTAAGCTGGGCCACGCGTTTGCCGAGGCGCTGTTGCGACACCGTTACTGCATTATGCAGGTTCACAGCGCAGGGGGTCTTCATGCCGTCCTCCTCATTCAGAACGACTTCCGAGGGCACGTCGCGAATCGTGGAAGTGACAGGCGCAACCGTGACTGTGGATAAATACGCGATGGCGCTGTTGCGGGTGAGCACGAGAGCCGGCCGTCTCTTGTCGGGTGGGGCAAACTGGTAGAGCCGAACCTCACCTCGGGCTATTCTTCCTTGGGCTATTCTTCCGGCCACGTGGCCTCCGATTCCCATCCTTGCGCTTCCGCGTCGGCTGGCGACTGTCGCGAGTAGCCCTGGCGGTCGCGTTCTTCACTGGCTCGCAGTTCCAACCGACGGAGATGTTCCCGTAGGGCGTCGCGTACCAGAGCGGAGCGGTTTCGCCGGGTGCGCTTCGCGGCTTGGTCGGCGGCGTGTAACAGTTTTTTGTCCAGCACGATTTGAACGATTTGCATATGTGGAATCTATTCCACAGTATACTCCACATAGAAGATACTTCAAGGCAGGCTGATGTCGGCGGTCGGGCGGCCCGTTTACTGGGCCGATTCGTTCCTCCCTGGGGGTCGAAAAAACAGGCCTTTCGTGGTATAATTCGGTAGTCAGTAAACGAACCTAAGTACACGGAATTTCAATCACTTGAGGTAGGTTTGGCGGGTGCGGAAGATGGGCCCGCTGAAACGCGATCCGGCGAGTGGGTTAGCAGGATCGCTCGATTGAAATCTGCGTGACAAATCGACGTGCTCGACGGAGCTGAATGGCTACCAAAGAGATCCATACTCCCATCGTAGAAACAAAAACAAAAAACGGAATTGTGACGCCGATCGTTGGCAACAACGGTGGAGCGAAGAACGACTATAACGCCGACTCGATCAAAGTGCTGGGCGGGATGGAAGCGGTGCGCAAGCGTCCCGCAATGTACATCGGATCGACGGGCGATCTGGGACTGCATCACCTGGTGTATGAGGTGGTGGACAATTCGGTGGACGAAGCGCTGGCGGGATTCGCGACCAAGATTGAAGTCACGATTCACATCGACAACTCGATCACGGTGATCGATGACGGGCGCGGCATTCCTGTCGATGATATGGACATCGATGGCGAGAAAGTTTCCGCGGCGCAGGTGGTGATGACCACACTGCATGCGGGCGGAAAATTTGATTCGTCGACTTATAAAGTTTCGGGCGGATTGCACGGCGTGGGCGTTTCGTGCGTGAACGCGTTGAGCGAAGAACTCGAACTGGAAATCTGGCGCGATGGTGCGACCTGGGAGCAGACGTACTCGAAGGGCGAGCCCACCAGCAAGATGAAGAAGGCGGGCGCGGCGAAGCGGCGCGGAACGAAAGTTCACTTCCTGCCGGATCGCAGCATTTTCACGGCGACAGAATATAACTACGACACGCTTGCACAGCGGCTGCGCGAGTTGGCGTTCCTGAACAAGGGATTGCTGATCACGCTGACCGATGAGCGCTCGACCGACGCGAAGACGGGCGAGGCCAAGCACACGGACTTCAAGTACAACGGCGGCATCGCGGAATTCATCAAGCATTTGAACCGCGGCAAGCAGACGCTGCACGACAAGCCGATTTACATGGAAGCGGAGCGCAGCGGCGTGGCCATGGAAATTGGGCTGCAGTACAACGACGGATATTCGGAGTCGGTATTCAGCTTCGCGAACAACATCAACACCATCGATGGCGGCACACATCTTTCCGGCTTCCGCATGGCGCTGACACGGACGATTAATTACGCCGGGCAGCAGATGGGGCTGTTCAAGGACGTCAAAGAAAACCTGACGGGCGACGATGTGCGCGAAGGGCTGGTCGCGGTGATCAGCGTGAAGCTGCCGCAGCCGCAGTTTGAAGGTCAGACCAAGGGTAAGCTGAATTCTGATATCGCCGGAATTGTGCAGGCGTTCATCAACGAGCGGCTGGGCGCATTCTTCGAACAGAATTCGACGGTGGCGCGGAAGATTATCAACAAGGCTGTGGACGCGGCGCGGGCGCGCGAGGCAGCGCGGAAGGCGCGGGATTTGACGCGGCGCAAAGGAGCGCTGGATTCCGGAGGACTGCCGGGCAAGCTGGCGGATTGCTCGGAGCGCGATCCGAACCGTTGCGAATTATTTCTGGTTGAGGGCGAGTCGGCAGGCGGGACGGCGAAGCAGGGCCGCGACCGGCGCTTCCAGGCGATTCTGCCGCTCAAGGGAAAAATTCTGAATGTGGAGAAAGCGCGCTACGACAAGATGCTGGCGCACGAGGAAATTCGCGCCATGATTACGGCGCTGGGCACGGGCATCGCGAAGGATGATTTCGATCCGACGAAAGTTCGCTACGGAAAAATCATTCTGATGACCGACGCCGACGTGGACGGATCGCACATCCGCACGCTGCTGCTGACATTTTTCTTCCGGCACATGCAGGAGCTGATCAAGCGCAACAACGTCTATATTGCGCAGCCGCCGCTGTATTCGATCAAGAAGGGCAAGTCGATGCAGTACATCAAGGACGACGATGCCTTCGACAAGGTCATGCTGAAACGCGCAGCGGACGGGCTGGTGGTGCGGTATGGCGAGGGGGCGGCCAAGCTGGAGGGCGCGAACCTGACGCGCTTTATGAGCGTGCTGAAGGAGTATCTCAGCTTCTTCGACAAGCTGAACAAGCGGCTGCGCGATGAGAGAATTACCGAGATGTTGCCGCGGCTTGATTTCTCGAAACATACGGACTTCGAAGGCGATAAAAATACGCCGCCGAAAAAGATTGAGAAGCTGGAAAAAGAACTAAGCAAATTAAAGAAAGAGCAGAAGGTCTCGGCGGTGGTTGGCCGGATGGAGGGCGAGCACAGTTCGCGGCACGCTCTCAAAGAAGTTGAGAGCCGGTTCGACGAAGATCACAATTTGTGGGAGGTGAGATTCGTTGACTCGCAGGGCGCCGAGCACATCATCAACTGGGAGCTGGCGTCGACTCCGGAGTGCAGGCAGCTCACGGCGAAGTTCAAGCTGATCGAGCAATACCTGGAGCCGCCGTACGTGGTCGAGGTGAAGCCGCAGGCCAAGAAGGGAGCGGCTGAGGCGGCGGCCGACGAAGAGGAAGATACGAACGCACCGGCGGCGAAAGAACTGGTCAACGATTCCGAGAATGCGTTCGATAACACTACGCTGCGCGAGCTATTCGACTACGTGCTGGAACAGGGCAAGAAGGGCTACATCATCCAGCGCTATAAAGGTCTGGGGGAGATGACGGCTCCGCAGTTGTGGGAGACGACCATGGATCCGGAGCGGCGGACTCTGCTCTCGGTGAAGCTGGAAGATATTGCCGAGTGCGAGACCATCTTCACCACGCTGATGGGCGAGGACGTGGAGGCGCGGCGGAAGTTTATTGAAGAGAATGCGCTGGATGTGAAGAATTTGGATATTTAAGAATTCTGGTTTTTTGCGTGGCCTCAGGGGCTAAAGCCCTCATTCCCTACGGGCTTTATCGCAGCGCTGAAGCGCTGCGCCACCCAAAACCACAGACGCCACCCAAAACCACAGACGCCACCCAAAACCACAGACGCCACCCAAAACCACAGACGCCACCCAAAACCACAGACGCCACCCAAAACCACAGAAGAAATAATCACGGCGGCCTTCGGGCCGCTTTTTATTTCAGGCCTTCGACTAGATACAGATCGGCCAGCATGCGGTGGTAGCCGAAGACGCAGGTTTTGGCGTCGGGGGTCATGTAGATGGGGCCGATATTTTCGACGCCGGCGGGGTCGGAGGGCATGAGTTCTTTCCAGAGAGTGCGCTGGCCGGATTTTATGTCGAGGCGGTAGACGCGGGCGGGCAACTCGCCGGGTTGATAGATGTAGAGCGAGTGGCCGTCGGCAGCCCAGGTGATGGGTTGCTCGCCTTGATTGATGCCGGTGATGAGTTGCGGATCGCCACCGGCAACGGGATAGAGATATCCCTTCTGGTCGGGGCCGATGGCGGCGATTTGTTGCGAGTCGGGCGAGAGGGCGAAAGCGGTCCCGTTCACGCCTTCCTGCGAGATGACCTGACTCTTGCCGGTGGCGAGATCGTAGACGTAGAAGCGAACTCCCTTGCCGGGCTCGTCGGCGGAGAAGAGGATGCGTTTTCCGTCAGGAAACCAGTGCGCCCAACTGTGATTGACATTGTCTTTCGTCAGATCCCGGGGCTCGCCGGCGCCAGTGGGCAAGAGGCGGAACTGCGAAGGCGATTCCTGCGTCTGGGCGATCACCCATTTCGTGTCGGGCGACAGAGCGACCGCGCCGCCTTCGCCGAGCAAGACGGCTGGCGAGCCGTCGGTCTTGCGAATGTAGACGGCGTAGGTAAGGCCGCCGGACTTGGAATAATCGAGCGCGCCGCCGCCACCTTCTTCGTCAAACAATAAAGTCTTGCCGTCGGCAGAGAGGTCGGAGGGATAGGTGTAGTCCAGCCAGGAAAGCTCGTGCTGCTTTGGATCGTTCGAGAAGACGCCGAGCAATTCACGGCGCCAGGTGGCGCGAACCAGAAGCACGCGTCCGTCTTTGGCGATGTCGAGCAGCATGAGTGCGCCGGGAAGACGGGCGACGATGCGCTGCTTGCCGTCGAGCGATGTGGCGTAGAGGGTGCGATCCGTTCCCGATTTGCTGGCCGTGAACCAGATTTCTTTGCCATCGGGGGCCCAGGCCAGACCTTGAATGGTGAACCACTGACTGGAGAGCAACCGCTTGTTGCCGGCCAGATCGACGACCGCGAGCGAGCCGCTGTCATCGCCCTGGAGCGGGTGATCGGCGAATGCGATGAGATCGCCTTTCGGAGAGACGCGAGGATGGCCGATCCAGCCGCCGGTTTGGTAGAGCGGTTTTCCGATAGGAAGTTCGAGGCGGTTGCGGCCACCCATATCGCGAACCACGGCGAGATTGCTGCCGTCGGGAGACCAGTCGGCCCATTGCACCTGCTCGAGCATTTCGCGCGGAGCTCCGCCCGAGAGAGGTGCGCGCGCCAGCGTGCCCATGCTTACCCAGGCACCGACGGCTTTACTGTCGAGCAGGACGGCCATCTCGGAAGTGGGAGAGATGGACATGAGCTGGGTGCGGCTCAGGCCCATGGAGCGCGACTCGGGAGCTTCCGGACGTGCGGTGAAAACGTCGACGGGATTTCCCTGCCAGGCGGCGCTGTAGAGAATCGTTTGGCCGTCGGGGGCAAAACGAGCGGCGCGGATGCTGCCGCGGCGGAAGGTGAGCTGACGGTAGAGTGGGGGCTCGATGGGTGCCGCGGCGAAAAATAATTTTCCGGCGTAGAGGCCGACGGCCGCGGCGACGAGCAAGCCAAGGGCAAAAATCAATACGGGGGCGGCGAACTTCTTCCGAGGTGCGGGAACGGCGGGAGACGAAGGGACAGCCGCAGCCGAGGAGGAAGATGGCGCGGACTCGGAGACGACCGAGGTGCGAGAGGAATCGATGGAACGCTTGAGGCGCTTGAGATCGGCACGGAGTTCGGCCGCGGTCTGGCAGCGCATGTCGCGATCTTTTTCCAGAGCCTTGTTGATGATTTCCTCGAGCTTGGGAGGAAGCTGGGGAACCAGTTGATGAGCGGCGGTGGGATGGCGATTGAGAATGGCCTCGGTGACGACGGCGGAAGTTTCTCCGCGGAAAGGGAGAATGCCGGTGGCCATTTCGTAGAGGACGACGCCGAAGGAGAAGAGGTCGGTGCGGCCGTCGAGTTCTTTGCCGCGCAACTGTTCGGGCGACATGTAGGCGACGGTTCCGACGGCAGTGCCGGGACTGGTGAGGTCGAGACTGGTGGCGTCGGCCATGGTTTGCGAATCGCCGCTGGTGGGGCGGGCGGCGCGCGCGATTTTCGCCAGGCCGAAATCGAGAATCTTGGCGTGGCCGCGGTCGGTGACGAAGATGTTGGCAGGCTTGATATCGCGGTGGACGATTCCCTTGCTGTGCGCGGCATCGAGCGCGTCGGCGACTTCGATCGCGAGAGTAAGCAGGCGATCGAACTCCATCGGCTTGCCGTTGATCAGATGCTTCAACGTCTGGCCGCTGAGACACTCCATCACGATGAAGAGATGTCCCTCATGCTGGCCGATTTCGTGGATGGTGCAGATGTTGGCGTGGTTCAGCGAAGAGGCGGCGCGGGCTTCACGCCGAAAGCGTTCGAGAGCCTGGGGATCCTGGGAAGAATCGTCGGGAAGAAATTTGAGAGCGACAAAGCGGCCGAGTTGCGTGTCTTCGGCCTTGTAGACAACACCCATCCCTCCGCCACCAAGAAGCTCAATGATGCGGTAGTGAGAGACAGTCTGGCCGATCATATTTGTTTAATTATGGCGAGCGGAAGACGAACCCCAGTCACGGACGAACCGAAATCCGAGCCATCTTAGGCGAATCGTGGGGGTTCGTCAACGCGAGGGCGGAGTCAGGAAGGCGAGGCGACTGCCGGCTTGCGCACTAGCGAAACGACCGTGGTTCCTAACGCGAGCAACGTCATGAGCGAGATGTCGCCGAGGGAGATGACGCAGTAGATGCACCACACGCCGAGAACGCGGGCCTCGATGTGGGCGAGGTAGAGAGAGAAGGCTAATCCCACGAGGGCGGCTACCAGCAGCAGGCGCCAGGAGCGGCGCCAGGCCAGGCCGCCCATGAGGAGATATCCGGCGATGCCGAGGATAGCGACGGGAATTCCGGCCAGCATCGCGTAGGGGCTGTGATTGACGATGCCGCAGTCCCAGCGCTCGTTGATGCTGCAGGGGGAAGTATCGGTGCGGTAGTGTTCGCGCAGGGCGAGCGCGGAGACGACGATCCCGAGGACCGCCAGAAGAATCAGGATGTACCGCATGTGTTTCTCCTCGTTTACAGAATATTCCTTGAGGGGCTTCCCACGTCACCCCAGGGGCTAAAGCCCCGATAGTTTTGGACTCTTGGCGGCACGGCTAAAGCCGTGCCCTTCCCAACCATTTTCGAAGACACGCTCTCTGACACATTCTCACACGATCCGCTCTCGCACGAATCAGGCGGCGGGGTGCGCGGCGGCGGCGATATCTTGCAGCAGGTCGGAGGCTTGCCAATCGGCGCCGTGATACCACTTGAAAATTTTTCCGTCGGGAGAGATGACGGCGGTGCTGAGGGAGTGAGTGATCAGGCCGCCTTCTTCTTTGTAGGTGAGGGCGAAATAATCGGCGAAGGCGGGGAGCTCGGCTTGCGGGATTGCAGAGAATTCCCAGTGGGTGAAGAGCGCGGGATCCTTGCTTCCGGCGCAGGAGAAACCATAAGCACGCAGAACCTTGGGCGTATCGTGAGCGGGATCGAAGCTGATGCTGAGCAGGTGAGTTTTGCCGTAGCGCGCGGGATCAGCACGGACTTGCTGATCGATCGCGGAAAATTCGTGGCTGACGCGCGGGCAAAAATCGGGGAAGGGACAGCGCGTGTAGATGAGAGTGAGGAGCAGAGTCTGTCCGCGATATTGATGTAGAGAGATTTGCTTGCCGCTTTGATTGACCAGCTTGAAGTCCGGGACGTCGTCGCCGGGAGCGGGGATGTGTAGGGTCGAGGTGGGCTTGTCGGCGGGAGGTAAAGAATGTCCGGTGACCTTGACGTTCTCCAGCCAGTACTGGCCGGAGTCGACGACGACATCTGCGGAGATGGAATCGCCGGCCTGGAGCTGATTGATCTGCGCGGGCGGCTTGAAGGAGTAGGGCATGACCATTGGGTCCATAAAACCGGCGATGGGTTCGTTGTCGATGTTGGCCATGCCGGCATTTTTATCCACCGACATCACTTTGCCTTTGAGGGCGTAGCGCTTGGCAGAGGATGAAGCTGCGGTGGATTGAGGCTGCGATTTTCCGCGGTTGCAGGCAGGGGAGAATGCTAGTAGAGCGAAGAGTGAAAAAAGGGCTAGGTGCAACGGAAATATCTTGCGAGGTCGCGACATGATCAATTTATTCCTTACTCCGAATATCAGTTCATTTCACTACAAAAGAGCATGGGAACACAGAGCGCTACATGATTATAGGGATGCTTCGACGTCGCCGGATTGTCCTTCGGACATCCGGCTCGCTCAGCATGACAATTTAGTGGTCCTACCCGGGTAGTCTTTTGCGCATCTTTATTTCTTCCGCAGTTTTCGCATGGTCAACTCAGTAGTGAAACCGGTAGCGAAACTCGGCATAAATTTGACGGGGATCGTTCCAGTGAAATCCGCCGAAGGTGAGACTGTTATCCAGTTGGACGCGCCGGTTGGCCACGTTCAACGCATCCACGGAGAAGGTGTATTTCTCCGCGAAAGTTTTCCCGAGAGCAAGATCGACGGTGGTATGTCCGGGCAAATAGTTCCCGGGGTACTGCAGGCCGGGCAGCCCGTTGGTGAATCCCGAGCCGTAGTAAACATTGGTCGACGCGTAAGCGTGCCAAGGCAGATTTGTATTGAGACCCACGTTCAATGTGTTTCGCTGGTCGTGATCGACGGGGGAAAGTCCGGGGGGAATGTCGAGTCCGCAGGCTGAAGTTACGGGCGTGGGACAGATCAAACCGCCGGTGATGGGCGAAGTGGCCTGCGCAATTTGATTGGCGTAGGCGAGGTGAAATTGGCTGTGATGCCAGAGATTGGGCGAGCGCAGCGTGAGTTCCCAGCCTTGAATCAGCGCGTATTGCCAGGTGATCGGCCAGAAGAGATTAGAGTCTCCGATGTTATTGTGGTCGAGCCAGTTCTCGGCGCGGGTTTCGTAATTATCGGCGCTGAGGTTCCAGCCACGAAAGGGGATGGTGACGCCGTATTGCCATTCGATATCGCGCTCGCCCTTTAGAGGAGAGAAAGTAGAATTCTGGCTGTTGGCCAGATCGAGCAGCGCGCCAGTGGCCGTCACGAGCGGCGGGGCCTGGTAGAAGTAGCCGTAGAAGCCGCGGAAGACCCAATTCAGGTGCGGAACTCTGACCGCGACGCCAAAGCGGGGGTCGGTCGCGCTCTCCGAGAGGGAAGAATCGAATTCCGTTTGGCGAAGCCCGGCGATCAACGTCAACCACGGAGCCACTTTGAATTTGTCATTGATGAATAGCGCAGTCACCCCTCCATTGACGCCGATGGAGGACGCTGGAAAATTCTGTTCGCCGTCGTTGAATACGTTATCGAAATAGTTGTGCTGGTGCTGGCCGAATCCATAGATGCCGGCTTGCAAGTCGTTTTTCCAGAGGGTGGCGTTGAAGGCCACTTGCGCGCCGCCATAATTGGCGTCTTGATTTACCGTGGAGCCGACGGGAAAATCATTGGGGCTGCTTTTGTAATCGGCGCCGTTGTAGTGATAAAAGGGAGAAACGGTGAGCAGCATGTTTGGATTGAATGTGTGCACCCACGAGACGGTAACGTAGCCGTCGGGCTCGCGCTCGGCGTCCCGCAGGCCGTAGCTGGGATAAACTGAATTTCCAATCGAGTTGGGATTGGGGTCGATGGGAATCTGGTAGTAATCCTGCCGCAAGGATCCGACCAGCCGAAATTGATTTTTCGCATCGGGATTGAAGATGAACGAGGCGAATCCGCCGTAGCCGTTAGCCGCATTGTGAACAACCTGTGCGACCGGGGTTTGAAGTCCGTAATTGCTGCGGTTGCCGTTCAAACTGGCATAGTAGGCAAATCGCTGGGTATGTCCTCCGCAACTGATCTGATCGTTGCTTTGATAAAAATTTCCGCCGCTGATCATGAGGTCGCACTCCCGGTCGCGCTCAAAACCGGTGCGGGGCGCGACGTTGAAGATTCCGTAGGTGCGGTCGCCGTAGTCGGCACCGTAGCTGCCGCGCTGAACCTCGAGGTAATCGATGTCCTTGGGATCAATCTGCGGGCCCAGATTGGTGGCGATGTTCGTATTCGGGATGGGAACGCCGTCGATCAGCCACTCGACCTGATGGCCTCCGCGCATATGCAGCATATCGTGCGTAACGTAGGCAGCCGGCACGTAATCGATGATCATCTGCAGGGCGTTAGTGCGATCGGCGCCGGGAGTTTCCTGGATGTCTTCACGGTTCACCATCGTCGTCGGAGTGACACTATCGGTGGTGGCTTCCACGGGAGTTCCGGAGACAGCAACCGTTTCTTTCCCGCCCGCGACCGCTAACGGGAAATGCAGCACCGGGCTGGTGTCAGATTGGACAATCGCGCTTTGTTGCGTTTGCCGGAAGCCCGGCGCGGAGACGGTGACCGTGTAATTCCCGATGGGCACGGAGCTGAATTCGAATTCTCCTCGATCGTTGGAGTTTTGGGACTGCATCCAGTCCGAGTTTTGAGCCTTCAGCATGATCATGGCGCCTTGCACGGGGCGGTGCTGCGGATCGTGAACGATGCCGCGAACGGAGCCGAAAATCGTGGCCAATGCGTTGGCGCTCAAGAAGAAAATGACGGCGGTCCAGTTGAAAACTTGCCTCATAAGAAATGTCTCCGTGGAACTGTTCGCGGCGCAGCCTCCAGGGAAGGCTGTGCCGCAGGCACGTGGCTACTTTCGACTTTGCGGCGCGCGGCGAGACGTTCCAGCTAAGAACCTACGCATGCGTTGCGCAAAAGGATTAAGTGAAGCTGGAGACAGCTTTCAGCAGGCGGGCGGGGCGCGAGTGGACTGGAATTCGACGGAGGCAGCGGTTGGGGAGTGCTGCCGCGATGCGGCTAGAGGGACATTGTTGGCTTGCAGGAAAAAGGCTGTAAGTTTTGGCTGGGGGTGGGCCCACTGCGCGGTGGTGACGGCGCGGGCGCAATCCCCGCGGCAGCAACTGGCGTCCTGGATTACGGGTTGACTAGACTCCGAAGCCAGGGACTCGTGGCAGTGGTGAACGCCCTTGCGGAGGCAGCAGGCATGCAGCGGGGGAGCGGTAGCTGCAAACGCGATGGGCGCAAGGCTTCCCATGAGCGCGAACAGCAACAGAAATCTGGCGGTCAGGCGCTGCATGGCTTTCTGTGTGAATCCGAACCCCAAGTGCCGCTAGCATAGAACAAAATCGCGGAGAGGCGCAAGCGAACGGGCTGGCGGCTGGCGAACGCATGCGGTGGGCTCATGGGCTTACTTTTGCGTGCCTACTCGACAAGAACACGAGTAAGCTCAGAGCCGTGCGGATTGGAGAACTAAGATGAACTCCGAAAGCAGCGCCAGGCGCGTGATCTTCTTCGGCGTGATCGCTACGCTTTTATTTTGCTCGACGTTCTTAATTCCAGCGAAATCCCAGGAGAAACCGCGCGCGAAAGTGATCGAGCTCGACAGCCACGGAAAAGATTATCTGCCGGTGCTTACTGGACCTCCTGAGACCGTCACGATGAAGTCTGGGCTCGAAGTCCTGGCGCCCAATCAGTCCGTGGGGAAACACAGCACAGGGCAACATGAGGAGTTGCTGGTTGTGCTCGAAGGCCAGGGTGAAATGAATTTCAAGGACGGCTCCAAATTGGAGGTTAAAGCCAACCATGCGATCTACTGCCCACCGGAGACCGAGCACAACGTGACCAATACGGGTCGAAGCGTCCTTCGGTACGTTTACGTGGTTGCGAGCACAAAATAACACGCCTATCGCATCAGAACGTAAGCGCCGCCGTCGGTGAAAGCGATGACCAGGTTCATCACGACGAACATGAGGTCGTAGTGCCAGCCTGAGCCTTTCTCGCCCCAAAAGCCGGTGTGCCAGGCGAAAATCTTTTTCTGGATCGCGCCGAACATGATGAGGATGAGACCGAAGGCGGCCAGTTGGGTCAACGCTCCGAAGGCCACACCCAGACCTCCGGCAACTTCGGCGATGCCGAGAAAGATCGTGAAGGCTTTGCTCATCTCGATGCTCTTGGCGCGTGCGGTGGGATCTTTGAGATGGCTGTAGCCGCTGGTGACGAAGACTAGGCCGACCATCAGCCGCAGGAGCAGCAGGCCGAGATCGGTGAAGCGGGCGAGTTGAGGGAACATAGCGGGTTCCTTCGATGATGCGGAGTCGGTTTAGGTTGGTGGGTGTACGTTCTCCCGTTAGATCAGGCTTTGCCGTGAATCTTGGCCCACCACCAGCGGACGCCGACGAAGAGGAATCGCCAGTCGCTGAAAAACTCGGGTGGCTTGCCTTCGAAGGCATGACCGACGAATTGAAAAATCCATCCCAGGACAAAGAGCGCGAGTGCATACGGCCACAAACCATGCATAAAGATACTGCCGAGAAAAATTAGGACTGAGAGCAGGATAATTGGAATGCCGAGTGTGTGACAGGCCCGGTTCACGGGGTGCTGATGGCTGGAGGCGTATTGGGCAATCCACTGCTCGTTGGTGCGGTTGCCTAACATGGCGAAGGGATCATACAACGGCGGGCAGTTCTTTGCACCGGCGCCCACAGGTTGAGGCTTCCGCTTCCCGCGTGGTAGCATCCTAAGTTTTGGCGGGTGATGTTGGGCTGGCCTGTCTACTGCGCTGATCTCTTCTGGGCCTTCTCTGTCTGCACGCCTGCGAAGGAGCCTACTCGTGAAAGTTTATACCGGAGAAAACATTCGTAATGTTGCGATTGTGGGGCACGGGCATGCGGGGAAAACCTCGCTGCTCTCGGCCATGCTTTATACCGCGGGGGCAACGCCGCGGCTGGGGCGGGTGGACGACGGGTCGTCGATCACCGATTACGACGAAGAGGAGATCGCGCGCAAGATGTCGATTGCGGCGTCGGCGGCGTATGTGGAGTGGGGCAAGACGAAGATCAACGTGATCGATACGCCGGGGTTCAATATGTTCGTCCACGAAGCGCGGATGGTGCTGCCCGTGGTGGATGCGGCGATTGTGGTGGTGGACGGAGTGGCGGGCGTGGAAGTGGTGACGCAGCGGGTGTGGAACGATTGCGAGGAATATAAGACGCCGCGGCTGATTGTGGTGAACCGTATGGACCGCGACCGCGCGAATGCGGAGCGGGTGCTGGAGTCGCTGATCAGCGCGTTTGGACGGAATGTGATTCCGATCGAGCTGCCGATTGGAAGCGAAAAGAATTTGACGGGCGTGGTCGACCTGGTGCGGATGAAGGCCTACACCTACGAACTGGGTGGAAACGGAAAGGGAAAAGAGACGGAGATTCCGGCCAACATGAGGGCGCAGGTGCAGGAGTCGCACGAGCAGCTGGTGGAACTGGTGGCCGAGGGCGACGACAAATTGATGGAGAAATTCTTTGAGGCGGGGACGTTGCCGGAGGAAGATTTGATTCCCGCGCTGCACAATGCAATTCGCGAGGACAAACTTTTCCCTGTGGTATTCGCGTCGGGACTGGGGAACATTGGCGCGGACCGGGTGATGGATTTCATTGTGGACTACACTCCGGCGCCTTCCGAGCATGAGTGGGTGCAGGGCGAGCCGGCGGCATCAGGCAACGGAGACGCGCCGAAGCGGCATGAAACCGATACAGAGCCGGTATCGCTGTATGTGTTCAAAACGATTTCGGATGCGTTTGCGGGAAGAATTTCTTATTTCAAAGTTTTCTCTGGCGTGCTGAAGAATGAAGCGACGGTGCAGAATTTCTCTCGCGGGTCGGCGGAGAAGCTGTCGCATATTTCCATCATGCAGGGGAAGACGGCAGTGCCGGTGACGGAGTTGCATGCGGGAGACATTGGCGCGGTGGCGAAATTGAAAGACACGCTGACCGGAGACACGCTGGGAGATAAAGCCGCGCCGATTCTATATCCGCGAGTGAAGCTGCCAGAGCCGGCGATTACGTTTGCCATCGAACCCAAGAGCCGCGCCGATGAAGACAAGCTGGGGCCGGGGATCCACAAGCTGATAGAAGAGGATGCGATGCTGCGATTCTTCCGCGATCCACAGACGCAGGAATTTCTGATCGCCGGCACGGGGCAGCAGCATATTGAAGTGATCGTATCGAAACTGAAGAAGCGTTATCACACGGAAGTGATTTTGAAAGCCCCCAAGGTGCCTTACCGCGAGACGATTCGGGGAAAAGCGGATGTCCAGGGGCGGCACAAGAAGCAGACGGGCGGGCACGGGCAGTACGGGGATTGCAAAATCAAGATGGAGCCAATGCCACGCGGCGGACAATTTGAGTTCGTGAACGATATTTTCGGTGGCGCGATTCCCAAGAACTATATTCCCGCCATCGAAAAAGGAATCAAGGACGCGGCGGCGCGCGGATATCTGGCGGGCTATCCGGTTGTGGATTTTCGCGTGATTTTATATGACGGGTCGTATCACGATGTCGACTCGAACGATATGTCGTTCCAGATGGCGGGGCGCATCGCCTTCCGCAAGGCGATGGAGCAGGCCAAACCCACGCTGCTCGAGCCGGTGATGACGGTTGAGATTACGGTGCCGGACGAGTTTGCGGGATCGATCATGGGCGACTTGAACAGCCGGCGCGGACGCATACAGGGCATGGATAACAAGGCCGGCAACACTGTGGTGAAAGCTGAAGTGCCGATGGCGGAGATGCTGACTTACGGCGTCGATCTCACATCAATGACGCAAGGGCGCGGTTCGTTCAATATGGAGATGCATCACTACGACACGGTGCCGGGACAGCTGCAGGAGAAGATTATTGAGAAGGCGAAGGCGGCGCGGGGCGAGGTGAAGGAAGAGGAAGAGTAGAAGAGTACCGAGGTAGCTCCTATAGGGATCCTTCGACTTCGCTCAGGATGACAGTGCGGGAAAATAATGGGAGGTTCTTGATGAAGGCAATCTTTATTGCGGTCTGCTCTCTTTTTGCTTTGACGCTGGCGGGGAATGCCGCTGAGACGCAGGTGTTTTCTACATCCGCCGGGCCGGTGAAGATTACGCCGATCTATCATGCGAGCACGTTGATCGAGGCGGGAGGGAAGACGATTTATCTCGATCCGGCCAAGCCTGCGAAATTGTCGGGACTTCCGAAAGCGGACCTCATTCTGATCACTGATATTCACCAGGACCACATGGATCCCGACTCGATCAAGCAAATCAGCAAGGGTGACACGGAGATTCTGGCGGCGCCGGCGGTGGTTGCCACTGTCACCAGCGCTAAGCCGATTGCCAACGGAGAAACGAAAACCTGGCAGGGATGGACGATTGAGGCGATTGCGGCATACAACCTGAAGCGCGGGCCGGAGCCAGGAAAGTTTTTTCACGACAAGGGACGGGGAAATGGTTACGTCCTCACTTATGGCGGCAAGCGGTTTTATTTCTCCGGCGATACCGAGGGCATTCCGGAGATGCGCGCGCTGAAGAACATCGATGTGGCGTTTGTGTGCATGAACCTGCCTTACACCATGCCGCCGGAAGAGGCCGCCGACGCGGTAAAAGCTTTTCATCCGAAGATTGTCATTCCCTACCACTATCGCGGATCGGATCTTGCTGTGTTTCAGAAAGGATTGGAAGGGACAGGGATTGAGGTGCGGGTGCTGGATTGGTATCCGAAGTAGAGGAGAAGTTCTCCTATACAGTTCGTGGTAACATCCGGCCAGTGGCCACCGCCAAGAACAATCTGAATTACAACCCCGAGCGGCTGGTCTCGGCTGCGCCGGTGGAGGACGATTCTTCCTTTGAGTTGAAGCTGCGGCCGCAACGGCTGGGCGAGTTCATCGGGCAGGCCAAGGTCAAAGAAAATCTGGCGGTTGCGATCGAGGCGGCGCGATCGCGCGGCGAGGCCATGGATCATGTGCTGCTGTATGGGCCGCCAGGGCTGGGGAAGACGACGCTGGCCAACATCATTGCCAACGAGCTCGGTGTGCACTTTCAGCCGACGGCGGCGCCGCTACTGCAGATCAAGGGCGATCTCACGGCGATCATCACCAACATGCAGGACCGGCAAGTCCTGTTCATTGATGAGATTCACCGGCTGCAGCCGGTGCTGGAAGAACTGCTCTACTCAGCGCTGGAAGACTACAAGCTGGACATCATTATTGGGCAAGGGCCTTCGGCGCGGACGCACACGCTGGAGGTGAAGCCATTTACGTTTGTGGGGGCGACGACGCGGGCGGGATTGATTTCGGCGCCGCTGCGGTCACGCTTTGGGATCGTGCTGCGGTTGGAGTTTTATACTCCGGAAGATTTGCGGGTGATCGTAGAGCGGTCGGCGGAAATCCTGGGAGTGCAAGTGGATGACGCGGGAGCAATCGAGATTGCCAGCCGATCGCGCGGGACACCGCGAATCGCGAATCGATTGCTGCGCCGGGTGCGAGACTACGCGCAGGTGCGCGGCGCGGGGAAAATAGACTTACCCACGGCGCAGGCCGCGTTGCAGATGCTGGAAGTGGATAAATACGGATTTGACGAAGTCGACCGCAAGCTGCTGCTTACGATTATTGAGAAATACCAGGGCGGTCCGGTGGGCTTGAATACGCTGGCCGCCGTGCTCGCCGAAGAACCGGACGCGATTGAAGAAGTTTACGAACCGTTCCTGATGCAGATTGGATTTCTGAACCGCACGCCGCGCGGGCGAGTGGCCACGCAGTTGGCATACGAGCATTTCAAGATCACGCCAAGCCGCAGGCAGAGTTCGCTTTTCTAGCCGCCTTCTTAGCGGACCATTCGAAAAATCGCAGGTTGGAGATCACCGCAGCAGCAATCCCGGGTGTTCGCAAAACCTTACAACAATCGTTTCCTGTTCTGTGAGACGCGCTCATAGTGTATCTTGCTTGATTCCTCTTTGCGCGGCGGTCGGGAGAGGCGAGGATACTTTGCGGTCGGGGCGATTTCCAGATTTTCCAGGCGAATGGTGTGTACGATTCCTGCCAGCGGCGGCGCTGATGCTGCTGGCCTTGGTGGAATGTGGATGGTGCTCGCCACTACCGCAGGCGGCTGCATCGGTCCGTGGAGCGATTGCGGGGCCGCAGAATACGGCCGGACAAAATCCACAAACCACGCCGCAGAATCCTCCTGTGCCTCCAGAGGCCAATCCGGCTCCGCCGGGAGAGAAGCCTGCGCCTTCCCCAGAAAATCCTCCGCCATCGGCCCAGGAGCCGGAACCGAGCATCAAGAATCCGGAAGTCCGGCCTGCGCCGAAGGCCGCGATCGCGCCTCCGGCGCTGACCATTCCGAGATTGTCTCGAGCACCGGTGCTGGAAGATTTTCTCGGCATGAAACCGCAGGGCGAGACGGCTCTGCGGATGGCGAAGGTCACCGGCTTCGTGCAACGCAATCCGCATGATGGCGAGAAAGTTTCGGAAGAGACCGCCGCTTATCTGGGCTATGACCAGAAAAATTTGTACGTGGTATTCGTGTGCTTCGACGATCCGAAAAAAGTGCGGGCGCGGATGTCGCGGCGCGAAGATATTTACGATGATGACAACGTGGAAATCATGCTCGACACGTTTCACGATCGCCGGAGGGCTTACGCCTTCCAGACCACTCCACTGGGCGTGCAGTGGGATGCGATCTGGAGCGAGGCCACGCGCGAAGAGATCGCGGGAAATTTCGACACGTCGTTCGACACAGTCTGGGATTCCAAAGGCAAGGTGACCAGCCGTGGCTTCGTGGTCTGGATGGCCATTCCATTCAAGAGCCTGCGATTTCCTTCGACGAAGGAGCAGCAGTGGGGAATCATTCTGTACCGTGGAATCGTTCGCAAGAACGAAGATTCGTTTTGGCCGCAAGTTTCCTACAAAGTGGCGGGCAGGCTGGGACAGGCCGCGACGCTGTATGGGCTGGAAGGAATCTCGCCGGGGCGCAGCATCGACCTGATTCCCTACGGCATCATGCGCGGCTTCCGGGCGCTCGACCAGCGCGATCCCTACAATCCGTATTTTCAAAATGCGGTTGCCCAGGGGCAGGCGGGCATGGACGCCAAGTTCGTCATCCATGACCACTTTGTTTTGGATATGACCGCCAATCCGGACTTCAGCCAGGTGGAGTCGGAGGATCCGCAGATTACGGTGAACCAGCGCTTCGAGGTGTACTTTCCCGAGAAGCGTCCATTCTTTTTGGAGAACGAGGATTACTTCCGCACGCCGCTCGATTTATTTTTCACGCGGAATATTCAAGACCCTTCGGCGGGGATACGCCTGACGGGAAAGGAAGGACCGTATTCCGTGGGCCTGATGGCCACTGATGATCGCGCACCGGGACTTGCGGTGCCAGACTACTGCCCGGCTACGTCGCCAATTTGTTCGAACAGTCTCTCTGGGATTCGTTCGTACTTCACGATTGCGCGGGTGAGCCGCGACATCTCGAAGGAATCGAGCGTGGGCGCCGTTTACACCGACTGGGAGTGTCCGACAACCGGGGAGTACAACCGCGTGGGGGGAATCGACACGCGGCTCAAGTTCAACGCCAACTGGTCCCTGGATGGGCAGGCCGTGGCGAGCTCGAGCAATTTGCAGGGCCTGAACACGGGCAATCTAGAGACGACTTGCGAATATAACCTGTATCCCTTCAGTTCGGGCAATGCCGGCGATAACACCCACTATGCCGGTCCGGCGGACAAACTCGACCTGAAGCGCGATGGTCTGCATTTTTCCTACGAGGGAATTTACGACGACATCAGCCCGGGATTTGTAACCGTGCCGGGCTTCGTGAACCGCGTAGATATTCGCGAACTCTATCAAGTGGTTGGGTACCGCTTCCGCCCGAAGAAAGGCTGGATCGTCGACTGGGGGCCTTCGCTGAACCAGCGCTACGTCTTCGACCACGAAGGCAACCGCCTCGACACGGATTACCAGCCATATCTCGCGATCCAGGGGCGCGGTCAAACTTTTATCTATCTGTTTCCCTACGAGGAATTGAGGGAGCGGCTGCGGCCGCAGGATTTCTGTTTTCTGGGATTCTCGTGCCAGCCTCCGATTGCGAACCAGGATTACCACGAACACAACAGCGGCGCCTCGGTGCAGACCAGCATTTTGCCGAAGGTTACGGTGGGCGCGAGTTATCACTGGGGAGATGGGGCGACCTTCGTGGCGTCGCCGACCGCCCCGGCGCCTTTGAACCAGCCATTTCTGGCGCGCCAGGATACGGCGACGGGGACGCTGACGTTGCGGCCCATGAAGCCCTTGAAGATTGAGAATACGTATCTCTTCGAGCGCCTGCGGACCACGGGCAGCACCTACGCTCTGGCACTCTCGCAGATGCCCGGCGCCCACATTGGGCAAGGCATTTTCAACGACCACATTGTGCGCAGTAAATGGAACTGGCAATTTACGCCGCAGCTCTCGCTGCGCGTGATTCTGCAATACAACGGATTGCTGGCCAACACGCCGGGCAACGCGGTTTATCCGTATACCTATCTGCCAACGGAGAAAGAGTTCAATGCGGATTTCCTGCTCACCTATCTCGTGCATCCGGGCACGGCGATTTATGTTGGATACAACAGTGACCTGCAGAATCTGGACCACGAGTTTACGCCGGGACCTGAGGGTGCGGCGGGGCTGTACACGGCGAAGGGATACATCAACGACAGCCGGCAGTTTTTTGTGAAAGTGTCGTATTTATTCCGATTTTGAGGAGGGCCGGCGGGCCGGTCCGGTTTGCTGAATCCGGGGCGATTCCGGTAGAATCTAATGATTCGAATCGAGGTCTGAAACGCCATGAAAGCAGCCATTCATCCCGCTTATAACGAAGTTCGCGTGCATTGCGCGTGTGGAAATGCCTTTGTCACCCGGTCTACGCATAAGGGCGATATCAGCGTTGAAATTTGCTCGGCCTGCCATCCGTTTTTCACCGGCAAGCAGAAGTTGATGGACACCGCCGGCCGCGTGGAGCGCTTCCGCCGGAAGTATGCGAAGAACGCCGCTCCCGGCAAGCCCGAGGCTTCGAAGAACTAACAGTTGCCACGGATTTGCACGGATTAGCAGAAAATTCAGCCCTCGCCCATGTGGCGGGGGCTTTGTTTTGCGGAGCAAAGTAGAATAAGGCTGTGAGAAAAATGTGGGCCAATCCGGGGCCGACTGAGACGGGCGTCCTCGCCCGGGAAGTGCGGCTGAGGCCAGTTCCCACGACTCTTTCCATCGGCACCGTTACCATCACTCCCGCTACGGTTCTCGCGCCCATGGCTGGGGTCACCGATACGGTTTTCCGGCGCTTCATCCGAAATCTGGGCGGCTGCGGGCTGATCATGACCGAGTTCACCTCGGCCGACGGCGTGCTCCGGAAGAAGGATCAGAAGGCCAAACGCTATCTTCATTTCTACGAAGACGAGCACCCCATCTCGGCGCAGCTTTTCGGCAGCGATCCGCAGGTGATGGCCGAAGCGGCGCGTCTGGTCGAAGGGCTCGGCTTCGATCTGGTCGATTTGAACCTGGGATGTCCCGCGAAAAAAGTTGTGAAGTGCAATGGAGGCTCTGGGCTGCTGCGCGATCTGCCGGCGATTGGCCGCATCTTCGAAGCCGTGCGCGCGGCTGTGAAGATTCCTTTTACGGTGAAGTTTCGCGCGGGATGGAATGATGATGAGATCGTGTGCGTGGAACTGGCTCGCATGGCAGAATCTTGCGGACTGGCGGCGGTGGCGCTGCACGCGCGCACTCGTGAAATGGGCTACAGCGGCAACGCCCGCTGGGAGTGGATCGCGGCGGTGAAGGATGCGGTGAAGATTCCCGTGATCGGGAATGGCGATATCCGCACGCCGGAAGACGCTTGCTCGATGGTCACGCAGACCGGCTGCGATGCGGTGATGATTGGACGGAGTGCGCCGTCGAATCCGTGGATCTTCCGGCAGATTCAACAGTATTGCGCGGGGATGGGGTATGACGAGCCGACCGAGGCCGACCGCTACCAGATGATCCGCACATACTTTCAGATGCTGATTGAAGAGGAGCTGCCGGACGCGGTGGGCAAGATGAAGCAGTTTGCGTCATGGTTCACGCATGGTGTGCCAGGCGGAGCGGGGTTGCGGAAGGCGATCTACGAGTCGAAGAGTGCGGTGGAGATTCTGGGGAAGGTGGAGGAGTTCTTTGAAAGACGGCTGGCCGAGCAACGTCTCCTGTCGCTGACAGAATAAAAAGGGCCATCCCCGAAACATATTGAAGCCCACGGAATGTGTCGAAGTACGCCGTCTTGGAGGCGCATCACTCCAATGGTTTAATTCTCGCTGTTCTTGGGTTTGCACTTGTTCAGTATCTGCAACAATGCATCCCGGACCTTTGGATCCAAGTGCAGTTTCGACGGGAGGCCTGCAGGGGCCGCGTTAACACTGTGGGCGTCTTGACTCGGACCCGGGGCCGGCAGCGTCTTGGTTCGGAACTTTTTAACCAAATGCTCGAAATCCGTACCCGTAGGCTTCAGAGTTAGGTCGGCGCCCGCCTTTTCGAGGATCTCAACGATTTCTTTTTGTCCAGTAGTGCGCGCGAGCATAAGAGCCGTAACGCCGTTACTCGCCTGAGTGTTGACCTCGGCCCCTGATTCCAGAAGGATTTTGACGATTGCCGCCCAATCCGTTTTTTTCTGCCCGGGGCCGGATGGAATCTCCCTGCCGAACACGGTCTCCCACACGACTTCGAGTCCACGGAAACAAGCCATCATAAGCGGGGTTAATCCAGACTTGCCGGAGCCATTGGGGTTGGCGCCGGCCTTGAGTAGGTCTGCCACGATGTCGGCGTGTCCCATTTGCACTGAGGTTGTCAGGGAGGTGGGCAGGCATGCTTGCAACTCTTTCGACGACGGCGACTCCAATAGCCTGCCGAGGATTTCGCGTTCTCCATGGGCGGATGCCGCCCAAACCGCATTGGTTTCTGGCGGCGTGAAGAGATCGGCCCCCGCATCAATCAATGCAAATGCGATTTCCTTTTTGTGAAATCTTATCGCCGTTGCCAGCAACGACTCCCCTAAATGGCTTTTGAGATTGGGTGAAACTCCTATGGACAGCAACTCACGAACCTTCGCCACGTCACCTTTCTCAACTCTATCGATAAGTTCCGACGCTTGTGGAGAATGACCGCGCCCATGGACGACCTGATGTTTGTGTGGAGTCCTCTCAACGTAGCAGAAGCCCGTGCAGGCTCGGGCCGCATCGATTCCCATCAAACGCGCAAACGCAGCCACCGTCTCCTCTTGAAAAGGGGCCTTCTTTCCTAGTGTTCGCTCGATTCGTTCCACTGACACTCCAGCGGGCGCCAGAGGTAAGAGCTTCCGAAAGTTTCCTGTCCACTTCTTTCGCTCAGCCGGAGTCGCCCCGCCGAAATAGTCGGGACAAGAATTGAATCGATCAGCGAGTTTCCCTTCGCGGTATGCCTGGTACACAAACACATCGCTATCGTGAAGCAGAAATGCAAGAACGTCAGTAGCAAGTTTCCGAGAGAGGCCTTTAGCTATGCGTTCCAATTCGGCTATGTCTTGCCTTTCCGAAGCCTCATCGTAGACCGTGATCCAACCCTTTTTCGTTTCGGTCACGAGAGCGCGTGCGCTGGCTAATTCAGCGACGGCTTTCGAACACCGGGCTTTGTCTGATGTCCTGACGTGGCAGTTGGTGAAGGACGCTCCCATATTTTGGGAGTCTAGCTATTTCAACCCAGCGAGGGAAGGTTACCTGTAGGGCATCTCGCAGCGCACGCGGAGATTGAGGCGCGTTGCCTGTGCGTGTGCCAGAAAAGTGAAATCCAAGAGCCTGACGATTCAGGGAGTTAGACCTTAGCGGCCCGCCTGGGCGAGGAAGTCGTCCACACCGGCCTCCGCCGGAATTCGACGCCTCGGGGTAGATTCTGTGTTTGCCTGCCACGCAGGAGCAAGACTCTCGTGTGTAGAATCCGACTGCGCGAATCAAGAAACTTATGCAACCCAAACAAATCATTCATGGTGTTCTTTACGGATTCTTTATGCACGGTTTTCTATCGTGTGCAAGCGGAGTTGAGTTTCTTGCTCACATTCCTTGCGGTTCTCCACCATGTCGTGATCGTCGGTAGAAAAATTATTGATGGGACTGCCATTTCCTTTCCCAAGATCAACTGCTTAGCGCGGTCCTCGGTCGCTCCATCTTGAAGCGGCTTTATGTGTTCTTTATGAACTCTTTACCCGCTCTTTACGAGTTTTCGAATGTGATGGAGGGCTGGCCCCAAGAAAAGCGGCGGGCAAGCGCCTTTGGCCCCTAGCCAGACTAGACGACTGTCATTCACTGAAAGGAACGGATTTTAGACCAGACCGGATTTCAGACCGGAAAGGACTCTAACGTGAAAATCATGAGAACCCTATCGCGTAAGACGGTGGCAGTATCGCCCTGCCTTCCCATACTTGTTTTGAGTCTCGCTGTTGGTCACGCTGCGCGCAGTTACGCGCAGATTCAAGCGCAACCAGATACTCAGACGAAGGTGGCGGCCGTGCACGAACTCCTGACGGGTGAGGTGGTCCGCGATGGAGGTGCGGCTGTCAATTCCGCACCCGGCGCGTTACCAGCCACGCCAGATCCGGAAATATCACCAGCGGTCGCGAAACAACTTGCCGCCATGCAGGCGGAGATCGAGGAACTCAAAGCAGCGCTGAAAGCCGGTAGCGCGATTGTACCGGCATCGCCATCTCCCAAAGGATCAGGATCGACGCCTGCCCTCGCGCCAGAGACCAAAGCAACAGAGGCCACACCGTCGAGGGCGTCGGTCGCGCCACCTGCGCAAGAGGCACGAACGGGGTTACCGGAAAAGCCGGCGCCAACCGCACCCTTTGCTTATGCTGACTGGACCTGGTTGAACGGCACCGCCCGCAACAAAGATGCAGTGTGGGATTCCAAGTTCTTCACTCCGGAAATCCGGTTCGATACGGACTACGTCGCGGACTTCAACCACCCACGCGACGATACCTTGGGCGGCTCGACGGAAATTTTCCGTTCGAACGAAATTCAGGTCGAGCAGATCAGCTTTGGCGGTGACTTCCACTGGCAGGATGTCCGCGGACGCGTGTTGACCATGAATGGAATGTTCGGCGTGACTACGCCGCGCAATGATGCGAGCGCCGGCCGTGGCCAGTGGGATCTTCGCGGTGCCTACAAGTACGTCTCGGAGGCCTATGGAGGGTACCACTGGAACGTGAATCATGGTCTCAATCTGGACGCCGGAATTTTTGTTTCGTACATCGGCCTCTTCAGCTACTACAACTTCGACAACTGGGCTTACCAGCCGTCTTATGTGTCGTCGAACACGCCTTGGTTCTTCAACGGCATCCGCATTCAGTGGTTTCCTACGGACAAGCTGAAGATCGAGCCCTGGATCATCAACGGGTGGCAATCGTACGGCAGGCTGGGCAGCAAGCCCGGACTTGGCGGACAAATCTTATACCGTCCAAAGGGGTGGATTTCCCTCGTCTTCAACAACTACGGCATGGGCGAAGATACGCTCGGGTCCGCTAACGGCCAGTTCGGACGCTCGCGTATTCATACCGATGACAGCGTCGAGATCAAATACTACGACCATCCAGAGAAGACGATGGACAAGATGGCATTCTCTCTCACCGGCGACCTGGGATGCGAATACGGCGGCAACGGAACGTTCGTCACCGCACAGGGAGCGACGAACTTCAATAACGTGAATTGCCACCACAACACTGCGACCAGCCACAAGCAGACCTTTGCCGGCTGGATGCTTTACAACCGCTGGTGGTTCAAAAAAGATCAGTACGCGATCACGGTCGGCGGCGGCGCGATGGCCAATCCCGGGCGCTATCTGACCCTCCTTCCACCCATCAATGGGGCCGATGCCATCAGCGGTTCGCCCTACTTCACGCAGAACCCAGGCGATCCCTACAAAGCGTGGGATACCTCCATCACGTTCAACTGGATGCCCAGACAATACATCACCTTCGTCACTGAATTTGGGTACCGCCATGCGAACGTTCCTTACTGGACAGGTCGCGGCGGCATCACGCCCGGCGACAATCTTTTCCCGAGCACGATTCCGAATCCGGGCGCTGGTTCTGTGATCGGAAGCACCACTTGGGCGCCTGGGCCTTTCTTGTCGGCTACTCCGAACTACACCTGCGTGGCGGGAGCAACGGGGTGGTGTCCTGACCTGCGGCACGATGAACCGAGCATCCGGTCCGCGATCATGGTCAAGTTCTAGTCCAGGAGAGGCTTCAGCCTCCTGGTGCGGAGACAACGATGCGCGCTACGCAAAAAAGGGGCAGCGTTCCGGATGTGATTTCAGTCCTGACGCTGCTCCGCAGACCCTCCCCCTGGATTGCACGACGACGGCGCGGCCTTCAGTCCTTTGGGAACCCTTTCCAACAGGTCCCTTAGACGGCCAAGCAGAAGCTGAGGTCGATCCACAAAGGGCGCGTTGTTGCGCTCAGGCCGCCACAAGAGCCAAAGGAATGGTCCGGCGAATTCCCGAGGGGTATCGCTGGTTGGTTGTGGTGAATAAGGAGCCCACATGAAAAGCAGAAATTTAAAGATCGGTGTTCTCCTCGTCTCCATGCTCTCACCGGTGATACTGAGCGGCTGTAACCAACGTGTCGATGCAGCAGCGGAGGCGCCGCCGTCCGCAAACATCGTGCCTGGAACTGACCCTGGCCTGTTCAGGGTGGATCATCCGGAGCAATTCCCGCTCGCGGCCGCGGTTCAGCGTCCCTCGACCTCCGAGTTGGTGGTCACGGGGACAGTCACGTCTGACGTGGCTCGCAATGTCCCGGTGGTCTCGCTCGCCTCTGGGCGTGTCGTGGCGATTCACGCGCGACTCGGCGATACCGTGCAAAAAGGCCAGTTGTTGCTGACCATTCGTAGCGACGATGTGGCGGGCGGGTTCGATGCCTATCGCAAGGCCGTCGCTGATGAGTTTCTCGCGCGCAAGCAGTTGAATCGAGCCGTGGACCTTTATGCTCACGGCGCCATAGCGCAGCAGGATCTTGAGGTCGCGCAAGACGCCGAGGACGACGCGCAGACTACTCTCGATACCGCAACTGAGCATCTCCGTCTCCTGGGCAATGATCCCGATAAGCCCATGGGCATCGTGGAGATCGTTGCACCCACCACCGGCGTGATCACCGATCAGGAAGTGACCAACGCGGCGACCGTGCAGGCCTACTCATCGCCCAGCCCGTTTACGATTTCCGATATCTCGTCGGTCTGGATTGTCTGTGATGTCTACGAGAATGACCTGGCCACCGTCCGACTCGGGGATACCGCGGATATCACCCTGAACGCGTATCCCGACCGGCCGTTCAAGGGGAAGGTCAGCAACATTGGAGCCATCCTCGATCCCAGTATTCGCACCGCCAAGGTGCGCATCGAAGTGCAGAATCCCGGAATGATGCGGCTGGGCATGTTCGCGAGAGCGACCTTCCGCGGTCAAACCACGGAGATGCACACCATTGTCCCGGCATCCGCCGTGCTGCGTATGCATGATCGCGACTTTGTTTTCGTTCCCGCGCCCGACAAGAAGTTTCGCCGCGTGGAAGTTGTTAGCGGAGACGTACTGAACGAGAACACTAATTTGCAGGAAATCAAATCGGGACTGAAACCAGGGCAACAGGTGGTTACGAACGCGCTGGTTTTGGACCATGTGCTCGCTCAATAGCGGATAGCGAGAACACATCCGGCCTCGCGACTACGCCTCATGGCGGACATTCCAGATCAGTGATCGTCAGGAGCGGTTGAGCCGGCGGATCGGCAAACAAGACAGGACAGGAAATGATTCGGGCTCTCGTAGACTTCGCGCTGAACAACAGATTTGTCGTGTTGGCCATTGCCGTCCTGCTGGCCGGCTGGGGAGCGATTTCGTTCCACGAGCTGCCGGTCGAAGCCTATCCCGATATCGCCGACAACTACGTGACGGTGATCACGCAATGGCCGGGGCGCTCCGCGGAGGAGGTGGAACAGCAGGTCACGATCCCGATCGAGATTCAAATGTCGGGAATGCCGCACATGACTTTTCTGCGTTCCGAGTCGATTTTCGGCCTGTCGTTCGTGATCATGATCTTCGACGACAGCTCGGTCAACGACTGGAATCGCCAGAAGGTGCTGGAGAGGCTAACGCAGGTCAATCTGCCTCCGGGACAAAACCTGCAGCCGCAAATCGGCACGGACTGGAGCACCACCGGGCAGATCTACTGGTACACGCTGAGAAGCACGAATCCGCGCTATGACCTGATGGAACTAAGGTCGATCGAAGACTGGGTTCTGCTCAAGCAGTTCAAATCCGTTCCGAATGTCGTGGACGTTTCCGATTTCGGAGGCACGGTGCGCGAGTACCAGGTGCGCGTCGACCCCAGCAAGCTCGTCTCCTACGGATTGAGCATCGGCCAGGTGGAGCAGCAGCTCGCCAATAACAATATCAATGCCGGCGGCAGTTTCGTTGAGGTGGGGATGCAGCAGATGAATGTCCGCGCGCTCGGGCTCTTCTCCAGCGTGCACGACATCGAGGAAACCGTCCTCAAAACTCAAACCGGGACGGCCCTGCGGGTAAAGGACATCGCAGAGGTAATCCAGGGCCCTAAAATCCGGTTGGGCCATATGGCGAGAGCCAATCACATGGAGGACGGGCGCATTGTCGACGAGCCTGACGTCATCCAGGGTGCCGTGCTCATGCGCAAAGGCGCCGAAGAGCAGCCCACGCTTGATGCCATTCACAAGAAAGTGGACGAACTCAACAACGGCCTCTTGCCTCCTGGCGTAAGAGTCGTTCCCATGCTGGATCGCAGCGATCTGCTTCACTTCACCTTGCATACGGTGATGCACAACCTGGCCGAAGGCATGATTCTGGTCAGCGTGATCTTGTTCCTCTTCCTACTGAACGTTCGTGCCGCTCTCATCGTCGCGCTGACGATTCCATTCTCGCTGCTCTTTGCCTCGATCTGGCTGGATTTGAGCCATATTCCGGCCAACCTTCTGTCGCTGGGAGCGTTGGATTTCGGAATGGTGGTGGACGGCGCGGTGGTGATGGTTGAAAACATTGTTCGGCACATGAGCCGCCTGAACAACGGTTCGGGATCGGCGAATAAGAAAACACCCGCGGAAGCGATTCGGGAGGCGGCGCATGAGGTGCAGCGCCCAGTCTTTTACGCGATCGCCATCATCATCACCGCCTATATGCCGATCTTCACGCTGCAACGCGTGGAGGGTCGGCTCTTCCGACCCATGGCCTGGACCGTCGCGCTCGCGCTTCTGGGCGCGATGACATTTTCAGTTCTCATCGCGCCCGTGCTGGCAGGCACATTCTTTCGCAAGGGCGTCCACGAACGGCGCAACCCGGTGATGGACTATCTGACGGAACGCTACCGCGGGCGGCTGCGTTGGGCGGTTCAGCATCGCTGGTTTGTGGCTGGAGTCGGCATCGCGGCCCTGGTGGGAACGCTTTACCTGGGGTTTGGCGGCGTCATCGGTGCTGAGTTCTTGCCTCACCTCGATGAAGGCGCGATCTGGGCGCGGGGCACTCTGGCCAATAGCACAAGTCTCTCGGAAGGCGAAAAGTTCACCACCAACTGCCGCTACGTATTCGCTTCCTTCCCAGAGGTCAAGACGGTGGTATCGGAGGTAGGCCGCCCCGATGACGGAACGGACACCGGCGGGTTCGGCAACACTGAATACTTTGTCGACTTGAAACCGCACGACCAATGGCGCCCTGTATTTCATAAAAACAAAGAGGAACTGATCGCAGCCATGAACCGCGCGCTGGAAAAATACCCAGGGGCAATCTGGAACTTCTCCCAGCCCATTGAAGACAACGTTGGAGAAACGATGACGGGCACCAAGGGTTCTCTGGCGCTCAAGATTTTCGGGGATGACCTGAAGACTCTCGAGCAGAAGGGCGAAGAAGTCACCGCCGTCATGTCCGACATCTCAGGCATGCATGATGTCAAGCTCTTGCGCGATTTTGGCCAGCCGAATCTCGACTTGACGATCGACCGTCGCCAGGCAGCTCGTTTTGGAATCAACGTGGCAGATATTCAAGACGCTGTCCAGACGGCCGTGGGAGGCAACGCGGTGAGTCAGGTGCTGATCGGAGAGCAGCGCTACGACGTGGTGGTGCGTTACCAGGCTCCCTACCGCAATACGCAACAAGCCATCGAGAGAGTTCGCCTGCTCTCTTCCACGGGCGAACGCGTGTCCCTGGCCCAGTTAACGAGCGTTGAAGTCAAGGACGGCGCCTACGACATCTTCCGCGAGGGCAACACCCGGTACGTAGCAGTTACGTTCAACGTGAGAGGCCGCGACCTCGGCACCACCGTCGAAGACGCGATCAAACAGATCGGCCAAAAGGTGAAGCTGCCGCCGGGCTACAGCCTTGGCTGGTCCGGCGAATACGAGAGCGAAAAACGGGCGGAAGCGCGGCTGGCTCTGATCGTCCCGCTGACCATCCTCGTCATCTTCATCATTCTCTATACCATGTTTCGTTCGTACAAATGGTCACTTCTCATTTTGTTGAACGTCGCGCTGGCTCGTGTGGGCGGCTTCCTCGCTCTTCTGGTCACCGGAACTTATCTCAGCGTGTCCTCGGGCGTAGGCATGCTGGCGCTGTTCGGCGTGTCGGTACAAACTGGCGTCATCATGCTCGAATACATCAACCAGCTCCGCGCCCGAGGTTACTCGATCCAGGATGCTGCTGTCGAAGGAGCCGTCCTGAGGCTTCGCCCGATCATGATGACGATGCTGGTGGCAACTCTGGGACTGCTGCCCGCGGCGCTGTCGCATGACATCGGATCGGATTCGCAAAGGCCTTTCGCGATCGTGATCGTTGGCGGCCTGATTTCCGATCTGCTCCTGAGTATTGTCCTGTTACCCACTTTTTATGTCTGGATCGCAAGAGATGGCGATCAACTTCCGGAACCGGAGGTGGCCCTTGAATAATCTTGCATTGTTCCGGAAGATCGGCGCAGACGCAGTCCTGACCGCAATGCTGGCGTGTGTGCTGGCCGGCGCGGCGTTCGGCCAAAGCGCAGGACCGAAAAGCGTCACGCTCGATGAAGCCATTCAGATGGCGCTCCAGCACAACCACAACATGCTGGCGATGGTGACCACCATCCAGCAAAGCCAGGCCGAAGAGATCACGCAAAACCTGCGCCCCAACCCCACGCTCTTTGCGGACTGGGAATATCTGCCAATCGGCTCACCGGCCAAGCAAAATCCCGGGCTATATGGAGGACAGTCGACAAACGATTATCTGCACAACAACACCGAAGGCGATATCGGTCTCAGCTACCTGATCGAACGTGGCGGAAAGCGCCATGACCGCCTACAGGCGCAGAAGGATATCACGGCCCAGACGCGCTCGCTGGTGGCGGATAACGGGCGCGGCCTTACGTTTCAGGTTGCCACGTTGTTTTACAACGTGCAACTCGCGGAATCGACGCTCGAACTGGCCGAGAAGGACCTAAAGAGCTTTCAGCAGACCGTCGACATCAGCGAGCATCAATACAAGGCTGGCGGCATCAGCGAGAACGACTACCTGATGATTAAGCTGCAGTTGTTGCAATTCCAAAGCGACCTCGAACAGGCGCAGTTGGCTAGGGTGCAGGCGCTGTCGGACCTGCGGCAGTTGCTGGGATACGAATCCGTGCCTCAGAATTACGACGTTGCCGGGCCCTTCGAATACCAGCCCGTGAAGGGCAATCTCGAGGACTTGCAGCTAAAAGCCCTGCAGAATCGCCCGGACCTGCGCGCAGCGCAGGAAGGCGTGACCGCTGCGAACAGCCAGTTGGTATTGCAAAAGGCGATTGGCAAACAAGATGTGACCGTTCAAGCCAACTACTCCCACGCCAACGGAATCAACGCCGCTACGTTTTATGGGAGCATTCCCTTGCCGATCTTCAATCGCAACCAGGGTGAAATCGCCCGGGCGCGCATCGTCATCACGCAGGCGCAGGAACTGGAGAAAGCGACAAATGGCCAGGCCCTCACCGACGTGTACGATGCCTACCGGGGCCTGCGAAGCAACGACAAAGTGGTGTCGCTCTATATTTCCACGTACCTCGACGTTGCCACGCGGTCGCGCGATATCAGCGAATACTCTTACCGGCACGGCGGCACCAGCCTGCTCAATTTCCTGGATGCCGAACGCAGCTACCGGGCTACGCAGCTTGCCTACCGGCAAGCCCTGGCTTCATACTTGCTCGCTCTGGAGCAGTTGCGGCAGGCCGTGGGTACGAGGGCGTTGCCCTGATTGGACGTGGGTTTTGTGGGCTCGCTTTGATTGAGACCAGCGGGGACCGTTGCACTGGTCGCCCAAGGAGCCGGATCGTTGAACAAGCAAGACGTACGCAGCCGGATTGAAGAACTCGGGATCATTCCCTCCATTCGCGTGTCGACGACGGAGGATGCGCTGTTTGCTGCCGAGGCGATCGCCCGCGGCGGAATACCGATCCTCGAAGTCACACTGACCGTGCCCGAGGCGATCAAAGTAGTTACGCAAGTGGTGCAACACGCCCCCGAGGTGATTGTCGGCGCAGGCAGCGTCCACGATGTCGAGACCGCACGCCGTTGTCTGGATGCGGGGGTCAAGTTCCTTTCCAGCGACGGGCTTGATCCCGAGACGGTGAGCTTCGGTGTGCAGGAAAACGTCGTCGTGATCCCCGGGACACTCACCCCGACCGGTGTCATCACGGCGTGGAAACTGGGTCCGGATTTCGTCAAAATCGTGCCCTGCGGGCACATTGGGGGCGATAGCTATATCAAGGATCTGAAGGCGATGTTTCCCTACGTTCCGATGATTGCGGCTGGCGGGGTAAATCAGCGCACCGCATTCAGCTTCATCGCCGCCGGGGCGGTCGCGCTGGGGGTTGGCGGAGAGTTGATCCCGAGAGAGGCGATCCGGCGGCGGCAACCGCATCGAATTGCCGAGCTCGCGCGCAGGTTCCTGGAGTCGGTTAGGAACGCTCGCGACCGTTGAGCATGCGGACGGCGATCGGCGAACCGTTTTTGAAGAACCTCATTCTGCTCCCCTGGCTCACGGCACGGGAAGATAGAGTCCTTTGTGAATCAATATCTGGCGGTGCTGTCGGCGAGCATAACAACTTTCGCATTCACGAATATTGATGATGCGTTTCTCCTGACTTTCTTCTTTGCCCGTCGAATTCCAATGCGGCGCATCGTGGCAGGTCAGTACGCTGGTTTTGCGGCCATTGTTGGCATCAGTCTAATCGGCGTCTGGGGCGCTCTGGCAATGCCGCATCGGTGGATTCATTTACTCGGAGTGCTGCCGCTCGCGACAGGCATCAAGCGCCTGTTGCAGGCGCGCCGAGCCGGTGCGGAGCAGCCGCTCGCCAGCACGGAGAGCGTCGCGTCCATCGCGCTCGTGACTTTGTCGAACGGGGCCGACAACATCAGCGTCTACGTGCCGTTTTTCGTCATCGCCCGAGCGAACCTATGGCTGATCCTGATCGCTTACGCCACGCTGGTTGCCTTGTGGTGTTTCGTTGGCTGATGGCTCGGAAACCACTTGCTCATTCTGCGTTCAGTGGATCGGTGGGGCCATTGGGCTTTGCCGCTAGTATTCGTCGGGCTGGGAATTTATGTTCTGAATTCGTGGAAACCTGAATGTTAAGAACGGCGGCAGTTTCAAGGCCGCAGGACTTGATATCGACAGGAATAGGAGAGGGGAATGAAACGTGCAACTGAGGACGCTCAAATGAAGCTGGTTAGGTTTGAGGATATCAACGGCAGGGAAACTTTCGTCAACCCCGATCGCATCAACCACATTAGCGATTACGGAAGCGGAACAACCGAAATCAACTTTGGCGATAAACAGGCCAGCGTCTTTGTCGCGCTGGACGTGACAGCAGTAGCTTCAGCACTGCTGAAAGCAGGGAAACTTAGTTGAACCGCCTATATATATATTCAGGATTCGATCACCATAAAGAACTGGTCTCTCAACTTGGGACTCCGTGGCGATCTTTACAACGGGCTTGTCGTGGCTCGTCGAGCCGAGCCGCGCCTCGGTGTTGCTTATAACATCAAGCGGACCAATAATTGGCTCATGATTACGCTTGACGTAACGCATAACGATCTGTTATTTTTTTAACCGTGATCGTTAGCTACCGGGACAAGCGGACCAGAGATTTCGCATCCGGTAAGTTGGTCAAAGCGTTCTCGGCAATTGGGCGCGCCGCCCGGCTTAAGCTGGACCGCTTAGAAGCAGCTATCGAGCTTAGGGATCTCGGTGCGTTGCCCGGCAACCGGCTTGACGCCTTGAAGGGTGACCGAAAGGGACAGTACAGCATTCGCATCAACGACCAATGGCGGATCTGCTTCGAGTGGCCGACAGGGTCGGCTGGTCCGGCAAATGTGGAGATCGTTGATTACCACTAGGAGAATATTGTGGCAATTCCTGCAATTCACCCTGGCGAGCATCTGGCAGAAGAACTCAAAGAGCTAGGCATCAGTGCTGCTGAACTTGCGCGAAAGCTAGGTGTTCCAACCAATCGTGTGACGGAAATCTTGAACGGCAGACGCGCAATCACAGGTGACACCGCCCTTCGGCTCGCTCATTTCTTCGGGACAACGGCGGAGTTTTGGCTCAACCTGCAGAGCCTATACGAGTTACGTGTTGCGCAGAAGAAGGTGGGCAAGGCGATCGACCGCCTGCCGACGTTGAAGCATGTCGAGGAAGCGCATGCATAGCTGTTCTTCCTAGCTCTCATTCTTTTACGGACATGCTGTTTCGAGCTGTTCCCGTCGTAAAGGCAATCGCCTGGGACATTAGCGAACACTTCCGGGACAACTGGCAAGGGACTCCCTTCAAGGGGCAGTTGGTTACACCACGCAAAGAAACCGCCGTTCTTTACAAGAAGTGCTTCGACGAGTTCGCCATGGTTAAGACACAGGTACTCATTTCCCCGCCGGATGACCGCGAGGGCGAGGAGGAGCTTTATAAAGAAAACGAAGACCCAGTCATCGGCTTCTGGCGATCAGCGATGGACAGGTTTGGCACTCCGAAGGAGTACGAACGCCAGGTCATAAACGCTTTTAAATATGGTGACCCCTCCGAAGACCAAAGCGACGCTCCCGAAATCATCATCGTCGTAGATAAACTCCTGAGAGGTTTCGACTGCCCTCGGAATACTGTTCTGTATCTTGCCCGCCTACCCGTCTAGATCTCTACACTTTCCCGGCTGATCTCCGGCCAAGCTTGCCTCGGGATTGCCGCACGATTGCACGATTGAGGTTTCCCCAACCTTGAGCAGTTCTGGATCGCCGTTTCCCAAGCGAGCACTCAAGTTCTCTCCGGTCCGCTGCGTCTGCCATTCCGCCACGCCGTGGCTGTCCTAATGGGTTGAGTGTGGAGTGACGGCTTATACGCCGTCAGTCGACGGGAGTCGACGGGTATCTTTGGATTTCTCTACGCGGCTAAGAGTCGCCTATGTAGTTGTCCCCGATAACTTTACTTCTATTTCATCTTTCGGGGTCCGAACTTTCACCTTGTGGAACCCAACTTTCATCATTTGCGCAAACCCACAGCCGTCGAAACTACACTCCCCTTGCTACCATCTTTCCCGATTCATCCTTTTTCACATAGGCCCATGGCGTCTTCGGGTCGTGCGTGAAAACTGTTAGCCACTTCTCCGGAAGCGCCTTCGCGTAGTACTGCTTCTTGCTTTCGATGGTCTGCAAAGGATAGAGATCGAAGGCCATGCCCCAGGTAATGTCGATGTGCGCGGTGGTGGGGATCAGGTCGGAAGTGTAGCAGGCCGTGTGGCCTCCACTTTCGACGATGGCGGCCTGCATGTGCGCGGTATGGCCGGGGAAAGTTTTCACGGAGATGCCAGGAACGATTTCTTCGTCGCCGCTGAGCAGAGTCATCTGGCCGCTGGCGACGAGCGGGTCGTAGTTGTCGGGGAGGTAGCTGATGGAGTCGCGCTCGCTGGGCTTGCGGGCGTATTGCCACTCGCCTTCGGGGGCGTAATATTTTGCCCGCGGAAATGTGGGGACTATCTTTCCAGCTTTGTCACGCACCGTGTTCCAGCCGCAGTGGTCGAAATGCAGATGGGTGTTGATGACGATGTCGATGTCTTCGGGCGCGACTCCGACAGCGGCGAGATTCGCGAGCAACTGTGCGGGCTGGCCGTAGAACTTGATCATGCGTTCGGAGAGTTTGTTGCCCATGCCGGTCTCGACCAGGACATTCTGCTTGCCGGTGCGGATTAGGAGCGAGTTGAGCCCCGCTGTCACATAGTTCTTTTCATCCGCCGCGGCTTTGCGCGACCACATGATCTTGGGAATCACGCCGAAAAACGCGCCGCCATCGAGCGGGTAAGTGCCGTCGGAGAAAATGCTGAGTTCGAAATCGCCGAGAGTGAGGCTGGGCATTCGAATAGTGTGCCATAGACCGAAGACCGAGGCGGCTTCCGGCGTCCCCTCTCCGAAACTGCGATACTCTCATCCGTATGGAGCGCCCGGCCAGTGTTACGGTGATCGCAGCATTGTTTTTCCTGGTCGCGGCATATCTGGTCACGATCGGCATCGTGGAGTTCGTGGCGCCAGGCACGCTTTCCATGGCACGAGCGGCGGGGGTCACTTACGGAAGAGAACTGGACGGACCGCAAACGGCTATATCTATCGGAGCGGGATGGGCGCTGGTGAGCTGGGGACTTTACCGGCTCCGCAACTGGGCACGGTGGTGCGCGGTGGTCCTGATGGTGGTCGGAGTTGCGGGATCCGTGCCCGCAGTTTCGGCCGCGGCGAGGGATCTGACCTGGCGCTTCTTCTTTTACGGCGCGCAGGTCATGGTGCGAGTCGTGATCGCGTGGTACCTGGTCGCGTCGCCTGAGGTGACCGAGGCTTTCACGAAGAGGTAGGCGCTGCTTGGACTCCGATCAGGAATACCGTTAGAAACAAGGTTTGTCATTCCGACCGAAAGGGAGGAATCTGCTCGTCGCTGACAGCATTGATGCTGCTGGCGAAAGCAGGTTCCTCACGGCGCAGCGCCGTTCGGAATGACAAGATTCATCTATCGCACGGCTAGCTACTTTGCTTTGACTTTTTCTTTCTCTCCCACGCGCTGGCTGACTTCGAACTTCATCTTGCCGGCTTTTTTGTCGGCATCGACCACGATGTGATCGCGGTGGAGGATTTCCCCGTCGAGAATCTTCAGCGCCAGAGGATCCTGCACCAGCTTTTGAATCGCACGCTTCAGCGGACGCGCACCGAAGTTGGCATCGTAGCCCTGCGTGAAGAGCAATTCTTTCGCGGCATCCGTGAGTTCGATCGAAATCTTGCGGTCCGCCAGCAAGCGGCGCACATCTTCGAGGCGCAGCTCGACGATCTTGACCAACTGCTCTTTGCCGAGCGGACGGAAGACGATGATGTCGTCAACGCGGTTGAGGAACTCGGGGCGGAAGTGGCCGTGCAGCGCGTTCATCACCTGCTCGCTGGCCTTCTCAAAATCTTCCGGCGTGCGAAGGTTTTCCGCTTGCAGGTAGCTGGAGCCGAGATTCGAGGTCATGATGATGATCGTGTTCTTGAAATCAACCACACGGCCCTTGCCGTCGGTGAGGCGACCATCGTCCATGATCTGCAGCATGATATTGAAGACATCGGGATGCGCCTTCTCGATTTCGTCGAACAACACGACGGCGTAAGGCCGGCGGCGAACTTGCTCGGTGAGCTGGCCGCCTTCGTCGTAACCGACGTAGCCGGGAGGTGCGCCGATCAGGCGCGAGACCGAATGCTTCTCCATGTATTCGGACATGTCGATGCGGAGCAGGGCGCGCTCGTCGTCAAACAGAAATTCGGCGAGAGCGCGAGCAAGTTCGGTTTTGCCGACGCCGGTGGGGCCGAGAAAAATGAACGAGCCGATGGGCCGCTTGGGGTCGCTGAGCCCGGCGCGCGAGCGGCGGATCGCGTTGGCCACGCGCTCCAGAGCCTCGTCCTGGCCGACGACACGCTGGCGCAGACGATCTTCCATGGTGACCAGCTTCTTCACCTCGCCCTCGAGCATCTTCGAGATGGGAATGCCGGTCCACTTGGAGACGATGCGGGCGATGTCTTCTTCGTCCACTTCTTCCTTGAGCATGCGAGGAGCGCCTGTGGCTTTGCCGTCTGACGTTTTTCCGTCAATGCGAGCCGTCAGCTGGGCCAACTCTTCTTCGGCCTGGCGCAGGAGGCCATAGCGGATTTCCGCAACGCGCTGCAGATTGCCCTTGCGCTCTTCGGTCTGCTCTTCAATCTTGAGCTTTTCGATTTTCTCTTTCAGCTCGCGGGAGCGGGCGATCAGATCTTTTTCTTTTTTCCAGTTAGCCTTGAGGGCGTTGGATTTCTCGCGGATTCCGGCGAGTTCTTTTTCGATGACGGCCAGACGCTCCCGGGAGTTGGCGTCGTCTTCCTTCTTCAACGCCTGTTTTTCGATTTCCAGTTGTGTGGCGCGACGCTCGAGCTGATCGATGTCGGTGGGAAGCGAATCGATCTGGATGCGGATGGAGGCAGCGGCTTCGTCGACGAGGTCGATAGCCTTGTCGGGCAGGAAGCGGTCGGAGATGTAACGATGCGAGAGCGTAGCCGCGGCGACGATGGCGGAATCCTTGATGCGGACGCCGTGATGAACCTCGTACTTTTCTTTCAGGCCGCGAAGGATGGCGATGGTGTCTTCGACATTGGGCTCGCCGACAAAAACAATCTGAAAACGGCGTTCGAGCGCGGCGTCTTTTTCGATGTACTTGCGGTACTCGTTGAGCGTGGTGGCTCCAATGGCCCGCAGTTCTCCGCGAGCGAGCGCGGGCTTGAGCATGTTCGAGGCGTCAATGGCGCCTTCGGCAGCTCCAGCGCCGACAAGAGTGTGCAGCTCGTCAATGAAGAGAATGACCTGGCCGGAGGAATCCTCGATTTCTTTCAGGACGGCTTTCAGGCGGTCTTCGAATTCTCCGCGATATTTTGCACCGGCCAGCATGGCGCCGAGATCGAGCGCCACCACGCGCTTGTTCTTGAGAACCTCGGGAACATCGCCGGAGATGATGCGCTGGGCGAGGCCTTCGACGATCGCGGTCTTGCCCACGCCGGGTTCGCCGATGAGCACGGGATTATTTTTCGTGCGGCGGGAGAGAACCTGGACCACGCGGCGGATTTCCTCGTCGCGTCCGATGACGGGATCGAGCTTGCCGCGGCGGGCCTGCTCGGTGAGGTCGCGGGCATAGCGCTCGAGGGCTTGATACTTGGCTTCGGGATTCTGGTCAGTCACTTTTTGCGAGCCGCGCACCGCGGTCAGAGCCTTCAGAATCGCGTCGTAGGTCGCGCCGTGGCGGGCGAGGATCTGCTGGGCCGCGTCCTGCTTGAGATGCGTGATGGCCAGCAGCAGGTGCTCGGTGGAGACGTACTCGTCTTTGAAATTGGAGGCTTCTTTGAAGGCCTGCTCGAGCAGCTTGTTGGCGGCGTTGGAGAGCGTGGCCTGAGCGGCTTCTCCGGAAACTTTAGGAAGCTTTTCGATGTCGCGATAGAGATCGCTGAGAACGGATTGCGGGCCGATGCCGATTTTTTCGAGCACCGGCGGAACGATGCCTTCTTTGTCTTCCAGCAAGGCCGCGAGCAAATGAATGGGCAGCAGCTCGGGATTGCCGTGCTCGGAGGCGAAATTGTTCGCGCGCTGGACGGCTTCTTGCGCTTTTACAGTGAATTTTTCCCAACGGATTGCCATGATCAAAATCCTCTACTTTGCTTCTGTCATTCTCAGCGAAGTGAAGCACCTGCGCAACGTGCTGGCGGCAAAAAATGCATAGATCCTTCGCTTCGCTCAGGATGACAAAATGAATTGGGGTTAAAACAAACGGGAGGCGGTCAGCTTCGCCGCCTCCCTATAAACTTGGCGCCCTCAGCGGCTAAAGCCGCGTCGTACTTCCCGCCAAGGCGGCACGACTGAAGTCGTGCCCTTCCCGTTCGTGCCTATTCGAACCGATTACGCGGCTTTGCTGGGCCCTTTGGCTTCCAGGGTCTTCTCGTTTTCTGCTTTGACCCCGCCGATGTTGACCTTGATCTGCTTGGGCTTGGCTTCCGCCTTCTTGGGCAGAGAGATCTTCAATACGCCCTTGTCGTAGGTTGCCGAGACTTTTTCGGAATCCACGGTGGTGGGCAGAGTGAAAGTGCGGGTGAAGCTGCCGTACTGGCGTTCCACGCGGCGATAATTCTCTTCTTTTTCTTCCTTCTCGATCTTGCGCTCGCCGTGCACGGTGAGGGTGTTGTTTTCCAGGCGAACGTCGATGTCTTTCTCTTCGATTCCGGGCACTTCGATCTTGAGAGTCACGTTGTGCTCGTCTTCGTAGACGTCAACGGCTGGGGCAAAGCTGGATGTGGTGAGGGACTCATCCCGGCCACCTTCGCTGTAGGACTCGCGAAACAGGCGGTTCATACGGTCCTGAAGAGTGGAAAACTCACGGAAAGGTTCCCAACGGGTTAATACGGTCATGGTAAATCCTCCTTCATAAGTCGTGGGCTTGGAATTTGGTGAGAAGCCTATCTACTCACAGTGACGGGCTTCAGTCACTGCATTCGATGCCGTAGTCACTATAGAGAAAGCATAAAATATGAGTGTATTGTTGTCAAGTTTTGGATAGCTTGTATTTTCTTTACGTTACATGGGCTATCACGCACTTCAGGTAGGCAGTCTCCGGGACATTAAGGAGAACTGGATGGTCTTGGGACTGGCCTCGAACCTCCAGCAGGCGAAGCATCCGGTGGGCGTCGAGGGCAGCGTCCGCGAGCATTTCGAGGAAGTCCGATTGGTTGACATGGTACGAACAGGAGCAGGTGACGAGAATCCCGCCGGGGCGAAGCATTTTGAGGGCGCGGAGGTTGAGTTCCTTATAGCCGCGGAGGGCGGCATCGAGGTCGCGCTTGGACTTGGCGAAGGCGGGCGGATCGAGAACGATGGTGTCATAGCGCTGGCCGGAGGCGGAATAGTCTTTGAGCAAATCGAAGGCGTTGGCTTCGATCCACTCGATCTCCTTGTCACGGAACTGGGCCTGGTTGAGGGCGGCATTCTGATCGGCGACTTCCAGCGCTGGGCGGGAGCTATCGACGCCGGTGACGTGAGAACAGCGCGGGGTGAGATGGAGAGCGAAGCCTCCCTGGTAGCAAAAGACGTCGAGAGCCTCGCCGTGTGCGTATTGGGCGGCGGCGGCATAGTTTTCCCGCTGGTCGAGGAATGCTCCGGTTTTTTGGCCTTCGAGGGCGTCGAAGTGAAACTGGATTTGGTTCATGGTGAAGATCGTGGAACTCTTGTCACCGCTCAGCAGACCGGAGGAGCGCTCGGGCAATTCTTCTAGCTGTCGGACTCTCGGGTCAACGCGCTCGACGATGGAAGCGGGGTGAAGGCGCTCGGTGAGTTCGGAGAGTAGAGTGGAGCGGACGATCTCCGCATCCATAGCCTGGGTGAGAATTTGCAGCGAGAGAATGTCGTCATAGCGATCAACGATGAGGCCGGGAAGGAAATCGGCTTCGCTGAAGATTACGCGATAGGCATTGGTGTCGCGGACAATCGGCTCGCGATAGGCGATGGCTTCGGAGATGCGCTGGCGGAGCAAGGACGGAAAATCGGCGACGGGCTCGCGGGAAATCAGGCGGATGGCGATTTGGGACGAAGTGGAATAGAGAGCGCTGCCGAGAATCTGACCGCGATGATCGGTGACGGTGACGAGTGAACCGGGAGGGATGCCGTCTGCCGTGACGATATCGGAGCGATAAACCCAGACGTGGCCATCCTTCAGGCGAGATGCGCCGCGTGGGGAGACTTTGACTACGAGAAGCTCGGACTGTGTTGGCGTCGGGGGCATGAATCCATGGTAATACCTGGCGTAGGCAGCGGATGGTGTCACACACACGTCACCGACTACACGGTCAATAAACGCTAACGCCTGGTTACGTCAGTCACGATCTTTCGGGAATCGGAACTTCTACACTGGCACGGGGGTCACTACCGTCGTGAGTTTTCGCGATTCGTTTCCTACTACCACCTGGCTTTGGAGAAGGCTTTGGTCGCGCCCGGCCCGCCGTCTGTACATATTGGGCCTTGCTGTCATAGCCATTCCAGTTCTCCTCATGTATTGCCGCGCGCACCGCGGGATGGCGGCGGCTCGCCAGTACATTTCCGACGTGTCACGGCTTCAAATCGGGATCTCAGGGAGGCGCGAGTTCGACGAGATTCGCAACAAATATGAGCGCTTCGTGGAGATCGAGCCGAATTGCAACGAGGACGACTGCAGTGTCGGATTCCGGTTTGACAACGGATTGCCTATCGGGGCTTCCTTCGTTCGCCCAGCCGTACTCTATTCCGGTCTAACTTTGTCGCATGGCACGATCGCAAGTAGCGTCATACGCTCGTCCTGCTATGGGAAGAACGGAGGTGAATTTGTCACTGTCATGTGGGAATCGCTTCCGAACGCAACGCACGATGTACCGTTTCGGGAGGGACGAACAATGTCGTCTGCTGACAAGGTTGCAGGCATGAGTTTTAATCTCACCCCGGCAGCTTCACCGGAGCAAAAGGCACGAGCGTACGCCTTCCACGAGAGTTTTCTCAGTCGCTTCGGCGCCTGCAATGATGCCACCGATTTGCATTAAGACTGCGCGGCGTCCTCGACCCCACAGGGCACAGATTCGGGCCGCTCAGACTGGCTATGGTTTACTTTCGAACTTAAGTCCATTGTGATAAATCGCGAAACGCTCAGCATGATGGCCTGATGACCCTCGTATACTGCATCCATGGTCGGACCCATTCTCGGAAACCCGAATAGCTCCGGCAAGGTGACCGCTCTTCTCGTCATCCTGCTAGTCGTCGTTTGGATAATCTTGCACATTTCGGGCTGGCACTGGTAGTTGGCGTAACATCCCCGTTACACCAAAAAACCCCGAATCCATCGGCTCCTTACATGAGCGATCAGTAGGAGTCGAGTTTCGTCGACGGACAGCCGAGGGCGGCTGTCCCTACATAGAACCTGCTAGCTGGCGGCTTGTTCGGTGGGAGCGGTTGCCGGGACGCCGGACTTGGCAGAGGCCCGGGAAGCCATTTCGTAGCGAGCGGCTTCCAGGTCGGTATGCAGGGAATCGAGTGCGGTCATGGGCATCTCGGTGCCCCACTCCTCGATCTCAGCATCGGGCCAGCTTCCGTTGAGACGGATGGCGCCGGTGATGTCCTCGGGGAAGGCATGGCGGTAATCGCCCTCGCGAATGAGAATGTCGCCGAGAAGGCGTCCGGTGCCCATATCGAAGACGCGCCGGCTGGCTTGGCCCGCGGCGTTGCTGAGGCAGAGAAAAACTTCGCCGGCATCGGCGTATTCCTGACGGTAGTACCAGGCCTGAGGCGCGTCGATTTTGGGATGATGGCGGCGCGAACGTTTATGTTCGGGTTCGAGCGCCTGCATTTCGTTGGCAGGGTTGAAGTACAGAATGCGCTGGCAGGAATCGCAGACCACGGTTTGCTGGCCGGTGCGGACGTCGTTATAGGTCTGCGGCCGCAGCATGACCTGGCAGGCCATGCATTTATGATCACGAACTTCGGAGATGCCGCTGCCGCGGAATTTGGAGACGCGCTCGTAGTGGCGTAGCAGGTCTTCGTTGACGCCGGCCCGCATCTGGTCGCGTTTGCCGCGCCATTCCGCGAGCTGTTTCTGATCCTCGGCGGTGCGCTGGCGGGCTTCCTCTTTTTCTTTTTCGATCTCGGCGGTTTCCGCTTTCAGGTCGGCTTGCGCGGCTTTCACTTCTTTGTCGCGGGTGTCGGCATTCACCATCAACTCGAGAATTTTGTCCTCGTTCTCGGCGATTTCCTTCTCGGCAAACTGGATTTCCTGCAACAAGGCTTTATATTGCTCGTTGGTTTTTACTGCGAGGGACTGGTCGCGGTATTTGGAAATCTTGCCGCGGAGGTCGGTGATGGCGGTTTCGTACTTGCGGCGACCAGCGTCATCGGCCTTGACGGCGGCCTGCGCTTTTTCCAGTTGAAGTTTGGTATCGGCGAGCTTGTGTTCGATGGCCGCGACGCGCTTGGGCAGTTCTGCGATTTCGTCCTGCAGGCGGCGGATTTCCTTATCCGCATCTTGCAGGTGCAACAGGTTTTCTATTTCTGGAAGCATCCCGAAAGGACTCAGCCTTGATTCTAGCACGCGGAAACGCGGCTTCCGCATGGGTAGGCGTGGCCAGAGGCGCATGGGAGGGCATTTCGGTGTAAACTCTTTCGTTCTGCAATGCTCTCACTTCCAGTTCCCGGGGTCTTAATTGTGAAGAATTTTCTCCCTCTTGCTTTGATGGGCGCTGCCCTGTCTCTGACACCGTGCCTGGAGACGTCGCTTTGGGCGCAATCTTCGCCACCACTAAAGCCGTTGACCATTGAGGCGATTTTCGCTCCCGGAGGGCTGACGAGGCGCGCACCGGAGACTTTGGAGTGGAGTCCGGATGGGACCAAGCTGTCTTTTCTGCGATTTGACGATCAAGGGGAGCACCCCGAGCTTTGGTATGCGGACGTGGCAACCGGCGAGAAAAAGATTCTGGCGAGCGCGGCCAAATTGGCCTCGCTCGCGCCCGACTACAACAAGGTGAAGGATGAGCGCGAGAGGGAGCGGTTGACTCGGTATCACGTGGCGCCCTACTTGTGGGCTCCGGACTCGAAGCACCTGATTTTCGATTCGCACGGACAGCTCTGGATGTACGATCTGGCGACCAGCACGGCCGTGCAGTTTACTTCGGCGCCCGATCCCAACATCGACCCCAAATTTTCTCCCGATGGAAGCCGCGTTTCCTACGTGCGCAAGCACAACCTTTATGTGCAGCCGGTCACTGGAAAGGAAGAGAAGCCGCTCACGAGAGATACGAAGGACGATCTGTTCAACGGCGATATCGATTGGGTGTATGCGGAAGAGCTGGCGGTGAGAAGTAATTATTTTTGGTCGCCGGACAGCAAAGAGATCGTCTTCCTGCACATGGATGAAACCAATGTGCCCACCTATCCAATCACGAACTTGATTCCGACGCATCCCACGGTAGACAACGAAAAATATCCCAAGGTCGGGGACCCGAATCCTGTGGTGAAACTCGGGGTGGTGGATGCGGACAAGGGGAAGGTGCGCTGGATTTCGTTGACGGATGATCCGGAGGCTTATATTCCGCGCTTTGGCTGGGTGCGCGATGGAGTGGTGTGGGCGGAGGTTTTGAATCGCAATCAGGACAAAATGGATTTGTATTTCGTCGATGCGAAATCAGGGAAGTCGGCCAAAGTTCTCACCGAGAACAGCCCTAAGGCGTGGATCAACGTGAACGATGACTTCCGCGTGCTGAAATCGGGCGATCGTTTCCTGTGGTCGAGTTGGCGCGACGGGCACACGCATTTGTATCTATACAGTTTTGACAAAGAGAACCCACCTGCTGCCCCGGCGAAACTGGAGCACCAAATCACGCAGGGTGATTTTGAGGTGCTGGGAGTGGAAGGAGTGGACGACAAAGCGGAGACGGTGTTCTTTTCATCGGGCAAGGATGATCCGCGGCAACGGCATCTTTTTTCGATCAAGCTGGATGGAACCGGTTTGCAGCAGATCACGCGCGGGGAGGGCATGCATTCCGGGACTTTTTCTGAGGATGCGAAATATTACGCGCACACATTCATGGGCCCGCTGACCGCGCCACAAATCTCGCTGTGCACCGTGGGCGGAGCTTGTGCTCTGGTGTGGCAGGGCCGCGATGAAGTGGCGGAGTATGGACTGCGGGCTCCGAAGTTTTTAGAGTTCAAAGCGGAGGATGGTACCACGCTCTATGGGCGTCTGCTGCTTCCTCCGGAGCCGCCCAGCAGCGGCAAGATTCCGCTGATCGTTAATATTTATGGCGGGCCGGCGGGGCAGATGGTGCTGAAAGAACCGCCGACTCCGTTTGATGAAGTGTTGGCGCGCAAAGGCTTCGCAATTTTCTCGGTGGACAATCGCGGTACGCCGGGACGCGACCGCAAATTCCAGACGGCGATTCGCCACGAGTTTGGCGCAATCGAATTGAAAGACCAATTCACCGCACTGGACCAGCTTTTCGCGCATTATCCGCAGCTCGATCAAGAGCGCATGGGGATCTGGGGATGGTCGAATGGGGGATCGATGACGCTGTACGCGATGACGCATTCGGAGCGCTTTCGCGCCGGAGTTGCCGTGGCTCCGGTGACCGACCAGATCAATTACGACACTATCTACACGGAGCGGTATATGGGCCAGCTGAAGGATGATGCGGCGGGCTACCGTGAATCCGATGTGACGAGTGCTGCGGCGAATCTGCATGGGGCATTGTTAATTGCCCACGGCACCGGGGACGACAACGTGCACTTCCAAAACAGCGTGCAGATGATTAATGCGCTGATCACCGCGGGCAAGCAATTCCAGCTGATGATCTATCCCAATAAAACCCACAGCATCGCGGGAAGCGACGCGCGGGATCATCTGTTCCACATGATTGAAGATCACTTCGAACGGGAGCTGAAGTAGGAAGCGGCGCGGCAGAGCAAGAAAATTCGCCGACCTGGCTATCTTTTTTTGTCAGGTTTCCGCGAAGAACTTACCCGGTTCGAAGTCGTCTTTCTGGAGTCTTCTTTCGAAGAGCTATCCTTGGAGGACGCTTCCTTGGCGGAACTTTCCTTGGAAGAGTCGGACTTCGACGAATCGTCCGACTTGGACTTCTCTTCCTTCTTTCCGTCGGAACTTCCGCCATCGGACGCGGGCGCGTGGGACTTGTTGGCGTAGTCGGTGACGTACCAGCCGGATCCTTTGAATTGCACGGCGGGAGCGGAAATCATCTGTTCCACCCGCCCGCCGCACTCCGGGCATTTCTTGACCATCTTGTCGGAAAATTTCTGGATTTTTTCGAAGCGGTGACCGCACTTCTCGCACTGATATTCGTAAAGTGGCATGGGCTCTAAGACGGTTGTGAGGAAAGCTTTCCTTCGATTTGATTTTAGGGGCGCGGGTTCGATTGCGTCAATTCAGGCGGGGAGTTCCGGCGCTCTAAGCCGCCGACATGGCGGCCCTGTCCCGTTCAACATAGCTGAGCACGGCCTGCTTCAATTGCGAATCCACTTCGTCCGCGATGGTAATGACGTCGCGCAGTACCTTGCTGAAATCGACCCGCTCCAGGTTCTTCTGCAGGGTGTTAAAGATACTAACCTGCAGGATTCGCGATTCCTCGACCACCATCGCGGCGGTGTAGCCCTGTTGGCGGCGTAAATCTCCATGCTGACGCGCCGGGACGGAGATGGTTGCTTTCTGGTTTTGAAGGAGGCGTAAACGGTAAATCAGATCAGCGATGAGATTGGGAAGATGACCCGTTCGGGCTTCGAAGCTCAATGGGATACAAGTCAGCTCTTCGTCGTGTTGCACGAGCGTCATCCAGTCCTGAATCGTCGCAGCAAGATTACTCTCCAATATGGAGGCCACACTCTGTGTGGCCACTCGCCGGTAGGGTGCGGGATTCGCGAGCTTCCGGTGGATGCGTTCGCGGAGTACCGACATTTCGATTGGCTTTACCAGGATTTCATCCGCCTGCAAGCGGATGGCGCACAGCGCTTCGTCGAGCTCCGGATACCCGCTGAGAACCAGCGTTACTGCCTCCGGGTGCGTGTGTCGCATGGCGCTGACGACGGTAAACCCGTCGCCGGCATGCGGCATGTGCAAGTCAGAGAGGAGGGCGTCAAAAGTTTCCGAAGCGATGCGGCTCAATGCTTCGCGCACGTTGGCCACGGCTACCACATCGAAGCCGTCGCGCTCCAGTGTTGCCTGCAACATACCGCGGACAGCGTCATCGTCTTCGGCTAATAAGATTTTCGGCATCCCAGTACTTCTTTCTGCCCCCCACAAAACATAGGTCTTTCGTTAATGGAAGGGTAGCGAACGCCTCCAACCCTGTCTGTTCAAAATTGAACAGTGGTATCACGGAAAGAACGGGTTTGTTCGGATTTCGTAATAAGCCTGGAGCACTATTGCTTTTTATACATGCCGGGTCCATCATTTTCCAATCGGGGTTCCCCGTGCGGAGCGTTTTATGCCTGGCAAAGCACGGACATTTGATCCAAAGACTTTCCTCGCACAAACAGGATTGGGAAGAACAATCCTGCAATATCCAAAGAACAAAGCTTTCTTCAAACAAGGCGACCCGAGTGATGCGGTTTTCTATCTGCAAAGAGGTAGAGCAAAGCTCACCGTCCTATCGACGCGAGGCAAAGAGGCCACCATCGCCATGTTGGGAGAGGGGGATTTCATGGGTGAGGAGTGCATCGCCTCGGACCAGGCTCGGCGAGTTGCATCGGCTATCGCGATTACAGATTGCTTTGCTCTAAGAATTGAAAAGGAAGCGATGCTGAACGCGCTGCACCGGGAGCATGCGTTTTCCGATCTTTTGGTCTCGTATCTTGTTCGCCGCTACAACCAAACTCAGGAGGATTTGGTAGACCAACTCTTTAACTCAGCCGAGAAACGGTTGGCCCGGACTCTTCTGTTGCTGGCCCGCTTCGGTAAGGAAGGAAAAACCGAGAGTGTAATTCCGAAAATAAGCCAGGAAACTTTAGCGGAGATGGTCGGGACGACGCGGGCTCGAATTAACTTCTTCATGAACCGGTTTCGGCAACTGGGTCTTATTGACTATAACGGCGGGTTGGAAGTCCACAGTTCGCTACTCGACGTTGTTCTCCACGAGTAATGGTTCGTCTTCTGGAAGAATCCGGCGCAAGCTGTGCGCGATTGAACGGTTCCGGGATTCATGAATCAGTTTCGGTGCAAACAGCTCTGGAGCTTGCTGGTCCTCGGTTCCAAGGCCCTTGTCACCGGCTTTTTCACAGCCTCTGTTGAAAAAGTCAACTCTCTTGAACCAGAAGCGATTGTTCAATAGCGGACGTTTCGGATCATTCATTGTCCGGAAATTGCTCGGCAACGCTCTTGGGGGCCGTGTTGCGCCAGGCGGCGCGGAGTGCTTTGGCGAGCGACATTTTGCGGGCGGCTTTGAGATTCACGCTGGTTGCGCCGCGGCGTCCCCATGCACCTTTCACGGGCACGAAAACTTCCGGCTCGGCTTTGGAAAAATAGTGTTGCTGCTCGGGATGGAGCTTGACCATGCCCCAGCCCTTCGCGGGATGGCCGAGGGTGGCGAAAACTTTTCCACGGACGCGAAAATCCGGATGGTCCATGTGGGCGCTTTCGACGGCTTCCGGCAAGGCGAGAGCGAGGCGGCGAAAATCGTTGGCGGTCACTGCATTGTCTCCGTGTCGATGTTGCACGCATAGCATAAACCGTTCACGGGTCACGGAAGTTATGGTGGCGCGGTGGTAGACTCCGGCCATGCAGGATGGCCGGAGAAAAGTCGACGGTCCAGACGAGGTTGAGCCGGAAATCGTTCGGGCAAGGAAACCGTCGGCGCTCGGGCCGGGGCCAGCGCTTTATCTTGTGGCGACGCCGATCGGCAATCTGGAAGACATTACTCTGCGGGCGCTGCGCGTGCTGAAGGAAGTGGACGTGATTGCCTGCGAGGATACGCGGCAGACGCAGAAATTGTTGAACCATTACGGCATCACCACCCGCACCGTCAGCTACCACGAACACAATGAGATGACACGCGCGGCGGAGCTGGTGAAAGATTTGCAGGAAGGCACGAGCGTTGCACTGGTGACGGATGCCGGCATGCCGGGAATTTCTGATCCAGGCTTCCGGCTGATTTCGCTGGCGATTCGGCATCATCTGCCGGTGGTTCCGATTCCGGGAGCGTCGGCATTCCTGGCGGCTTTGGTGGCCAGTGGACTGCCGACGGATTCGTTTCGCTTCAGCGGATTTCTTCCGGCGAAAAGCGGGGAGCGGAGGGCAGCGCTGGAGGCGATCAAGACTTCGCCGCGTACGCAGGTTTTTTATGAAGCGCCGCACCGGATCGTAGAGGCGGTCTCGGACGTGGTCGAGGTTTTAGGAGATGCCCGGCATGTAGTGATCGCACGCGAGGTGACCAAGCTGCATGAAGAGTTTTTACGCGGACGCGCGGGCGAAGTGCTGGAAACGCTGAAGTCGCGCGACGGAGTGAAGGGCGAGATCACGCTACTGATCGGGAAGGCCGAGGAAACGGAAGCGCACGCGGCGGCCGAGTCGCGTGTGAGCGTCCGCCAGCGGGTCGAGCAGATCATGGCAGAGGAAAAGATCGATGAAAAGGCCGCGCTGAAAAAAGTGGCCAAGGAGCGAGGGATTTCGAAGAGCGAGGCTTATCGGGAATTACAGCGGAGCAAGTGAGACTTGAAAAGAAAAGAAAAGGCAGTAAGGCGGAGTCAGATTCCAACTTGATTTTTCTACCTCTCTCGCTTGCCTAACTTGCGTCTTTCATGGGTTGACCCATGCTCGTCGTATACGACCGTCACATGCCCCGACCGCGCAATACTCCCCACGAACGGTGGATTAAAAGATCTAGCGAGGTCCCTCATTTCGGAAACCGCAGCCAGCAGCGCTTGGGCCATCTCCGCTCCGCTGAAATTACCGGATCCGAAATAAAACTCCCGCACCCGATGGCGACGGACAGCGTCGCGTTCTATTTCGTTATAGCGATTCCTTTTGTCTTTTGTTAGGACAATCCATCCTCGCTCGGCAACGAAAGGAAGCCAGACCTCATCGGCGGTGCCGCGAGTAAAGTGGTCTCGGTGACGCCTATGCTGAATTGAATTGGCCATCAAGGCGTCGATGATGGGTTGGCAGTTGTCCAGATTCTCATCCAAGTAGAGGATGAAATCGTCAAGCTGCAACTGCTCGGGTTTCCCAGCGGATTGCCTCTTCGATCTGCTTTTCTTCGAGGCCATATTCCCTAGCTAGGTCCGGCATTGACTCTCGCGCGTTAAACCGGGATGCGATCACGGCGGTGGATATGCCGGTACCGGCGATCACAGGCTTGCCGAAGCCGAGGGCCGGGTCGATAACAATAAACTTGGGCTCCGCCGCGCTTCTCTGCCGCACGAAGGGGTAGAACCTGAACGCCCCCAGAGTCTTGTCATACTCAACGCGCTCCAAATGGGCCTCGACGATCTCGGGAATAGCGAGTTGCCCATCCCGAGACAGATTGATGAACTTGTCGATCTCTTTTATGAGGACGTCAACCCGATTGGTGAATAGGGGCTGCTGGATTAACGGGTGCGCGAATCCGGACGTCTTGCTCAAATGTGCTACTGCCCGTCGAATCTTCGGAAGATGCAGGTCGTACAGAGTGCGCATCGAGGCGAGCATATGGCACTCCAAGAGATTCATGAACGAAAACGCCCGCGGATGTTTTCGCGCAACCGAAATCAGAGGCGCCACTCTGCCACGACCGAATGCCCAATACTCGAGGGTCTTTATCGGAACACGCAGATACAGCGCTGCTTCTGACAGTCCATAAAGAGGAAGCTCCAGCCGCTCATCGATCTCCACGGACTTCACGGTTACCTCCTTGGGCTCTGGTTTGAACCCTAACACTACTGAAACTGATATACCACATATCGACCCGTTCCATGGCCTGGCGGACCATCGAAGATAAGGTCGGTAAACAGATGAGTCCCGTTTTGGCTTACTTCCCTGCCAGTTCCCGCTTCACAATCTCGCTGACCATCTTTCCGTCTACACGCATGCCGGCGCCGTTGAAGCGAGCCATCGCATTCTTCATCACCGAGCCCATGTCCTTCATGGTGGGAGAACCCATCTCGGCGATCGTGGCTTTCACTCCCGCGGCGACTTCATCTTCGCTCGCGGCCTTGGGCAGGTAGCTTTCGATCAGGACGATCTCGGCCGCTTCTTTGTCGGCCATCTCCTGGCGACCGCCTTTGGTGAACTGCTCCACCGATTCCTTGCGCTGCTTGATCAGCGTGGTGAGGACGGCCTGCGATTCTTTCTCGTCGAGCGGCGCCATTTTTTCGATCTCGCGATTCTTGAGTGCGGCCTTGACCATGCGCAGGGTGGAGAGGCGCTGCTCCTCGCGCGCCTTCATGGCGGCGGTGATGTCTTGCTGAATCTGTTCGATGAGGCTCATGGGAGAATTATAGACGGCAAGTGAATCTGTTTTCGTTTGTGACAGGAATCACCGCACAGGCGGCCCGCTTCCAGTAGACTAATAAACTATCCTACTGATAAGGGATTCCACCTATGCTGCGCAAGAATCGTCTTTTTACTCCGGGGCCAACGCCACTGTTGCCGGCGGCGCAAACGGCCATGGCGTCGTTTACGGCGCATCACCGCACCGCAGACTTTCGCGCTTTGTTCCAGCGCGTGCTCGTCGACATGAAGGAATTTGTTGGCACGAAGAACGACGTGCTGGTGCTGGCTTGTTCGGGTACCGGAGTGATGGAGGCGTCGGTATCGAATCTGACATCGCCGAGCGATAAAGTTCTGGTGCTCACGGCCGGAAAATTCGGCGAGCGCTGGACGGGGCTGGCCAAGGCCTTCGGCTGCAACGTGGAAGTGCTATCCGCTCCTTATGGCGAGACTTTTTCGCTGAATGAAATTCGCGCGAAGCTGACTTCGGATGTGCGCGCGGTATTTGTGCAGGCGACTGAAAGTTCGACGGGCGCGCGGCACGATGTGCGCGGCATCGCGAAAATTGTGCGCCAACGGGATGACACGTTGCTTATCGTTGATGCCATTACCGGGCTGGGGACGACCCACCTCGATGTGGACGGCTGGGGAGTGGATGTGATCATCGGAGGTTCGCAGAAGGCCTTGATGATGCCGCCAGGGCTGGCTTACTGCGCGGTCAGCGAGCGGGCGTGGAAACGGATGGACGCGACGACTTCCGCGCGCTACTACTTTGATTTGCGCAAGGAGCGCAAGTCAGCGGCGAAGGGCGAATCGGCGTACACCCCGGCTACCTCGCTGTTTGCGGCCCTGGGAGCGGCGTTGGAATTCATCCGCGAAATGGGAAATGGCGACCTGGCCAAGGGACGTGAAGCGCTAGTGGACAATGCCGAACTCTGTGCGGAGATGACACGGGCAGGGGCGCAGGCCCTAGGCCTAAAGTTGTACGCGGCTTCGCCGGCGGCCGCGCTGACGGCGATCTGCTCGCCAGACGGGCTTGATTCCGGAAAGATCGTGAAAGAATTCCGCGAGTCATTTGATGCAGTGGTGGCCAACGGCCAGGGCGAGATGAAGGGCCAATTATTCCGCATCGCGCACATCGGCTACTACGATTATCTGGACACGATCGGCATTCTGGGCGCGCTCGAACATGTTCTGGCGCGCGTAACCGGAAAGACTGTCGAGTATGGCTCGGCGCTGCGAGCGGCCCAGGAAGTGTATGCGCGCGGGCTGTCCAGAAATTCGCAACTTGTGGAAGCCTGAGGACCGCATGAAACGGTCCTCATCCTAGTTGATAGTAAAGTTCACCGGAGTCGAAGTCTCTGCCAGCGTTCCGCCACTGCCGTATGCGCCCATGCCAGCGATGGCCGGGTTTGTAACGGTGATGGGGACGGTTGCGGGAGTTGCGATATCCTCGGCCGCGATGGTTGCGGTCAGTTGGCTGGCACTCACGTAGGTTGTAGTTTTCGCTGCGCCATTCCAGTTGACGGTGGCGTTGGAGGAGAAGTCGCTGCCGTTTACGGTCAGTACGAATGCGGCTCCACCGGAATTCATCGCGTTGGGGGCGAGTTCGGCGATGGTTGGCATGGTTCCGGCTACCGCGGGAGTGGTGGATTTCGAACTGTAGCCGCCGCACGCCAGCGTGAGGCCCGCCAGCACGGCTAGCAATGCTGCTGAATATCTCTTCATGACGATCCTCCAGGGGCGGTTGCCCACATGTGAAGTCTAGGAAGGAAGCGAAGTGAGTGTGTCAGCGGTGTGTCAAATGTCTGTCAAGGTTTTGTCGCTGGATTACCAGCTTTTATGGGTCTCCGGTAAGGTCTTAAGAAAGGGATAAGTGCATTCGTGAAAATTGTCATAGCGGAAAAGATTTCCGCCTCGGCGGTGGAGCAGCTTAAGGAACCGGGATGGGTAGTGCTAACCGCGGATCAACTTGCGGGCAAACTGGAAGCGGAGTTGGAGTCCGCAGACGCGTTGATCGTGCGTTCGGCGGTGCAGGCGGACGCGGCGCTGTTGTCCCATGCAAAGAAGCTGCGGGTGATTGGCCGGGCGGGCGTGGGTGTGGACAACATCGATCTGGATGCGGCCACGCGGCAGGGCATTGCGGTGATGAATACCCCGGGCGCGAATGCGGTAGCGGTGGCCGAACAGACACTGGGCATGATGCTGGCGATGGCTCGCCATCTTTGCCGTGCCGATGCGCTGATGCATGCCGGCAAGTGGGAGAAGAAATCGCTGCAAGGCACGGAGCTGCGCGGTAAGACGCTGGGCATTGCAGGGCTCGGGCGCATCGGGATGGAAGTGGCGCGGCGGGCGCGAGTTTTTGGAATGGAGATCGTTGGGCACGATCCGTTTGTTTCGGTGGCCGTGGCGAAGGAACAGGGCATTCGGCTGGTGAGCCTGGACGAACTTTATGCGGCGGCGGATTACATCACGCTGCACGTCGGACTCACGCCGCAGACGGCGGGCATGATCAACGAAAGCGCTATCAAGAAAATGAAAAAGGGCGTGCGGCTGGTAAATTGCGCGCGCGGAGAATTGGTGAACGAGGGCGACTTGGCGCAGGCGCTAAAACAGGGTCACGTTGCGGCGGCGGCGCTGGATGTGTTCAACGAAGAGCCTTTGAAAAATTCTCCGCTGCAGGCGGTGGAGAATCTGATTCTTACGCCACACATTGGTGGGTCCACCTACGAGGCGCAAGAGGCCGTGGGCGTGCAGATCGCGCAGCAGGTGCGCGAGTATCTGAAGCACGGAGTGATTCAGAATGCGGTGAATGTTCCTTCGGTTTCTGCCGAAGAATATGCGGAGATGCAACCGTATATCGTGCTGGCGGAGCGCATGGGAGCGTTTCTGGCGCAGATTTCCGAAGGGTCGATGGAAGAGATTTCGCTGCGCTACAGCGGGCATATTGCGGGGTGGAAGACGGAGTTGATCCGCAACGGGGCGATCAAGGGCATTCTCAACCAGGCGCTGGAGGAAAAAGCGAATCTGGTGAATGCGGCGTCACTGGCGGACCTGCGCGGGCTGCGCATTCATGAGTCGCATAAGGCGAAGGCTTCGACCGGTGGCGCAGGAAGCGTGCTCTCGGTTTTTTTGAAGAGCTCCACGGAAGAGCACATGGTGAAAGGCGCGGTGCTCCATGGGACCGCGCCGCGGCTGCTGCACATCGATGGTATTGACGTGGAGGCGCCGCTGGAACGCAATCTGATCTACTTACGGAACAGCGATGTGCCGGGTGTGATCGGCAAGGTGGGCACAATCCTGGGCGAAAGCGAAATCAACATCGCGGACTTTTCCTTAGGGCGCCGAGCCGCAGAGGCATCTTCTGAGCCGCGCGAGGCGATTGCCGTGGTTCACGTGGATGGCAGCGTGCCGGACGAAGTGCTGAGAAAGCTGGAGAAGATTCCGGCGGTGCGACAGGCGAAGGCGGTGCGTCTGTTCTAGGGATTGTTTCTACGAGTTCGATTCACCCCGCCGCAGCTTGCGGCTCTCCGCCAGCAGCGCCATCGAGTGCATTAGATTCTGCAGCGTCACAATGCCTACCAGGCGCTCTTCTTCGACTACGGGAATGATGCTGAGGTTGCGCGCCGTAAGTTTGCGGAAGGCGGAAGCGAGCGATTCCTGACGGATCGAGACTTCGAAGAGCTTGTTCATTACCGCCTGCACATAGCCGTTGCCTTCCACGCGCAGCGCTTCCAGAATACGCTGCTTGGAAATTACTCCCACCATGTCACTACCCCGGACGACAGGAAAATCATCCTGCAGAGAGTGGACCGCCTTATCCAGGGCATCCTCGAGCGTGTCCGCCGGAGATAAGGTTGCGAAATCGGTGAGCATCACTTCTTCCAGACGAACATTGTCCAAGACCGACTGGAAGATGACGGCGCGTTCTTCCAGCTGCGCTGCAGAAAAGATAATGACGCCGACCATGGTGAGCCAGGTATCGCTGAACAGGCCTGCAACCATCAGGAGCATGGCCAAGGCGTGGCTGATCGAAACAGCACGGCGCGTGGCGGCGGCAGGGTCGATGCTGCGAGCGAAATAGGCGCGCAGGACGCGGCCTCCATCCAGCGGATAGGCAGGCAGAAGATTGATGCCAGCTAAATAGAGGTTTGCCCACACTAAACTGCGCGGCAGGTTTCCCGACTGGAAGAACGGCCACTTCCAAAGATTCGCTTCCGGAATAACGGCATAGACGATGCCGGCCGCAAGCAGAGCGAACGCGAAATTCACCAGCGGGCCAGTGAGCGCGATGCGAACGTCGCGCTTCCAGGCTTCCGCGCCGGTGACCGGCGGTTCTACGTGCGATTCATCAAAAACGGTAACGCCGCTGAGCGGGAGAAGAATCACTGCCTTGGGAATCATTCCGGCGCGCCGGGCTACCAGCATGTGCCCGATTTCATGCGCGGCAACGCAGGCCAGCACAATGCCTACCAGCGCGAGATCCCGCGATCCGTTGGCGGAGCCATGCACGTTGTATTCGGTCCAGAAAACAAACAGCGGTAGGAGCAGGAAAGTCAGGTGAATGCGGACGTCAACCCCGAACAGCCGACCGACGTGGATGGAGAAACTTCGCATGAGTTTGGCTACTACAGTTATTTTACATGGTCGGATATATTGACCACGGTACTCGAAAGTACAGCGCCATGCGCGTGATCGCCGGCAAATTCCGCGGCCGTCCTCTGCGGTCCTTGAGCGGGGCGGATATTCGGCCGACGTCGGACCGGCTGCGGGAGACGCTGTTCAATGTACTCACGGCGGGGAATCCCGCAGCGCTCGAGGGTACGGTGTGGTTGGATCTATTTGCAGGCACCGGCGCGGTGGGAATCGAGGCGCTCAGCCGGGGAGCCAAGCAAGTGTATTTTGTAGAAACCGCGCCGCGGGCGGCGAAACTGATTGCACGGAACCTGCAAAGCCTGGGAATCGAGGAAGGATACAGAATTCTAGGCGATGATCTGCCCGGAATTTTATGGCGGCTGCAGCGGGAACACGTCGCCGGGGATGTTGTTTTTCTTGATCCCCCGTACCGGATGCAGGAAGCATATCAGCAGACGCTGACCGCGCTGGCCGATTCGACGGTGGTGTGGGCTATGTCGTTGGTGATTGCGGAGCACGAAAAGAAATTTGATCCAGGCGACGAATTCGGATCGTTGCGAAGGGTTCGCAAACTGGTGCAAGGCAATGCCGCGTTGAGTTTCTACCGCATCGGGGGAAGTCCCGACCTGAATCGGTGAATCCAGATTCAGTCGCGGCGGCGCGGACTACATGAGCAGTTCGTTATCCAGCCGGGCGATCGGGTGCTGCATCTCCTGCAGGTCGTTCTTCACCATGTTGAGGCCGTAAACGCAGCCTTCAAACTCGCGGGAAAGATTCGCGAACAGCGGCGCCACTTTGGCGTATTCGAAGTGCTCGAACTTCGAAACGATGTAGTAGCTTTCTTTCCCGGCCTTCATCCATTCCACAAAATTCTCCAGGCGATGGCGACGGAGGCGGAAGTGGTTGATGCTCTCGGGAAACATTCCGGCAAAGAACAACGCGTAGTCTCCAATGTGCTTGCGCACCTGGCGCTCACGATCGAAGGAGGGCGCGGGGCCATAGATGGGGTCGGATTCCAGAAGCATCTCGCCCAAGTCAGCCAGCGGGCGATCGGCAACGTTATGAATCTTGAACAACTGATCGGCCTCGCAGAATTCGGTTAGCAGATGCGACACATAGGAGACGACCTGCGGATCGCGGATGCCGATCTCCTCGGCGTAGTGGCGACCAACCAATTCCTGGAAAAGCTGACGCAGTGGATGAGATTCCGGAATCATTTGTGTTTAGGCCCCCTGAATTCCGTGTTGCACACGGGATTCCAACGTTACTGGGTAACAGTTACCGCAGCTACTCGACAAATGCAAGTGACTTTTGTTTATCAAGCGAATCATTTTTGCTGATGATTAGAGAGTTTGGTCAGTAAGAAGGTTTTCCGCGACTTTTGTTGGCACACTCGCGTCACGGCTGCTAATGCGGGGTTGTCGGCCCGCGAATAAAATGACATTGAAGAGAAAGGAATAACAGAAAATGGCACGAACGAATATCTCCAGTGGAACGGCGTGGGAGCCGATCGTGGGTTATTCCCGCGCGGTGAAGATAGGACCCTACGTGCATGTGTCGGGAACTACGGCAACCGGCGCCGATGGCAAGATTTTGGGCGTGGGAGATGTCTATGCGCAGGCCGTGCAGACGCTCAAGAATATTGAGAGCGCTCTGAAGAAGGCGGGAGCCAGCATGAAGGATGTGGTGCGGACGCGAATCTATGTCGTAAACATTGCGGAGTGGGAAAAGGTCGGCAAGGCGCATGGAGAATTCTTCGCCGACATTCGCCCGGCAACCTCGATGGTTCAGGTGAGCGCTCTGATTTCTCCTGAGATATTGGTTGAGATCGAGGCGGAGGCGATATTACCGGAGTAAGGCTTTCCACTCCTCAGCTCTGTGCCAGCGCCTTCGACATCTTCACGAAGTGGCATGGCAGCTTCGTCTCTATTCCAGCGGTAAACGGCGCAGTGCCGGTCTCAACATAACCGCGGCGATGATAGAAGTCCGGCAATTCCTTCCGCAGATTGACGATCTGTATATCCATGAACTGGCTGCCTGCCTTCCGGCAATGATCCTCCGCAGCTGTCATCAACTTCGATCCCAGACCTGATTTCTGCGCCCTCGGATCAACCGCCAGCAAACCGAGATAGGACCGATCACCCTTCATTTCCACGTACACGCAGCCTGTAATTCTGCCGTCTTCGTCGGAGACGAGGAACTCTCCCGTCTGCAGCAACGACTGCACTTGCTCCACGGCGAAGCGGTCGCGTTCGATAAAGAAACTTTCAGCTTGCCGGAAAGCCGCGTTGATTAGGTCGGTGATGGCCTTCGCCTCTGACGGCACCGCTATGCGCACGGCCACAGCATCCCTCCTCGCGCGGTTCAGAGTTCCAGCCAACTCGCCCGCCGTTTGTACAAGGGTATAGAATCCTTGCCGCCCGGTCATCCGCACGATTTCGGCGCTGTGCTGGAAAGGTTGTTTTCTTAGGTATCTTCAGGAGAGCAATGTGAAGAACTTCGCTTGGATGTTGATTCTTGCTGTCTGCGTTAGTGCTTTCGCACAGGAATCCGCTCCCTCGAGTCCGCAGTCGGTCACGGTAATTCGTGCCGGTGTTCTGATCGATGGCAAGTCGAATACTCCGCGGCACGACCAGCTGATCATCATTCGCGGCAATCGAATCGAGAGTGTGAACGATTCGGCGGGCGCGAAACTTCTCGCCGGGGTGACCGTCATCGATTTGTCGAAGGCTACAGTTCTGCCTGGCCTCATCGATTGCCACACCCACATTTTTCTACAGGGAGAAGATCCGACTCAGGGTGGATACGACGTGAACATCCTGAATGCGCCTCTGGCGTTGCGCGCGGCCCGGGCAACCGTTGCGGCGCGGCGGGCGCTGGAACAAGGCTTCACGACGCTGCGGGACGTGGAAACCGAAGGCGCTGGTTACGGCGACGTGGGCATCAAGCAGGCCATCGAGCAAGGTTATATTCCGGGGCCGCGGCGTTTGTTTCAACCCGCGCCATTTCGACGACGGGAGGTTATCCGCTGGAGGGTTATGCTCCCGAGCTCGACATGCCAAAGGGCGCGCAGATTGTCGACGGGCCGGTAGAGGCTCGCAAGGCGGCGCGCGAGCAACTGGACCACGGCGCCGACTGGATCAAGGTCTACATGACGCATCGTTCCTGGGTGGGCAAGAATGGCGAGCTGGTATCGCAGCCTACGCTCACGGTCGAGGAGTTGCGGGCGATCGTGGATGAGACTCACGGCTGGGGCAAGAAAGTTGCGTGTCACGCGTATGGCGGCATCGGCCTGCATCGTGCGCTGGATGGAGGATGCGATTCCATCGAGCACGGGCTTGATCTGGATGACGCCGCGATTTCCCAGATGCTGAAACAGGGCACATGGTATGTGCCGACGATCAGCGCGTACTACCACGATTGGGCTCCGGCGGACACTCCTGCCGGACAGCGCGATCGCCTGCGGGTGGCCCTGCACGAACCGTCGTTCAAGAAAGCAATGAAGGCCGGAGTGAAGATTGCGTTCGGCACGGACATGGGCGGAATTCCCTGGAACGAGCCCATCGCGCAGGAGTTTCCGCGCATGGTGGATTTGGGGATGGCGTCGATGGAAGCCATTCAGAGCGCGACCTCACGCGCAGCTACGATGCTGGAGATGGATGGGAAACTCGGGGTGGTAGCGCCCGGAGCTTTTGCGGACATCATCGCGGTCAGCGGCGATCCGCTGCAGAATATTAAGGCCCTGGAAAATGTCCAGTTCGTGATGAAAGACGGCAAGGTTTTCAAGAGCGAGGGCAGCGCGGAAACGAAGCGGTGAGGTTTGGGGGGAGCGGGTGGCAGTTCCCATCAGCGGCCAGTGCATATAAAGATTTGTCGAATTTTCCTTCAATTTCCTTGACATCGGCTGCGCCGTGAGCATAATGCATCAATCCCGAATTCTGGTTTGGATGGGTGCGTGCTTGGATCATCCGTAACGGAGCGGGGAGGGGGATGCTTATGAGCGTGCTCGAGCTTTGTGACCGGGAAGTGGCCGCAGTCCCACTGGAAGCCAGCGTAGCCGACGCTATCAATAAGATGCTCGACCACCGTGTGGGAGCGGTGGCGGTAGTCGACTCCGAGTTTCGAGTTGCCGGAATTTTTACCGAACGCGATGTCCTCCGCAAGATGTCGCTCAGCCGCACCGATCCGCAGACCACCTCGGTCCGCGAGTTGATGACCACTCCGGTGGAAATGGCGACGCGTGGCACCGGCGCGGGCGAGGCGCTGACGACCATGCTCGAGCGCCACTTCCGCCATCTGCCCGTAGCCGACGACAACGGCAAACTGCTCGGCATCCTTTCCATTCGCAATCTGTTGGAGTGGCGCGTCGACGACCTTAGCCGCGAGCTGGAATCGCTGGAGCAGTACGTCTCGAATGATGGACCGGGAGGCTAGGCCTTCATCCGCGGCAAATTCCGGGTCGCATCCGTGTTGCTTCATCCATGAACTAAGAGCAGTTCTTTCTTCTTCCTGCGATTCTTCATGAACCCTCTGTGGTTTTTCCTGCCATGGGCGGTGGGATTTTTGCATTCGCAAATATGCCTTGACACGTATATGCTGTAGAAGGTATATAAGCGGCATGGAATCTGTGTTCGAAATCATTGCGGAGCCGAACCGCCGCGCGATCTTGAGCCTCCTGGTCACGTCGCAACAGTCGGTGGGAGAGATCGAGCGTCAGCTTCGTATGCCGCAGCCGACCGTATCGAAGCACTTGCGAGTGCTGCGCGAGGCCGGTTTCGTGGAGTCGACGGTGGACGCACAGCGCCGTCTCTACCGGCTGAAGCCGGAACCGTTTCGAGAGGTGGATGCCTGGCTGGCTCAGTTCCGCCGCTTCTGGTCGGCTCATGTGGATGCTCTCGAACGCCACCTGGATCGAATGGATCACGACCGCATGGAGCATCATCCATCAACCCCAACGAAAAAGAAGACAACGAAGACGACGCGGCCCAAACCGCGAACGTGATAAAGGAGAAACGGAATGAAAATCAAAGTGACCAGCGTATACGTGGACGACCAGGCGAAGGCCCTGCGCTTCTATACCGAGGTACTGGGCTTTGCCAAGAAGGCCGATTTCAGTCAGGGCCCGTTTCGCTGGCTGACCGTGGCCTCGCCCGAGGAGCCGGACGGCACCGAGTTGCAGCTGGCGCTGAACAACAATCCCCCGGCCAAAACGTATCAGCAGGCGATCTTTCAACAGAACCAGCCCGCGGCCAATTTTTTTACCGACGACATCAAGGGCGACTACGAGCGGATCAAGGCCCGCGGCGCCGAGTTCACCATGCCGCCCACCGACGTGACCAGCTCGACCATTGCGATGCTGAACGACACCTGCGGCAACCTGATTCAGCTCACGCAGCTGAAGCGCTGGGCATAATGGGAAAAGAGATGAGCGCTCGCGAGCAGTACACACCGGGTCCCGCTAACATCGCGCGGGTGCAAAAAGACCGGGGACAAAACGGTGAAGAAAAGTGGACGCTCGTTCTTGTTAAAGAACTGCGCCACTCGCCGGACAAAGTCTGGCAGGCGCTTACCGACCCGGCGCAGCTGCGCGAGTGGGCTCCCTTTGAAGCCGATGGAAGCCTGGGTACCACTGGAAGCACGGTGAAGCTCACAACGGTAGCAGCGCCCACGCTGCACGTTACCGAAGCAAGAGTGACGCGAGCCGACCCTCCCAGGCTGCTCGAGTACAACTGGGGTGAGCACGATATGCGGTGGGAACTGGAAGACTTGGGCGGAGGCACGCGTCTGACACTGTGGACCAACATTGGTCATCGCTTCATCGCAATGGGCGCTGCCGGATGGCAGATTTGTTTCGATGTGCTGGATTACCTGCTCAGCGGAACTCCGATTGGCCGCATCGTCGGCCCCGAGGCGATGAAGTTTGCCTGGCAGCGGCTGAACGCGGAGTACGCCAAGCAGTTCGGGATTGAGTCGCCCAACTGGCCGCCGCAAAAATCCTGAATCGTGGTGGATCGCAAGTTCAGGAAAGAAAGAGACCGAAGATCAAATTCAAGGAGTGACATTATGGCCACAGCAGCTAACGCAGCCAACATCGTGAACCGAGGCATCACACGTTCGGTTTTTCGCTGGATTCACATCATCTTCAGCATTCCGATACTCGGCTATATCTACAGTCCGTTTGAAAAGCTGCCGGACTACGCCCCCAAGACTCGGTTTGTATTTGTTCCGGCGATGGTCCTTTCGGGATTGTGGATGTGGAAGGGCCATGTGGTTCGAAGAATTATTTCGAGGCGGCCGGCCTAGCGGGACGATACGTCCGACGGCGAGGGGGCGCGATGTGAGCCGTTAGATTATCTTTCAGTTACCCTCCCCCCTCCCCCCTCGATTTCCCAAAATATCCAGAATCAGCGACTTGCCGGGTGCGAGCGGCAAAATTCCTCGCAAAATATTCATAACAAAGATTTTATGGGCAAAATCCAGAAAGCATGAGACCTGCGGCTGATTCTTGTCTGCGAGCGTACTTGCCGATATTGCTGCGTCTGAATCCTCTCCCGGGACAATGATGGAACGAATCGTGGGCTGTGCACAAGGCCGGATATCACAACGCCGCTGTGGATTTCTTTGAGGTTGCGGGCGCGTCGGGAACATCCCCATTCAAGCCTGGGTTTGGCTTGAGTGGGGCAGTTCTACTGCTGGACAAAGTCTTGCCGCCGCTCGTTCGCGTTTTCGCGCCGTCCATTCCGACTCGATCTCGACCCGTCCCTCACAGCCAGTTGCGTAGTGGCGAAAACTGCTCCACTCCCAGTCCTCCGGACGCTCGCACAACCCAGCCTTCACCGGATTGCGATGAAGGTAGCGCAGCTTCTCCATAAACTGCGGGTAATTTCGGATGTTGAAGTCGTAGTACCTCTTTTGCCAGAAATGATCCGCATCGCCAATCAAGCGCCGCGATACTCCTTGCTTCAGGGACTTCAGCGCATCGGCCAGCGTGTACGATTGCAGTCCGGTGACCAGGTGCGCGTCCCCACTCAAGCCAAAACCGGGCTTGAATGGGGCACCCTCGTTTTGTGGTTCGCTGAGCAGGAGATGAACGTGCTCCGGCATGACTACGTACCCGTAAACCTGAAGCTTGAAGCTGCGCCGCACCCGCTCCAAGGCGGATTCGAAGATTCGTCGGCTGGCGTCCGTGGTAAGCAAGCGACGGCGGTGGTAACAGCAGAATGTGACGAAGTGACTCTGGCCGCTGTGGTGAAAGCGCGTCAGTCCCCAGGGCATGAGGACAATCTAGTTTTGTTTGCGGACTCAGTCTGTGACGTGTGAACATCCCCACTCAAGCCAAAAGCAGGCTTGGGTGGGCCACCGCCCGGCCTGTCCTCTAGCATCCCCACTCTAAATTTCGCAAAGAACGCGAAATTTAGAATGGGCCACCCGTCCGGACAATCGCTTCTGGGGAAATCGAAAACCCCGCCCCTTCGGCTGCGCTCAGGGCAGGCTCTGTCCCTGCAAAGAACGCAGGGACAAGGGCGGGGCACCCTCGGGAGTTGATTCCTGGGATAGAAGCTAGCGTGGGCCAGCGCCCACCAGCCTTTCAGACGCCCTGATACACCCATCCCAAAAATGACTTGGGACTCTGGAAAGATTGCCCCCACTCCGCGTCGTAGCGGGCGGTTGGCTTGGCTGCGATCACGTCTGGCAAAGTCCTGCCTTGCTTTTTGAGTTTTGCAACTTTCTCGCGCGCGTCGACGAGCACATCGCGAAACAGCGTGAGGTCGGCTTTCCCAGCGACTGCACCATGGCCTGGAATCACAATCGTGGTTGCGCTAACTTTCGCCAGGTTCGCTTCGGCTGCGCGAATCTGGCCATCGATGCTGCCTCCGGTCGAGTAGTCGATGAAAGGATAGTTGCGATTCCAGAACGTGTCTCCGGTGTGTAGAACATCAGCCTCGGTAAAGTGTACGGAGATGTCCGAATCGGTATGGGCGGGGCCGTAGTACTTGAGGGCGAGGGTGGAGCGGTTGGCGTGAACCGTGTGCTCATCCTGAAAAACAGTGGTGGGGATTGCTCCCGCGGGCGCGGCTGGAAAGGTGTAAACCCAACCTTCCACGCGCGTGTCCACGGAAAGACGCTTGCGCGTATTCTCGTGGGCCAAAATGCTTGCGCCCGCCTGATGTACCCACTCGTTGCCACCGGTGTGATCAAAGTGCCAGTGCGTGTTAATCAGTTGTTTAATGGGATCCGCATTGATGCTGGCGAGAGCCGCCGCGACGTTAGACCGCGCGGTGACGACTTCGGCATCGACCAGAAGCTTTCCGTCCGGACCCGTAAGCACGGCGATGTTTCCACCGGGACCAAGCAGCACGCTGATATCACGCCGAAGCGCTTGCACCGTGATCTTGGCTGTGGCGGATTCCTTTAGAGCCATTTCGACGAGGCCCTGCTGAGAAAAAAGTTGGGGTGGGGCGAGACACGCGGCCGCCGCGACTCCACTGGAAATCAGAAACTGACGCCGCGAAACTTCGTTGGCTAGTCTGGTGCTCATCGATTAGCTCCCGTTACGTCTTCCACACTGCCGCTGTGAGTGACCCGGATCTCCGCGAAAAGTATAACCTTCCAACGTGAGACGATGGCGGAGAAAACAAACTGGGTGGCCGACTCAAGCTGAAGGCGGGCTGGAGTGGGGCAGACGATCGCTTCTGGGGAAATCAAAGACCCCGTTCTTGTCCCTGCAAAGAACGCAGGGACAAGAACGGGGCACCCTCGGGAGTTGATTCTTGGGATAGGGCTTACTTGCAATCGATTTTGTTGTCCTGTGCGGCGGCGATCTGCCACTTACCATCGCGCTTCAACCAGGTATCGGTCCAGACCTGGCACTGCTTCGCGTCGGGATGCGTTTTGTCTTTGCCGATGGCGTGCTCGCTGCCGTAAATGATGGCCACGTCTTCGCCGAAGAAGCGCACCTTGGCATCGTCGATCCCGCAGCCGTGCGCCGAGTGTGGGCCCTTTTCGTCGCGTAGCTCATCCGCCTTGTTGTAGCGCTCGCCGGCAGTGCTGGTGCCCTGGAAATCGTCGGCCAACAATTCAGAGACGACTCCATTATTCGTGCAAACGCCTTCGGCCCACTTGCGCTCCATGTCGATCATGAACTTCGCGGTTTTGTCGTCGGGTGCGGCCCAGTGGCTTTGCTGCGCATAAGCGGCAGTCGTAGCGACTACGACGCAGGTTACGAGGCAGATCAAGTGCAGAATTCGGTGACGCATCATGCCTCCAGTTTTTGAGCCACTATACAGTAACTCATGCGCATGGGTAGACCGGCCGTCCCTGAGACAACCTAGTTTGTTGTCGGACTAAGTCTGTGACTTGTGAACATTCCCACTCAAGCCAAAAGCAGGCTTGAGTGGGCCACCCTTCCGTTTGACGCTCAGGGCAGGCAATCGCTTCTGGGAAATCAAAAACCCCGCCCTGTCCCTGCAAAGAACGCAGGGACAAGGGCGGGGCACCCGCTACCCGTCCTTTCTGCGGAGGTTGCAGGTTAGGCGGAGCGCAGCTAAATTAGGTACGAGAGTTGGAGCTGAACGCGGAAAGGAGTGCTCCCGTGGAAACTGCTTCTGCATTCATCGACCAGAAGATCAAAGAGCTGGGGGACTGGCGCGGGAAGATGCTGGCGAAAGTGCGCGGAATCATACACGAGGCTGATCCGGAGATCGTCGAAGAGCGGAAGTGGGTCAAGCCGATATCGCCGGGGATTCCTATCTTTTCCCATGGCGGCATCGTGTGCACGGGAGAGACGTACAAGAACGTGGTCAAGATGACATTTGCCAAGGGAGCTGCGCTGAAGGACCCTAAGAAGCTATTCAACTCGAGCCTCGACGGGAATGTCAGGCGTGCCATCGACATCCACGAAGGCGACAAGATCGACGAGGCGGCCTTGAAGGATCTTATCCGCGCGGCAGTGGCGCTGAATCTCGAGGGCAAGAGCAAGACGAAGGGCAAGCCGAAGGGGCGGTGAAAATTCCCACTCTAAATTTCGCAAAGAACGCGAAATTTAGAATGGGGCACCCAACGGAATTTAAAGCACCCAACGGAATTTAAAACGGGCAGCCAACGAAATTAAGTAGGGACGGTTGTTGGTGAGGACTGTTGTGCCTGCTGGGTGATCCAGTCGGTCCAGTAGGCAGAGGCTCCGCTCGAGAGCAGTGGAGCTTTGCCGAGAACGGCGTCGACAAAGTTCTCGATGATGGGAGCATGCACGTTGGCGTGGTTCGGGATGTTCTCGCGGCCGCCGGGATAAATTAGTTCGGGGCCGTTCAGCGGAGTCAGATCCATTTCGCCTTCGGTGCCGCGGATACGGCATTCGTCGCGGCGGACGTGGGAGTGCCAGCGAACATCCACGATGCCGCGCACGCCGCCAGCGTAGTCGATCATCACGGTCGCATTGTCTTCCACAGGGTAGTGATGAACCACATTTGAAAGATGGCCGGTGGCGCGCAGCGGCTGACCAAAGAAAAAATTGAGCACGTCGATGCGGTGCGAGGCGATGTCGTAGAGTGGGCCGCCTCCGGCCACAGCAGGATCGAGCAGCCAGCTGCGATGACCCGGCTTGTCCTCGCGCCATTCGTGGCAAGTGAGTTCGGCGAGGACAGGTTTGCCGATGGCGCCGGCGTCGAGCAATTGCTTGGCGCGCAGAACTTTCGGGTAGGCGCGGCGATAGTAAGCCACGCCGAGAGTGCGTCCGGTTTCCTCGGCCGTCTGAACCATGGAGCGCGCTTCGGCTTCATTCATCGCCATAGGCTTCTCGCACAGCGCGTCTTTTCCTGCGCGAAGCGATTGGATGGTCTGGGGCGCGTGCAGGAAAACTGGAGTCGCAACATAAACGGCCTGGACCGCGGCATCCGCGAGAGCTGCATCGAGCGTGCGCCAGACGCGAGCGTTGTAAGGCGCGGCTTTTTCGGGATGGCTCGTGACCAGGCCGTACAAGTGGCTTCGGGGCTCGGACTGAATGGCGGGGATGACGCGCCGGGTGGAGATATCGCCGATTCCGATTACGATCCAGTTCAGCATAGGTGCGGAGATTTAATTGTTGCACAAAACAAAAGGCCGGCCATGAGCCGGCCTTCGCTATCGAATTTTAAGAAACACAAGTTACTTCTTGGGAGCGATCGCGTCCTTGGCGGCCTTGGCGACGCGGAACTTCACCACGGTCTTCGCCTTGATCTGGATCGGTTCGCCGGTCTGCGGATTCCGTCCGATGCGGGCTTTGCGATGCGCTTTCACCAAACGGCCGAGGCCGGGCACAACGAACACGCCGTTCTTCTTGGTTTCTTTCACAGCGACATCAGCAAGCTGCTCCAAAAACAACGCTGCGGTCTTGTTGGGAAGTTCAGTTTTCTCCGCCAGATGACGTACGAGTTGAGTCTTGGTCAAACCTGAAGCCATGTTGCCTCCTCGAAAAAGAATCGAAATTTAATTCCAGCGGGCTTGATGGTATACCACTGCCCTGTGGAAAACACCCTTATTCTACGCGGGTTCCATTCATATAACACACAAAAAAGCGGCATTTTTACATGCTCATTCGCAGGTGCACTTGCCAGAATGGGCCAAACACGGGTGCACCGGCAGCCGCGGGCAGCGATCCGGAAAGACCGGAAGCAATTGGCAATTAGCAGTTGGCGAAGTCTGTGAACCGACTTCTAACCGCCAGCAGCTAATTGCTTACCGCTTCGAGCGCAGAGTGCCATAATGCTAGAGGAGAAAACACGATTTGAGTTGCGCCATTTGTGAAGTTCGCAAAGAGAAACGCTTCTGTCCCGCGGTCCACGGACGCATCTGCCCACAGTGCTGCGGCGAGCAGCGCGAGGTGACGCTCGACTGTCCCAGCGATTGTCCATACCTGCAGCAGGCGCGGGAGCACGAGAAGCCGCGTTCGGCCGACGAGTTTGATGCGGCGTCGTTATTTCTGCAGGTCGAGATTTCCGATCAGTTCACCTACGAGCGTGAGCACCTTCTTATGGGGCTGAGCTTTTCCCTGGTCAAGGCGGCGCACGCCAACCGCAGCCTGAACGATCGCGACCTGATCGCTGCGCTCTCGGCGATGTGCACGAGTTATGAGCGGCTGGTGAACTCGGGATTGCACTATGAGCAACCATTGACCAGCACGGCGCAGCATGCGGTCGCAACGCAGGTGGAAGAGATGGTGAAGCAGTACCGGGAGGCTGAGCAGAAGCAGCTGGGCTACTCGAACTTGCGCGATGGGGATGTGCTGAAGGCCTTGGTATTCCTGCTTCGCCTGGCGAACGGACGAACCTCGGGGCGGCCGAAATCGCGCGCCTTCATCGATTTTCTTTCCGCGCAATTTCCGGAGAAGGAGCCGGCGGTGGCGGGGGCGCAGAACGCAGGCAGCCGGATCATCGTTCCGTAAGAACAAATACGGCCACGGATTTCCGCGGATTCCACGGATGAACCGGAACGTCAACCAGAAAAGGCTAGCCGTTGGCGGAGCGCAGTCTCTCTTGATCCGTGTTGATCGGTTCAATCTGTGGCGGGTTTTCTTAGCTTCCGCACCGCTTGTCCTTCCGGCAGAGCGTCGAGCAATTCGCGAATCGTCTTATTGAGGACCGGGTGCAGCGCGTTGGGCGCAATCTCCGCCAGAGGCTCAAGGACGAAGCGGCGCCGGTGCAGGGCGGGATGCGGAACGGTAAGTTCCGAGGAATTCACGACGGCATCGTCGAAGAGCAGGATATCGATATCGATGCTGCGAGGGCCTTTTTTCTGCAGGCGTTGCCGGCCCATTGCTTGTTCGATGTGCAAGATTGAAGTCATCAACTGCTGCGGCGTCTGGGTGGTTTCGAGCGCGACCGCACAATTCAGAAACCATGGTTGCTGGGTGAACTCCATGGGTTCGGTTTCGTAGAAAGAAGATACGGCTGCGACTCGGCCACTGGTTTCCAGCCGCGCCAAGGCGCTGCGCAGTTGAGCGGCGCGGTCGCCAACGTTCGATCCCAGCGAAAGATAGGCCAGCGACGGCTTAGTGGATGTGCCACTTCCGGCGCTCATTTTCGCGGCGTTCATTTCCTGGCGTTCATGCTGATGCGATACCTTGGTCACTTTCGCCGACTTCCGGCTCAATTCTAGAATTAGAGCATGCTGGAGTCTCTGTTGCTAAGCCGGGACGCGGAAGTCTTCCGGGTGTTGCGTCCGATGCTGGAAAAATTGTCGATCGAGGTCGAAATCTGCCAGGAGGCCAAGAAGGCCAGCGAGATTCTGATTTCCGACAAGTTCGACGCCGTCATTGTGGACTGCGATGACCTGCCGGGCGGAGTCGAGGTTCTTGAGGGTTTGCGGGGCACGCCCAGTAACAAGAATTCCGTCACCTTTGCCATCGTCAACGGGAAGAAAACGACCACGCAGGAAGCTTTCGGCATGGGCGTGAATTTCGTTCTGCATAAGCCGCTGACGGCTCTGAACGCGAATCGCTGCTTCAACGCGGCGCTGAATTTCATGTTGCGCGAGCGGCGCCGCTACTTCCGCCAAGCAGCGAAAATGCCCGTCAAGATCATGCTGGGTGAAAGAGAAGTGCAGGCGACCAGCACGAACATCAGTGAAGGCGGAATCGCACTGCTCTTACACCAGGCGCTGCCCAAGAATGGGATGCCGAGGTTGAAATTCACTTTGCCCGGAAGCCGGCTCTCGATGGATGTAGAAACGGAAATCGCCTGGGCCGACCTTAAGGGATGCGTGGGGTTGCGCTTCCTCAACCTGCCAGCGAGTTCGAAAGAACTCCTGGAAAAATGGCTCAACGACCAGCTGGAGCAGGAAATTCCCGGATCCAAGAGCAAGCTGGAAGAGCCGGGCTCGGCCGCCATTCAGTAGGCGGTATTCAGTTGGTAACTTCCCGCCGTGCACTCCCGTGGCAATCTGGAGAGATACGGGAGGGCCATTCCATGCTGCCTGCTAGCTACCGGGTGAATCGCATACAGAAAACGCTACGCTGGTTTGAAGGGGATATTCCGTTGCTGAATCTGCGGGTGAAGGATCTTTCTCCCGAGGGGCAGCAATCGGCGCGGCAGTTTGCGGCAGATCTCATCAACCAGACCCGTGCGGAGTTGCAGCGCTTGCTGGAAGAACAGCCGGAGCTGACTTGCGAATCGAGTGAAGTTCCCTGCGAGCCTGCCGACTAGGCTGACGTTGCGCCGCCCGGTCTTAGCGCGTCACACCGGAAGAGGCGGCAACGGCGTGGGTGGTGTAAGGCGCCGGGTCGGAAGTTGGTTCCACGGGCCGCGTAACTTCCTGCCACAGAGTCTTGTCGCGGAGGATGCGGGAGACCAGGGCGGTATGCATGGCATGGCCGGCGCGGTCGGCCACGATCCTGCCCAGGATCGGCTTCCCCAGCAGCGCAAGATCCCCTACCAGATCAAGAACTTTGTGGCGGACAAACTCGTCGGCGAAGCGGAGCGGTCCGTTTTCTACTCCATCGCGGGTGAGCACGATGCAGTTGTCGCTGGATGCGCCACGGATCAATCCCATGTTGCGCATGGCTTTCTCGTCCTCACGCGAGCCGAAGGTGCGGGCGGCGGCGATGTTTCGCAGGTAGCTTCCGTTCGAGAGTTCCACCTGAAAAGTTTCTTTGCCGATGAGGGGGTGAGGAAAGTTGATGGAATAAGAAACGGAGTAGCTGTCGGCGGGGTAGACGGAAATAAATTTGTTGCCCTCACGCATCTCCACTTCGCGGAGAATCTTCATGTAGCGGCGCGGACGGCGCTGTTTGCGGATGCCGGCTTTCTGGATGAGATCGACAAACGGTTGCGCGCTGCCATCGAGGATGGGGAGTTCGAGGTTATCCAGCTCGACGATGGCGTTGTCGATGCCGAGGCCGATAAAGGCGGAGAGCAGGTGTTCGGTGGTGGAGATCAGGACGCCTTTCTTCATGAGACTGGTGGCGTAGCTGACGCGGGCGACGTTGCGGCTGTTGGCCTCGACCTCAAAGCCATCGAGATCGACGCGGCGAAACACGATGCCGGTGCCCGGAGGCGCCGGAAGAATGCGCATGGAGACGGGAGCGCCGCTGTGCAGTCCGATCCCACTGCACTCGACGGACGAGCGGATTGTCTGCTCTTGAATCAAATAGGGCTGAGGTATGTTTCGGCGAATGAATAGATTACAGCCGGGGTCGGAAGGTTGACTGTGGTAAAAAAGCCACAGTACGTGGCTTTGTATAACAAAGGTAACCTGTCCAAGAATTAGCAAGACCGCCAAAAAATCATTTGGCTAGATGGATTTACGGGACTTCCCGCAATGAAAACCCCCTTGCGGGGGTTTAGAAAAAGGCTGTCGATTTTGGGAGTGAGTTAGGGGACAACTATTCTGATGGTTCCGCTGGTCGGGAGCACCAGTTTGATTGGCTTCACTTTTAACTCAGGAAGGTTTGTCGTCAGGGGAATATTTTCTCCCCCGGGAACCCAGAGGTGAACGGTTTTTATTACCCAGGTTCCTTTAGCGGTCGGCGGAACGAGGCAAAAGTTGTTGAAGGTGCGCCGATCGTTTTGCTGGGTCAAGATATATTCCACAGCTGGCGTAGTGTCGCTGGCATCCTTCGGGCCAAGTAGCACTCTTACCTGCGTTCCGTCGGTTGAAGGCGCTTCATTGAGAGTGATTTCGATTGTGATGTTTTTTCCTGCGATTACCTCAGTGGAGGACATTGATGCTTTTGCATCCTGCCCCAAAGCCGATATTGCGGTCAGGACAGCGAACAAAATTACCGAGCATATTTTCATGACCTTTCCCTCAGGCGAATTGTACCAAAGATTCGCCTTATATTCGCCGTATAATTTCGGAGTGGCCGCGGTCCCTTCCCTCCCGCCCAGTTGACCGAACACGTGCCCCAAGACCTGTGCTCTTCGTTTTGGCGAAAGAGGCTTGCGTACACTATAATTAGAGTGTAATTATAGGTATGTGTAGTGCGAAAGAAAAACCCAGTTCGGACAGAGCGCGCACAGCTTTCGCTGTCGGACTCGACAAATGCCATTCTGGAACAGTTGGCTGACATTGGCATTCTGGGAAAAACAAAGGCAGAAATTGCCGCTCGAATCGTGACAGATTGGATCTGGACCAATGAAGATCGTTTATTAAGGCAGGGAATTTCTCTTCGCCAGAAAAAGACTTCGTAAATAAGGCCGAGATTTCCTTGGTGTTCGAGATTTCCACTGATGGACCGATTGGGTCGGCGAGTGTTAGAAGTTTATCCTTCGAACGGGAGACGGGCGATTTTATGAATAACAAAGACCAACAGATTCTCACTCCTGCGGAATGGCAATCCGTCAGCAACCGCGTGGTTGAGTTGAGTCGGCGGGCCGCTGAAGCATCCTCGCAAGCGGGCCAACGCGACGATACGCGTGAAATACGAGATTGCACTCCGCAATCGCACGAAGATTGACCGAGCAGCCCCGCAAGACCTAGGGAACCTCTGAAGAACTCTGCGATCCACAGGGGGAAGCGGGTAAGGTGTAAGTCGAGGTGAAAAGGCGGATGCGACAGCAAACGTTGGCGGCGCAGACAGGGTTCGAGAAGTACGGGCGGAAGACGAAGCGGGAGCGGTTTCTCGAAGAGATGGAACAGGTGGTGCCCTGGGCGGAGTTACAGGCGTTGGTGGAACCGTACTATCCGAAGGGAGAGAACGGACGGCCACCGATGGGGCTGAGCATCATGTTGCGGGTGTACTTTCTGCAGCAGTGGTTCAATCTGAGCGATCCGGGGGCGGAGGATGCGCTGTATGAATCGCCAGTGCTGCGGCACTTTGTGGGCATCGATCTGGGGCGCGCGCCGGTGCCGGACGAGAGCACCATCCTGGGGTTCCGTCACCTGCTGGAGAAACACGAACTGGGCGGGGCGATGCTGAACGCGGTGAACCAGTATCTGGAGAGCCGGGGCATCCGCATCACCACGGGGACGATTGTGGACGCGACCATTATTCATGCGCCCTCGTCGACCAAGAACCGGAGCGGAGAGCGCGACCCGGAGATGCATCAGACGCGCAAGGGGAAGCAGTGGTACTTCGGGCTGAAGGCACACATCGGAGTGGACTCCAAGCAAGGCCATGTGCATTCGGTGTGTACGTCGGCGGCTTCAGTGGCGGACCAGCACATGCTGCCGGATCTGTTGCACGGCGAGGAGCGCAAGGTGTGGGGCGACGGTGGATATCAGGGACAGGGAGAAGCCATCCGGCAGGCGGCTCCGCGAGCGCAAGATATGACCAGCCGGAGAGCGCGATACAAGAACTTCGTGGACGAGTTACAAAAAGGCAAGAACCGGGTGAAGGCCAGAGTGAGAGCGAAGGTGGAACATCCGTTCCGGATTCTGAAGCGCATCTTCGGCTTCGAGAAGGTGCGATACCGAGGGATTCAGAAGAACCATCATCGACTGTGCGCCAGCTTCGCCCTGGTGAACCTGTACCTGCACCGCAGACGGCTGGCGGTGGCAAGGGCGTAGTGTCTCTGAACCCCGCGTGAACAGCGAGTTCCGGTAAGGTGGCAAGCCATACGGGGGAATTCGTGACCCCGTCCAGGTCTGGAATTCCCAGGCCGCCTCACAATCGATGGTTGCTCAGAGGTTCCCTAGACTTGTTCGACTGGTTGGTAAGTCAGTCTTATGAGTCAAGTTACTGTTACGGACTTTCTTGCTGTTGTCTTTGACTTTGACGATACCTTAGTACCCGACTCCACAACTAAGCTACTTCGTGGATATTCCATTGAGCCAGAAAAATTTTGGCCAGCGGCTCGAGACCTATTGAAAAATGGATACGACCAGCCATGTGCCTATCTCAGGTTGATCTTGGATCTTGTGGGAGAGGGAAAACCGTTCGGTAGGTTGACGAATAAAATCCTCGAGGAATTTGGCGGAACGCTGGATGGAGATTTTTACCAAGGGCTGCCTAAATTTTTTGATGATCTGCGCGATGAAGTCAAGGCAAAGTTTAAAAACATCGAAGTCGAATTCTATATAGTGTCGGGCGGACTGCAAGCTCTCATGAAAGGCAGCAAAATACTGTCTAAGTATTTTTCTGGTATCCACGCATGTCAGCTCGGCGAAAACCCGGAGACAGGGGTTGTCGATCACATAAAGAGAAGCGTGACCTTTACGGAGAAAACTCGCTATCTGTTTGAAATTAACAAGGGCGTGAAGCAAGCGGAATCGGACGTGAATCCGTTCCTGGTTAATGAAGACATTCCGATGGACAAGAGGAGAATTCCTTTTAAGAACATCGTCTATGTCGGCGACGGCATGACCGACATACCGTGCTTCTCAACCGTGAAGCACTTCGGTGGACAGGCATTCGGGGTGTTTGATCCATCCAATCCCGAGAAAACCAAACAAGCGATGCAGAAGTTTCTTGTGCCGAAACGGGTAATTGGTATGTACGCTCCACGCTACGGCCCCACGGACGAACTTGGGGCCTTTATGAGGCAGTGGGTATTTGGCAGGGCAGCCGATATCCAGCTAGAGCGAGAAATGGAATTCAAGGCTTCCAGATTCGTATAGGCCTGAAGATATCTGTATGCTGCTCTTACCCGAGACCTAAAGGCCATGTTGTGCGTTCCGGATCGGGAGGCGGGCCTGAAGAAACTCTATCGTTTGTGTTTGTCGGAGACCTTGTTGGGATTGTAGCCGGAGTTTGGGTCAAACATCGCCGGGTCGAGGCCCTTGTTGTAACCGGCTGAGGTGACGAAGCGTTCGGTTTGCATGTCGCCGTTGAAGTAGCGGGTAAAGCCGAAGGGAGTCATCACGCCATCCACCATGCGGTAGCCGTCGTAGGTTTCTTCCTCGACATTGCGTTCCTTGTCGACCGGATCGCGCCAGGAATAAGTCTTCTTGATGGGGAGATGTGTATCAATGTCGAAGTAGACGCTGACCGCTTCATCTTGCTTGTTGATCAAGGTGACGCGCTGGGCGGCGAGGCTGCCGGCGAGGGCGGCGCCATCGAAAAATAGGGCTACGTTGGGATCGTTGACCCAGGAATGCAGGATCGTTTCCAGAGAAAACTTGCGGTGACGCAGGTAGTCGTCGAGATCCTTCTTTTCGATGGCTTTCGGGCCTTTGTAGGTGACCTCGTAACCCTTATCGCCGGAGTAGATGTAGGCGACATCGCGTTGCGGCGTGAGTTCGATGCGTTCCTTGCCGGGAAACTCGAGGAATCGCCAGAAGAAAACGCCGTTGCTTGAGGGACGGCCATGGTAAAAGGTGTAGGTGCGGCCCTGCTCCTGCATATCGTGAATGTTCAGGTAGGCTTCCCCACCCAAAGCTGCGATGGCCTGCTCCAGCAGGTCATGCGCCTGATGGGCGTTCTGCTGATCGAGTGGAATTGAGGAATTCTTGGCGGCGGAATCCGACGGAGCTTGCTGGGCGGATGACTGGGCGGCAGCTGTGGGCCAGGCACACATCGCCAGTGCAAACGCCAGCGCAACTGTAAGAAAAAAATGTTTCACGGTTAGCAGTGAACCCTGAACAGGAATTGTAGCCGCTTGCGGCAGAATTGCGGACTGCGACACAAACTTCCCCGTAGTGGTTTCGGCAATCAGTTGGATGCAGAAAAAACCGCCGGTGTCACACGCGGGCGGAATATCGCTACCGGAGCGGCTAGCCTACCAGCACCGCTCCGCCGTTCACATTGAAGATCTCGCCAGTGATGAAGCCAGCATATTTGGTACATAGAAACAGCACCGGGGCCGCGATCTCTTCTGGGGTACCTACGCGGCCCAGGGGGATGGTTCGGCGAATCTCTTCGCCGCTGTTCGGGTCATCCAGCGCGGATCGGGACATGTCGGTATCGACCCAGCCGGGCGCTACCGAGTTCACATGGATTCCGGCAGAGGCGAGTTCTGCGGCAAGACTCTTGACCATGCTGATGAGGGCCCCTTTGCTGGCGGAGTAATCGCAATGAAAAGCTTCACCGCGCTGGCCGCTGGTGGAGCTGATGAGCACGATGTGTCCGGCGGCGGCGTGGCGCGGCTGCGCCTTCATCTGAGCGACCGTGTGCTTGACCAGGCCAAATACCGCGTCGAGGTTGATGGAGAGTGTAGAGCGCCATTGCTCATCGGACATCTTTTCGATGGCGACGTCTTCGGCGGGCCAAACGCCGTGATTGGCCACGAGAATATCGATGCGGCCGAAATGCTTGGCAGCCTCTGCAACCAGGAGGCGCGCGGAATCCGGATCATGAAGGTTGCTGGCAATGGCACGGCAGTTTGCTTCGCCACATTCTTTCGCCAGGGCTTCCGCTTCGGAGCGCGCCTTCTGATAACTGAATACGACCTTGGCGCCGGCTTCGTTAAACAGGCGCACTGTGGCCGCGCCGATGCCGCGGGAACCGCCGGTGATCAAAGCGACTTTTCCGGAGAGAGAAAGGGAGATAGGCATGGTTTCTAGTTTCCCGTTTCTGGTTTCCAGTTGCAAGTCGGGAGGATTCTGAAAGAGCCGGGACCCGAAGGCTTAGTTCACGGACGAGGCTTGTGGCGGGGCACTTGCACGTGCCCTACGCTGAATTCGGACGCCACCGTGAGTAGGACAACATTATATGAATGCGTTCTGGCACTATCGATCACCGCCGCTACGTATGTCCACCTTACGTCATCGTCCACTCGGACATACACTGTGGTCTGCGAACGAGCCTTCAGCTTGTTCCAGAGCGAACCATCCAGGTCATTCCATGTCGTCGGCATCGAGTTCACATAAATGTTAGGCTCTTGCTGAGAATTTATTGCCACCAGTCCAATAAAAATCGGCCGTGCTAAAGAACCATCGCTAGTCTCCAGCTCCCCGGAATCGCTCCTCACCAATTCCCCTGGTCTTAGTAGGCGAACCGGCAAGCCCAGCGGAACTCGACACGACCAAAGACTCGTATATGCAGCGGCGGCAATCGCCAAGGTGGGAGCTGCTACCAATGCAAACGCAGGCAGCGTTGAGAATCGTCTGGTCAGCGGGAACCTCGACGAGATAAGCGGACCCGAGGTTGACCGTGATTCAAGCTTGTCTATGAGCCACAAGAGATAGTTGTATGAAGTCGCAGCCGAAAGTGCCACCAACACACCGGAGGCGGTTGTGAGGAGCGATGCCGCGATGTTTGCCCAGATGGTCGTCAGCCAAATCCCGCCGACGCCTCGGAATAAGTCGAGGATGCCGAGGCACGTGCCTGCAAGTCCGAGGTATGGTGCGGCAGATGCAATCGATCGCAGAATCCTGACTCGCCGACTCAGATCGGCTGTGAGTGTTCTCTGCGCACGCGCTGGTAATCTGCCCGCACGGGATTCAAGGCAAGCTTGGCGATAGCGGTAGGAAGCGCGGCGAACGAGGACAATGACGTAAATTAGGATCAGCGCAAGAGCGTAGACATCCAAGCGCGAAATCCAGTCGAGCGTGCTCCACAAGTATCCGATACTCCACTCTGGCCAGCCGGTCTGCCACAGGGTGAAACAGACTCCGAGCATCGGGAAGGGATCGCTCCTGGGGTGCTATTTTCTGAAGCGGCCCCAATTAGGGGATGACACCGCGCGATGGGATTAGGTTCCGGCCCCTGGTTTCAAGTCGCGAGTCAGGAGGAGTGAGGAGGAGCAGCCAAAGCAATTAGGTGGATATTTCCTCAGGGGCTAAAGCCCACACTCTTAACATCCCTTGGCGGCACGACTGAAGTCGTGCCCTTCCCAAAACCAGCTGCATAACCGTTTGGCGGAACCGGAAACCGGAAACTAAAAACTTTCTTTTGATGACGAGGTGCGTTCCGACTTCAGTTCGCGCAGCAGCAGGCGGACGAGCATCCCGTCGAAGCCAGTGCCACTCATCTTGGCGAGTTCGTCAAGCGCTTGCTCGGGAGTGCGCGCGGCAGCGATGGATTGCTCGGTGAGCATGTTGGCGTAGGCGTCGGCGAGAGCGATGATGCGGGCCCACAGGGGAATCTGTTCGCCCTTCGCGCCATCCGGGTAGCCCGTACCGTCGAAGCGCTGGTGATGGTGCTCGATAGCCTGGCGCATCATCCCGCTATGGGGCAGGATGGCGGCGATTTCAGCTCCGACGCGGGCGTGCATGCGGACCAGGAAAAATTCGTCGTCGGTGAGCGGGCCGGGCTTGTTCAGAATGCGCTCGGGGACGAAGATTTTGCCGACATCGTGGATGCGGGCGGCGTAGACCAGGTCGGCGGTCTCCTCAGGAGGCAAATGCAGAGCACGCGCGATGATCTCCGTATAGCGCGCCACCAGATCGCCATGGCCAGCGGTTCGGAGTTCGCGAGATTCGGCGGCCCGGCTTAGGACTTCAATCGACTCCTTCAGCAGCGGGATATTGCAATCCTCTTCGCCACCGCAGAACTTGATCAGCATCGAAGCTAGCTCTTCGAGATGCTCCGGGCCGTTGTGTTCGCGCTGCAGAAAGCCTTCGATATAGGTGGAGATTTGTTGCCGCTGCGGAGCGAACTCCTCGCCACCTGCAAATTCTTCGGCGGCGGATACGCGGTTACCGCCGGAACGCTTGGAAACGTACATGCCGGCATCGGCCACGCGGATGATGTCTTCGATAGAAAAGCCGTGCATGGGAAAACTGGCTACACCGAAGCTGCCGGTGATGTGATGCTCGCTGAGCATGGGGTCCTGCGTAATCCACTGGCGCAAGCGTTCGGCGAGGACTTCAGCCTGCTCGGGGCCGGTTTCCGGCATGAGAATGATGAACTCATCTCCACCGTAGCGGGCGACGACGTTGGATTGCCGCGACTTTTGCTCGAGCAGGCGTCCCACGCGAGCGAGGACAAGGTCGCCCTCGAAATGGCCCATGGTGTCATTTACTTCTTTGAACTTGTCGAGGTCGATGAGGACCACCGAGAACGGCCGGCCGGAGCGTGAGGCGCGCTTCCACTCCGCGGATAATGCTTCCCAGAAGAAACGCCGGGTCTTGATTCCCGTTAGACCGTCGGTGATCGATTGCTGCTGAAGTTTCTGGAAGACGAAGGCATTGTGCAGCGCGGTGGCCAGCAGGTCGGCCAGCGTGTTGAGGATGAGGACGTCCTGGGGAAAGAACGCGCTGTCTTTGCGGCTTTCAATGTTCAGCGCGCCGAGAAGGGTTTCGCCGTAGGTGATGGGGATGCAGAGCACGGAACGCGACTCGGGCAAAATCGCGCCAATCTGGCCTTCCACGCCGTTGTGCACCAGCGCGCGCTCTCCAGTGCGGGCCACGCGGCCCAGGATGCCAATGCCGATGGGAATGCGCTTGCCTTTTGCCTGCGCCGTGGCCCCGGCTTCGGCCTTGATTTCGATTTCCTTCGTACCGTAATCGAGCAAACCGATGCCGATGTGGTCGAAGCTAAAGTTTTTTTGGATCTCTCCCACAATCTGGTCCAGCATGTGGACGGGATCGTCGCTTGAAATCGCGGTGCGGGAGATGTTGTTGAGGAACGCCAGTTGCCGCGAGCGTCGCTGTTCTTCGGCGAAGAGGCGAGCATTCTCCACCGCGACCGAGACCTGTCCAGCCGCCGTCATGAGGACGTCAACATCGCGCTGCTCGAAAAGGTACTCCCGCACGGTACTCATGGCGACCATCACGCCAGCGGGCTTGCTGCCCAGCAGGATGGGCGCGGCACACAGGCACTTGGCGGGCTGTTCCGGGCGGAAGGTGACGCCCAATCGCGCTCGTGTCTTCTCCAGGTCGGAACGGATGAGGAGGGGTTGGCCGGTGCGAATCACATATTCGGTGAAGGCGTTCTCAAGTTTGCGGCGGCGCTTGGGCAGGACGAGATCATCCTCGACCTCCAACTCGAAGCAGATTTCGTCGCCGTTTTGGAATGCGATGTAGAAATTGCTGTTGTTGAAGATCTGTCCCAGCTCGGCGTGGATGGTGCGCAGGACTTCGTCCTGATCCAGTCGCGAGCTGATCGCCTGGCCGATCTCAGTGAGCAGTTCATACTCTTGTGTGCGGCGATGGGCATCGTGCGCGATCAGATAATTTTCGACGGTGAGGCCAAGCTGCAGGGCCAGGCCGACCATTAGACGCGGCCCGGAAGTTCCGAAGAAATCGCGTTGGGCGTGAGGAAAAAGAATTACACCGAACGCGTGTTCGCGAGTTTGCAGGCTCACAGCGGTCAGATTGCGGATGTCCGCCTTTTCGAGGACTCCCTTGAGGTCGGCGAAGGTGCCGGCAGCTCCCAGGGGCAGTGGCTCGGTCATATGGCCGATGTTGCGGACGGTGAAAAGTCCGCCTTGCCGGAAGGCCAAGTCGCAGAGGTATTCGCCGGCGCCGCTCTTGGTGAGCACGTCCAGAAATTCATCGGAGAATCCCCGCTGCACCGAAGGCAGCAAACCACGCCAGCGTTCGGCGACGTAGATGATGGCACGTCCCGCGGACAAGGCGCCGGCCAAACGCTCCAACGCCGACTGCATGCTGGGGAGCAAATCATCGGCGGAGAGCAATCGCCGTGGGTCCGCGCCCAAGGTTGATAGAGCCAGGGTATTTTCCTGTACGGCGTTGCGCTCGTTCTCAAACAGCACCATGACCATGGCGATACCGAGCAGCATCTGCGGTATGGGCAACATCTGCGGTATGGGGCCGAGGACGTGACCGACGGTGCCAAACATCTCCATGACCGGACTGCCAGACTGAATTGCCCCCATCAGCACTGCCCACAGAGCAAGAGAGAGGGCGAGGAGTTTGAAGGCAGGCGAGCCCTTGCGGTGAGAGTGCAGGTAAAAAACGGCGGAGCAATACAGAAGCACGGCGCTTAGAAAAAGCACCGTGAAGCTGACCGGACGCTGGTCGATCGGGAGGTGGCTGTACAGAAGGTGATTGCGCAAGTCGACGCAGGCCAGTCCGGTCCCGGTCAAAGCCAATGCCAAGTCGTACCAGCGAAAATGAAATGACGCGCGCGTCAGGCGGGTCGAGACGAATATGCTGATTCCCATCGCTACCGAAAACAAAGAACTGGCAAAGAAGGCCGCCGGCGCCGGTGGGCGGAAATAGCGTAGAGCGTCCAGCGCATAGTGGATGGAATAACACGCCCACGCGATCTGCCAGGCGCGAAAGTACAGTTGACGACTCTGCTGGTAGAGAAAGCTGAACAGTAAACACAACAACAGTGCAACCACGCCAGGAATGATCACGATGCTGGTGGAAAGGCTGTTCATGAAGACCGGCTAGATACCTGCTGAGTCAGGTCGATTTGATGGAAGAGCGATGACTAATGCTTTCACAGCCGGGGGCGAGAAGACAACAAGATTTAAGTACACTGTCCCGAAAAAAGCCCGGAATAGCCGGGTAACCCTCGGAATGGTTATCTCCGTGCGCTTGACGATACTTTTCCAGGGCTCATACCATCAGAAGTTAACCCCTTATGTCTGAATCTCTTGCTAACGGGTCATCCCGGCCGCGGGTTCGCTTTGCACCGTCGCCCACCGGTTTTCTGCACGTGGGCAGCGCGCGCACTTTCATCTTTAACTGGCTCTATGCCCGCCACCATGGCGGCAAGATGATCGTGCGCCTTGACGATACTGATGTCGAACGCAACACCCAGGCGTCGGTCGATTCCATTTTCGATGGCTTGAAGTGGCTGAACCTGGGTTGGGATGAAGAATATAAACAGTCGGAACGGATCGAGTTGCACCGCAAAACCGCCTGGAGGATCTTCGACAAGGGGTTGGCGTACCGCGACTTTACGCCCGCCCATACCGGGGACGCGGAAAAATCGGGGGCGCAAGGGACGTGGTTATTCAATCCCGGGGCGCGTGAGCTTTCATCGGCTGAGAGTGACCGCCGCGCCGCCGCGGGAGAACCCTTTGCGCTGCGTTTTCGCGTGCCGCGGGAAGGTGGGCAGGGTATACGTTTTGCCGACTCGGTTTACGGTGAGCAGATGAAGGCGGCGGCGGACATTGAAGATTTCGCGCTGCTGCGGTCAGATGGCATGCCGACCTATCATCTGGCTTCCTGCGCGGACGATGCCGACCTGCGCATCTCGCACATCATCCGCGGGCAGGACCATTTGTCGAACACTTTCAAGCATGTGCTGATCTTCGAAGCGGCCGGATTTACGCCGCCGCAGTTCGCGCACTTGCCGCTGCTGGTGGCGCCCGACGGCACCAAGCTTTCAAAGCGCCGCCACGGTTCGGTGGTCAGCGTGACTACTTATCGCGATGCGGGATTCTTGTCCGAGGCCTTCATCAATTTTCTATGCCTGCTGGGCTGGTCGCCGAAGAATGACCGCGAGAATCTGTCGCTGCAGGAACTGACCGACCTATTCTCGCTCGAGGGCATCAACCGATCCAATGCGGTGGTGAACTTCAAAGAGCCTGCGACAACGCCAGAAGAAACCTTCGATCCGAAAGCGGTGTGGCTGAATGCGGAGCACATTCGCGGGCTGCCGGTGGAGGAGTTGAGTGCACGGCTGCTGCCGATTGTGCAGGGCGAGGGATACAAGGTTTCGCCGGAAAAGATGTTGCGGGTGACGCCGCTGATTCGCGAGCGCATCAAGCTGCTGCGCGACGTGCTAACGGCTGCGGATTTCTTTTTCGTCGAGCAGTTGCCGCCCTACGATCCGGCCGAACTCATCCCGCAGAAGGGGGATATGGTATTGGCGCGGAGAGTATTGGAGAAAGGGCGCGAAGTGCTGGCGAAAACTGAGTTCAAACATGATCCTTTAGATCACGGTCTGCGCGCGGCCGCCCAGGAGCTGGGAGTGAAGGCGGGACAGATGTTTCAGCCCATCCGCGTGGCCGTCTGCGGGCGCAAGAATGCCCCGCCGCTGTTTGAGACGCTGGAGGTGCTGGGGCGGGAAACCACGCTGGCCCGAATTGAGCAGGCTCGCCAGAAGCTCGCGTAGCGAGTTTTCGGAGGGACCGTAAAGAGTCTCAAGCAGAACCCCGAACCGTTTCCAGCTCGGGGCCGTCAACCTGTCCAGTTAACAAATTTATTATCGAAGAATCATCTCCTCAAGTCAACGTAACTTTGGTATGGGAGAGACTCCCTGTCCTGAGTCTCTCCGCCAGCTCCCTACCAAGTCAGGGATGCCGTGGACCCGGCGGGATTCGAACCCGCACCTTCCAACTGGACAGGTTGACGTGCTGCCAATTACACCACGGGCCCTGGTGCAAGCTTATTGGCGCTAACAACAGCCTGCAATCGTCTAGGGTACAAATCGGCGAATGGCTTTCCGTTTTGGGAACACGCCTACCTCTCTTGATCCTCATCGCGCCCCAACGGTTCTGGCCGGGCTTGCCTGAGGTGAGGGAAGGCGACCCGTCGGCGCCCGATCTTGCGATAAGATCAAAGAGTAATGAATCCATCGCATCCGCCTACCGAAGCTGGAGAGAAAGCTGTGGCTGCCTCGCCGTTGCCCGCGCCGTCAAACTTTGTCCGCGACATCATTCTTGAGGACCTCAAGAGCAACAAGCACAATGGCCGCGTGCAAACGCGTTTTCCTCCTGAGCCCAATGGCTACTTGCATATCGGCCACGCCAAGGCCATCTGCATCGACTTCGGACTGGCCGACGAATTCGGCGGGCATACGAACCTTCGCTTTGACGACACGAATCCCGAGAAGGAAGAAACGGAGTACGTCGAGTCGATCAAGGCCGACGTCAACTGGCTGGGCTATCAGTGGGATGGGCTTTTTTATGCTTCCGACTATTTTGACCAGCTCTATGAATGGGCGATCAAGCTGATCAAGGACGGCAAGGCTTACGTCGACGACCTCACGGCCGACGAAATTCGCGAGTATCGCGGAACGCTGACCGAGCCGGGGAAGGATAGTCCTTATCGCAACCGGTCGGTGGAAGAGAATCTGAATTTATTTGAGCGCATGCGCGCGGGCGAATTTCCCGATGGCTCGCGCACACTGCGGGCGAAGATTGATATGGCTTCGCCGAACCTTAACCTGCGCGATCCGGTGATGTACCGCATTCTGCATGCCGAGCATCATCGCACCGGCAACAAGTGGTGCATCTATCCGATGTATGACTACGCGCACGGGCAGTCGGATTCGATCGAGCGGGTCACGCACTCTATCTGCACGCTCGAGTTTGAATCGCACCGGCCGCTTTATAACTGGTTCATCCAGCAGCTGGGAATTTTTCCCTCGCGGCAGATCGAGTTCGACCGGCTGAACCTCACCCACACGCTATTGAGCAAGCGTAAGCTTCTGCAGTTGGTGCAGGAGGGGCGGGTGAGCGGGTGGGACGATCCGCGGATGCCGACGCTGGGCGGAATTCGACGCCGGGGATATACGCCGGAGGCGATTCGTAATTTTGTCGCGTCCATCGGCGTGTCGAAAACGACGGGCTCCATCGAGCTGGCCATGCTCGAACACTTCGTCCGCGAAGACTTGAACAAGCGGGCCGCGCGGGTGATGGCAGTGCTGCGTCCGCTGAAGGTCGTGATCGATAACTACCCGGAGAATCAAGTCGAAGAGATGGATGCAGTGAACAATCCGGAAGACGCGAGCGCGGGCACGCGTAAAGTGCCGTTCGCGCGCGTGCTCTATATCGAGCACGATGACTTCCGCGAAATTCCGCCGAAGGGATACTACCGGCTCTCGCCGGGGCGCGAGGTACGTCTGCGCTATGGGTATTTCATCACCTGCACGAGCGTGGTGAAAAACGACAAAGGCGAAGTGGTTGAGGTGCATTGCACCTACGATCCGGCAACGCATGGCGGAAATGCACCGGACGGACGGAAGGTGAAATCGACGATTCACTGGGTGTCGGCCGCGCACACCGTCGATGCCGAAGTGCGGATTTACGAAAATTTATTCACCAAAGAGAATCCGAGCGAGGTGGAAGAGGGGCAGGACTTCACTGCGAATCTCAATCCGAGTTCGCTGGAAGTGATCGCGAGCGCGAAGCTGGAGCCGTCGCTGGCCAATGCCGCGGTCGGTGGCCGGTATCAGTTTGAGCGGCTGGGATATTTCTGCGTCGACCTGGACTCGAAGGCTGGGAAACTTGTGTTCAACCGGACCGTGGCGCTGAAAGATACGTGGGCGAAGGTGGAGAAGAAGCAAGGGGCGAAGCGCTAGAGGGCACAATGCGGATTTACGCCGTTGAGTTTCGCTGACCGAAAAAGCAAAACCCCGAGCGCGGTATGCAACTCGGGGAATGCACATCAGCCTGTCAAGCTCAACACGATTATCGAAAGAGGCGAGGCAGAAGTCAAGGTTACTTTGAGGAGCCCGCCTGTCGGAGACTCCTCGCCAGATTCCCCTACCGAACCAGGGAATGCTGTGGACCCGACGGGATTCGAACCCGCACCTTCGAGCTTGACAGGCAGATATGCTGCCAGTTACACCACGGGCCCCGAAGCTAGGTTACAGACCTCGACAACCGACTGCTCTGCGGCGACGGGAAATATTTCGGAACTGATTCCAATTCGGGAGTGAATTCGCGAACCAGTTCCTAATTGTGTATGTGAGGGCTCTGCGCGGGATTGGCGTGGTGCTCGGGCGGTTCCTTCACGACCTTTACTTCAAAACTTACGGGCACATTTTTGGGCGGAAAACACTGCGCGTTATCGCAGCCCTGGTAGCGCAACACACCGTGCATCACATATTTTCCCGGGACAACCGAGTGCAGGGGATGGACTCCGAGCGCGATGGTGAAGTCTCCGGTGTACACGCTGAGTTTTTCATCGGGCGAGAACGGGAAACTGGTTTCCTCGCCCGCGGGATAATTAATCTTTCCCAGGATGATGTCGGTCGGCAGATCCATCTTCAAGGCGGTGGGAAGAAGGTACTCGGACTTCGGCATGTTCGAATTGATGTGGTAGCCCGCGGGAACGCGAAAATTCAGGTTCACCATGGTCTCCTTGGCGCGTTGGGCGGTGAGCAGCGGCACCGCCTCCATCGTAACGACGGGAGCTTTAGGCGGCATTTGCGCGGATGTGAGGCTTGAAGCCACGAGAAGAATCAGCGTGAAGAAGCTGCCACGTCCTGGCCTGATGTTTAGTTGATCGAGAGTCATCATTTGATCCAGAGTCATTGAGAAACCAAGTTCTTTCCTGAAGCCGCTGCTTGATTTGTAGCTGCGCGCGTGTCGAGCGCCTTCTTGACCGAGTCTTCGATTTCTGCCTTGCCTCGCAAGCCGATGATCTTGTCGACGATTTTTCCGTCGCGGCTGATCAGGAAACTTTCCGGCAAGGCCGGGACGCCGCCGTACTCGTCACCGACAGATTCTTTGCCGATCAGGATGGGATAGTTCACTCCCATCTCCTTGGCGAACTTGCCGATGTCTTCCTTGCTGGCATCATCCATGGCAACGCCAACGATCTGCAATCCTTGCGAGGCATACCGATTTTGCAACTCGACGAACCAAGGCATCTCGATTTTGCAGGGACCGCACCAGGTCGCCCAAAAATTGAGCAGAACGGCTTTGCCGCGAAGGTCGGAGAGGCGCATGGTCTTGCCGTCGAGCGATTCCAGAGAGAAATCGGGAGCGAGGCTGGATTGCGTAAGGCGAGGCGCGAAATTGGCGCCGGTGCGGCGAGCGTGGTGATATCCGAAATACAACATCAGCGCGACCACGAATGCCACGACGACCAGCGCGAGAGGACTACGTTTCAAGAGAACACTCCATTCAGCAACAACAATGTTACAAAGCGAACCGGTTCAAGAACGAGAGCCAGTTCGAAATCAAAGTAAACCGGCCAAGCACCAGCAATACGCCGAGCGCGATCAGCAATCCGCCGGAGGCCACTTCGACGGCGTGCATGTGCGAGCGGAAGCGGCTATAAAACTTTAGAAATCGCTCCAGCAGAAGCGCCGTCAGCAAGAACGGTACGGCCAAGCCCAGAGAATAAATCGCGAGCAGAATCATACCCTTGGACAACGTATCCTGCGCGGCGGCCAGAGTAAGAATACCGGCGAGAATCGGGCCAATGCACGGCGTCCAGCCGAAGGCGAAGGCAAAGCCGATCACGAAGGCGCCGATGGGCGTGCTGCCGCCCTTCAACTCGTGTAACCGGGTATCGGAATATAAGGCCTTGATTTTCAAAATGCCGGTCAAGTGCAGGCCAAACAAAATAATGACGACTCCGGCCACGATGGCGAGGGTGTGTTTGTACTGTGCGGCGATCTGGCCGATCTCAGTCGAGATTGCGCCCAGGGTGATAAACACTACGCTGAAGCCGAGGATGAAGCCAACGGAATTCGTCATCACGCGGCGCATCAGCCGCCCTTGAGAGGACTTCAGCTCATCCACTCCCGCGCCGGAGATGAGTGATACGTAGCCCGGTACCAGAGGCAGGACGCAGGGCGAGAGAAACGAAATCAGCCCGGCGAAAAAAGCGGCGATGGGTAGTGGGAGGCTCGACATGCGTCTTTATTGTACCTGCCGGAGTTCTCCTCCGTAATAGATCAGACGATCGGAGCGGCATTTAGTTGCACAGCTGGCACCGGAGCCTAATGCGACTTCTTCGCGGGCGCTCGTGCTGGCGGCGTCTGCGGTGTTGCCGGCTCAGTTAACTCCGGCCCGGAGCCTGCCAGCATCTTCCGCATGAAGCCGAAGGGCAAGGCGGCGTTCAGTACGGCGCGATCCCCTTCCTGCTTTAACTGGATGCTATCGAAAAAGGCCTTTACGTCGGGATCGGTGCCATGCATTCCCACCGAAGTTTCGGCCGCGTTCGTCAGGGCCACGAAGACCTTCACTTTGTCGACCATGGCACGCGCCTCCTCGGCGTCGCGGGTAAAAGCCTCGGCGTGGAGGTGAATCGCATTGGCTCTAAGATTGAGATGAAGCGGGCTGAGATAACTTCCCGAGACCACCAAAGTTGTGGGCGAAGTGAACAACGCGCTCCAGCTGCCGGCTGGGGAGGCGGAAGGTTCAATGCGAGCGACGACCCAGGCCAGGCTGGCAAACTGAACGTGCTTGTAGTACTGGCGCAGCAGCGCCGGCCCTCCGAAGGGAGAAGCCAGACGCTTGGAGCGGTCGACCATTCCTCGAATGACGGCGGGGTCATCGTGGTTGGATGCGGCCACGGAATCCGCGCCCACCACCGCTACGCGCAACGACCTGCCTTCGAGAGGAATGGTAAAAATATCGACTGACTGATAATTCTCGACCGACTGTGCGATCTGCCGCAGATAAGCGGTGAGTTGTTCGCCGTGAAATTTTCCTACCAGCACTTCCGAGAATCGCGGCTCGGGAGCGGAGCCACCCGTACCTCCTCCGGGCCAGCTGGCGGGATAGTGGATGGCGAAGGCAGCTTCCTCAAGGTCGCGCTCGAACAGGAAGCCGGTCGCCTGAACGAAACGCTCGTATTCCGGATCGTGGCTGACGGCGGGCAGTTCTTTGCCCGAGTTTGCTCTCCGCATCCAACTGAGATTTACGTAGACAAAGGCGTCACCCCCAGGCAACAAACGGGCGGCTTCCGGTGGAGCACGCTTGCGGAGCTGTACGGCGAGAATCAACGCCGCGGCGATCACCAGGACCACCAGGACGATGGGAAGAGTGCGCCTAATTCGCATGGAATGCGGTCAGGGAAGACATGATAACACTGCGGGGTGGGTATGGCGGGTGCGGGAGGCGACAAGGGTCTTCGGTGAGTGTAGTCGCCTGGCGTAGGAACATTGCAGGCCACGCTGATCGCGCTGCATAACTATCCGCCGTCAGTCAAAACACCTCAAGGTGGGACAGTTCCCCCACTTGACTCAGTGACGGGTCAATTGGCGAAACATCCCGATAGCATAAGTTTGCGGTTTCCTTTCGCCTGCCGCACGGTGCGCGTGAAGAAATGGAGGCTACTCAATCTGCTCCGTTAGCAGCTGCCTCGCGCACCATCGCGAGGTTGGAGGCGTTGGGCGTCAGTATGCCGCATGGGTAAAGCGCATTCCAGCCGCTCTCCCCGTGGTAGTGAACCTGCAAAAGAAAATAGATACTGCTGGCGTGCTTGGATCGGAGATCGCGTATCGGCGGTAGTCATCTCCGGGCCCTCGACTCCAACGTCCAAGCGACCTAGCTGTCTCGGGTGTTTCGGTTTCTTTATTACGCTGACAACTTCAAGATTCGGCAGTTCTGACGGCCAGCCCTCGCCTCTCGGCTGCCTCAATACAACTGTCTGAGGCCGAAGTAGCACAATCACATCCGCGAGTTGCGCCACACGCCTCTCCACCTCCGGTGTGCATGTCAGACTCTTCCGCGACTCGCGACTGTCGTCAACAGACTGCGCCCAGACGGTCGGCATCAGATCGCGGTTTTTGCAGGAGCGGAGTCTCGTGAGACAGCTCAGATCGAATTGCATGAGCCGCGACACATCCGCGGCGTTCGCGCCTGACGAAAACTCCGCCCAGACGATCACCGCAGGAGAGCCTCCAGTGTCGACGTTCAACAACGCCGGAAAGGTCCCCACGACGAAGTTGGGATGCAACAGGGTGTGCTCCAAGTTGACATCAGGCTGATCGTGTGCGCTCCACGAGTCCTCTCCCTGCTTGGTGCCCACATAACCCATCAACGTGCAGCCGCTTCCGTCGCAACCCCTTCCAAGAGTGTCAACAGAAAAGGAAACGGATCGGAGTGCCTTTCCTCGTATCTGGATCCACGATTGAACGATGCTCGGACGCAACCCGAGCCAGTCGAAGATGCGCGCCCCCTTGATGAAAGGATCCGCGAATCGATGTATCCGCAAAGACCCCGCCATGAATCGAAAATGGTAGATACAGTCATCCTCGGTGCAGGGCTTGTCTGGTCTGCTCCACTCCTCAAAACCCCACTTCCTGACGACGAGACGCACCTCCGTTGCACTCGATTTCTTCAATTCCAACTCGCGTACGTCTGACAGCAGTTGCTCCGCCTGTCTGCGAAACCTGTGCTGCTCAATCCGAAGACGGACAGAAATAACGGCGACGAGAATGACCGCGCTCAGGGCGATGACCAGCGCGGCCCGTTTCACAAACCTGAGCGGTCTCATACTTGAATTGGACACCGCGGAGGGAAGTGTAGCTAGCTATCGTTGGTAACTGCTTTGACGACGTGCACAATTGGTTTCGCCGGCGGCCAGTGATCTTCGATCGCTCTTGTAACATACAGCACTCATTTGACGATCGTCCTCGCCCTTGACTCAACGAGCGGCCTGCGGCTGAACACAGACGGGTTGCGCGGAATTTACCCCTTGTGATAACTTAGCTAATTGCCCCGGACATCTGGAAGGGATCAGGGGTATACTTGTGCCTGTAGGGCGCGGTTCCCCGAAATTGCTGGCGTAGCTCAGGTGGTAGAGCATCTGATTTGTAATCAGAGGGTCAGGGGTTCAAATCCCTTCGCCAGCTCCAGGATACGAAAGTCCGGAAGCGAATTCAGCAGCAAAATTCCGGCAGGCAGCGGGACTCAGTAGGTGGCGGCGCAACAGGTTTTTCCAACGCACTCCATTCGGAACGTACTCCGGCGTGTAGTGACCTTCGCGCGGTAATCCGTAGGCGCGATTCTTGGTTTCCTGCTCTGCGAGAATCAGGATTTGCGAAAACCAGTTTGTAAAAACTTGGTTTGCAAAAGTCTGGTTGGCGGCGAAGGCTTGCGAGTGAGTTGCCTCGGCTGCTGGCTGGATGGATGGAAGCGACGACTGCATCGCCCGGCAGTTTATTTGCACAGGTGGGTGAGTGGTTAAAGCCAACAGACTGTAAATCTGTCCCTCCTAGCGAGGTACGAAGGTTCGAATCCTTCCCTGTGCACCAGTATTTGAGCCGCTTGAGCATTTTGTGCGGCAGGAATTATGAGTCGCTTGGCCATGGCGTTGATTGCGTATTCAGTTTTGGGTGCGCTGGCATTTGCCACGTTGAGCGATTTCCGGATCCGGTCGCTGACCTTGCTGATTCTTGGGTTGTTTGCGTTCAAGAGCTGGGTGCGACGAAAAGACGTGCTGCATCCGGATGGCGACAGCGAGCGGGAGTAGCGGTTGGGCCGATGTTGAGCCGTTTAGCGGGCGTGAGCGAAGCGGGAGCCGCTGGCGAAATCCCGAGCGTTGTTTGCGAGGGATCTCACGGTCGGCGATGTGTTGGGCCGATGTAGCTCAGTTGGTAGAGCACTCCCTTGGTAAGGGAGAGGTCACCAGTTCAATCCTGGTCATCGGCTCCAGTTTCGATGTGGGCTGATAGCTGATAGCTGGTTTTAAGGGCGGGAGTAACTCAGTGGTAGAGTCACAGCCTTCCAAGCTGTTGGTCGCGGGTTCGATTCCCGTCTCCCGCTCCAGAGATTTGGAAGCGCGCCGGACGCGCGGGTTTGCAATCTCGCAAAAAGCGCGAGATTGATCGGCGGCGCGCTTAGGTCCTTCGGCGACGAAAAGCATGTCGCCTCAGGATGACAAAGCGAGAGAAATGGCTTTCGAGCAGGCAACGATCAAGGTTCAGAAGGAAACGGAGTTTGCCAAGCTGCAGGCCGCGGTGGAGCAGGCTTTCGTGCCCGAGAAGGTGGAGCGATTCCTGAAGCGGCTGGATCGCAAAGAGATTCGCGTCCGGGACTTTGAGGGAGTGCTGGCGGGGCGTGCGCTGGAATACGCGGTTGGGTCGCAGGCAGGTTTGAGTGCATGGCAGTTGTACCAGGCTCTGCCGGTTTCAGATCAGGCGCAGATGCGGGAGTTTTACCTCTCGAAGCTGGAAGGCATCGACACCGCGCTGCGGCACAAATTTAAAAAGCTGTATCAGTATTACTGAACTGGGCAGCCCCAAAGAAGTTGCATAGGTCCTTCGCGGCAAACAGCGCCGCTCAGGATGACAAAGTTTTGAATGACAAAGGGTTTGAGCTAAAAGCTTAGGAGCTAAGAGCTGAATTATGGCGAAAGAGAAATTTGATCGAAATAAGCCGCACTGCAACGTAGGGACGATAGGTCATATTGACCATGGCAAGACGACGTTGACGGCGGCGATCACGAAGGTGTTGCAGAAGCATAATCCGAAGATCGTGTTCCGGTCTTTTGACAGCATTGATAACGCGCCGGAAGAGAAGGCGCGCGGGATCACGATTGCGACGGCGCACGTGGAGTATGAGACGGCGAACCGGCACTACGCGCACGTCGACTGCCCGGGGCACGCCGACTATATCAAGAACATGATCACGGGCGCGGCGCAGATGGATGGCGCGATCTTAGTGGTGGCGGCGACGGATGGTCCGATGCCGCAGACGCGCGAACACGTGCTGCTGGCGCGGCAGGTAGGTGTGCCTTACATCGTGGTGGCGCTGAATAAGTGTGACGCGGTGGACGATCCTGAACTGCTGGATCTGGTGGAACTGGAAGTGCGCGAGTTGCTGAAGAGCTACAAGTTTCCGGGCGACGATGTGCCGGTGATTCGGCTGTCGGCTTTAGGGGCTTTGAACGGAGAAGAGAAGTGGGAGAAGCAGATTGATGCGCTGATGGAGGCGGTGGACAAGAGTGTGCCGCAGCCGGCACGCGAGTTGGACAAGCCGTTCCTGATGCCGATTGAAGATATTTTTTCGATTCAGGGACGCGGCACGGTGGTGACGGGCCGTATTGAGCGCGGCAAGGTGAAGGTGGGCGAGGAAGTAGAAATCGTCGGCTTCCGCGACACGCGCAAGACGGTGGTGACGGGCGTGGAAATGTTCAAGAAGCAGTTGGACGAAGGCATGGCGGGCGACAATGCCGGACTGCTGCTGCGCGGCATTGCGAAGGAAGATGTGGAGCGCGGCATGGTGCTGGCGAAGGGTGGATCGATCACGCCGCACACGAAGTTCAAGGCGGAAGTTTACATCCTGACGAAGGAAGAAGGTGGGCGGCATACGCCATTCTTCAAGGGATACCGTCCGCAATTTTATTTGCGCACGACGGATGTGACGGGCGTGGCGGAACTTCCGGCGGGTACGGAGATGGTGATGCCGGGAGACAACGTGAGTCTGGTGATCGAGTTGATCACGCCGGTAGCGATGGAGAAGGGCTTGCGCTTTGCCATTCGCGAAGGCGGACACACGGTCGGCGCCGGAACCATTGCCGAGATTGTGCAGTAGAGGAAAAGTTAGAAGCGAGAAGTAAGAATGCAGAAGTAAAAACGAGATGGATTTAACTTCTGCATTCTGAAATCTGACTTCTGCATTGAATTCAGGAGTGAGCGATGCCCCGAGAGATTGTTACGTTGCAGTGCGGTGATTGCAAAGAGCGGAATTATTCGACGACCAAGAACCGGAAGACGACGACGGAGCGGCTGGAGTTCAAGAAATTCTGCCGCCGTTGCCGCAAGCATACGCCGCATAAAGAAGTGAAATAGCAGTGGACAGTGGCCAGTGACCAGTGGCCAGAAAACCGATTCGGATTTCTGAGCACTAATCACTGGCCACTGGACACTGATTCAGGGGCGTAAGCTCAACGGTTAAACTGTCGGTCTCCAAAACCGAACTTGGGGGTTCGAATCCCTCCGCCCCTGCCAGAATTTGGAAGGAAGCCGGGAAAGGTAGACGCAGTATGGGAGTGGAGACAAAGAAGGTGGCAAACTCGATGGCATCCGCTGGCGGAAGTTTCGGAGACCAGATCAAATCCTGGCCGGAGCGGGTGAAGACCTTCTATAACGACGTGCGTACCGAAACCCGCAAGGTAACGGCGCCGTCGTGGAAGGAAGTGCATGCCACCACTGCGGTTGTGGTCATCACGGTCTTTATTTTTGGCGTGTACTTTTTCATTATCGATAACGTGATTCAGAAGGGCGTTTCGTTTTTGTACAGCTATTTCGGACACTAGGCCACAACGCGCAGAAGGCGGAGTTTAACTTGATCATGCAGGACGAAGAGAAGAACGAAGCGGCACCAGGCGGAGAAGTAGCACCGACCGCGGATAGCGCCGCGCCCAGCAGCGAACCGCCTCGCAACCCGAAGATGAAGTGGTACATCATCCACTCCTACTCGGGGTTTGAGCGCAAGGTGAAAGAGTCGTTGGAGTCGCGTGTGGCAGCCTTCGGGCTGCAGGAAAAGATTGGCAAAGTGCTGATCCCGACCGAGTCGGTGACGGAAGTCCGCGGCGGCAAGAAGTACACCTCCGAACGGATGTTCTATCCCGGCTACGTGCTGGTGGAAATGGACATGGATGATCACGTGTGGCATGTGGTCAAGTCCACGCCGCGCGTGACTGGGTTCGTAGGCACAGGCCAGCAGCCGACGCCGCTTTCGGACGAAGAAGTGCAGCACATCGTCTACAAAGTGGCGGACAGCCGCGAGAAGCCGAAATTGAAGGTCAAGTTTGAGAAGAACGAAACAGTGCGTATCTCGGAGGGGCCGTTCGCGACCTTCCAGGGTATTGTTGACGAAGTGAACGAAGATCGCGAGACGTTGAAGGTGATGGTCACAATTTTCGGCCGCTCAACCCCGGTGGAGTTGGAGTTCAACCAGGTGGAGAAAGTGGCGTAGGGAAGCGCGCCAGGCGCGCGAGTTCGCATTCTCGCAAAGAGCGCGAGAATGTTCGCGCGGCGCGCCCAGGTCCTTCGCGAGACAAAAAGCGTCTCGCTCAGGATGACAAGAGATTAGCGAGGGATTAGGGAATGGCAAAAAAAGTTACAGGTTTCGTAAAGTTGCAGATCGCGGCGGGTAAGGCGACCCCGGCTCCTCCGGTGGGCCCGGCGCTCGGCCAGGCGCAGATCAACATCATGGAGTTCTGCAAGCAGTTCAACGCGCGCACGAATCAGAAGGAAATGGAAGGGCTGATCATTCCGGTCGTCGTGTCCGTGTACAGCGACCGCTCTTTCACTTTCATCACCAAGACTCCGCCGGCGTCGATTCTGCTGAAGCGCGCGGCTGGTATTGCCAAGGGATCGGGAACGCCGAATAAAGACAAAGTCGGCAAGGTGACGCTGAAGCAAGTGGAAGACATCGCTAAACAGAAGATGCCGGATCTGAATGCGGCGTCGGTTGAAACCGCGATCAAGAGCGTTCGCGGGACGGCGCGTTCCATGGGAATCGAAGTCATCGGGTAATTGCGAGATTGGGTGATTGCGCGATTGAAGAGCAAATCGCCCGATCGCCAAATGGCTCAATGGCTCAATAGTCGAAATCACCACGGCTCACCGGACGAGCGATGAGCGGTGGAAGACAAGGAAAAGGAAAATGAAAAAAGAAGGAAAAAATATCGCCAAGGCGCACGCGGCTGTTGAAAAGCGGCCTTACACGTTGCAGGATGCGGTGCCGTTGCTGCAGAAAGTCAAATTCGCGAAATTTGACGAGACGGTCGAGGTTACGATGCGGCTGGGAGTCGATCCCAAGCACGCCGACCAGATGGTGCGCGGGACGGTGGTTCTGCCGCATGGACTAGGCAAGTCGAAAAAAGTTCTCGTGATCGCTTCCGGAGACAAGATCAGGGAAGCCGAGGCTGCAGGCGCGGATTATGCGGGCGGCGAAGAGATGGTCGAGAAGATCACCAAAGAAAACTGGACCGACTTCGATGCGCTGATTGCCACACCGGACGTGATGAAATCCGTTGGACGGCTGGGCAAAATCCTCGGACCCAAGGGCCTGATGCCGAATCCGAAGACTGGCACGGTCACCATGGACGTGGGCAAAGCCGTGCAGGAAGTGAAGGCCGGCAAAGTGGAATTCCGCACCGACAAGACGGCGCTGGTGCACTGTCCGGTGGGAAAGATTTCGTTCTCGCCCGATAAGCTAATCGAGAACGCGACGGTGCTGATCACCAGCGTGATCAAGGCCAAGCCTTCGGTCGCCAAGGGGAAGTACATCAAGGGCTGCACGCTGAGCTCGACCATGGGGCCGGGGATCTTGCTGGATACGGCGCCGATCGAGACTGCCGCTAAGGCATAAGTAGGGAAGCGCGCCAATCGCGCCCAGGTCCTTCGGCGACGAAAAGCTGTCGCCTCAGGATGACAAGGCAAATTAGATCGACGATTTAGAGGATTCGACAATGGCAGTTACAAAGGCAAAAAAGAAAGAACAGGTCGAGAAGCTGAGTGCGGACCTGAAGAATGTTTCCAACGCGGTCGTGGCCACGTATTCCAAGATGACTGTGGCCCAGGACTACGAGCTGCGCAAGGCTTTGCGGGGCGCGGGCGCAAAGTATCAGGTCGTGAAGAACACGCTGGTCGAGCGTGCCGCCAAGGGCACGAAGATCGAAGAAGGCCTGAAGAACCTCACGGGCGTCACTTCGGTCGCCTATACCACGGGCGATCCCGTGGCCATGGCCAAGGCGCTCACCAAGTACGCCAAGGACACGCCGGAGTTCACCTTCAAGGTTGGCGTGGTCGAAGGCCGCGTGATTTCGATCAAAGAGATCGAAGCGCTGGCCAGCATGCCGTCGAAGGAAGAGTTAATGTCGAAGCTGCTGTTCCTGATCAACTCTCCAGCGCAGCGTTTGGTCACTGTGATGAACGCGGTTGGCCGCGACATCGCGGTCGTTCTCGGACAGGGCGTGGAAAAAGGCAAGTTCAAAGAAGCTTAGAAATTGGGCGATTTTGTGATTGTGTGATTTGGCGATTGAAAGTCCTGAGGTTCAAATCGCTAAATGGCCCGATCGGTCAGTCGCCAAGTGTAAGGATTTGGTTATCCGCAGGTCAGGGGTTGCGCGGTTCTGATCCAGGCGTTGTCTGGCGCGTGGAGATGGGCCTGCCGCACTGGAAACCCGGCCGAAGGGTAACGAAAGCAAGCAAATTCATAACTCGAAGAGTGGAGAACTGAACATGGCAGACCTGCAACAGTTGGAAGATTCAATCGTAGCCTTGTCGCTGCTGGACGCGGCAGAGCTGGTGAAGAAGCTCGAAGCACGTTTGGGCGTCTCGGCGGCAGCAGCGGCTCCGGTGATGGTGGCCGGCGGTGGGGCGGCAGCGGCGGGCGCGGCTCCGGCTGAGGAAAAGACGGAATTCACCGTCCTCCTCAAGGAAGTCGGCGCCAACAAGATCAATGTAATCAAGGCCGTCCGCGAGGTCACCAGCCTGGGCTTGAAGGAAGCCAAGGAGCTGGTGGATGGAGCGCCGAAGAACATCAAGGAAGGCGTTTCCAAGGATGAAGCCGAGACCATCAAGAAGAAGTTCACCGAGGCTGGCGCTGTAGTCGAAGTGAAGTAGCTGACTTGTGTGGAGCGGGCACTTTTGCCCGCTTTGCCGGCAGCGTGGTGACGGCTTCGCGGGCAGGAGTGCCCGCGCCACACAAACAGTGCAAGTCTCAGGAAATTGCAGCGTTCTAGTTGTGAAGCTTGGGCGGGGGTGTTAGCATCTAAACTAACACCGCTTCCCGTGGCCTCACTCAACAGGCGAGCGAGACTCGCAGGGAAGCTTGGGCACTGTTCCGTGGGCAGGCGGAACGGAAACGGCCGAAGGAAACTGGCGCGAAAGATTACAAATTCACATTGGCGAAACGCCTTGCATGGCGTCTGCGGGAACGCTTGTCCCTGCGGGCGCCCCGTCGTGTTTTCCAGGATGTACTGCAATTTTATACAGGTTCAAAACAGCTAGGTAGTTTGGCGCGATCCGGCGCCCCACATTCCGCGGGTAATCGCAGCGCACGGCTGCGCCTGACATTGGGAGTTCTTGACGATGAAGAATAATGCCTTCCGTAAACGCTTTGATTTTTCAAAAATTCCAGCCACTATCCAGATCCCGAATCTGATCGAGGTGCAGAAGCGCTCCTACGATCGCTTTCTGCAGATGGATAAGCTGCCCAGCGAGCGCGAAGACGGCGGATTGCAGGCGGTGTTCCAGTCCGTCTTTCCGATCACCGACTTCCGCAACGTATCACAACTTGAGTTTGTGGATTACGCCATTGGTAACTGGGAGTGCAAGTGTGGTCACCTCAAGGGACTGCATCACCTGCGGACCACTTGTAAGAATTGCGGTAACACGGTCATCACGGATCCGTTCCATCCCGGCGATGTGCTCTGCCAGAAGTGCGGCACCTACAACGCGAACACTCCGGATTTCTGCAACAAGTGCGGCGACCCGGTTGGATTGCAGTTGAAGTACGACGTGGCTGAGTGCGAAGAGCGTGGAATGACCTACTCCGCTCCGCTCAAGGTCACCATGCGTCTGACGATTTTCGATAAGGACGCTGAGACCGGCAACCGGTCCATTCGCGACATTAAAGAGCAGGAAGTGTTCTTCGGCGACGTTCCGCTGATGACGCAGAACGGCACCTTCATTATTAACGGTACCGAGCGTGTGATCGTCAGCCAGTTGCACCGCTCGCCGGGCGTGTTTTTCGAGACCGCAAACAACCGCACTTACTTTCTGGGAAAGATTATTCCCTACCGCGGATCGTGGGTGGAATTCGAATACGACCAGAAGAATGTGTTGTACGTGCGCATCGATCGTAAGCGCAAGTTCCTGGGAACGATCTTCCTGCGGGCGCTTGGTCTGCGTTCGGGCGAGGATATTTTGCGCTCGTTCTACACCGTCGATCGCATTGCGATCAAAGACAAGAAGCTCTACTGGACGCTCGATCCAACCAGCGAGAAGCCCACGAACCTGCTGGGCATGAAGCTGGCGCACAGCATCAAGAACAAGTCGGGAGATGAAATCGCGCACTCCGGGCGCAAGCTGAATGCGCAGATCCTGAAGGAAATCCAGAAGGCGAAGATTACCGAGATTGAAGTGGACGTAACCGATCTCGAAGGCGCGTGGGCTGCCGCCGATGTGGTCGACACGACTACCGGCGAAGTGCTGCTCGAAGCCAATACCGAGCTGAGCGCCGACAAAGTCTCGAAGATTCTCGACTCCGGCGTGGTGGAGATGAGTCTGTTCTTCCCCGAGCGCGACGACGTGGGCACGGTTATCAGCCAGACGCTGAAGCGCGATTCGGTGAAGACTCCGCAGGAAGCGCTGATCGAAATCTACCGCAAGCTGCGTCCCGGCGATCCGCCGACCCTGGATACGGCGACGGCGCTGTTCCACGGCATGTTCTTCGATCCGCGCAAGTACGATTTTTCGAAGGTCGGCCGGCTGAAGTTCAACATCAAGCTGTTCGAGAATCAGGACGCGACCAGCCTCGACAAGCGCACGCTCGATCCCGACGATTTCTATGCAACCATCGGCTACCTGCTGAAGTTGCGTAAGAACATCGGCGCCGTCGACGACATCGATCACCTTGGCAACCGCCGCGTCCGCGCGGTCGGCGAGTTGATGGAGAACCAGTTCCGCATCGGCCTGGTCCGCATGGAACGGGCGATTAAAGAAAAAATGTCCGTGTACCAGGAAATGTCCACGGCCATGCCGCATGACCTGGTCAATGCCAAGCCGGTGATGGCTGCGATCCGCGAGTTCTTCGGATCGTCGCAGCTCTCGCAGTTCATGGATCAGACCAACCCGCTCTCCGAGATCACGCACAAGCGGCGTCTCTCGGCGCTTGGGCCGGGCGGTTTGTCGCGCGAGCGCGCGGGATTCGAAGTGCGCGACGTGCATCCCACGCACTACGGCCGCATTTGCCCGATTGAAACGCCGGAAGGTCCGAACATTGGATTGATCTCGTCATTGAGCTGCTACGCGCGCATCAACGACTACGGCTTCATCGAATCGCCCTATCGCAAGATCAAGGGTGGACGCGTGATCGACTACGTCACCGTGGTCAACACGGGCGACAGCGATTACAAAGTCGGCGATCACATGGAGAAGCATGAGATCGAGAAGATCAACAACGACTTGAAAGAGAAGCGCAAGAAGCCGGCGCAGGTCGACCCGTTCTCCTTCTATCTGTCCGCGTGGGAAGAAGATCGGCACACCATCGCGCAGGCGAACGTCGAACTCGACGATAAGGGCAAGATTGTGGCCGAGCTGGTTAACGCCCGCAAGGCAGGCAACTTCGTGCTGGTGAGCCGGGATGAAGTCGATTACGTCGACGTCAGCCCGAAG
>CAVZCG010000015.1:0-428365 GCA_963773675.1 uncultured Acidobacteriaceae bacterium
TCCGGAAACACCCAGCCTAATCCCGCTGGCTCTACAGCGTTGTTCTGCTTGACGGGGACTTCTCCGATAGAGCATTATGCGCGGTGCCGTTGGTGGGTGGCCATGCCAGTCATGGCTCTTGGGAGGTTCCTGTGGTTACGCAAACTCGACCAGAAAATAAGGCCCGGAGTTTCGGGCAAAACATCGAAAGTGATCTCGCATCGCGATTCCTGCGTGTCGTCGAAGTGGCGGCCATCGCCTCGGCCCGCACCATGGGGCAGGGCGAGCGCAAACTCTCCGACGAGGTGGCGACCGAGGCCATGCGGCAATCCATGGACTGCATCCCAATGCGTGGAACCATTGTTATTGGCGAGGGGGAGCGCGACGAAGCGCCCATGCTCTACATCGGGGAAAAAGTGGGCGCCGAATTTCCCGACGGCCGCGAAGTGCCCGAGGTCGATATCGCCGTCGATCCGCTCGAGGGCACAAACCTATGCGCCACCGGGGCGCCCGGATCGATCACTGTACTCGCGGCTTCAGAACGCGGAGGCCTGCTCAACGCTCCCGACTGTTATATGGAGAAGATTGTGGTTGGGCCTTCCTGCAAGAATGCGGTCGAACTCGACGCGCCGGTGGCCGACAATCTGAAGAACATTGCGAAACGATTGGAGCGCGATGTGGAAGACCTGGTGGTGATCGTGCTCGATCGTCCGCGCCACGAGAAACTGATCTCTGACATACGGCTCGCCGGTGCCCGTATTCGCCTGATCGGCGATGGTGACCTTTCCGCGGGCATTGCCGCGGCCGTGATCGGAACGGGCGTGCATGCGGTGATGGGCTCAGGCGGCGCTCCAGAAGGCGTCATTACCGCAGCCGCCATTCGTTGCCTCAACGGATATATGCTGGGGCGCCTGGTGGTGAAGCCCGATCAGGAAGAGCGCCTCGCTCGAATGGGCATCAAAGATAAGAATCGCATTTACGAAGCGGAAGATCTTGCTCCCGGCAAGCAACTCATCTTCGCCGCCACTGGCGTAACCGACGGCGCACTGCTCAAGGGCGTGCGCTTCTTCGGCGAAGGCACCCGGACTTCTTCCGTAATACTTACACATCAGACCGGCAAGGTGCGCTTCATCGAAAGCATTCACCTGGAGAAGGGACCAGATGTGAAGGTGAGGTTCGCGTAACCTCGTTATTTCAGATACTCCGAACCCTTCTTCAGATCCTCGGGAATGTCGGGGAACGGTGGGAATTCCTGCGAATATCCTTTGAACAGGCTTACCGTCGCTTCCGCTCGCAGGTTGCCATCATGGATGGCAATCTTGTGCGGATGGCCCTCCGAGTATCCCTCCCATAGGGATACTCCGGCGTAAGCGCCGTCTTTGCGCAGAATGTAATATGTCATGTCGAGGAAGCGTAGCTTGCTCATATCGCCGTTGTAGTTGCGGACGATGTGTTTGAGCGCCTCCATGCCCGCTTCATGGGGCGACATGCCGTGACGCATATTCTCGACAATCGTGTGCGCGCCAGCCACCTTGATGTTCTCTTCGCCGCTGCCGGTCGCGCCGGCCGATCCCACATCTTGATCCGTATAGCAGCCCGCGCCGATGATGGGCGAATCGCCCAGTCGCCCGGGAAGCTTGAAGGCCAAGCCGCTAGTCGTAGTGCAGCCGGAGATATCGCCTTTTTCGTTGAGAGCTGAGCAGTGGATTGTGCCGGTTGGCGGAAACAAAACTTTGCGGACAGCGGCCCATTGCTCTTCCGGTTTGATGCCGAGATCGGCGGCGCGTGCCTGCAGGTTCTGGATTCTCTCTTGCCACAGTTCGGACTGCGGCTTGTCCTTGATAGAGGGATCGGCCGCAGGCGGCTGCCAGTGCGGATCGGCGAGGCCAGGTCCCCACCAGTCGTCGGCCGAGTGAAATTCCTTCCACAACAACCAGATCTTGCGGGAACGTTCGGTGAGCAGGTTTTCGCGGGGAAAGCCCACGGCCACGGCAAATCGCTCGGCGCCTTCGCCGACCAGCATGACGTGTCCGGTGTGCTCCATCACCGCCTTCGATACCAGCGATACGTTCTTGATGTTGCGCACGCCGCCGACCGACCCGGCGCGCCGCGTGGGTCCGTGCATACAACAGGCATCGAGCTCAACCACGCCCTCTTCGTTTGGAATTCCGCCGAGGCCGACAGTGTCGTCGTTGGGATCGTCTTCCGGACCTTTCACCACCTTGAGAGCAGCATCGAGTGTGTCGCCGCCGTTTTTCAGAAAAGCGAAAGCATTCTCGAGGTATGCATATCCGTTATTCGCACAAACGATGATGGGTCGCTTGTGCGGCGTGGCTGGCGCATCTTGAGTTTGCGGCGAGGCACTCGGCTTCGCGTCGTCGCTTTTGGCGGGCGTTCCTATTCCGGTGGCAACTGCTCCGAGGACTGAGGTCTTTACAAAATCACGGCGCGAGAATGGCATGGGGCTCCTGCTTGTATGAAAGCGGGAAGCATATCACGCGGCGGCGAATCCCTGTAATCCTTAAGCGGGAGTTCTTCGCCTAGATGATCTCCTTCGGCAGGCTCAGGGCAGGCTCTGTCGCACAGATCGCGACAAGAGTGGGGCACCCTTCCGAGATTGATCATCTGACAAAATCAACCGCTGGCTAGTCCACGGTAACGGCCTACTCGTCCAGCTTGGCGCCCCAAGGAAAGTTTGTCCCCAGCTTCGGCGATGGAATGGATCTTGTTGCTCTGCGTGGAGCGGAAGCGCAAGAGCGCGGCAATGTTTCCGACAGCGTCGAGTTCGGGATCGTCCTTTACATAGAACATTTCCACATCGTGGCGGATCACCCAAGGCAGGATCGCTTCGGCCACGTCAACGAGTTCACGAGTCTCCCGTCCGCAGATCGGGCAAAAGTTCACGAGGTGAGCGTCGAGATGGCCGCAGCCCGTGCACTCCACGGCTTGAGCAACGTAGTGATCCCCAATCAGCAGGGTTTGTACCTCGCCCAACTCCAGGGAGCGCAGCACACGCCGCAATCCGGTGACGCCGCGACCGTTGCTGCGAGCCTGGCTGATAGTTTCGCGAACCACTTCGCTGCAGCGCTTCTTCTGCCAGGTGGCGAAGATCTGTTCGGCCTGCGATCGGATTTCAGCCCGGCCTATATGTGTGACTTCGGCAGAAAAGCGGCCCAGCAACCGCTGCGCAACGTCGGAATGCAACAGGGGCTGGAATTGGGACCAGTGAGTATCCTGACAGCCCACGATCCACCTTTCGAAAACATGTTTTTCCAGGGCGTTCTTCAGTACCTCCGCGATATTTTTGAAATGATGGCGGGCTTCGTCGGCGACACGACGCTCGGCGTGGCCTCCGTCATACCCAGCGAAGCCGTCGCCGCGGCCGCGGCGGGGAAGCGGATGGAAAAAATCCAGTTGTTCGTTCAACTCGCCGAGACGCAGATCGAACAAGCGCGCCCGCTGGCGATCGAGCAGTACAACGCCCAGGCTAGGGAATGCTCCCAACAGGTGGGCCAGAGGCTTCAGGTGAAAGTGACGATTCACCAGAAGTTGCGTGCCGTCGAGTTGTGGCGGAAGATCATACTCGCGCCAAAAATCTTGCGCCGCACAGGCGAAGACCGCCTTGGCATGCGTGCCGTTGCCCCGCAGATCCTGCGACAAGCGTAGGATGTGGTCAATATCGGCTCGCACGGATTCGGACTTCTCTTTTTCTTCTTTATTCTTGTTCTTACTTTGCACCCGTCGCAACGCCTCCCGGGCAAGATCCTTGGTCAAAATTGTTTCTTCCTTGTGAGCTTTATTGCGTGGCGCCGTGGGCTGAAAGTAGAAACTTAGAGCGCAGGCTCCCTGATCTTCAAATTGCGCCAGTTCCTGAATTTGTTCGCGGGTGATCATTCGCTGTCCCACTTCCTTTCCCAATGAATTGGATCTACGCGGTCCCCGTGGGCGCGAACCGCCCCTTGAATTGACCGACAAACTGGGGTGATTTGCGCAGGTGGTCGCGCGCGGCAGAAATCGAGTGCAATACGCGGTCCGGCGGGATGCCGGTGATAGCGGAGATTTCGTCGATACCGAAGCCTTCGATGGCGTGCAAAATGAAAGCCTCGCGATGGTTCGAAGCCACATCGCGCAGGGCGATTGCGATCAGGCGCATCATCTCGTCGGAGCCAACGATCTGTTCGGGCGTCGCCACGCGATCGTCCGCAATGATCGTCTCCTCAGTAATCGCTTCGTCGGGCTGATGGAATTGCAGTTCGGGCTCGTCACTGGCCTTGACGTTGGGCTGCCGGGCGGATTCTTCCAGGCGAATGGCGCCGCCATTCGTTCCCTCAGGGCGAGAGAGTTCGTCGACCGCATCTAGGGCCAGCCGGTAGAGCCAAGGTTCCAAGGCCAGCCGCTCCGGTTTTTCACGTCCGGGCCTTTCGCCGTCACCTCCGAGCGCGGCCGCGATCGTTTCGTCTATCACCTCGTCTGTGCTGATCGAATCCCGAGCCACTTGATCGGCGGTTTCGCGGAAGTAAATCTCGCGCTCCACAAAACGCTCCAGGCGAGGAAGATTTACGTTGACATAAGAACGGACATCTTCGGCTGAGACGGTGGCGGGAAATACCACGGCCAGAGTTTCCTCGAAGGGCACAGAAAGACTGCGGCGTGCCGAAGCGTCCTTTCCCCGGCGCGTCCATTTGTGGGAGGAACGGAGCTGTTGCTTATGTTTGTTCACTTGTTGCAGCAAATCTTCGAACGCGCTCTTTACTGCGGCTTCGGCAGTCGAGGCTTTGGTCTGGGCGGCCATCTGCCCCGAGGGCAGGCGCAGATTCAGCGACACACTTGTGCCTTCGCGAGCGGAGACCTCCTCCACCATGCCTTTGAGATGGATCAGTTCCGGGCGGAACACCTGCAGCCGTTTCCGCAGTTTTTCAACCTGATGTTGGATATCTTTTTCGACAGCGGGAGTTTTATGAAGCCGGTAACTGATGTGGACGTTCATTAGCACCTCGGGCCTACAACGAAGCGGCGCTTACCAGTGCTTTCTACGGTGATTGTACACCCGCTCGCATAGAGGAAAAATGCGAATTGAAGGATGAAAGTTTCGCGTTCGTCGGATTTGGAGCCGCGGTGCAAAGCTTAGCGCCAGCCAAAACTATCTCCGGCCTCCTATCGCCCGATCGCATCCCTGCGCTATCATCCGTGCACCATGAAACTGGCGAATTTATTCGTTTTAGTGTCTCTAGTGGCTTCCGCTCAGGCTCAAAACCCGGCATCGAAGGAAGTGGAGCAGGTTTATCCCGCGGCCCACGCTCTCTATCTGGATTTGCACGAGCATCCGGAACTCTCAGCACACGAGAGCCAAACTGCGGCGAAGTTAGCTGGTCGCTTTCGCGGCCTCGGCTATGAGGTGACGGAGCACGTCGGAGGCACGGGGATTGTCGCCATCCTGAAGAACGGAGCGGGCCCCACCGTCATGCTCCGGACCGAGCTCGATGCACTGCCCGTCGAAGAGAAGACGGGCCTTCCCTATGCAAGCAAGGTTCGAGCGAAAGATGATGCCGGTCGCGATGTCCCGGTCATGCATGCTTGCGGCCACGATCTGCACATGGCAGCGATTGTAGGTACGGCCGCGATCATGGCCCACAGCAAAGATACTTGGCATGGCACTCTCATGCTGATTGGGCAACCGGCGGAAGAGACTATCGGCGGCGCCAAGGCCATGCTTGCCGACGGGTTGCTGACGCGCTTTCCCAAACCGGACGTGGCCGTAGCGATGCACGTGGGTAACACGCTTCCTGCTGGAATGGTGGGAATTACGCCCGGAGTTTACAACACGAATGCGGATTCGCTGCGGATCACGATTTACGGCAAAGGCGGCCATGGGTCGGCGCCGCAGACGGCGATTGATCCCATCGTGATTGCTGCGCGAACCAAGTTGGCGTTGCAAACCATTACGTCGCGGGAAGTAAAGCCGGGCGAAATGGCGGTGGTGACTGTGGGCTACATACAGGCTGGAACCAAGAACAACATCATTCCGGATCAGGCGGAGATGGGATTGACCGTGCGCATCAGGAACGCGGAAGTCCGCAAGCAAGTACTGGCGGCGGTCGCGAGGATAACCAAGGCTGAAGCCGAAGCTGCGAATGCACCACGCTCGCCGCTGATCGACCAGTACGAAGGGACGGACTTGGTGTACAACGATCCGGTGCTGGCGCAGCGGATGCGGAGCGTGCTCGAATCGACGCTGGGTAAGGGCAACGTTGTAATCGAGGAACCGATCACGCCGTCGGAGGACTTCTCCTTTTTCACCGCGCAGGGCATTCCGGGCTTCTACTTCAGCCTTGGCGGAGCAGACCCGGAAAACCTGATGCAAGCTAAAGCGGCCGGCGCGACACTGCCGTCGAACCACTCTCCGTTGTTCGCGCCAGATGTGGACCCGGCGCTGCACACCGGGATTGTGGCGGAGGTAGCTGTGCTGAGAAATCTCTTGCAGGGATCGGCGGAAGACATACGGAAGACCACGGCGGCAGCTGCGCGATAGTCGGCGGGATTCGGAGGCTCTAATCCCGCGCTAGTCCGATGGGTACGGTCCCTCCGCAAATGTTTCTGAGTGATAACCCTTTGACCCCACCGTGCGCGCGAGGGAACTGCGCGGATCCGCGCCGGCTTTCAGCTTATCGAGAACGGACCTGAAGTCGTATCGCGGTTTCCAGCCTAGATCTTTCCTGGCACGTTCGTTCACATACACGCGGTCGATGCCGGGAAACATCCTCCAGCCGCGGCGGATATATTCGGCTTCGTAATCTGGAATCCTGCGCTTGAGCACCGCGGGTGAGTCGGTGCGCAACTCGGTCAGATCGTCCCGCGTGAACGGCGTAGTCGCGCTGACAATGTATCGGCCAAAGCCGATGACAGGGGCCTTCTCGATTGCGAGCAGGTGAGCGCTCACCACGTCCTCGATGTCGACGCGCCGGTAGAGGAACTCATTTGCCTTGACGTTGGCATCGTCGTACGCTTCCCGCGTTTCTTTGCGGTCATCCTCTTCCGGGAAAAAGCGTGAGGTTCTGAGGATCAAGCAATTCAATCGAAGCTTGCGGTGGAACAGTTCACAAAGGTCCTCGGCGGCGGCTTTGGTTACGCCGTAGATGTTGCGGGGTACGGACGCGACGTCCTCAGTCACCCAGGCCGCAGGACTTCCGTCGGGAGGGGTAAGGGCGCTGCCAAAGGCGCTGGTCGTACTGGTGAAGACGAAGGAGCGGACCCCAGCCAGCGCGGATTCTTCCAGCAGGTTAAGCGTACCCGTGATGTTGGTGTCGACAAAGCTCTGACGGCTGTGCGTGATGACGTGGGGCTTGTGCAGGGTCGCGGTGTGGAGGACTGTGTTGACATACTTCATACATCGCTTAACGACATTCCGGTCGACGATAGACCCGACTTCGTCGGTGAACTCCGAAGGAACAATGTCGAGGCCGATGACTTCGCGGTTGGTGTCCCTTAGCGTGCGAACCAGGGCCTCGCCCAAGTGACCGCTGCTACCGGTGACCAGGATCGTCATGCGGCTAGGAATCGATCTCGGCGAGAATCGCACGTGCTGCCGCTGCCGGATCGGCTGCTCCGGTGATAGGTCGTCCTACCACGATGTGGCTTGCTCCGGCAGCAATCGCTTCGGCCGGGGTGACAACGCGGACCTGATCTTCGTGGCCGGAGCCCGCGGGCCGCACGCCGGGAGTCACGAGGGCGAACTCATCTCCCAATTCCGCGCGCAGCTTCGAAGCCTCGCGAGCGGATGTAACAATGCCCTGGCATCCACTCGCCAGCGCGAGTCTTGCCAGCCGCAGCACTTCGTCGGTGACGGTTCCGGGAACGCCGATTTTTTCCAGATCGTTTTCGTCCATGCTGGTGAGCACGGTAACACCGAGCACAATCAAAGAGGGATTTACGGCTCGTGCGGCGTCCACCGCGGCGTGCAGCATCTTCTGGCTGCCGGAGGCGTGCACCGTCAACATGCTGACGCCCAGCTGCGCCGCTTCGTGTACCGCCGTCGCCACCGTGTTCGGAATGTCGTGATACTTCAGGTCGAGAAACACTCGGCGCCCTGAAGACACCAAATCCCGCACCAGTTGCGGACCTTCGGCGGTATACAGCTGCATGCCAACTTTATAAGTCAGCGCCGAATCCCCAACCGCAGCCACGATTTTTTGTGCGGCCCCCGCAGTGGATACGTCGAGGGCAACGATCAGCCTCTGGCGCGGATCGATGCTTCGCGAATTGTTCGGGTTTGAATCGCTGCCAGGGACGAGGTGGGGCAGAGTTGCCTGCATCCCTAGCAGTTTAAGGGTTCAGCGGATTTCCGCCAAGGGGTGATTGTAAGCCACGGTTTCGTAGATCTGCCGGTGTTGTGTCCGGGGTTTTACCAGATCCAAACGAACCCGCTGCAGCCCTTTGTGTTCGAACTCTAGAGCTTGGGCAGCTCCATAGGATAGGTCGATAATCCGGCCAGGCACAATCGGACCCCGGTCGTTGACCTTCACCACCACGGCCTTACCGTTGTGCAGGTTGGTGACCCGCACGTAGCTTCCAAGGGGAAGCGTAGGGTGGGCAGCGGTCATGTCGTACATGTCATAATCTTCGCCGCTGGCGGTGGGCTTACCTTCGAAATACTCCCCATACCAGGAAGCGGTCCCAACTTGATACGGTTGACCCTTACCGACCTGCTTGCGGATTTCGGGCTTGTTTTGCGGTGGGCTAGTTGGCGCGGAACTGGCCTCCGAGTTGTTCGGGCCCTGAGCCGCTCGCAGGCCGATGATCATTAGACCGATCATCAGTCCATGAGCTATACGTCTTCGCATTCAGTTCTCCTCGCATACTCAAAAAGTCGTCCTAGCTAGGTTTTCTCGTTAACGGTTTGTAAATCGTAGTGGGCTGGTTGGCTCTTGTCAACCCGAAAGTACGTGACCTATAGTGATCTCGTAGTAATCGATATCTTACGTAACTTCTTGTTAATCATAAGGAAGACGCATGATGTCTATCAAAACAATATAGTTAACTGTTTATAGATGAGTAACTCCGCGAGATCCCGCATCTGGGGAACAATTTTCATCTCCAATAGATTCAGTTAGTTAGAAGCATTTTCTTTATAAGTTGTTTATTGCCAGCATTTTAGGTACAAGGTTGCTAGGGCCAATTATTATTTTTTTCGTTCGTTGGAGAGCCTGGTGCGGAGAAGTAATGGCTGAAACCCCTCCAGTCGTATTGACGATCGCGGGCTTTGACCCCTCCTCGGGAGCTGGTGTGACTGCCGACATCAAGACCATCGCCGCTCACGGGTGCTACGGGGTTGCGTGCATTACGGCCATCACCGTCCAATCGACCAGCGGCGTTCGCCGGGTAGAGTCCGTCGACCCCGGTCTAATCGCTCAAACTCTGGAGGAGCTGGCTGCGGACATTTCCATTGCAGCTGTCCACATCGGGATGTTGGGGACGGGGAAGGTAGTCCAGGCGGTGGCTGACTTCCTCGCTGAGCGTAAAGGCAAGTCGAAATTACCCAATATAGTCCTCGACCCCATACTTAAGTCTTCCTCCGGGGCCGACCTCTTGGATCGTCCCGGAACCAAGCTGCTCATCGAAAAATTGATCCCACTGGCCGCCGTTGTCACCCCGAACGTGGATGAAGCTGCCGTCCTCACTGGGCTAAAGGTTGCCGATCTGGACGAAATGCGGGCGGCGGCCAGCAAACTTCATGAGATGGGTGCGCCGGCGGTCGTTGTCACCGGGGGGCATTTGGAGAAAGCCATCGACCTCCTGAGCTTTGTTACCAAACGCGGTATCGAACAGGAAGTCTTCAGAGCGGAACGTCAGCGCTCGAATTCCACCCATGGCACCGGCTGCGCGTTTGCTACCGCCATGGCCTGCCACCTTGCCCTGGATCGCGGCCTGGCCGAAGCCGCTCTTCTTGCCAAGACTTATGTGACAGCCGCGATTGCAGCCGGACATCCCTTGGGTCGAGGAACCGGACCGGTCCATCATCTTTACCGCATGAACCAGCAGCGGCGAGCGGCAGGTTCGGGAAGCGAATCCTAAACTGCGATTAGTTGTCGGAAGGTCTCTTCAGTAGGATTCCGGCGACAAAGGAAGCGGTCGCAGCCAGTAGCCACTCAACTCGCCACATCTGGATCGCCTGAAATTCTGCCAGATTGGATGCCTTGTAGAAGAGGCTGACCCCAATGGCTCCGACGACACAGCCCAAGCCAATGAAGAAAGCGATCAGCGCTGCGGTAGGCAGGCCTACCCAGCGCTTGATCTCATGGAAGTGCAAATAGTGCAGCCAATTGGGGAAGGGAATTTCGTGCCAGGTGTCGACAGCCCAGCTGACCCCGGTTTTTACCCACGTTACGTTCTTGACCCAAAGACCAGCCATGACTTCCGCGTCGGTTTTGACAGCAATGGGGGAGGTGGTCAATACGGGGCGGCGTAGTCCGCAGGTATGGCAAAATCTTGCACCAATCATGAACTCGCTGCCACAATTGGAACAAGCATCCGCCATCCCGTCGCAGGCTACAGGGGGGAGTGCAGCCTGCGACGGAGGACCAACGACATTTGGTGGACTCCAAAATTCCTGCGGTGCATCGTGAACTACTTCAGTCATAACGAGAAAGCTCTTCGGGACGTTGTTGGGAATAACGCAAATTAACGGCCAAAAGACTTCCACGACTAAGCGGTTTTCAACTCAGGCACTTGCAGGTTCACCCTTGCGTTATCACGCAGAATTCCGCGCAATTATTACTCGCCAGCTCGCGTAAAGATGCCCCAGTTACTCATGTCATCTCAGTGCCGTTTGCGTCCCGCGAAATTATGGATCCAGTCGCGGATTCCGTGATCGAATTCTGGCATGTCTCCCATACCGCCATGGGTTCGTCTTTCGTTTCTGCGAGGAACTTCGTTTCGCACGGTCTGCTATCTGAAACTTCGGTTAAACTGGGAGTCAAGGCTAGAAACTTGGGGATGCAGTTGAGTCGGACATTCGCGCGACGCCTGCTTTGCGGTACACTATTCTTGATCGCCAGCCTCTGCTCGCTTCCCCGTCAAGCCCGGACCCAAACGCGCGCTGTAGCCGGAACCCGCACGTCAACTCTCTCGGCAATCGCCGCGGTTCCAGCCGCCCATGATCCCCTGCTCGACATGGCCTTCGATCATTTCTACAACATGGACTATGATCGGGCGATTCAGGAGTTCGGAAAAGTGCTCGATCATCACCCCGACGACCCTTCTGCGGTGAATCACCTGCTGTCTGCGGTCCTGATGCGCGAGCTCTATAGCATGGGAGCGATGAATACCGGCGAGTACGCCAGTGACAGCTTTATCGGCCAAGCCCACCGATCTGCCGATCCCAAGGTGAAGGAGCAAATTAAACAGTTAGTCGAGCGCGCGGAGAACCTCGAAGAGCAGGAACTCAAGACCGCTCCCAATAATGTGGAGGCGTTATACGCCCGCGGCGTCACTCGGGCTCAGTTCTCGCTCTATACCGCGTTGGTGGAGAGGGCCTGGTTTTCCGCCCTGCGCAATGCTGTCGGCGCGCGTCACGATCACGAACGCGTGCTGGAACTCGATCCAAACTACATTGACGCCAAGCTGGTGGTGGGCACGCACAATTACGTGATGGGCAGTCTACCGTGGAGCGTGAAAGCGGCCGTGGCGCTCGTGGGTCTGAGCGGAAGTAAGGAAAAAGGTCTGCAATACCTGCATGAGGTCGCCGATAGCAGCGGAGAAAATAGCGTCGACGCGAAGGTTGTTCTGGCGCTGTTCCTGCGCCGAGAACATCGCTACGACGAGGCGCGCGTCTTCATGCGCGATCTCTCTGGCCGTTATCCCAGGAATTACTTGTTCCCGCTTGAAGAGGCTAATCTTTTGCGTGCCGCCGGCCATCCCAGTGAGGCCGCTGCCGCCTATCGCAGGGTCTGGCAAAGCGGCCACGAAGGCAAGTATGGCACTCTGCATTACGAGATTTCCGCGTGGGGCTTGGGCGAGTTACTGCGCAGCCAGAAGGACTATTCCGGAGCGGCCGCGGCATACGAATTGGTAAGTACAGCTTCGGACCCCGATCCCGAGACACTGCAGAAAGCCAACCTCGCCGCCGGCGAAATGTACGATCTGCTGCAGAGGCGCGACTTGGCGATGAAGAAGTATGAAACGGTCCTCGCCGAAAACGCCAGCACTCCGCCGGCGGAGAAAGCCCGCGAGCACATTAAAGAAGCCTATCGGGAGTGAGATCTTGTAACACTTGATCCTCAACGCCTCCGGCAGGATTCGGATATCACGGTTTTCACCGTGACGAAAGTTGAGAGGAAAGTGCCTGAGTGAGGAAAGGGAACTTTCGGCTTACAATTACGTAGTGTCTTTTGCAGCGGTTTTGCAAGCTCGGCTGTGAAAAGAGAGGGAGAGCATGTACTGCAACTATTGCGGCAAAGCGATTCAGGACGACGCAGCGGTTTGTGCTTATTGCGGCACGCGCGTCGGAGCTTCGGTAGCACGCAAGCGCCTGGTTCGTCCGAGGCAGGGACGAAAGATTGCCGGGGTCTGCCTCGGAGTTGCCGAATACTTTGACGTCGACGTGACCGTGGTCCGCGTGGTATGGCTGATCACTTCCTTCATGACCGGCATCGGCCTGATCTCTTATCCCATCGCCTGGATCGTCATGCCAGAAGAGCCGCTGCTCTTGACGGCTCCCACGAGTGCGCGTGTGACCTCTTCATAGGCGCTAGTAGGTGAACAGTCTTTCCCGGAGGGCCACCATAATGACTACTCGCGCCTGGTCCCTGGCAATTGGCCTCACACTGGGTATTGCAGGATTGTGGGCGACTCCGCCTGTGGAGGTCCATTCGTCCTCAGATGCAAGCCGCATTCCAAGACTGATGCACACTTGTCTGATTACCGACAACGTAAACCAGCTTGTTCAGTTCTACGAGCCCATTCTCGGACTCAAAGCACAGAGGTCCGGTGAAGATTACGCCGAATTCCACACCGGTGTGGGAGTGCTCGCTGTTTTTTCGGCGGCGGCCCAGGAAAGATATATTCCCGGCTCGACCGACGCAGGGAGGAACAAGAGCGCAATCCTGGAATTCGAGGTTGCCGACGTTGATGCAGAATACGTTCGATTGCAGAGTCTGGTGAAAACGTGGGTCAAGCCGCCCACCACACAACCGTGGGGAACTCGATCCATTTACTTTCGCGATCCGGATGGAAATCTTGTCGATTTTTATGCCGCACTCGGCAGCCGCTAGCGCATAAATCGGTTACAGTGGCTGAATGCATTCCTCTGCTTTGCAGGAAATCAGAAGCGATGGAGCAAAAATTGTTTATCGCGCCCTGGGTGAAGGGCCTCCTGTAATTCTCCTGCATCCGTTTCCTGTGAATCATGAATTTTGGCTGCCCGTGGCGGAGAGTCTAGCCACGCGCTACCGCGTCATCTTCCCCGACATGCGCGGCCACGGAGACTCGGAAGTTGGCGAAGGCCCGGCCACCATGGACAAACACGCCGCCGACATCGCTCGCGTGATGGATGATGCCGAAGTCGGACGGGCTCCTCTGATAGGGGTTTCGATTGGCGGGTATGCACTCTTCGACTTCTGGAGAAAATATCGCGGGCGCGTCGCCGCGCTTGGTCTGTGCAACACGAAAGCGCCTGCCGATCCTCCGGAAGCCCGCGCCGCTCGCCTGCAGGCTGCGAATGATGTCATTGAGCGCGGCACCGAACCCTTCTTCGAGAGCATGATTCCGCGGCTCTTAGGTAAGAGCACACGAGAGGCGCGCCCTGATCTGATCGAAGGTGTACTCCGCATGATGCGGAAAATGTCGCCCGAAGACGTCGCGCAAGTGCAACGCGGTATGGCCGAACGTCCGGACTCCGTCGATACATTAAAGACAATCAATGTGCCTACTCTCGTTGTGACGGGAGACGAAGACATCCTTACCGGGGTGAACGAAGCTGAGTTGATGCGCCAACACATCCCCAACAGCCAGTTGCGCGTGATCCCGAAAGCGGGCCACTACTCAGCGTGGGAGCAGCCGGTCGAAACCGCTAAGCTGCTGCGTGAGTTTCTGGACGGAATTTAAAAGGCCGCGCGAGTTTGTATCACAGTAGAATCAGAGCGCTATGAAAAAGATCGCTGCCGCGATTGCGACCCTCGTATTCGTCTTGCCGCTTTACTCGCAAACCCAGACTGCGAAGCGGCCGCGTATTCTCGGGATCGATCACGTTTGCTTTTACACCACATCGCCGGACGGAGTGATGCAGCTCTACGGCGGGGTTCTGGGCCTGGCTTCCGCCAAGCCGGTCGAAGCCGATGAGATCGAGCGTTATATTGTCGGCAAGCAGTGGGTCGGATTCAGTTCCGCGCCCGACCCCAAAGCTACCGACCGGCTGAATCATATTGCTTTCGCCACCAACAATATCATCAAGCTCCGTCAATATCTGATAGCGAACGGCGTGCAGTCGCCAGCCATCGAGGGGCACTCTGACCATAGCTTGAGTTTTTATGTGATCGATCCGGAAGGGCATCGTATTGAGTTTGTCGAGCGGGGAAAAACCAAAGAATCCCTACCGAGGGAGTCTGCTATTTCGAGGCACATGATTCATGCGGGATTTCTGGTGTACAACCGCGACGCCGAAGATCATTTCTACCGCGACCTGCTTGGTTTTCATCTGTACTGGCACGGGGGAATGCAGCCTGGCCAGACCGACTGGGTCGCGATGCAGGTTCCCGACGGCACCGATTGGCTGGAATATATGCTGAACCAGCCTCTGCATCCCGACTTGCAGGTGACGGGCGTCATGAATCATATCTCGCTGGGCGTGGTCGACATGAAGAAAGCGCAGGCTATGTTGGAAGCGCATGGCTGGACGCCGCACGGAGAGGAGAAAGCCCAGATGGGCAAAGACGGCAAGTGGCAACTGAATCTGTTCGATCCTGATTTCACGCGAATCGAACTCATGGAATTCAAACCTGTAGAGAAGCCCTGCTGCTCCGATTTTACTGGGCCACATCCATCGGAGTGAGGCTGGTCGTCACACCTTGAGGAAAATCCGTTTCCGCCAAAGGAACCACAGCAGGATCCAGCAGAAGAAAACAGCTGCAAGAGAATAAATCAGCGAAGCATTGGGCGCGCTCGCGCCCAGAGACACCAGCTTGGCCTGGGCCGCGTCGTGCCACATTACCGGCCCATTGGGGCCCTTCACGGTGAATGAGTAGCCCGGGCCGTAGACGAATGAGTCGGCAACGAAGCCGGCAATCGCATTCATTCCAAAGACGAGGATCGGCGTAGTCCAGATGCCGCGCCATTTCCTGATCTCCAGTATCCAGTAGAGAAGTGCGAGGAAGACGAGCGCGAAGCCGCCGCTGAAAAGCACGAACGAACTGGTCCAAAGATTCTTGTTGATCGGGAACCAGAGGTTCCAGACCTCACCGGCGACCAGACCTAGAATGCCAGCGGACACCATGCTGGTTGCTTTCACAGCTGAACTCCTCTTTGAGCGCAGCCAGTAGCCCGTCAGAACTCCAATCAACGTCGTAGCAATGGCCGGTATCGTACTCAGGATCCCCTCCGGGTCGCGCGTTCCGTTGTAAAGATGTCCCATGAACAGTTTGCGGTCGAGCCACGCGACGAGGTTGCGATCGGGGTCCATGAATGGGATGGAGTAGGACGGTCGGCCAAAGCCTGGAACGGGCACGAACCGCAGCAACGCCCAATAGCCGACTAGACAAGCGCAAATAGTAATCAGCGTTCCGCGTCGGCCTGACCATAAGACGAGAAGTGCGGCGGCAAAATAGCAGAGCGCAATGCGCTGGGTCACGCCTTCGAAGCGCCAGGTGTGCAGGTCCAGACCGATGATGGGAGAGGCGTTCACGAAAAGGCCGATGGCGATCAGGATCAGACTGCGGTTGAACGCATGAAACAAGATCTGTTTGCGCGACTCGCCGCGCTGAAGGCGTGCGGCAAAAGAGAACACCATCGAGATGCCAACCAGAAACAGGAAAGACGGAAAGATGAAGTCCGCCGGTGTCCAGCCGTTCCAATCGGCATGTTTGATTGGCCAATAGGCAAGGTCGTCGCTGCCTGGGTTGTCGACCAGAATCATCCCCGCGACAGCAAGACCGCGGAAAACATCGAGGCAAAGCAGCCGTTCTGAGGTTGGCTTAGCAGGGCCGACCATCTGCTGCGTCGTAGTTCCGAGCGCTTGTGTGGCTGACATGTCGGAAACAAATATAGGCTTACGCTGAATTCCTGTCATTCATGAAGCACTGCACTCATCGCTCGAGTCGGACACGATAGCTTCCCGATTTGTTAGAATCCTCTCGTCATGATAGATACGGTTTTGGTGGACGATAAAACGGTCGTGAATGCTAAAGGCGACGGTCCAGCTGTCGATATCGGCGGCGCGACCGGTCGCGTGTTCCTGCTTACCCTGGAAATAACCAAGATCATTGAGCAGGAGTCGCTCGATCTCAGCATCCTGGGTTCCGTAGACGGCGCGACTTGGGGCGCAAAGCCGCTCGTCTCTTATCCGCAGAAGTTTTATTGCGGCGAGTCTCCGCTTTTGCTCGATCTGACGGCGCATCCGGACGTGAAATTTGTGCGGGCGCACTGGGAGCCTGCGCGCTGGGGCCGCGGCGTGGAAACTCCTATGTTCGAGTTCGGCGTGAGGCTGAAGGAGATTCCAGCGGAGGTTCTGCGCGAGGCTACTGCCGAGGCCAAGGCTCTGGCCTAGCAAGTTTCGGCTCATTCTCCGATGAAAAGCGAATCACACATAACTGTGCGCCCGGCGCGCAACCTGCGCGGCAGTGTCAGCCTCCCGGGCGACAAATCAATTTCGCACCGCTACGCGATGCTGGCGGCCATCGCCGATGGGCCGTCGCGGCTGGAAAATTATTCCACAGGTGCGGATTGCGCCAGCACGCTGGGATGCCTGCGATCGCTGGGAGTGAAATGGGAGCGCAAGGATGGCGCAGAGAATGTGATCGAAGTTCAGGGAAGCGGGCCCTCGTTGACTTCCGCGAGCCATGCGCTCGATTGCGGCAACTCCGGTTCGACTATTCGCATGTTAAGCGGCATTGTAGCGGGGCAGAAATTTGTCAGTGAAATGGCTGGCGACGAATCGCTCTCACGCCGCCCGATGGAACGCGTGATTACGCCGCTCACGGCCATGGGTGCGGAAATTAGCTCGCAAAACGGTCGCCCTCCGCTGCGTATCCGCGGAGGCAACCTTAAGGCGATCAGTTACAAAATGCCGGTTGCCAGCGCGCAGGTGAAGACGTGCCTTCTTTTCGCGGGCCTTCTGGCGGATGGAGAAACGTGCATCGAGGAGCCACTGCGGACTCGTGACCACGGTGAGGTAGCGCTGCAGGCGTTCGGTGCACACCTCGAGCGGAAGGGTAATGAGATTTGCATTCACGGGGGACAGCGTCTGCGCGGCATCAAGGCTCGAGTTCCCGGAGATCTCTCCAGCGCGGCGTTTTTTCTCTGTGCTGCGGCTCTCTTTCCGGACTCGCAAGTTACGGTCGCGAATGTCCTCATGAGTCCGACCCGCGCGCGGCTTCTCGATGTCTTGATGCAGATGGGTCTACGGATTTCTGTGACGCAATTGGAAGAGATTCACGGCGAGTTGGTGGGTACTCTGCAAGTGGAAGGTGGCCGGCTGAAGGGTGCAACCATTGCCGGAGCCGACACGGCGGTGCTGATCGACGAGATTCCTGTGCTGGCGGCGATCGCACCGTACTCGGAAGAGGGAATCGAAGTGCGGAACGCGAAGGAGTTGCGCGTAAAGGAATCAGACCGCATCGCATCGATCGCTACCAATCTTCGAGCCATGGGCGCGGAGGTGGAGGAACGGGAAGATGGTTTGAAGATTTCCGGAAAACAATCGCTTCACGGTGCGGAACTGGACTCTTTCGGCGATCACCGCATCGCGATGGCCTTTAGTATTGCGGCTCTCGGAGCGCAGGGCGAGACGCTGATACGCGGCAGCGAGTGCGCTGCAATTTCCTACCCTGAATTCTTTTTGGTGCTGGAAGGCTTGATCGAGCGCTGAAACTTGTTCGTCAAAAACTCTTGGCCCAAGCGTTCTTCGGGTTACTCCCACCCGACACCGAAGTAATCTAACCACGGCCGCCAAAATTAGAAACAATTCATGTGGCCGATGTCGCACCTGACTGACAATTGGCTTGTTCACCGAGATGTCCGAGTCGGTGTGCGCACTCACGGGGGATTTCATGCATCGCAAATCATTAGTCCTGGCATCGATTTTGTTGGCGGCAACCGCTTATGCCAAGGAACTGAAGGCCTACCAGTATGGAAAGCTGCTGCAGATGGATTCGGTGCAGTGCGGCACGGACACGAAAGACGCCAAGAGAGGCAAGACTCACGAGTTGCTCTGCCAGGAATACGTAGTGCAGAGCGACCAAGTGCTCTACCGCATTCGCCCTAAGGATGACAAGCATTCCACGCTGCTGCCGATCGGACAGAACGCGCAGTTCCGTCTCGAGAAGAATAGGATGTTACTGCGAGTGGAAGGCGCTGACGGCAAGGAGCGTGAGTACATGATCATGTCCATCAAGCCGCGCGGGGACAACAGCGCAGATGCGAGCCCGGCTCACCTGAACCACCTACAGTAAGTCACTTTTTTATGATGGAGCAGCACGAACTGTGAATGCTTGTGTGGTAAAGTAATTTCCGCCTACGAATTGGCCGGGCTGTGGGGGCCCGAGTCGCCTCGTCTAGTCCTCGATTACGATCCCTAGGGAGGAGTTTATGCTGACACTCCGCGAACTGGTAAAAGACCGCAAAATGTATTCCATTGATGCAGCCAGCACTGTGCTGGAGGCGGCGCGCTTCATGACGGAGCACAACATCGGCGCGCTGCCGGTGCTTCGCAACGGGGAATTGGCTGGCATCTTTTCTGAGCGTGACATCATGAACCGCGTAGTTGCCGCGGGCCGCACGCCTGGCCATACCGCGGTGTCCGAGGTGATGACAGCCAATCCCCGCGCGGTGAATGTAGACGAGAGCGTGGAAGAGTGCCTGTTCATCATGCACGAGTTCGGATTCCGGCACTTGCCAATCGTGGAGGGCAAGCAACTGCGAGGATTGGTTTCGCTGCGCGACATCGTCATGCATCAGGCTGCCGAGATGGAACGGCAAAACCGCCGCGCCGCTTCGTAGACGAGGCTTGCTTCCAGCTCAAGGCCGAGAAGGTTGATCACTCCCGTTTTCTGAGCAGCAGTTCGCCCGCTTTCGGCGGAAGTTTGAAAGGGAACTCGAATATTTTTCCGTCTATCGGCAGGCGCAAAACAAATTCCTCTTGTGTTTTCCATCCTCCGATCCATTTGTTTGCCGTGTTGAAGAAGACCCACCCACTCACTTCTTGCTTGCCGGGGTCCAGATGCGCGGTCGAGAGGCTGTTCTTCGTCATGAATTCGATCAGTTCACTCACGGATTTCTGATAGTCCTGCAAGCGGGCCTCGCGCGCCTGCTTCTGATCGGGATGCTTCTCGATGGTGCGCCTAGCCTCATCATCGAGGGCGTCGGCGTCGGCTTGAATCTTTTCGGTGTAGTCCTCGGGATCGAGCGAGGTCTGGATAATCTTGAAGTGCTTCATGAACTGCAGGGTGATCTCGTCAGGCTTCACGTCAAGACCACCGGTTCCCCGATAACGAACCGTCAGAAAGACTCCGAAGATGGGTTCAATCCGATGGCGAATGATTTGCACCTCGCGCGCGTCAACCGCCAGCACGATCCCGATATTGCCGGACCACAGGCCATAGTGATACTTGCCGTCCTCGGTTGTGGAGAAGGTGCAGCCGGGCTGAGTCTCGCTCCAGCGAAGGGTGGGCGGAACCGCCTTGCTTTTTCCGCCTCCAGCCGGCACAGCGGAGACAAACGGACAAATAATGGGCGCCAACGCGAGCACGATCCACAACAGCCGCCACCCGTGCGTGAGCCCGGTAGCGCCAGACGACTCCGTACAGAGCTGCGAGGCCGTCGTCTGCATCCTGAAAGCCCGTCTCAGTTCACCGTAAGGCTGACGGTTGCAGCGGCGCTCGTACTGGTGATGTTACTCGGCGACACGCCATTCTGGTCCACGCCCGTCAGCGTAACCGTGTAAGTGTTCTTGGGAGTGACCAGATTGTTGGCATTATTGGAAGTGGTGGGTGTGGTGGAGGAGCCGCAGGAAGGAAGAAGCAGCAAGCCACTCGCCACCACCATCAGAAACAGCAATCCCAGCAGCTTTCTCTTGCGCCCGCCGCGAGCGCCGATTCCAGCGAGCGCCAGCCCTGGGATGGCGAGCCAGAGCGCATAAAAGATTCGGGGGCGCGTCAGGTTCGTCTGATTCTGTACGAGTCCGAAGGTTGAGACCGTCAGTACCGAGGTGGGAGTTCCGCTGCCGTTAACGTCCACCGTCGCAGGATTGAATGAGCAAAAAGGAGCTGCAGTCACTGGCGGAGTAATCGAGAGGCAGGAAAGCGTGACCATTCCCGTGTAGCTGGAGATGGGGGTTACGGTGACCGTCGCCTGCGCGCCAAATCCCGCACTCACTGTGCCCGGGCTGATCGCTTTCGACACGGTGAGCGTGTAATCCTGCGGAACCGACACGATGTTCAGGAACAGGGTGACCGTTTCTGTGTCGGAACCAGAGCTGGTGCCCGTCACCGTGACTGTATACGTGCCTGGCTCCGCACCCACGGTCGTAACCGTGAGAGACGGGGTGGCGCTCGGAGTTACGTCGGAAGGGCTGATTTGGCAAACCGGAAGTGTGGTCGTACTCCCGCTCGAGGTGACGTCACAGGTCAACGCCACCGAGCCGGTATAGTTGTCGGGTGTGCTGAGGGTGATGACGGCAGTTGCGGTGCCGCCGGGATCGACTCCCGCCGGGGGAGAGAACGAGGACGCAGAAAGCGTGAAGTTCTGCGTCTGCGCAGCAGCCAGCGGCACACGGGCCGCGGCGAATATACATAGTAATAGACCGAATAGGATGGTGCGGCTCACTTGCCTGGAATTCAACATGGGTGGATGAGAACTCACTACCTTCGATTCCTCCAACGGCCCAAACGCTGCCCGACACGGCCAGGAAAGAATCCCGCCGTTCGCCGGGTAAAGGCAAAGCAATTTATCTGAACTCCTGCAGAATGAGCCAAACAAGAATCTTAGACTAGAGTGGCCCCTCACGCCAATCGCAGGTGCCGGAAAAAACAAGGCCACCTCAGGTGAGGTGGCCACGGGTGATTGAAGGGAATTAGTTTACCGTCAGCGTCAAACCGGTGGAGTGTGTTGTGGTGGCCGTATCAGTCCCTGTGCCTGTAACGGTGACCGTGTAGCTGCCGGCTGGCGTACAACCGGTGCAACCACCACCACCACCTCCTCCGCTGCTGCCACCGCCACAAGCCGGTAGGAGGAAGAGAGCGGTCATAACGATCGCAACCATCAGGAAGCCCAGCAATTTCTTGCGGCGAGAACGCGCGGAGCTCAAGCTCATTCCAATTAGCGACATGCCTGCAACGGGTAGCCACAACGCGTAGAAGAACTTGTGCGGTAAGAAGAGCGCACCGCTTGCTCCGGTCGTAGTAACCGTGAGAGTGGATGTTCCGCTACCTGTGGTGGACTTGCTACTGAGCCCGCATGTTGGTGCTGGGCTCCCTCCACCCGACACGCTGCATGTCAGGTTGATCGTGCTGTTGTAAGCGTTGAGCGCAGTGACGGTGACTGTCGAAGTAGCATTGCCGCCCGGGCTCACGCTGGCCGGGCTCAGCGCGCTCGCGGTAATAACGAAGTCTGGGACCGTGGCTGGACCGTAAGCCGCGATGAAGGCGTCTGTGCAAGGCACAGTAGCGGAGTTGCTCGTGCACGTTCCGCCGCCATAGGTTCCGTCCAGCGCAGCCTTGGTCGGAAACGCGGTAGTCGAGCCATTCCCGGAATCCGTATCACCCGTGACATAAATCTTTTCGGTGGAATCCAGAGTGATCGCTCCGGCCAGCTGATCTTCGTCACCACCACCGCCGAGATAAGTCGAAAACAGGGCAGTCTTCTGGCTGGGGCTTAGCACGCTCACGAACGCGTCCGTCGTGCCGCTCAATCCAGCCTGAGTTGGGTTCACTGTAGGGAAGTTAGAGGAGCTGGTTTGACCCGTAATGTAAATATTTGCGCGGAGTCGAACTGTCCAAGGCGATTCCGAGGCCCACATCAGTTCCGCCGCCGCCTAGATATGTGCCATAGATTGCTGCAGTCCCCGTCGGGTTCAACTCCACGGCGAAAGCATTCTGGGTTGCGTTGGTCGCCAGGGAACTTTGATAAGGCGTACCCGCTGTCGGGAAATCGGTGGGGGACTGGGTGAGACCGGTAATGAACGCATCGCCGGCGGAATCGGCCGCTATCGCCAGAGCGTCGTCGATGTTGTTCCCACCGTAGTAAGTCACATAATTGTAGCCTGAGAGATTCGCTGCAATGGCAACCACGAAGGCATCATCCAGTGGTCCGTTGCTGGCAGTAGTGTTATTGCAGGCGCCGTCCGTGCCGCACTGAGGCTGCACCACACCCGCTGTGACCGGGAGATCGGTGGATATCGTTTCGCCGGAAACATAAATATTCCCGCCGCCATCGAGCGCCACCCCGGTGGCCAAATCGCCGCTGCTCCCCCCGATGTAGCTCACGAGACCAAACGCCGATCCGGTGGAGTTGACCTTCACGATGTAACCGTCGTCGGGCCCCACTCCAGTTCCCAAGTTGATTGCGGTTCCGTTAGGCAAGGCATTCACACCCCCCGTGGCGCCCCCAAGATCGGGGGCAAACGTTTCGCCGACAACGTAGACATTCTGGGTGCTGTCGATTGCCACTGCCAATCCCGTGGTGCTATCCGAGCCATTGATGAAAGTTGCCCATGTAATAGAACCGGTCAATGTGAGCTTGGCTGCAAACGCGTCATTGCTGCCATTTGCGCCGCCTCCCACAAAAGTTCCTTGCGCCGCGCCGGGCGTGACTGGGAAGTCGGACGAATCGGTCGTTCCGCTGACGTAGATCCCGGTAGTGTCCACGGCGATTCCGCCAGGGAACTCGTCGCTGCTTCCGCCGAACTCAGTAGTGAATTGAAGCACGCCCGCGGGATTAAGCTTGGTAACGAAGACGTCGAAACTGCTGCCGTCCGTGGGCGTGACAAATCCCGGGATGGCGTCCGAGTCGGTGGCTCCAGCTATCAGTTCGTTGCCGCTTGAGTCGACCGTAATGGCAAGACCGTAATCGGCGAAGTCTCCACCAAAATATGTGGAGTAGGTTACGGTGGGATCGATCACAAGTTGGCGGCTGCGATCATAAGCGCCGACTGCGAATGTGACCCGATTAGCGCGTGCCACGAATCGGACGTCTATGCTCTGCCTCATTCCATCTTTTTCCTGATATGCGACGGGCCGGTGCATCTCGATCGGCCCGGCCGGAGTTGTAAGGACAAGATCTCCAGCGGGATTTGTGGTGACGCGTTGGGCACCGTGGAATCCAAGGGCAATCGAGTTGGCGTTCGCACCGGGGTTTACGAGATAGTCGAACTCCAGCTGCTTTCCGTTCCCATGAAAGGCAAGATCGATCCCGGGATAGATATCCCGGTAACTGACCTGTCCAAAGAGCGGAACATCGGAATGCCATTTCGATGGATTGGTTCCGATAAAATAGTTCACTCTGCCGGACTGAAGTTCGTCGGCCGTGGGCTGGGCTGCGGGGTTGCTGCCCAACATAGTCATGCGCACCTTCGCCATCAGTTCCTTCGATTTTTCTTGGGCGCGCCGCCTTAACATGCTTCGAAGGCCTGACGGCCCGATACGGCGGTTCATCATCATGTCGCGGACTTCAGAATCTCCGCCTCGCTTGTGCAGTTTGAAAATGGCTTCTGATGACGTCAGGAAAAGCTTGTAGCCGTTGCCACGGGCCATGTACCTAACCTGAGGATCGGTCTGACCAACATTCTGCTCAAACGCAAGAGGAAGGGCGGCGAAATTGGCCTGGACATGCTCTTGCGAGGAGGGCGCGACCTTCTGCGGCTTGGATGCCTGAAACCGGGGCGAAGCCACATCAACAGCACCGCGATTTTCTGGCAAAGCCACAAGCAACGCGACCGCAACCGCGGCGATCCCAACCATGATGCACAAGGCACAGATTCGTCTTCTAGAGGCAGATGAATTCGACACGAGGATCCTCCTGTGATAACACGGTGAAACCCCGCTCAGACCGAAAACGCTCGCAGCGGGCGCGATTTATGCTGAAATACGTACAAGTGCTGGACTGTGAGTCGCAAGTTCGAAACCTGCTTATCACTCGCAGTCGCGAGTATAGTCTGGGGGACGCTCGCGCTGTTAACGCATTCCGAGATAACGAGTGCGATACTACCGAGCAAATGTTACAGCAATGTTAAAGACCCCCACAAAGGGGGGGGGGGGAGGAGGAACGGCAGTAACAAGCTGCGCTCTGGAGTATAGCCAGCACGGGTGGGGGTGGTGGGGGGGTGGGGGGTGTGGAGGAGAGAGAAAGGAAGAAGAGTAGAGTAATAGGCAAGTTGTAAAAAGTTAGTAGATAGGTAAGATAATATAGAAATTTATAGTGATGTGTGTGTTTTTGAGTTTTGTTTTGGGTGGTAGGGTTAGCATAAGGTAGTTTTGTTTTTAGATAGTTTATTAGTTTGTTAGGTTTTTTTAGTTTTTTGTTGTTAGAGGTTGGTGTTTTATGTGTGTTATAGGTGTTGGTGTGTTGTGTTATTGTTTTGTGTTTAGTGATTTTGTGTTGGGTTTTGGTATTGGTTTGTTTTGTTAGTTTGTTAGTGTTGGTGTTTTTTTTTAGTTTTGTTTTTTTTGTGGGTGTGTTTTTTTGTGTTTTTTGTTGTTTTTTGTTGTTTTGTTTTTTTTTGTTTTTTGTTTTGAGAAGATGTTATTTTTGTTGTTGTTATTTGTTATGTTGTTGTTATGAGAGCAGGATAAATAGCTAGAAGCGAGCGATGGTATGATGTAATATAACTTTTAATTGTAATGGTTTGAGTGTGTTGTTGTTGGTGTTGTTTGTTTTGATTTTGTTGTTGTGTTTTTTGTGTGTTTTTTGTTGGTTGTTTTGTTGTTTTTGTTTTTGTTTTTGTGTTGTTGTTAGAGTTTTTAGTCACGTAATGTGTTTTTTGTTGTATACTAGTGGCTTCTCGGGAGAACGAGCGCGGCTGCTGGTAGATGCCCCACACCTGAGAACTTAGCGATAGTAATACTGGAATTATAGATGTGATTTAGTTTGTAGTTATTTTTGTTTTTTTGTTTGAACTAGTAATGTAAAAGCTGAAAAAACACAAAAGCTTGAGACAGGAGAGTTTATCAGATTGATCTATGGTTAGTTGAGAGAGAACTCCGTAACTCCTAGAGACTTAGGTAAGACTAGGGCATGAATTGTAGCGACAAAGTCACGCAGATACTGCAACTTGTCAAGAATATATACTCAATCAATGGATCAACGCGATTAAGTATCGGAGACCTAACGGTAGAAAGGAAGAGTTTTTTTTTTTTTTTTTTTTGTTTGTTTCAAAGTGTGAGGCAGATATGATTGCAGCTTGGGCCTGGAAGGCTTCGTCTCAATGTACTATTAATTGCAACGAGGAATACTGAATAAATAAATAACGAAAGATAAGAAGGAAAAAGAAAAAAGGAAAAAATAACCGGTGGACCGCAGGGGAGCTCTCGAGCAAGAGAGAGGGCTCTATGGCTCGTCTTGCAGAAGTTCGGGCGACGGCACGATGCCCGTTTCCACTTGCTTTTGGCGCGCGGCCCGGCGCTCGTTGTCGATGCGGACCGAGGTCTCCAGTTCCTTCTTTCCTTCTTCCTTGCGTCCCATGTGGAGCAGGATCTGCCCTCTCACATAATGAATGTCGGTGCGGTCGGGATCGAGTTTGCCGGCGGAATCGATAGCGCTGAAAGCCTCCTGGTATTTTTGCGCACGCTGATAAAGTTTAGCCAGACCGATGTAAGAATTCACTAGCCGTGGGTCTCGGCGCAGCGCCTCGCGGTAATTCTTCTCGGCGTCATTGTCTTGCTGGAGCAGGGCGTCGACATCTCCGAGTTCGTCATAGTTAAAGGCCAGGTCGGGTTCCACCGCAGCGTCCTTCAGAAATTCGTCGCGCGCATGCTCATAGTCCTGCTTCTTCAAGTAGGCCAGGCCCATGTTGAAGTGCACGAAAGTCAGCACGGGATTGGCCTGCGCCGCAGCCTGAAAATCGGCCAAAGCCAAATCATACTGCTCGAGATTCAGATGCGCCTTCCCCATGAATAAATGAAATTCCGGAGAGCCTTCTCCAACCCGAACGAGTTGTGCCGTCGCCTTCTCGTCTAGATCTTTCATCCCTGCGCGATGAGCCGCGATCGAGAGTACGTAGAGATAGCTCAACTGCGTGGATTCCTGCGTCCAGAGAGGCTCGAGCGTATTCGCCGCGTCTGCCCAGCGCTCTCCGAAAAAGTAGCAGAGGCCCAGCAGATGGCGGGGCTGCAGAGCGTCGGGTTGATCGCGGACCACGGACTCGAAAAGAGGTATAGCTTTGAGAAACTCACTTTGACGGTAATAAACCAAGCCAATATTTAGCCGGACTCCGGCGACTTGCGGCATTAGATGTTTAGCCTGCTGTAGCGCTTCCAGCGCCTTTCCCCACTCCTTCCGGCGCATGTAGACCACGCCCAGGTTGGCGTAAGCCCCGCCCACTTGGGGATCTGCCGCCAGAACCCGACGAAAGTCGCGTTCCGCTTCGTCGAGCCGATTTTGGTTCAGAGCAGCCTGACCAGCCTGGAAAAGTTGTCTCACGTCGACGGCCGCGGAAGTGGCGAGGGGTGCACCGTTTCCAGCTGTCACCGCACCTTTCGGAGATGAAATTTGCGCGGGCAATGATACCGCCGCGCTGGTGAGCAGCAGTCCTGCCAATAGTCCCGATCGCACATGAGCGCTTGACACTGGATTTACTCTCTGCTGTAGTGTCCGCCAACCTCCGCACTGAATTCAAGCGAGAGGGACTAGCGCAGGATTTTGCACTGCGGCACTTCAAGGCAAGCCTCGATGGTTACGATTCGTGATGTCGCGAAAGAGAGCGGTTTCTCTTCCACCACCGTCTCGATTGTGCTGAATGACGCTCCGCTGGCGCGCTATATCCCGCCGGTTACCAAGAAGCGGATTGAGCGCGCAGCCGAAAAGCTGGGATACCGGCCCAACCAGTTTGCCCGCGCCCTGCGAAGCAAACGCAGCCACACCGTGGGCGTCATGGTTTTTGACATGACCGACCCGTACTGCACGCTAGTGCTGCGGGGGATCGAGAACACGCTCTATCAGGCTTCTTACCTGCCGATTCTCACCGATGTGCACAACGAGCGCAGCCGCTTCGAGCGCTACCTCGAGATGTTGCTCGACCGCCGTATCGAAGGCTTGGTTGTTCTGGCCAACTGGCTTTTTCTCGATATCAATTTGCTCGCCGACTTGGAGAAGAGCAGCATCCCCACCGCGATCATCGGGTGCGAGCTCAAGGGCGATTCCATGAGCTCAGTTATCGTCGACAATGAAGTCGGTGGATATCTCGCACTCGAGCATCTCATTTCCCTGGGTCACCGCAAGATTGCGTTTATCCGTGGGCCGAAAACCTTGGCCGATAGTTCCCCCCGGTGGCGAGGCATCCGCAATTGCGCCAAGGCCTCGGGCGTGGAGCTCGACGCCCGGCTAACTGTGGACTTGCCGGAATCGCGCGATCCACTTTCGAGCTTTGAGGCGGGTCAGAACTTGACCGAGGACCTGCTGAAACAGAAGCGTCCCTTCACGGCGATTCTCGCTTTCGACGACATGACCGCCTTTGGAGCCATCCGCGCCCTGGGCAAGGCCGGTTTGCGCGTGCCGGACGACTGCTCGGTCATCGGCTTCGACGATGTTGCTCCGTCAGCACTTTGCACGCCGCCACTGACCACGGTGCGCCAGCCCATGGAGGCGATGGGTTCGGGCGCGGTCGGTGTGGTGCTGGAGGGCATCAAGTGCGTGCTGGAAAAGCGCGAAGTGGGCGCCCATCATCGTAAGGTGGCGCCGGAATTGGTTGTTCGGGAGTCCACTCGCAGCCTGTCTTAGGCTCAATGCAGCGGGCAATCCTGCCGAACTCATCCAGATTATCCGCTGCCTGAGGCGTTTTTTTCTTGACAGAAGATGCCGCATAAAAGCACTATTCATACGTTTTAATAAACTGTTTTCGCCAGACGGAAACGGCTGGAAACTGAGGCGCAAGCCCAGGTGCTGGCAAAGACCGTGAAGGAATCGCCCTTGAGGAGAAGGAATTGACCATGAAACGTCTTTCAAAGCTGCAGCGAACCGGACTTTTGGTCGTCATCTTGTTGTTGGGCGCAGCCGCGTGGGCGCAGGATACAGCCTCCATCACCGGCACGGTCACCGATTCCAGCGGCGCGGCCGTCCCCAATGCACAGGTAGCTGCCAAGAACGCGGAACACGGCATTAACCGGGCTGGCGCGACGAACGAAAGCGGCGATTATCTCTTCAGCTCCTTGCCCATCGGTTCCTACGACGTAACGGTCACCGCTCCTGGCTTCAAGAAATATGAGGCTAAGGGCGTTGTCCTGCGCGTCGCGGAAAAGGCCCGTATCAACGTAGCCCTGGAAGTCGGTACGATCAGCACGGAAGTTGTGGTTGAGGGCTCCGAAGTGGCCCAGGTGGAAACGCAATCCTCCGACTTGGGCAACACTGTCAACGGCAAGGAAATCAGCCAGCTGGAATTGAACGGACGTGACTTCACCCAGTTAGTTTCGTTGTCTCCCGGCGTCACCGATCAATCGGGCGCCGATGAAGGAGAACCGGGTGCATCGACGGTAGCGTTCAGCATCAACGGTGGCCGCACCGAATACAACAATTTCGAGATTGATGGCGGTGATGCCCTCGACAACGGCAGCAACTCCACGTTGAACGTTTACCCCAGCATCGATGCGATCGCTGAAGTGAAGGTGCTTACCTCTGAGTATGGGGCACAGTATGGCCGCAACGGCTCGGGCACCGTTGAAGTGGAAACGAAGTCCGGCACGAACCACTTTCACGGAGACGTTTACGAGTTCTTGCGCAACGACGACTTCAATGCAACTCCGGAGTTCCTGACCTCGGTCCCTGAGTACAAGAAGAACGACTTTGGGTTCACTATCGGTGGTCCAGTGTTCATTCCCGGTCACTACAATGCCGAAAAGCAGAAAACATTTTTGTTTTGGTCCGAAGAATGGCGCCGCGAACTCACGCCGGCTTCCGGATTCTTTTCCTCGACATCGGTTCCCACCATGGCCGAACGTGGCGGAGACTTTTCGGACGACTGTCCAAACGTCAGTACCAACACTTATAGCGACTGCCCAAGCATTCCGGGATACACTACTGCGCTCGGCGGCGGGCAGTACACACCGAATCTTAACGTGGTTCCAGCATTTGCTGCGAATGCTGCCATCAATCAGGCACTTTTGGCGATGATCCCCGAGCCCAACATTTCCTCAGGGGCGCTCGGTAGCGGCGTTCTCGACACGTGGTTTGCGACGCCCACGTTGCCCACGCACTGGCGGCAGGAGCTGTTCAAAGTTGATCAAAACCTAGGCCAGAAGGTGCGGGCCAGTTTTCGCTATATCCACGACTCGTGGAACCAGCAGTATCCCGTTCCTCTGTGGACCAACGGCACCAGCTTTCCCACCATTCAAACGAACTTCAATAACCCTGGCGTTAGCATGGTGGCCCGCATCACGGCCAATGTTTCCCCAAGTCTCCTGAATGAATTTGTCGCCAGCTACACCACTGACCACATCAGCACGAACCTCACCGGACCGTGGCAGCGCCCTAGCGGATTTCCCGCGATCGGACTTTACAACAACGGCTACGGCGGTAAGATTCCGGGGATCAGCGTTTCCGGTGGAGAATATGGTGGCGGGTTTTCCGAAGATCCTGGGTACGTTCCCCAGGGTCCTCTGAATTCAAACCCTACCTTTACCTTCCGCGACAATGTCACCAAGATTGTCGGCCCTCACAATCTTCAGTTTGGCTTCTACCTGGTAAATGCGCATAAGAATGAAATTCCTCAGCCCCAATATGGCGTGAACGGCCAATTGTCTTTCAGTAACACCGGTGCTGTTACCAGCGGGAACGCCTTCGCCGATCTTCTCGTCGGCAACATTAGTGGTTTTACCCAGGAGGGTGCAGCGCTTAAGATGCATGAGGAATACAACATCTACGAAACTTATCTGCAGGATGATTGGCACGCCACCAAGAAGCTGACTCTAAATCTGGGTCTGCGGCTCAGCTTCCTCGGTACATATCGCGAGAAGAACAACTTGGCGTGGAATTTCGATCCGTCGTTTTACATGGCGGGAGCTAGTAGCGTCGATCCCGTGACCGGCCTGGTGGTCGGCAACCCGTACAACGGATGGGTCGACTGCGGGGTCACTCCAGGCGTTCCCGCTGGCTGCTTGAAAAACAAATGGTGGAATCCCGCCCCGCGCATTGGCTTTGCATTTGACCCCAAAGGCGACGGCAGGTGGGCCATTCGTGGTGGCTACGGAATTTTCTTTGAGCACACGAACGGCAACGAATCCAACACGGAATCTCTGGAATATGAAAGCAAGAGCACTCCGATCACCAGCATTCCCAATCCTTTGTCAGCTTCCAGTTGCGGCGCAGTATCGGGGTATAACTGCCTGAATTCGAGTCTCCTCGGCGTTTCCGGCGCGACCACGACGCCTTTGCAATTCGTATCTCTCCCCAACAAGGCGACTTGGCCTTACATGCAGCAATGGCATCTCGACGTGCAGCACGATATCGGCAAGAGTACAATCGCCACAATTTCCTACGTGGGCAGCGCCGGCGTGCACCTCACGCGCTCTTACGAATACAACCAGATACATCCTGTTCCGGCTAGCCAGAACCCATATGCTCCGGGCCAGGTCATCACAGCGTCGGACTGTAACAATATAACGAATGGTACTGACAGCGTCGACGCATATGGTGTTCCGACCAATGCCGTAACTTCCTACGGAACGCCTGTTCCGTACACCGCAGGAGTAAGCGGCGGACCCCCGTCCGGAGCGGCCGTTAATTTGTTCGTCGCATGCGGAAACACCACCAGTCCGTTTCGTCCCTACGCCGGCATCGGCAGCATCCAACGCAAGGACCAGACAGGATCTTCCAATTACAACGCGTTGGAAGCCTCGCTGCGCCATAGCATCGGTGGTTTGGAGCTGAACGCAGCTTACACTTATAGCCATTCGATCGACGATTCCTCCGATTACAACGACACGGGTTTCGTGAACTCTTACGACCTCAATGCCTACCGGGCTAGCTCCAATTTTGATCAGCGTCATAACATAACACTGGCTTACGTGTACGATCTTCCATTCTTCAAGGGAAAAGGATTGGCGCACTCGCTTGCCGGAGGCTGGCAATGGTCTGGCATTACTCTGATTCAAAGTGGCTCGCCGTTCAGCGTTTACAATGAAGGTTTTCTGGCGACCGCCGATAATGCTGGGGTAGGTAATGGGTTTTCTACAGCTGGCTCCTATCCTGACTTGATCGGCAATCCGAAGCAGGGAGTTTCAGGCAGCCCGTTAGCAGGCCAACTGTCTGGCTTCGGTCCTCTTCTCTACAATCCAGATGTGTTCGTGCTGCCCACCGGACTCACCTTCGGAGATGCTGGGAGAAACATCCTCCGTAATCCCTGGCGCACGAATTTCGATATGGCATTAATCAAGCACTTCCCGGTTACCGAAGGCAAGTACTTTGAATTCCGGGCGGAGGCGTTCAACGTCTTCAATCATGTGGAATATACCTGGTTGGGCGGCGATGCTGGTTCGGCAGCCGATAACTCTGGCCGCGGAACAAATTCCAATGAAATTGCGTGCTATGGTGGGAACAATAACTCGGCGGGAGACCCCAGTTGCGCGGGTAGCAGCTACCTGCGGTCCGCGGGCACGCACCTTCCGCGTATCATGCAGCTCGCGCTGAAGTTTATTTTCTAGCTCCTGTGAAGAGACGGAAATTGACTCCCGGCCGGAACACGGCCGGGATTGTTTTGAAAGGAAACGGTTAGCCCACTTGCGCCGGCTGCGGCGCCGAAACTGCTTCCAGTGCATGCTCCAAATCAGCGATCAGGTCCTCCGCATTCTCGATACCCACCGAGAGGCGAATCATCTGCTCGGTCACTCCCATCTTGGCGCGCTCTGCGGCGGGAATCATGGCATGCGTCGTCAGCACAGGGATCGATACCAGCGATTCCACTCCGCCCAGGCTCGGCGCCAGCGAGAATAGCCTCAGCGCCTCGGTGACGCGACGCGCGTCCTCGCCGCTGCCTTCCACCTCAAAACTCACCATGCCTCCGCCCCCGCTCATCTGCTCGCGCGCTACGGCATACTGCGGATGGTTCCTGAGAAAAGGATAGTGCACGCTCCGCACTTTGGCATGTTCCCCCAGAAATTCCGCGACCCGCTGCGCGTTCGCATTCTGCCGCGCCACGCGCACCGCAAGCGTCTTCAACCCGCGGACGAGCATCCACGAGGCGTGAGGGTCCATACAGTTGCCCAGGGTCGTGCGTGTCTCCCAGATTCGTTCGATCAATTCGTGGCTTCCTGCGACGACCCCGCAAATCAGATCGGTGTGCCCAGCCAGGTACTTTGTGCCCGAATGCATGATCAAGTCGATGCCGAACTGCGCGGGGTGCTGGTTGATGGGCGTGCCAAACGTGGCGTCAATCATGCTGAGCACCTTGTGTTGTTGAGCGATCGCCGCCACCTTCTTGAAGTCGACCACGCGCAACGTAGGATTGGTCGGTGACTCCAGATAAAGCAGTTTTGTATTAGGACGGATCGCCCGCGCATGCTGCTCATAGTCGACCGTATCGATGAATGTGGTCTCGATCCCCATCTTCGGAAGCCACTGCGAGAGGAATTTATTCGCGCCTCCATAGATGTCGCGCTGCGCCACCACATGGTCGCCGCTTTTAAGCAGAGCCATCAGGGTGGTAGTGATCGCACCCATGCCTGAGGCGAATGTTAGGGCAGCATCCACGCTCTCCAGTTCTGCAATTGTCTTTTCCGCAACTGTATTGGTGGGGTTTCCGTACCGCGTATAGAAATGATCGGTGTGCGTGGCGCGCAGCTCTTCTTCGTTATCGGTAACTTCGAAGGTGGAAGTCTGATAGATCGGTGTGGCCAGTGGGCCGTTTTTCTTGTCCAGATCTGCCGCGCCGCGCACAGCCTTCGTCTCGGATTGATAATGCCGTTTCATGGAGTCCTCGCTTACCAAGACTAATTGCGTGGCCGAACTCCGGCAAGCGGGGAATGTGCCCCTACCGTTTATAATTCCTGATTCATGAATCTGGGCCTGAAAGACCGTGTGGCTCTGGTTGCGGCTTCCAGTCAGGGCATCGGCCGCGCCACTGCCGAAGCCTTTGCGGCTGAGGGTTGCCGTGTTGCCATGTGCGCCCGCAATCCTCAAACTTTGCAAGCTGCTGCGGAACAGATCAGGAAGCAGCACAACGTAGAGGTTATGGCGGAGGCTTTCGACGTCACCGACGCCGGGGCCGTAGGCCGCTTCGTGACTTCCGTCGCGAAGAAATTCGGCAGCGTGGATATTTGTGTCACCAATGCTGGTGGCCCTCCTGCCAAAGGATTCCTCGCGGCTAGCCTCGAGGAATGGCAACGGGCCCTCGAACTGAATTTTCTGAGCAGCGTGTATTTTGCACGCGAGGTTATTCCGCACATGCAGCGGAAGCAGTGGGGACGCATCATCACGTTAACTTCGATTACTACGAAGCAGCCGGTTACAGACTTGGTGCTCTCGAATGCCGTGCGGGCTGCGGTCGTCGGTTTGGTCAAGAGCTTGGCAAATGAATTTGGCAAGGACGGCATTCTGGTGAATAACGTCGGTCCCGGCTTTACTGCAACGGACCGGCTCAAGGAGTTGGCCACGGCGCGCTCCTCGGCCTCAGGAAAAAGCGAGCAGGAGATTTTCGATGGCTGGTCTGCCGATGCTCCACTAAAGCGTCTGGGCGAACCTCGTGAAGTTGCCGAAGCAATCGTCTGGCTTGCGTCTGAGCGCGCGTCTTACATCACCGGCCAAACCGTCCTCGTTGATGGCGGCATGTATAAAGGCCTATAGATCTCTTGGAGAGTGCATGCGATCGATAGCATCCCGGATGTCGGTTATGAGCGGCGAAGGCGCATTGTCCGTCTTTGCGCGTGCCAAAGAACTGGAGAGCCAGGGTCGTTCCATCATTCATCTCGAACTCGGCGAGCCTGATTTTCATCCCGGTCCGTCGGTGATCGAGTCCGCGGCGAAGGCGCTCAACGACGGCAAAGACCGCTACTGCGCAGTGGCGGGGCTGCCTGCGCTGCGCGAGGAGATCGCCGGATACCTGCAGCGCACTCGCAATATCAGTGTCTCTGGAGCTAACATCGTGATTGCCCCAGGTTGCAAGGCTGCGCTGTTCTTCGCCATGATGGCGCTGCTCGAGCCGGGTGACGAAGTTCTCTATCCCGACCCAGGTTTTCCCGGCTATCCTTCGATCATGCTCGGTCTGGGTGCGGTGCCCGTGCCCTTCGAACTGGCGTCACGCAACCATTTCCAGCCCGACCTGTCCGAAATCGCCGATAAGATTACGCGCCGCACGCGCATCCTGATCACGAACTCGCCCGGCAATCCCACGGGCACCCTCTATACCGACGCCGTGCAGCGTGGACTGGCCGAACTTGCCGTCAAGCACGACCTCTGGGTTCTCTCCGATGAAATCTACGCGCGCATCATTTATGGCGGCGAGTACCTCTCCATGCTGCGTTACCCTGGCATGGCGGAGCGCACGCTGATCATAGACGGCTTCTCCAAGAGTTTTGCGATGACGGGATGGCGGCTTGGATATACCGTTGCGCCTCCGGAGGTAGCGGCCGCGCTGTCGATGATGGCGATCAACAGCTACACCTGTGTCGCCGAATTTACGCAGTATGCCGCCATCGATGCGTTGCGTGATCGCGAAGGAAATACGCCACGCATGGTCGCGGAGTTCGCTCGCCGGCGGGAACAGTTTGTGTATGACCTGAACAAAGTCCCTGGATTTCGCTGCGAAGCACCCGAGGGAGCCTTCTATGCTTGGGTCGATATTCGCGGCACCGGCAGCAGCGCCGAGGAAGTGTGCCGCATTTTGCTGGAGGAAGCGGGTGTTGCGGCCATCCCCGGCGCTGCATTTGGCCCCTGCGGCAAGGATTTCGTTCGATTCTCTTTTGCTTCGTCAGTGGCAAATCTGAAAGAGGCTGCCGCCCGCATCATGAAAGTCTCCGCGGCCTGGCAGGGAACTCTAGTCGGAAGATAGTGTAGTTGCTCTTGGGTGGCGCAGCGCTTCAGCGCTGCGATAAATCGCGCGGAGAATCGGGGCTTGAGCCCCTGAGGAAGATATGAAATTTGCATCTCGAGTCTTGCGTGGTCTCCTGCTGTGTTTTGTCGCGAGCCTGGCAACCTTAGTCGTTGCCCAGGCCCGCCCTTTTCCGGGTCCCGATGTGCAGCAAATCTGTCAGCGTCTTTTGCCGCAGATCGAGAAAATTCCTGCCTTCGACCATCACGCGCACCCAGGGTTTTCTGACGATCCCGACGTGGACGCCATGGCCGCGCCTCCTGACTTCAGCGAAGCGTTGCGTACGCGCGATGATAATCCGGAGCTGATTGCAGCGGCCAAAGCTCTGTTCGGATATCCCTATGCCGATCTCTCGCCGGAGCACGCCAAGTGGCTGGTCGCGAAGAAAGCAGAGCTGAAGAAACAGTACCCCGGCACCGCGTACTTCGACATGATTCTCGACAAGATCAATACCGAAAGTTCTGCCGCGAATCGCGCCATGATGCCGGATTATCTCGATCCCAAGCGCTTTCCTTGGGTCTTTTTCGTTGATTCTTTTATGTGGCCCTTCAACAACCAGCGCGAGACAGCACGCAATACGGATGAAGGCGTCTACATCCCGCTGCAAGAAAAAATGCTGCACCGCTGGATGCAACAGGAAAATGTGGCCAAGCTGCCCGCGGATTTCGATGGGTATTTAAAGTTCATCAGCCAGGTCTTGGAAACCAATCGAAGCAAGGGTGGCGTCGCAATAAAATTTGAAGTAGCCTACTTCCGCCCCACCACTTTCGGCGATCCCACGCACGACCAGGCCGCGGATATTTACGCACGCTTCGTCGCAGGCGGTATTCCCAGCGAAAAGGAATATCGCACCTTCCAGGATTACATCTTCCGCTATCTCATTCTGGAAGGGGGCCGGTTGCATCTTCCCGTGCACATTCATTCGGCAGTCGGGATCGGCGATTACTTCAACTTGTCCCAGAGCAATATCATGAATTTCGAAAGTGTGTTGCGCGATCCGCGTTACCGCAACACAACCTTCGTGATGCTCCACGGCGGCTATCCGCAGGAACGCGAGGCAATCTGGCTCACCGCCATGAAGAATGTTTATCTCGATTCTTCCTTCGAAGAGCTTGCCCAATATCCGTCCGCCTTCAAAGACATACTTAAGATGTGGCTGGAAACTTTCCCCGATAAGATCACTTTCGGTACAGATGCTTTCCCTTACAATGAAGTTCTGGGCGCGGAAGAGAGCTACTGGCTGGGTGCCGAATCGGCGCGTACGGCATTGGCTGCCGCTCTCGCCGAAATGATCTCGGAAAACGAAATCACCGAGGCTCGCGCGCTTGAACTGGCCCATGGTTATCTGCACGACAATGCCGTGAAGTTGTACGAGGGCAGAGTTCACTAAACGAAGCTGTATGCTTCAGAGAAAATCGGGTGCGAATCGAATGGCGACCAAAGTGAAATCCAAAGCTTCAACCCGGAAGAAAGCAAAAAACGCGCAGTCCCACTCGCGCGCGCAACGCGCCGTCACCAAACACGCGGCCAGCAAGACGCATTTGCAATACGTTCCGTGGCGCACGATTCCGCTCGAGGATCTTAATCCGCTGTTGCAGCGGCAATTCGTGGTCGGACAGGAAATTATGTTGGCGCGGGTACTCCTTAAAAAGGGATGTATTGTCCCGGAGCACAGCCATCACAACGAACAAGTGACCTACATCCTGGACGGTGCGCTGAAATTCTGGATTGACGGCAAGGAAATCGTCGTGCACGCCGGCGAGGTGCTCTGCATTCCGGCCAACATGCCGCACAAGGCCGAGGCACTGGAAGACACGGTGGATCTGGATGTATTTACTCCGCCGCGCGCCGACTGGATCAATAAGAGCGACCAATATTTGCGGGGCGAGAAATAACCCGCCACTCCATGCCGCTCTCCGCCACTCCTGATCGCGACTCGCATAAACAAGATCCTCAGCCAGGGTCGCCGAAGACCACGTTTAATTTCCGCTGCATCGGCTGCGGTTCGGTAACGTCGAACGCTGCTCAGGATTTTCGTTGCTCGCAGTGCAGCAACCTCCTCGAAATCAGTGACCCTTCCTGGAATTCATCCAGCCTAAGCGCTTCCGCGTTGAAATCCGTGTGGCGGGAACGCCGTTCTTCCAATGCAGCGCTTGACCTCAGCGGCGTTTGGCGATTCCGCGAACTCCTGCCCATGCCGGAATCCGAGCGACATGTGGTCAGCCTCCACGAAGGCAACACACCGCTCTACGAACTTCCGCAATCCTCGCGCAGCACTGGTGTTCCGCGGCTCTACGCGAAACATCAAGGGATGAACCCCACCGGCTCCTTCAAAGATACCGGCATGACGGTGGCTTCCACCTTCGCGCGACAGGCTGGATACCGCTGGGTTGCGTGTGCTTCCACAGGGAATACGTCGGCATCGATGGCGGCCTATGCGGCGCGCGGAGACATGCGCAGCGTGGTCCTCGTGCCGGAGGGGAAGATTTCCTGGAGCAAACTGTCGCAAGCGCTCGACTACGGCGCTCTCACCTGCCAGCTTCGCACCGACTTCGACGGCTGCCTTCGCCTCCTCCAGGAACTTGTGCGCCGCGCCCCCGTCTATCAACTGAATTCGATCAACCCGTTTCGCCTGGAAGGGCAGAAGACTCTCGCGTTTGAATTGCTGGAGCAACTCGACTGGCAACCGCCCGACCACATCATTGTGCCCGGCGGGAACCTGGGCAACAGTTCCGCCATTGGCAAAGCCCTGCTGGAAATGCGAGAGATCCAACTCATTCCCCGTCTGCCCAAGTTATCGGTGATCCAGGCCGAAGGTGCCAACGCCTTGGTTCGCACGTTACGCGAGGCGGGAGGGAGGCAGTTGGTCCGGGTACAGGCGGAGACTCGCGCCACCGCGATTCGCATCGGTAATCCGGCTTCCTGGGAAAAAGCTGTAAAAGTAATTCAAGCCACTGGCGGAGCATGTGAGCAGGTAAGCGAGGTAGAAATCGCACAGGCCAAGGCAGAAATCGGCGCGGAAGGAATTGGCTGCGAACCCGCTTCAGCGGTCACTCTAGCCGGCTTAAAGAAATTCGTGCGAACAGGCTTTGTGAAGCCTGATGAATCCGTGGTGCTGGTTCTAACCGGAAACCTGCTTAAGGATCCGGATTTCACCATGGAATTCCATCGCGGCGATCTTTTTTCGGGCACCGAACACAAGGGCGACAGCGACTTGTTGAACCCCTTGCGCCATCCCCCCGTCGTCCTTGATGCGACGTTGGAAGCTGTAATTCAAACCTTGGAACGGGCGGAAAAATCCGATCCCACGCACACGAATGTCTAGCAAGAAGAGAAAGAATCCATCCGCATTGCATTTGGCTCTTCCAGCAACCTCGGCCAACCTCGGGCCGGCCTTCGATGCCGCCGCGCTGGCGATGGACCTCTACATCACCATCGATGCGCGACCTGCAGCTGACTTTTCCATTCGCGCCACCGGACGCGATCCGGAGATCTGCCAGGAATTGGAGAATCATCTCATTCTCACTACCTACCGGGAGATCCTCCAAACTTGCAGTGCGGAAGTCATTCCGCTCGCACTTCGCATCAGAAATAACATTCCTATCGGGAAAGGCTGCGGATCTTCAGCCGCGGCACGCTTGGCTGGAATCGCATTAGCGAATCATTTCGGCCGAATGCGCTGGACGGATTCTCAGATCATCGGCGAAGCCTCTCGTCGCGAGCAGCATCCCGATAACGCCTCCGCCTGTTGGATAGGCGGTCTCACGGTGGCGCGCATGTCGGGAAAAGCAGAGGCGCAAGTGGTCAGCATCCAGCCGAAAGGGAAGTGGCCGCTACTACTCGCCGTACCCGATCAGGCCCTATCTACGAAAGAAGCCCGCCGCGCTCTTCCCGACCAATACTCTCGTGCGGATGCCGTGGTCAACATCCAGAACTCGATGCTCCTGCTAGCCGCCTTCATGCAAGGGCGCCATGACTTGCTCGCGTCGGCGCTCGAAGACCGCATCCATCAGCCGTACCGTGCCCCGCTTTGCCCGCTGCTGCCTTGCCTGCAGGAGTTGACCGGGAAGCCGGGGATTCTCGGCTCGGCCCTGAGCGGAGCCGGTCCGTCGGTCGTGGTTTTTCTGGATCCTCGCGTGTCGGCGCAGAAAACGAGAAAGCTTGTCGCCTCCCATATTGCTGCCAAAGGATTCTCTGCAGAACTCCTCTTGACATCCATCACTCCGCGCGGCGCCCGAGGCTAGACTTCGACCGCTACTCCGCAACTAACCAAAAGCGCACCATCCTAGCGGCTCGCTGGTGGCACGATGCCGTTCATACGCAGATACACCACCATCTGCCCGTAGTGGTCGAAACAGTGCGCCGCTACGCTAGTTGCCATGCCGAGGCGCGTGATGGACCCTTCACCGAACGGGCTCTTCAGCGGTTCCACCAGATTCTTCTCGTTAATGGTCAGAATTGCCTTGTGCACATAGGTGAATGAGTCCTTCAGGTAGGTAAGGATCTCGGTTTTCGTTTTCACCGACGCTGGCCCGGATTCATCGCCAACATCCACGGGAGGCTTTTCGCTTAGTATTGCCGCGCCAAAAATATAGTTGACCGCTGCCACATGCTTTATTTGCTCACCGTAAGTGCGCACTCCTTTGAACTCGCCATTCGTCGGCGCGAATCCGAATTTGTCTTCAGGCATCGCGTCTGCCGCCGGAACAAACTCATGCTCGACATTGGTTACGCTTCGGTCCAAGACCTGGGTAACGGTTCTATGCTCGTCCTTCGCCTTCATTCCCTGGGCCGCACTGAGAACGGCCAGCGCCAGAATTGAAACTACGAAACAGCTCAATCGCGTCTTCATCTTCATAATGATCCCTCTCGTTTTGAATCCAAAGTGAACGGCCACTGCTGGCTTCTCCAGGCGCGAATCATGTAAATCGCCAGGCCAGCCAACAGTATCACCACCGCATACCTTATTTCTTTCTGCCAGTTCGCTCGATTGAACAGAATAAAGATAAACCCCGCGATCGCGACCAACGCCGGCACCGGATACAGCCACATGCGAAAGGGACGTACCACATCCGGTCGTGTCACTCGGAACACCATCAATCCGATCGCCTGTACCAGAAACTGCAGAATCAAGCGAATGACTACCAAAGCTGCGATCGCGTCCCTAAGCCGCAGGAAGCAGAATGCTGCCGCGACCACTCCCAGTGACAGCAGTGAAACATGGGGGAAGCGGTACACGGGGTGCACCTTGGCAAATGCCTTGAAATAGTTTCCATCCAGCGCCGCCGCATACGGAACCCTCGAATACCCCAGCATTAGCGAGAAGACCGATGCAAAGGCGGTCACCATTACAAGCCCCGTCACTAACCGCGCCGCCCATGGCCCATAAATCCTCTGCATAAACAATGAGACAACGTACAATCCGCTATTGCTCTGCCCCGCCTGGAGCATCTCCCGCCAGGGAAGCACGGCCAGAATGCACAAGTTCATCAGAAGATATAGACAGGCCACGATCAGAATGGAAAGCAGCAATGCCCGCGGAATGTTCCGCGTCGGATCTTTTATTTCATCGCCCAGGTAGCAGACATTGTAGTAGCCCCAGTAATCATAAGTAGCCACCAGAAGGGCTCCGCCCAACCCGGTAAAGAATCCGCGCGACAGCGTGAATGCGCCTGGTGGGAAATCAAACGCTCGAGCCGCGTTGAAGTGCGTTAGCCCGGCGAAAATAATCCATCCGATCGTTCCCATCACGCCCAGCCACAATACTTCCGTGAGGCGGCCAATTACCGTAATCTGGCGATAGAGAAGCAACACGGTGAAGAAGCAGATAATGACCGCGAGCGCAGTCCCCGGAGTCACCACCCAGCTCACCTGCAGTGATCCGGCCCACGGGATGGGCAATGCCGCAGTGTGTGCGGCGTAGACAGTCTCAAGGCCGGGCCAGTAATAGGCCGCGTAGCCAGCCAGGCCGATACATCCAGTAGCAATCGAAAGCGGCGCGCTGAAGGAAAGCTGCCAGATAAACAGAAACGAAATCAGCCGCCCCCATTTCTGCGGCCCATAAATCTCGTTCAGATAACGATAGGGTCCGCCCGACCCCGGCAGGGCTGCGCCCAGTTCCGCAGATACCAGCCCGTCGCATACGGCCAACAACGCGCCCACCACCCAGCCCAACATGGCTTGGGGTCCGCCCATGGCGCTCAACACTAGCGGCATGGTGATAAACGGCCCCACGCCGATCATGTCGATCATGTTGAGCGCGGTCGCGCTTCCCAGTCCCATCCCGCGGATCAGGCCGTGCGAATTCGAATCGTTTTGAGAGGGAGACTGCATTTTTTCGGTAACACCGGTACCGTCACTGCAGTTATGGAAGAAGCAACACCCTGCCGCTGACCTGCCGTCTTTCAAATGCCGCATGCGCCTGAGCGGCGTCTGCCAGGGGATACGTGCGATCAATCCGAATGGAGAGTTTCCCCTGTTTTAGCCAGGCCACGAACTGTTCCACATAGCGAGGATATTCTTTGAAATACGGGCTTCCGTTCGTGCGAGTCAGAAACAGCGACCCCTTTTCCTGCAAGGTCATGAGGTCAAACGGAGGCACGTACCCGCTGGACTGGCCGTAGATCACGAGATATCCTCCGGGAGCCAAGCTATCGAGGCTGGCCTCGAATGTATCTTTACCGACGCCGTCATAAACCACATTCACTCCGCGGCCGTCCGTGATTCGCCGTGCTTCCTTGGCAATATCAAGCTCCTTGGAAATGATGACCTCGTCAGCCCCAGCGTCTCTAACAAATTGCGCCTTCTCTTGAGACGATGTAACTCCGATTACCCTGCCGCCGCGCATCTTAGCCATCTGACAAAGCAAAAGCCCGATGCCTCCCGCCGCGGCATGGATCAGGCACCAGTCGCCTTGTTTTACCGGATACGCAAAATGTGTAAACACGTAAGCTAGGAATCCCTGATTCATGCCCGCGGCCGCTTGCTCAATCCCGATGCCGCCGGGGACTGCAGTGAGCCATGCCGCCGGGGCGAGAGCATGCGTGGCATACGAATCTCCCACGAAGACAACGCGAACTCCTACCTTGATATTGTCAACCCCGGGACCCAGTTCTTCGACGACCCCAACTCCCTGGCTACCCAGAGTCGCTGGCAGATCCGGTTCCGCCGCGCGGCCACGCCGGTAGAAGGCCTGTCCGACGAGTTCACCACGCCGCTTCTGAACGTCAAGAAAGTTAACGCTAGCCGCTTCGACTCGTATCAACACCTGTCCCGGACCAGGACTTGGCATGGGCAATTCTTCCCAGCGCATCACGTCGGGACCACCATAGGAATGAATGCGAATGGCGCGCATGTTGTTCTTTGTCCCTCCCCCCAAACCGCCAGCGATCGTTGGCAACCGCTACTGCTTCTCATGCCCAGCGCTCAACAGATTCACAAAAAGCCGCACCGCTCCCGGCACTCCCGCCGGCAACTGACGGAAGAAGGCGTATCCCGTGTAGATATACGTCCCCTTGCCATACTTCGCCTGCAGCAGGCCGCCCTTCTGCGCATCCTCGCCCGGATCATGGCAGGATAACAGCGGTTTGAAATGATCGTCCCACTTATCCATGAAGTAGAGCCCGCGTTCCTGTACCCAGCCGTCAAAATCGCTCGCTGAGATCGCGTTCGGGGAGTGAAACACTTCATCGTCAGGCGCCAGAATCTCGACCGGAGCTTCCTCCACCGAAACCCGTGCGCGGCTCAGCTCCGCGGGATACGGAGTGAAGTGTCCGCTATTAAAATCTCCGACACCCGTGTTGTACTGCACCACCAGCGTTCCGCCGGCCGCGACAAAATCAAGTAGCTTCTTGTTATTCGCTGCCACATCTTTCTGCGTATCGTAAGCGCGAATTCCGAGCACGATCGTTCCGTATCCGCTGAGATCGTCACTCGCAAGTTTCTCCGGCGAAATTAAGGTTACGTTCATTCCCACCTGCTGCAGCACGGTAGGAATATCGTCGCCCGCGCCCATGATATAGCCGATCTTCAAATCACGCGGGGCCTTCACGTCGACGATACTCACTCTCAGTACCGCGGGCTGATAGTAGTAGAAGCTGCCGAGATCCTCGCGAGTCACCAGCGTGTAGCCTTCGCTGAACTTCTCGCCGTCTGCCTCCAGCAGGGCGCGAACCCGCGCTCGACTTTCGTGCAGACCAGCGGGAAACACCTTGAACTCAAAGTCTTGCTTTTCTCCGTGCCGTTTGAACTCGACGGTCGCTTGCGCCGGCTCCGATCGCCAACCGGTTGGCAGTTCCAAGCGCAGTGTCCCGCGCGCGTCACGCGTAAGATTATCGGTCACGCCCACCTTTACGGTCGAAGTGCTTCCGTTATGGGTCGAGATCACCTGCGTTCCCGGCTCCAGAGCGACAGAAAATGCCGGGACCACGGCCAGCGGACGCGCGCGTTCCTTCCACTCATCGTCCACGAATCGCGCTACAACGGTTGCGCCGATACCGTTTTTTCCCGGCGCTCCGCCCGCATTCGCCACCGAATACTCCACTCGCGCTCGCAGAGCAGGCGGAGGAAACGGCAGCGTAGCGTATGTTTCATTATCGACGTGATGAATACTGTCCCTATCGGGATTATCGCGGTGCCAGTAGGGCCGGGTATATTCCGCATTCTTGGGCGCATGCAATCGAAAGACGGCGCTGATATCCTCTCCCGGTTTGATCGCAACCCGTCTGGTCTTGTCAGAAATCGTCCCCCACCCTTCGGGTACTTCCAGCTTCACGCCATCAATGGAGACCGGTTGGTTCGATCCATTATGGAAGTTCACCGCGACCATAAATTCCTCCCCGGGCGAAACTGTGGTCAGTGCGTCGGTTTCTTTTTTCGGGGACTCCTTTACAGGTTCACCATCCGATCCCACGCGAGAAACCACCGTTGCCTCCAGCGTTATCTGCAGAGCGTCATTGAGTGCCATCTCTGCCTGCTCGCGCTTCTCGTCAAGCCGTGTCAGCAGATCAGACTTCACACCAGCGCCAACGTTCGCCTTTTCGACCTCGTCGTAGGCTCGCCTTAATCCGACTACGACATCCGTAAGCGGCTTCGCAGTCGCAGCGAGATCATTTCTTTTCGCACTTGCATCCGCTTTCGCAACATTGTTGGCAACTTCTGTCAATTCGCGGCGCAACTGCGGAAGCTTCGATTCTTCCGTCCCCAACCTCCCAGCCAGCCCCGGCAAGGTGGTGTCGAGTCCATCGAAAAAATCTTTTTCGTGCCCATCTTTGTCCAGTTTCGCTGGGTGCACCGAATCGACCAGCTTGTAGAAAGTGAAGCGATCTCCCGCGTCGACGTTCCAATTTGCCGCGCCTTGCGAGAGCTGGTGCCGCAGGCCCTGCATGGCGAATTGCACATACGACATCCCCAAGTCAGCACTAGGCTCGCCGGTATTCAGCCGCACCGTCCAGTTCGCATCGGGGCAGGTCATCGCTCCAAAGCCACACACGTTGCCGATATAGAGTTTTTGCGCCTGCCACGGTTGAAGTCCTTGCGCAATCTGTTCGGGAAAGCGTTTCGGATCGGCTGCGGCGCGAAACGCCTCCTGCGTCAGGATGCTCGAAGCCTGATGGTGACCGTGTCCATCGCGCTCGGTGCCGGAAAACCGAGCCACCAGTACATCTGGACGGAAACTCCGAATCACGCGCACCATATCCGCGAGCGCGACGTCGTGTCCGCCCCACTTCGAAAAGGTTTCATCAGCACTCTTTGAAAAGCCGAAATCGGCCACGCGCGAAAACCGTTCCTGCACGCCGTAGTATTCGTCCGCTGCCAGCAGTTCCAGCGTTCGGAGCACTCCCAGCACATCCGACAAATTGCTGCCTACTTTATTCTGCCCACCCTCGCCACGGTTCAGCGTCATCAACAGAACGCTCGCGCCGCAGCCACGCGACTCCAATGTCAGCATTCCGCCATCTTCATCATCCGGATGCGCCACGGTCTGCATCAGGGCCGCTGTCGTGCCCAACCGACGCAGCGTCATTCGCAGGCCAGGCAGTCCCTGATCTTGCGGAAGTGCGGCAGGAGATCCCTGGTAAGGAAGTTGCTGGAAGTTTGTGATCCGGGTTTCGCGAATCGTCGGGCGATTCCCCGCGTTATCTGACATCGCGACCGGATGTGCCGCGTTCTCGCCGGTTCGTCGCGCCGAAGCCAGCAGTAGAACAGGAATCAAGAACAAGAAGGCTATAAAAAACGCTCGGAGGACTGAAGTTTGAACCGAGGGCTGGATTGGCCGCCGCGAGCGGCCCGGGAGATGGTTGCGTTCCGGAAAGTTCACCCTACAAGGATGGGGCCTACCCCTGCTCCGACGCAAATTCTTTCCCCGTCTGCCGGAGACAGCCAACCCTAGAAACTAGGACCCGAAAAACGATTCTTACTGCTCTCGCCCTTCCTTTAACGTCTCCTGGCAAGTGCTTGCCGCTGTCAGCACCTCATTGAAAGCCGTTTCCTTCCGCAAACCCTTGAGCAGCGGATCTCCTAACAGAGCGGAATACGCGCAGTAATTCTGCTGCACGGCTGCTTTCAACAGGCGCAAGGCAGCATCTTTCTGCCCGCAGTACGCCATCAGAGCTCCCACGTGATACCACGCTTCCGGATCTGCTTCCGTCATGACCGAGGCTTCTTCATCGCGCACAATCTTTTCCATATCGCCCGGCCGCTGAGGCTGCGTGCACGCTACCAGCAATTCCCGGTGGTAAGTCGGAGACTTCGCCACGTTCCTGGCCGCCTCTCGTGCCTGTGCTAAATTTCCAGCAGCCAGATAGACATACGGCGTTGCCCAGGCCGCCCACTCCGACCCTGCATCCAGGTGTACAAAGTCCATGGCGCGGTCCGTCTGGCCGAGTTCCATAAATGCCCACGCGCAGGATCGGAAAGTGAAGTTCCCGGGATCCAACGACCGCGCCGTGTTGCACTCCTGCGTCGCCTTCTCCTGCATGCCGGCATAACGGAGTACATAGCTGAGTGCGAAGTGGGCGTCGCCGCTTTGCGGCCTCCGCCGCACCAGATCCATAGCCGCGTCGTAGGCGCGGCCCAGTTCGCCTCGTTCCACACGGTTGACAATCAGATTGCTCGCGGCCGCCACCCGGTTTGGATCCAAAGCCAGCGCTCGTTCATAGGCGGCATTCGAGCGCTGGAACATCGACTCGCCGCCTCCGCCATAGAGTGAATCGAAGTAATACCGCTGTCCCAGAGCTTCCCAGGCTGGAGCATAGTTCCGGTCCTCTCCTACCACGTGTTCGAGTACCGCAATTGCATCCTTGTTCGGTCCAGGATCATGTGGCAGAGCAAGACTGTGCAAGTAGAGGTCGTAGGCTTCCTGGCTCTGGGGGCGCGAGGCCGCGCTCAATGCACCCGCGGCTACGCCCAGCGCTGGCAACAAGCCTTGCTGCACTTGCGTGCTTAACTGTGACTGCAGAGAGATCAAATCGTTTACCGACGCGGTCGCCGTCCCTTGCCATAATAGGCGATCGTTGCCGGCATCGATCGCCTCAAGTGTGACCGTCAACTGTTCCCCTTGCCGCAGGAAGTGCCCGGTGAGCAGCCGACCGACGCGGAGTTGCTGCCCCACCTTGTGGGGGTCAAGATCCAGTTCCACATACTTGCGGGTCACCGACGAAGGTCTCACTTCAAGCGACCGCGAATAGCTCAACACGCTGGTCAACTCGTCAGCCAGGGCAAAGCGCAGATAGTCTACGCTGACGTCGCCATTCATGTTCTGCAGAGGAAGCACCGCGATCGCATCCTTCAACTCCGCATTGGCCACTTCCCGGTGTTTGAGCCAGTAGGCGCCGACCGCCGATAACACGGTGAACAGTAGGGCCAGCGTTCCTAGCAACAGCCAGAACTGCCATCGGCTTCCCTTATGGCCAAATGTCTTGCTCGTGACCCGGAGTTTTTTAGTGTGCAGGCCACTCTTCACCAGCCCGGACTCAGTCTGATGCTTCAGCACCTGCAGGTCGGCTTTCATCTGCGTGGCACTCTGGTACCGCTCTTTGCGGTCCTTCTCCATCGCCTTGCCGATGATGCCTTCCAGCTCCACCGGCACCTTCGGATTTAATTCTGCGGGGGGAACCGGCTTCTCGTGCAGCACCGCGTCCAGCGTCATCAGGGAATTCTTGCCGGTAAAGGGCTTCTTCCCGGTCGCCATTTCATACATAACGACGCCAAACGAAAACAGGTCGCTGCGGAAGTCGATTTCTTCGCTGCGCGCCTGCTCCGGGGACATGTAAACCGCCGTCCCGGGAATCACCCCGACGGCGGTTAACGAATTGTCTGCCGCCGCTCCATCGCTGTCGGTTCCGACGTTGTGCACCAGTTTGGCCAGCCCGAAATCCAATACCTTCACTTGACCAGTCGGGGTCAGGAAAATGTTTGCCGGCTTGATGTCCCGATGCACAATTCCCTTGGCGTGCGACGCTGCCAGGGCGTCTGCCACCTGAATACTGATATCAAGCAGCTTTTCCGTCTCGATAGGATGGCCGGAGATGCATTGCTTCAGGCTTTCCCCCTCCAGTTTCTCCATCACAATGAAGGGATGCCCGCCGTTATCTTCGATCCCGTGGATCGTGCATATGTTCGGATGATTCAGTAGCGACGCCGCCCTCGCCTCTCGCCCGAATCGTTCGAGCGATTTGGGGTCGCCTACTAGATTTTCTGGGATGAACTTCAGCGCGACGTGCCGCCCGAGTTTCAGATCCTCGGCCTCGTAGACCACGCCCATACCACCGCCCCCAAGCTTGCCCAGGATGCGATAGTGGGACACGGTCTGACCGATCATGAAAACACGACACTCCCGACCGCGGTAATGTTAGGCTCCGCCAGTGATCTGGGTCAACTGGAACCGCGCCGAGATAGGTTGGATGCCGCGTTGTACCCGTCAGGCAGCCAGTTCCAAATCGAGTTTATTTCCCGAAGTGACAACGGCCGTGCCCTTCTGTGCGGCCGAATAGCGCTGGACGGTCTCAACGACGACTACTATGAACCTAGAAACCCGCAAAATCAGGGTAGCTCTTATGGCGCAAGAATTCAGAACTTCCTCTCTCGAGCTGCAGAACGCCATCCGCGCCCGTGCCGAGGAACTCTACCGGCAAGGCGGAGGTGCGGAGGGTCATGACGTCGAAAACTGGTGCCGGGCGGAAGCCGAAATCATGCGCGAAACCACTGCCGCTTTTGGCCGCCCTGCGGTCGTGATTAATGTCGAAGGAGTGGTCTACACCGGGGAGTACGATACTGCCTCCGCCGAGGGCTACCTTCCCGGAGAGTGGAAAATCGGAGATCGCGTCCCGGTTCGATTGGAAGGCGACAAGCTCTTTCTTCGCCGCCCCAATGGCCGCGAACTCGAAACCAGCGTGGTCAAAAGAATCGGCTAGTACCCCTTAACCGAGTTGTCATCCTGAGCGAAGCGAAGGACGTCTGCAACTCGCCCGCGCCGCCCTAACTATCCCTGATACAGCCCCGCCGACGCTCCCACCCACTCCATATTCTTGTTATGATCAACGCCCATCATCAGCCCGCGCCCCATGCGGATAATGGTCAGAACTGCCTGCAGGTCTTCCTGCCAAACGTACATCACCCTCACCTCCGCCTTGGTCCCGCCAAACGGAGTCTCAATGATCGGCTCAAAATGCAGCCGCTCCTGCAGTATGTAGTCCGCCCGCTTCGCCGCTGGAATCGAATCCATATCTTCCTTTTTCGGCGCGATCACCACGCCTAAGCCAGCGAAAGAGTACAGGGGCTTTAGGGCGTAGTTCTGCAGATCGTCAGGAACCCGATCCAGCCGGTCCAGAAACCATGTTTTCGGCACCGACTCGTGCCGCAAGTAGGGAATGGAAAACTTGCTGATCCGAAAATACCAGTTCGGATGTCCCGCCCACTCCACGTTAAGGTCATCCCGCCAGTCGAACCCGAGCTTCACTCCCTTACGCTGCAGTTCGTCCACGATCGCCCTGTTATAGATCCGCCGGATCGGCACCCGGTCTCCGTTTCGCTCGTAGTAAAGCTGCGACCCCTGCTTCTTGATCGTTTCAATATCGACCGTCCTCACCCCAAGCATCTTTTCTGTCAGCAGAAAATCTGGCAGGGTCTTCTGTTCTTGCGGATGAATCTCCATCAGGATCACGTTTTCCGGGTCATGCGTGCCCACGATCGCCCGCCGCAAGAGTTCTCGATAGGATTTCTCGTCCAGCCCACCCAAAAAGAACTGTAGGTGTTCGCCTCCGTGAGCCCCGGGCCGTGAGTTGGAAGCTACCATCGCTTCCAGTCCGTACACGTCGATGTAGCTTTGCGCCAGCGTCACCTGATACGCGTAGAGGGAAGGGAAGGCCTGCAACTCCACCAGCTTCGGCTGCAGCTCGCCGTTGGCATCGCGTACCAGCCCAAAATCCACTTGCACAAACAATGGGTGCGCAGGCTCATTCGGAACTCGGAATTCTTCTGGAATCGATCCATCTGACTTTGCTCGATACTCTGGGCTCTCCACTAGTTGGCGGATCAGTTCTTTCCCTTCCTCTGCAATCCGCTCCAACAAGCTCTTGGGAAAAAAGCAAGGAGTCTCCGACAAGCGGAATTGCACCTGTACTCCGCACGCGTCCTCAATCCGCCGCAAAAAGGCCTGATATTTGTCGGGAGTAAATCCGGCGTTGAACTGTTTGCGGAGGGTGGGAATCATGGCCGGGAAGCCATAGTGCTTAAGCGTCTACTCACGAATCTCCATAGTGCGAATCAGCCCGCCTTCGATCGTGTACACATGTTCGACCATCCGATCCAGCAAGACCTCTCCAGAAAGATTGCGAGCCACCTGGTGAACTCCGACGGCTACCCGTCCTGTTTCGTCTAGATCGAACGTCATCGGATCTACATGCGGGTCGATCAAGCCCCACTGCCGGGTCCAGTATTCGCGAACGCCGGTGTGACCATGGACCATACCACCCTCCATCCCGTTCGGCCAAGCTACGTCGGGTTGCATGGTTGCCAGAGCAGAGTCAATGTCGCGGGCGTTGAAAGCTGCGTAGGCTTTCCGGAGCAACACCACCTTGGATTCTTCGAGACTCAAACTAGCCTGCCAGTTTCTATGCTTCGATCAAAAACTTTCCGTCCCGCATGATCTGCTCGTCGTCTACCCAGATGTTGAACTTCCGCCCTACAACATCGATGTGAGTTGACGAATCCCACTCCGCTCCCGTGTGCGCTCCATAGGGATTTCCAAAGGCAATATGCACTCCAGGATATTTTTCATCCTGCAGAATCTGCCCGATCACATCCTTCAAATCGATGTTGGTTCCGATGGCGAACTCACCCACGCGGTCGCTATTCTCGTCGGTGTGTGTGTACTTCCAGAAGTCATCTTCCAACTCCCGGTTTTCTGAGTGCGCTTCCGTAAGCCGGTTCTTCTTCATGTGAATGGTAAGTGGCGTGTCTTGCAGATTTCCGAATTTCGTGCACAGATAGTCGCCCACCACGCCGTCGATCACAAAGGTTCCGTTCACCTCGCCCGGCGTTGTGAAGATTTCTCCTCCGGGAAGGTTGCCCCACTTCTCTGCGGAAATGATTCCGCTTGTCTTTAACCAGCGATAGTTGGGATTCAAATCAGCCGTCAGGTCCGTGCCCGCAGCGGTTTTCGCCCGAACGCGACTCGCCTTGCGCACCATTTCCACCACTTTCGCGCTGAGCCGGTCGACCTTCTGAAAATCCGCCCGCATGCCCTCGATCATGATCTGACGGTTGATGTTGACCATGTGCGCGTGCCGGATTTTGCGCCGGTTCACCACATCCGTCATCTGCATGCGGGACCGGAGTTCGTTTCTTTGCGCCCACACCGCAAAAATCGAAACCTGACTGGTCTCCAAATCCGCGACAATTTCCGTCGGCAAATCTTTCAGGGGCCGCTCGGCCAGATCCTCTAGCACCCACACGTGGTGCGTTGAACCGAGCCTTTCCAGTTCAGCCACGATCGCCGCCGCAATCTCCAGCGTGGCCTCATCCGTAATTACACAGACCTTTTCGTTCGGCTGGACGCGCAGACAAACTCCGACAGCATTGCGAGCGCCGGGGCTAAACTCCGGATCGAAGGAAATATTATGAGTGCCCCATCCTTGTCGCGTTTTGTGCGGCAGAGCCTGCCCTGAGCCTGCCGAAGGGGTGGGGATTTTGACTTGCTCTGCAGGAATGGTCATTACCCTACTTTTCTAACAGAAGCGGCTTCATCTTCCGTCAAGCCTACCTCCGTCTCTTCCATAATGTAATCGACAACTTTCTTCAAATCGCCGGTTTCCTGGTAGACGCGCAACTGCCGGTCTGCTCCACTCCCTTGCTCCAGCATGGTGTGGATGTACTCCAGTTCTTCACGTGAGTCCAGTTCATCGACCACATCGTCCACAAAGTCCAGATACTCGCGGATTAAATCCCGCGCCGGCACTTCGGTCTGTTTGCCAAAGTCGATCAGCTTGCCGTCCATTCCGTACCGCGCCGCCCGCCACTTGTTTTCCATGAGCAGCGCCCGGCGGTACAAACGAAATCCCTGATTCGCTGTGTGCAGCTTGTACAGCTTCGCCACCGTCGCCTGAATCAGAGCGGCCAGAGCTATCGTCTCATCGGCGCGCATCGGAATATCGCATACTCGGAACTCGATCGTGTTGAAGAACGGATGCGGCCGGATGTCCCACCAGATCTTCTTCGCGTTATCGATGCAGTTGGTCTTGATCAGCAGCTTGATGAAGTTTTCGTACTCGCCCCAACTGGGAAAATAATCTGGAATGTTGGTGCGCGGAAACTTATCAAATACTTTGCAGCGATAAGATTTCAATCCGGTATTCATCCCGAGCCAGAACGGAGAGTTGGTCGAGAGCGCCAGCAGATGCGGCAGAAAATACCGTGCATGATTCATCATGTGGATCGCCGTCTCGCGATCCTCAATCCCGATGTGCACGTGCAACCCAAAAATAAGGTTAGCCCGTGCCACCAACTGCATATCTTCAACAAGATTCTTGTAACGATCGTCGGGATTGATGTCCTGCGTGCGCCAGTCAGAAAAGGGATGCGTCGCCACCGAAGCCAGCCGCAGCCCATTCTCCTTGGCCAGCCTGATAATATCGCGCCGCAACATCTTCACTTCCGCTTTGGCTTCCTTAATGTTCTTGCAAACCCCGGTGCCCACCTCCACTACGGACTGATGCATCTCCGCCTTCACCCGCTCCTGCAGCAGCAACTTGCCCTTTTCGAGGATTTCGGCGTGAATATGCGACCGCAGATCCCGTGTCTCCGGATCGATCGTCTGATATTCCTCTTCAATCCCTATGGTGAAAGTAGGTGTCATCTGTTTCTTTTCTTCTTGTCATTCCGGGCGAGGCGAGGAACCTGCTTTCCACGGCAGCGCCGCTACCCCGCCGGTCCCCATCCCTTCGCGCTCTACGCGAAGAGTATGCAAAACAAGTCCTAACAGTATAACAATGGCGCGGTGAATATTGGTTAGAAGCTGTGGTGAGCCTGGAACCACGAGAGCCAGAGAAAAAGGCCTAACAGAATGAGCATCACGCCGCTCAGGCAAATGCTCAGCACGGAGAGCAAGCTGCGCATCCAATGCCCAGGCGAGAATGCCCGGAATAACAAGACTATCGCGGCTACTTGACCGATGAGCATCGCGGCAATACCCCACACGACGAATAGTTCGGTCACACCGCCGGCTACAGCGCCGATCCCAGTAGCCTTCTGTCTTGAAAGCGTGCGGCCAAGGCCGATCAGAATGGGGAGCCAAGGTGTCCACGCCAGCGCCAAGCCCCATAGAAAGCGCTTTTTCTTTAGCTCGTCCTCCACCTACTTTGCTGCTTTCCCGCGCTTTCGCTCGGCGACCCATTTCGGTTCGCCCTTGCGGGCAGATTTCTCAGCCGGAGGTTTACCCGCTAGAAACGCCGCCCAGCGCAACTCCCGCGCAGGATCCTCCCCGGTCACCGCCATCCTCACCGCCATCTCCGCCACAGCATTCACAATCCAGTCAAAATTCTCCTGCCCCACCGAGGTAACCTCCGCGTCCGGCGCAGGATTCAGAAAATCGATTGCATAGGGCACGCCGGCCTCCACTGCAAACTCCACTGTATTCAAGTCATACCCCAGCACCCGGCACAACGTCAGCGCATCTTTTTCGATTCTTGTCCTTAAAGCCTCCGAAGACGGCGGCGGATTCCCCTTCACATACCGCTCGTGATGGGGCGCACGCGGATCGTATTTCATGATGTGGACTTTCTCCTGCCCCACCACGTAGCACCGGTAGTACTCCTCAAACACCACACCGTGCTGCAGCGTCATGCACAAATCTCCGGTCTGGTTGTAATGCTCAAAGAATTCTTCGGGAGAGTGCACGTGGTACACATGCTTCCATCCGCCGCCGGAATAAGGTTTCAGGAAAGCAGGGAAGCCGACATAATCAAACAACTCCCGCCAGTTCAAGGGATAGATCAGGTTGCGCATCGACTTGTCAGTCGTGCCTTCCGGATGCTTATTGTGCGGCAGAATCACCGTCGGCGGAATCGCCACTCCCAGCTTATGTGCCAGGGCATAATTGAAGAACTTGTCGTCCGCCGTCCACCAGAATGGATTGTTCACCACAATCGTCCCATGCAGCGCCGTATTCTTCAGGTAAGCCCGGTAGAACGGGATATCCTGCGAGATCCGGTCGATGATGACGTCGTACTTCTTCGGTTCATCCATCCGGATCCCGCCAATCTTCACAAACTCTGCCGTAACCCCCTCGACCTTCATCGAGTTGATCTTCTCCACCACCGCCGGCGGAAACGTGTTCTCCATCCCAAACAGAATTCCGATCTTTTTCACAGATTCATCTCCCAACAGAATTTGTCATCCTGAGCGAAGCGCCCGGTTCAGGCGCGACTGACCGCGGACCCCGCCGGCCTCACCCTTAACTCAGAAATACTTCTCCGCCATCCTCAGCCACAGCGGCCAATCATGCTTCGAATTATCTCCAAAAATATCCAGCCAGTGCGGCACGGCCTTCCCATTCAAAATCGCCGAGAGTTTCACATTCTGGTCCAGGCACATATCCCAATCGGCCGATCCCAGCACAATCTTCATCTGCCGGTAGCGGCTCAAGAACCAATCGTCATTCTGATTCGGCAGATAGTCTGGGGGGCAATTGAAGTAACAATCATCGTCATAATACCCATCCAAAAACTGGTGGATATCGAATGCCCCGCTCATACTCACGCAATGAGTCACCACGTCCGGATGCTTCAGAGCAAAGTTGACGGCATGGTACGCGCCAAAACTGCATCCCGTCAGCGCCAGGCGAGGCGTTTGATTTTTCCACCGGATAAACGGTACCAGTTCATGCAGAATGTAGCGCTCGTATTGCAAATGCCTGAGCACCCTCACCTTGGGGTGCACACCCTTGTTGTACCAACTCTCGGTATCGACGCCATCCGGACAAAACACTTGCAGTTCGCCGCGTTCGATTTTTGGCGCCAGCACGCCAATCATTCCACGGTCCTCATACTCGAAAAACTTTCCCATGGATGTCGGAAACACCAGCAGCGGAGTGCCGGCATGCCCGAAAACCAGAGCATCCATGTCCCGATTCAGTTCCTGGCTGTATCCCCTGTGGTATTCGCGATTCATTTTTCGAAGGTCCCGCGGAGACGTATCTTACCTGAACCGAAGACAGGAAGGACCAACTTTGTGCTGAACCATCGGCCTCTCGGAGCCATCCAAATGATATCGTGATACGAGATATGTTGCGGCGTTTCCCCAAACTGGTTCCGCGCTCGGCACCTGTGATCCTGGTGGTGCTCACTCTTGCTGCGGCCACGGGGTTCGCCGCGGTGGGCCATCTGGTCTCCCGCTACACGGCGAATCAACAGGCACGGGGCCGCAAGCTGTACGAGCTAGGTTTGGCCGATGCCAGGGCCGCCCGTTACGACGATGCCATCGCGGCATTTCGGGCTGCGCTTACTTGCGATCCCACTAACTCTCAGTATCAGCTCAGTCTGGCTCGCGCCTTGCGCGACAGCAATGACCCGCGCCGTCTCGACGAGGCCGAATCCTATCTCCTCGCCCTTTGGCAGCGTGCTCCGCAGGATGCGGCTGTCAATCTGGCTCTGGCCCGCGTCGCCGCTCATCGCGGATCCATTGAGGACGCTACGCGTTACTACCACAACGCCATGTATGGCGTCTGGACCTCTGACTCTGACGCGAATCGCAACAAAGCTCGGCTCGAACTCATCCAGTTCCTGCTTTTAAGGAATGCCCGCGCCCAGGCTGACTCAGAACTCATTGCTCTCTCTGCTGCATTGCCAGCCGATCCCGCTGCACATCTCCAAGCGGCGCAGCTTTTCGCGCAGGCTCAGGACTACTCCGGTGCACTCTCCCAGTATGAAGAAGTACTTCGAGTCGATCCCTCCAACTCCGCGGCCTTGTCCGGCGCCGGCGAAACCGCCTACCAATCTGAAGACTACAACACCGCTCAACGTTATCTCCGGCTGGCGGTGAACGCTAATCCTGAGGATGCCGGCTCCCGCCAGCGTCTTGTCACTACCGACCTGGTTCTGCGCGCTGATCCCTTCCACAGTCACATATCTGATGCGGAACGCAACCGAAGGATCACCGCCGCCTTTAGCCAAGCCGAAGAGCGGCTCACCCAGTGCGCAGAGCAGTTGCATGTCGATCTTAAGGTCGCTGCCAATCCGCCGGCATCCGCCCTTCCGGCACTCCAGGGTCGCTGGCTCCTCGCCAAACCCGACCTGGCACAGCTGCGCTCTCCAGCCGAGACGGATCTCCCAGACGCGATCATGGACGTCGTCTTTCAAATCGAACAGCAGACTGCCGCTACGTGCGGTCCACCGCAGGGGCTCGACTTGGCGCTCTTGCTGATTTCCAGGAAACGAGAGGCTGCCAGCCAATGAGCAACCCCGGTTCTCCCGGCGTGGATTCTCCCACGCCTTCGGAATCCACAACCGAGGCGCGAGTCGCGCCTTCCCGCCGCCTGTTTTCAACGCTGGAAGGCGTCTTCAACGAGGAAGTATTCTTCCTCATTCTCTCGGTCTTTATCGGAATCTTCTCCGGGCTCGCGGTGGTCTGCTTCCGTCTTGCCATCGACTGGATTCACCTCGCCCTGCTGGGTCCGCTTCCGCAAACCCACAGTTGGCGACTGTTCGCCGTACCGTCCATCGCCGGGCTAGTAGTCGCTATCCTCGTGTTGCATGTTTTTCCTGGGATCCGCGGCAGCGGCGTGAATCAGACGAAGTCTGCGCTTTACATCTTCAACGGATTCATTCCGTTTCGCACCGCCATTGGAAAGTTCATCTGTTCAGGCATCGCCATCGGCTCAGGACAATCCCTTGGCCCGGAAGATCCTTCTCTGCAAATTGGAGCGAGCATCGCCTCCGCTCTTGGACGACAACTGGAGATCTCCCGTGAAAAACATCGGCTCATGGCTCCCGTCGGAGCCGCCGCCGGGCTTGCTGCCGCCTTCAATGCGCCAATTTCTGCTGTGCTCTTCGTCATCGAAGAGGTCATCGGACGCTGGAGCGCCGGCATCCTGGGGTCCGTGGTTCTTTCCGCTGTGGCGAGCGTAGTGATCGTGCGCTCATTTCTCGGCAGTGAGCCGCTGTTCCGAATTCCGGTCACTACCTTCAAGCGCCCTAGTGAGCTCCTCGCCTACGCGGTCCTCGGAATTGTCGGGGGTCTGGCTTCGGTCGCGTTTGCTAAGTCGGTCGGTTATCTGCGTCCCCGCCTGAAAGCTCTGCCGCGCTGGACGCAATACTTTCAGCCTGCACTTGCCGGACTGCTCATAGGCCTGATCGGCTTCCTTGGCTTTCCGCAGGTGATGGGCGCTGGCTACGATTCCATGGACCAGGCCATGCACGGCCAATACGCCTGGAAAGTCCTGGCCATCCTCGCCGTCCTTAAGATTCTTGCCACCACGGTGTCTTTTGTCAGCGGAACTCCCGGTGGAATGTTTGCGCCTACCCTCTTCATCGGAGCCATGCTGGGAGGCGCGGTGGGCGATATTGAGCGCCTCTTTTTCCCCCAGCTCACCGGATCCACGGGCACCTATGTCTTGGTTGGCATGGGCGTTCTCTTCGCCGGATTTCTCCGCGCTCCCATGACTTCGGTATTCATGGTTCTCGAAGTCAGCGGCAACTACGAAATCATCGTCCCCGTCATTGTGGCCAATACCTTTTCCTACCTGGTTTCGCGAAGCCTGCAGACGATCCCGATTTTCGACATGCTCACTCGCCAGGACGGGCTCATCCTCCCTTCGCTCGAAGAGGATCGGGAAGAAGCCATCCTGCGGGTCGAAGATGCCATGCTGCCCATGCCCGCCACCATCCTGAGCGCGCAAGACTATGTGGACGCGAACTTCCACCGCGCGGAAAATTCGCCGGACTCCTCGTTTCTCGTGCGCATGCACCCCAGCGGCTGGAGCGCCATAGGCCGTGACCAGCTCCAGCGCCTTTACCGGGAAGGGAAGGGCGAACTCACACTGGCCTCCGTACTGCCTGCGCAGTCACTTCCCAGCCTCTATCCCGATCTTCCACTCGATTCCGCGCTGCGCTACGTGAACGACTATCCGCTCATTCCTGTCGTCAATCGCGCCGACTCCCGCCGTCTGGAGGGCGTGATCTCCCGCGATTCAGTCTTTAAGAAATATGGGAGCCGGCGCGCGATCGAAGTCTCGAGCCCAGTCTGACTCAATTCATTTCCCGTCGATGCGCTTGTAGCCCGTGTACTTTATGATCTCTCGGATGTGGACCCCTCCCGACCGGAACTGCAGCGTATCGTCCGACCGTGTGTACGCGGGAAACCAGTAATGGTCGTCCACCTGTTGGCGATAGGTCACAAACATCGGATGGAGTTCCGGCCGCTCGTGTTTCTTCACTTGCACTTTCTCCGGTCCGCTCTTGCCACACACTTTCACGATCTGAAAATCCCGCGCGTCCACCCAGATCCTTCCCTGAAAATATCGGCGCCCCTTTTCTTCGTTCTTCGGCTCCACATGGAATAGATAGGTGTCAAGGTCGTCCACATGCTGCTGCCCGGAGTACGTCAGGTTGTATAGAGCTAGCAGGCTGCTGAAAAATTGACGTTCATGATGTATTTCCTGTTTCGTTCAGGCACCTGTTTCTGTGTTTGAGTCTTTAAGGTATGTCGGGAAGCTTGTTCCCCGCGACTTACCCAGGTTGAACCACCGCTTGGCTCAGGTTCCGCATACGCACCAGGTTGTAAGCGGCACAGGCGAACGTGAATACCCAGTCCACCTTGAAAATCCCGCGATGACGCACTTTCCGCAACAGCGCGATCGTCTTCAGCCACCCGAAACATTCTTCGATGCGCTTCCTCTTTCGTTGGCTGATGGCATAACCAGAGTGTCGCGTGGTCCGCGCATCGATGGCGCTCCCGCCTCTGCGCTGATCGTTTTGTGCCACGTGGGCAGTGACTCCCAGATGGCGGCACTCGGCCACGAAATCCGCTGTGTCATATCCCTTGTCCCCGCCTGCGGTCACCGGCTTGGTACCGGGAATCCGCTCCAGCATGATCAGCGCCGCATCGCGTTCCGCGGTACCATTGGCCTCGAACACTTCCGCATTCACGATCAGCCCGTTCCGGTTCTCCACCAGCAGATTCCCGCTGTAACTCAACTTGGCCTCCTTGCCCGCACCCTTGCGCGCCAGCTTGGCATTGGGATCGGTCTTCGAGGCGTGGGTCTGATTGGACCGCTTCTCCCTGTGAAAGTTCACCGTGGGGTTGCCGGGATCGTCCGGCGGAGGCAGGGTCTTTCCGTCCTTCCGCTGGAAGCTTTTCGCCCCCGCCCAGGCTTCCAGCAACGTCCCGTCCACCGTGAAGTGCTCGTCCGACGTCAGACCTTTCGTCCGCGCTCGCGCCACCACTTGCCCCAGGAACTCTTTTGCCACTTCGGCCTCCAGCAACCGGTCCCGGTTCTTGGTGAACGTGGTCGCGTCCCACACTTCTTCGTCCAAGTTCAATCCCACAAACCAGCGAAACAACATGCTGTAATCGATCTCCTCCATCAGCAGGCGCTCGCTGCGGATCGAGTACAGCATCTGCAGCAACTGCGCCCGCAGCAGCTTCTCGGGAGGAATCGACGGCCGGCCCGCGCTCGCGTACATGCGGTCGAACCGTCGCGACAACTGGGCAAGCACTTCGTCCACCATGGACCGGATCGCCCGCAGCGGATGATCTTTCCGCACCCGCGTCTCCGGCGACAGATAACTGAACATCTGACTCTGCTGATGATCTACGCCTCGCATGCTCCACTCTTAACACGATTGCCTTGCAGAAGAGCAGTAGTTTTTCAGCAGCCTGCTAGATCGTCGGTAGCCAACACGAGTGGCATGATGGAACGAATATCTTCCATGTCTTCCTGCGTGAGCTGAATCCCGCGCAAAGAAGGCTGTGCCGCGAACGTTACTTGCTCCTGCCGCCTGCCCTTGGCGTCATAAGAAATGTTGGTCACTTCGTGAAACTCACCGGTGACACTGGTGCCCACCAGAGTCTGCATCAGCACATCCTGCTTGTAGGCGTAGTGAAGTCGGGCTTCTTTTGTAATCGCTTCGGCCGCGCCAAACTTCTGGATCACGTCCTGCGAACTCATGGTTTTTGGCGGCGCCGGATCCAGTTCGCCGTTGCCTGCTTCGCAGTTTGTCTGTCCCCGCGCCGTCGTCGGCAACAGCAGAAAAAAAATAAGCAAGGCCGCGATCGCTACGGAACCCGCCACAGATGTTGCCCGCAGGAGCAAGCCAACCGCTTTCATATCGTCTGACCTCCGGCGCCGAAACCATACACCTGAGCCCGAAAGGGTGCAAATCTGCCGCGGAAATCCTCTGCGAGCTCGTTTTTCCGGCCTTTTCCATATTTTCCACATATATGCAAACCCTTGCTCTTCGGCGTGTTCCCAGCCGCTCTAACTTGAATCCCAGCCCCTCCGGTTTGGTATGGTGATTGCCCCTACCAACGTCGGAAGCCGTGCCATTCGCGGAGTTCCACATTGTCCCCCGCGAGAGGACCAACTTATGAAGACCCTAATCGTCGCATTTTGTTTGCTTTGCGCTACTGCTGCCGTCGGGCAGACGGCGAGCGTTCTCAGCAACAATCCCCAACCCACGGTCCTGCCGGACCATCCCCAGCACGCCTCCGAGCATGCCATGGCTACGGAGACCAGCCTCTTCGGCGCTACCTCTGCCTACACCTATGCCCAGGGCGAGCGGCCGCTATGGGAGTTCGGACCATCCGACAAGCACGAAGTTCCCCTGGGTGATGTCGCCCGCGCGTATCGCAAGGGGCACGTCATCGACCGAAAAGCCGTGAAAAGCTTAAACAGCGACTAATCCACCGATGTGCAGTTGTTTGCTGAGTCCAGCTTTTGGTTTACTCAAAAGCGTGAGCCGCGAGAGACAAGAAGTTATTCGCCAGTGCCCACCATCAGCACGGGCGTCGTTGGCGCTGGCGAACCTGCTTCATTCTCCACCGTAATCGCAAACGCCTTGGCCTCTGCTCCGGCAGGCAGTGGAGGATTCACCACGGTCGCGCTCCCGTGAGCATCGGGCTTGAACACTCCAGCGGGTATTGGGGCTCCGCTGGTTGGAATCAGCCACAACTCGTAAGCCTTCTGTGGCGGCAGCGCGGGCATGTTGCTGGCGAGAAAAACCAGGCTGTTGCGCCTCCTCAAGTAAAAAGCTTTACCCTGTGGTTGTGGCGGAGTTTTTGCCGCTACCAGCGTCACGCGCTGCGCCTCTGGCTCGATAATCGGAGCCGCGATCTTACGTAACTCTTCCAACTGCCGCGCGTTCTCAGCTGCCGTGGAGCTCGTTGAGGCCAGCATCTCCTTTAAGGCAAAATTCTCGCGCCACAAAGACAGCGCGAAGACGAGGACCGCCGCCGTCGCAGCCCACCCCAACCATCCCCACCACGTGCGGCGGGTTCCAGCCGGTGTCGCGACGATTCGTGGTTCTTGAGCGATCGCTTCCAGCAACCTCTTCCGCGCTCGCTGTGGCGGCCTCGGCCCCGCCGCCGATAAGGCAAGCAGAGCCGTATCGCCGCGCAGTAGTTCGAGTTCCAGCCGGCACGAGGCACAGTTGGCCAGATGCTGCTCGAGTTTTCCCCGATCCTCTCCCGTCAACGCATCCAGCGCGTATAAGGCGAGGTCTTCGGCGTATTGTTCGTGCTCACTCATCCAGTTTGAAATGCCTTGCGCAGGGCGATTAATCCTGCGCGAATGCGTGTCTTGATCGTACCCAGCGGCTCTCCCGTTTTATTTGCGATCTCGGAATGGCTCATGCCCTCCCAGTACGCCATCTCCAGCGCGCTGCGCTGCGCCGGTACCATCGCGCCCATCACGCCGCGTACCTTCTCGGCAGCTCGGGCACGTTCAGCCTCACCAGCCAAGTCCGGTGCCACCGACAGCACTACATTTTCGATATCAGTTTCTGGACGACGCTTTCTGAGGGAGTCGATGGCCCGGTTGCGCGTGACCACCGCCAGCCAGCTTCCTAAATTTCCGCGAGCCGCATCGAACGCGCTGGGGTTGCGCCACAATTGCAGGAAGACTTCTTGCAACACGTCTTCCGCGGCTCCCGTATCACCAAGCACTCTTAGGGCAACTGCATACACCACGGAAGAGTAGCGGTCATAAAGCTCCGCCATCGCTCCCTGATCGCCGGTCTTCAGGCCGGTAACAATGGCCAGATCCGCCGGAGTATCTTGTCGTTGCTGGCTCGACAAACGCTATCGCTCTTCCTTGATAGATATACGTATACGCAGCCTCGGCGGATTGCCATCCCCGCAAGCAGGTGCGGGACAATTGGATCAGCGCGTAGCCGCAAAAGGCTGTGGCCGAAAACATAGCAGCCACACACTGCCTCGGGCAAGTTCGCGGAAGAGCCTGGAGGCGATCCTATCTGGCTACTGGCTGAGCTTGATGGCGAGTTGCCGCTCGGGCTGCGTCATCTGGCCCCAGAGTTTCTGCAGATCGTCCTGCAGTACCTGGTTGTCGGGCTGCTTGTGCAGGGCGCGCGCGAACCATAGATAGGCGGTTGGCAAATCGCGCGGGGTGCACGTGCCAGTGGAGTAGAGGACTCCCATGGAAATCATCGCTTTCAAATTGGACCCCGCCGCCGTCTTCAAAAGCCGCACTCCCCGGTCGCAGTCCTGGCGCACGCCGCGCCCATAGATATAGCGTTCCGCCTCCGCTGTGGTATCAACCGGCGTAGCCGGCGTCGGCTTGGGCTCGCGCACTCTTGGCTTACTGGGTGCGGCAGGCGCGGGAATGTTCGCCGGAGCCTCGGAGTCCGCAGCTGGTGCCTGGGAGTTTTCCGTCGATCCCGTTTCGGTGGGCTTTTCCGCACTCGCATCTGGAGGAGGATTGACCGGAGCAGCGCTTTGCGACGGCGTCGTCGCCGCAGTGCCGGCCGCAGCACTACTTGATGGAGCATCGGTCGACGGAGCGGCCGCCGGCGCCGTCACTGGCTGCGTGCTCGCGTCCGTTCCGCTTGCAGGCACCGCACCTGCCGCCGGCGCAGCCACATTACTCGCGCCATCTGGCGTCACAGGTGAAGGAGTCGTAGCAGTGGGATTCGCGGCCGCACCCGGTGCGGTCGTGGAATCCGCGGGATTCTGCGAAGGCTGCGCCGCTGCCGGCTTCCTGTCGTTCGTTAGCCAGTCGAATCCGCCCTGTTTCCAGCGCAGGTATCCAAATCCTGCCACCAGTGCCAGCGCGATAACCACCGCGGCCAGCTTGCCCCAACCCCGCTTAGGCTCGTCTTCGTCATCTTCGAGCAGATAGTCCACATTGCGCGAGGATCCTCCCCACGAATCGTTTCCGCGCCCGTGCCCGTGGTGCGATCCCTGCTGGTCCCCACTTCGTCCATCTGCCGGCTTGTTCAAGCCGAGAAAAGAAGGCCCAGTAATCACTGGGCTTGAATTGACTGGCGCTGCGCGGCGCTCCGCAGCTGCAGAAACGGCTTCGGTTGCAGACCGCGCTGCATTACTCGGAATGCGCGTCTCTGCGGAGCGGGGAGCTGGCGCGGCTTCAGCTTTCGCTTCCACGGGGGTTGCGCGCCCCACGCCAGAAGCTTGCGTGTTCGCCACCAGCGGTGCTCCGCACATCCCGCAAAAGCGGTTGCCCTCGGAATTCTCGTTCCCGCATCGTCCGCAGCGCACGTTCCCTCCTTGACCTACTCCTTTAGATTAACTCCATACCCACTGGTCTCGCGAGTACGATGCGAATTCCAACCTCGCCGGCTAGGATTCGCCCCGCCGCCCCTATCAAGTTCGGTTCCAGCGCAAACGGGTGAATGACAGCTGGGAAGCGACGGGCTCTTTTCATGCTATGCTTCGCAAAACTTCATATCACTATTCTAGGACGCTCCGTGCTGGTTGAACTGCGGTTGGAAAATTACGCGGTCATCGACAATGCCGCCATCGAGTTTGCTTCAGGGTTGAATCTTCTGACCGGAGAAACCGGTGCCGGCAAATCGATTCTGATCGACGCCCTCGCGTTGCTGCTGGGCGAGAAAGCTTCCAGTGAAATCATCCGCACTGGTACCGAGCGAGCGGTAGTGTCGGCGGTGTTCGAGTCTCATGACGGCACGGAAGACTCGATCGCAAATGTCCTCGAACGCAACGGATTGGACGAATCCGAAGATGGCTCCCTCATTGTCCGACGCGAGATTGCCCCCGGCGGAAAAGGCCGCGTGTTCGTCAACAATCAAGCCGCCACCGTCGCGGTACTCCGGCAACTTGCCCCGCATTTGGCCGTCATTCACGCGCAGAATGAATCGATCCTGTCTTTCGATCCGCCTGCCCGCCTGGAATTGCTCGATGGATTTGCCGGAAGCCAGCTTGAGCCTGTGGCTGCGGCCTACGCAGCGTGGCATGAAATCCGCGACCGCATTGCAGAACTGGAACAGGGCGAACAAGACCGCCTGCGTTTGGTGGACCTCTGGCAATTTCAGAAGCGCGAAATCGAAGAAGCCAAGCCGCAAGCTGGCGAGGACGAGCAACTGGAAACCGAGAAGCGCGTCCTCGCGAACGCCGAAAAAATCTACAACGCGGCTATGCAAGCGTTCGATCTGCTTTATGAAGGCGATACTTCCACGTCCGCGTCCTTGCGCTCCGCCCAGAAGCAAATTGAAGAACTGGCTCGCTACGAGCCCAAGTTTCAGGAAGCGCTCGCCGCTCTCGAAACCGCGCGCATTAGCGTGGAAGATGTCGGCGCCACGGTGCGGGACTATGCTGGCGGAATCCACGCTTCCCCGGAGCATCTGGTGGAAGTGGAAGACCGGCTGGCCCTGCTCGACCGCCTGAAGCGCAAGTACGGTCCGACGCTCGAGGATGTCATCAATTTCGGCGCCGATGTGGCCCGCAAGCTTTCCGAGCTCGAAAACAAAGATGAAATTCTGCGCGACCTGCGCGCGGAACTCGCGAAAGCTGCTACCGAATACTTGCGCACCGCTCGGGCGCTGTCGAAAAAACGCCAGGACGCAGCCCGCAAACTGGAAAAACTAGTCGAAGCCGAAGTCAACGATCTGGCCATGAAGTCGACTTTTCGCATCGACATCGCCACCTCCGACGAAGAAGGGAACTGGTCTGTAACCGGAATCGATCAAGTCATCTACATGATCGCGACCAACCCCGGCGAGCCCATGCGCCAACTGGAGCACATTGCCTCGGGAGGGGAACTATCCCGCGTGATGCTCGCGTTGAAAGTGAGCGTGGAAGAAGGTGTGACGAAGGGGTCCTCGTCCGCGAAAGCGAAGAGCACCCGCGTCACCGCCCAACGCACCATGGTTTTCGATGAAATCGACACCGGAATCGGAGGCCGCGCCGCCGAAGCCGTCGGCAAGAAACTGAAGTTCCTGGCAAAATCGAATCAGGTCCTCTGCGTGACGCACCTGCCTCAAATCGCCACCTTCGCCGACCACCATTACGTAATCGAAAAGAAGGAACGCAACGGCCGCACTCGCACTACTATCCGCGTCGTGTCCGGCGAGGAGCGCACTGAGGAAGTGGCACGTATGCTGAGCGGAGCCAAATTAACCGACACCTCGCGCAAACACGCCGAGCAGATGATCAAGGCGAATGGGTAAAGCCTGACGTGGCGCTCCAACCGTTCGCTGCGCCCAATCCCCGCCCACTGCTAATCCCCGCTGTTTCTGTGGCTTACGTTGACCAGAAGGGTGCTTTCCAGTAATTTATAAGTACCGGGAGAGTACGAATCGTGTAACCTGACCATATTCCTGTCGCGCCCTATTTTGCATCGCAAACGGTCTGGGAAAGATCATAGTTAGTGGGGAGTGGAAGAGTGCCAAATAGCCAGGGAAAGACGCTGCTTTTGCTGAAGCCGCGAGGCTTCTGCGCCGGCGTGGTGCGAGCCATCGATGTAGTTCGCATCGCGCTCGAGGCCTTCGGGCCGCCCATCTACGTCCGGAAGGAGATCGTCCACAACAGCTTCGTGGTCGACGAACTTCGCGGCAAGGGCGCCATCTTCGTCGATAGCGAGGACGAAGTCCCCAACGGCGAGCGCGTCATCTACAGCGCTCACGGGGTCTCCCCCGAAGTCCGCGAGCACAGTGCCCGCCGCGGCCTGAGGGTGATCGATGCTACCTGCCCGCTCGTCACCAAAGTTCACGTCGAAGCCGTAAAGTTTGCCAAAGAAGGCTATTCCCTGATCTTGATCGGACATCACGACCACGATGAAGTGATCGGAACGCTCGGCGAGGCTCCGCTCGTGACCCAGGTCGTCGGCAATCCCGAGCAAGTCAAGACGCTGATTGTTCCCGATCCCAATCGCGTCGCTTATCTCACGCAGACAACCCTCAGCCTCGACGAAACCAAAGATATCATCGCTGCCCTCAAGAAAAAGTTCCCCAATATCAAAGGGCCCGCCGCGCAGGACATTTGCTACGCCACAGAAAACCGGCAGGTCGCGGTGAAACAGGTTGCCTCGGAATCCGATCTGCTACTGGTCGTTGGCTCGGAGAACAGCTCAAACTCCAATCGCTTGGTCGAGGTAGCGCGCAATTTAGGTACCAACGCTCACCTCATCGACAGCTATCGGGATATCGAATCCCAATGGCTACATGACGTGAAAACGATCGCGCTGACGGCGGGTGCGTCCGCGCCCGAATGCCTGGTGGAGGAAACCATGAACTTTCTCGCCACCAAAGGTTTCGACAACGTGCAGGAACTCGAAGTGATGCCGGAGAACGTCCGCTTCGGGCTGCCGCCGGAGATTGTCGAAGCCATCGCCGCCGCTCCGGCCAGCGCTACCGCGGACTAACGGAGCCCAATTTTCATGGACACAAACTCCCCCGACGCAAACTTAGCCTCCGCTCCACAACTTCGTTTTGGCAAAATCGACGGCCTGTTCAGCCGTGTCTCGGCTGCCGTCAATAATGCCCGCAAGTTTCTTTTCTCTCAGCAGGACGACGAGGGCTACTGGTGCGGCGAACTCGAAGCCGACACCACCCTCGAGTCCGATTACATTCTGCTCCATACTCTGCTCGGCACAGGCGACGCTGACCGCTTCCAGCGTGCCGCAAACTGGATCGTCCGCCATCAAAATGAAGACGGGGGATGGAGCATTTATGCCGCGGGTCCATCGAATGTAAGCGCGTCCGTAAAAGCCTACTTTGGATTGAAGTTGGCGGGATACACTGCCGATCACCCCATACTTCAGCGCGCCCGCAAGAAAATTCTCGAACTCGGCGGCGTGACCGAGGTCAATACATTTACCAAGATCTATCTGTGCTTCTTCGGGCAGTACGATTACGATGCGGTTCCTGCAATTCCGCCTGAAATTGTCCTTTTTCCTAACTGGTTCTGGTTCAACATCTACGAGATTTCCTCGTGGTCTCGAGCCATCCTGGTGCCGCTTTCCATCTGTTACGCGAAGAAGCCCTTCAAGAAAATTCCCCGCGAAATGGGCATCGAAGAATTATTCGTCGGGGGCATGCTGAAGTCGCGCATGCATCTTCGCTGGTCGAAGAAGCTGGTCTCGTGGCGAAACTTCTTTCTCTGTCTCGACCGCCTGACCCATTGGCTGGAGCGGGTTCACGTCCGTCCTCTTCGCTCGATCGCCCTGAAGCAGGCCGAGAAGTGGATGCTCGAGCGCTTCGAGATGAGCGATGGCCTCGGCGCAATTTATCCCTCAATGATGAACGCCATCATTGCCTTGCGCTGCCAGGGATACTCTCTCGACGATCCGCAGGTGATCCGCGCTCTCGATGAGTTCGAAAAGCTGGGCATCGAAGAGGGTGACACGTTCCGCATGCAGCCGTGCATGTCTCCCGTATGGGATACGGCCTACGCTATGTTCGCCTTGGGTGAAGCCGGAGTGCCAGCCAACGACCCGCGCATGGTGAAGTGCGCCGACTGGATTCTGCAAAAACAAGTCCGCAATCCCGGCGACTGGCAGGTGAAAAACAAGAAGGGTAAGCCGGGGGGATGGTACTTCGAGTTTAACAATGAGTTTTATCCGGATGTCGATGATAGCGCTATGGTTTGCCTGGCGCTAAGCCGTGTCGAGCATCCCAACGGTCGCTACCAGCGCGAATCCGTGCAGCGCGCCATCGACTGGATCCTCTCCATGCAATGCAAAAACGGCGGCTGGGCGTCGTTTGACAAAGACAACGACAAGATGGTTTTCCAATACATTCCTTTCGCTGACCATAACGCGATGCTCGATCCCCCGACGGTCGACATCGCCGGCCGCATTCTCGAGATGATGGCGACCTACGGTTACGATCAAAACTATCCTGCCGTGAAGCGCGCGCTTCAATTCATTCGCAAGGAGCAGGAACCCGACGGCAGTTGGTTCGGACGCTGGGGCGTGAATTATATCTATGGCACTGCGCTCGTCCTCCGCGGCCTGGAAGCCATCGGCATCGATAACCACGAGCCCTGCGTCCAGCAGGGAGCCGAGTGGCTTCGCATGGTACAGAATCCCGATGGCGGCTGGGGCGAGAGCGTTGGATCGTATGACGATCCAACCCAGCGCGGCGTGGGCGCGAGTACGCCTTCGCAGACTGCCTGGGCAATTCTTGGACTGCTTGCCGTAGGCGATACTCGCAGCGATTCAGTGGCCCGCGGAGTTGCTTACCTCTTGCGTACCCAGAAAGATGACGGCTCTTGGGATGAGGAATATTTCACTGGTACAGGTTTTCCGCGAGTGTTTTACCTGAAGTATCACCTCTACCGGCAGTATTTCCCACTGCTCGCGCTAACCAGTTACGCCAAGGTAATGGAGAAGGCTGAAAATTAGTTCTCAGTTCCCAGTTCTCAGCTTTTCCGTCCGGGTTCTTACTGAGAACTGAGAACTGAGAACTGCCTTTTGAAAGCTTTCATCACAGGCGCAACCGGATTCCTCGGCTCCCATGTGGCCCGCGTCTTAGCTGGCCAAGGAGCGGATTTGCGCCTGCTCGTCCGCCCGACGAGCAATCTAAAGAATCTCGAAGGCCTGAAGGCCGAAACCGCGACCGGCGACCTACGCGATCCCGCGTCTCTGGAAAAGGCCATGTCCGGCTGTGAGGTTGTATTTCACGTCGCCGCGGACTACCGGATATGGGTGCAGGATCCCGCCGAAATGTACCGCTCGAACGTGGAAGGCACGCGTGCCATTCTTGATGCTGCGCGCAGGAACGGCGTGCGCTGCGTCGTCTATACCTCGAGCGTTGCTACAGTCGGCTTTACTGGAAACGGCAGTCCTGCCGACGAAGATTCGCCGGTTTCTCTCGACGACATGATCGGCCACTACAAGCGCTCCAAGTTCATGGCCGAGCAACTCGCTGTGGAGGCGGGCCGCAGCGGCATGCGCGTCGTTACCGTCAATCCGACGACTCCGGTGGGCGAACAAGATATTAAGCCCACGCCCACTGGGAGAATCGTAGTCGACTTTCTGAAAGGGAAGTTTCCCGCCTACGTCGATACCGGATTAAATCTGGTCGACGTCCACGAATGTGCTCGCGGGCACGTTTCGGCACTTGAAAAGGGAAAGACCGGCGAGCGTTACATTCTCGGCGGTGAGAACCTCACCTTAAAACAGATTCTGGACAAGCTCGGCGCGATCTCTGGCTTGCCCTCGCCGAAGGTAAAACTCCCATACTTCTTTGCCTTCGCGGCAGGATTGGTCGACGAGACCGTCTCCGGCCGATTGCTGGGCCGGGAGCCGCGCGCCACCGTCGAAGCTGTGCGCATGGGAAAGAAAAAAATGTGGGCCAGCTCCGATAAAGCCGTGCGCGAGCTGGGGTGGAGAATCGTTCCGGCAGACGATGCCTTGCGCCGTGCGGTAGAGTGGTTCCGAGCGAACGGCTATGCCTAAGGTCGCCATCATCGCAGCGCTACATCGTGAAGTTCGCTCGCTGGTCAAGAAGTGGGTCAGCATCCAGCGTGATCACCAGGGCCGCAAGTTTACTTTTTTCGAGAAGGACGAATTGGTCGTCGTTTGTGGTGGCATCGGCGTGGAGTCCGCCCGCCGTGCCGCGGAAGGCGCGATCGCGTTGTACCAGCCCGCGGTCGTGCACTCCGTGGGATTCGCCGGAGCGCTTGACTCGGCCCTCCGCGTCGGCGATATCTTTTCACCATCCGTCGTCATCGATGCGCGCGACGGAAGCCGTACCCAACTCGATTCCGGAGATGGAACGCTGGTAACCTTTATCGCAGTGGCCGCAGCGGATCAGAAAGCAAAGCTCGCCCAGGCCTACGGAGCGCGCGCCGTGGATATGGAAGCCGCCGCAGTTGCCGCCGCTGCCCAGAATCACGGCATCCCGTTCGGCGTGACTAAAGTGATTTCAGATGGATTGGATTTTGAAATGCCCGAGATAGCTCGCTTTATTGGCATAGACGGCCAGTTCAAGTCGGCAAGTTTTATCCGCTACGCAGCCGTGCGTCCCTGGCTCTGGAGGCGCGTGGCCGTGCTGGCTCGCAACAGCAACCACGCAGCCCGCGTTCTGGCTCAACAGCTTGAACATTTTTCGACGGATTTAAGAAAATCGGAAACTTCGGCTGCAACGCGCCCTGCAGCCCCCGTGGCTGCCGTCAACGGTTTACCTGCTGAGGGCCGTAAATGAAATCGTCACTCCTGCTTCCGATCGTAATTTGCCTGACCCTCCGCATGCTCGCGCAGTCCGCGCCTGCAACTCTTTATGCGGAGAGTTTTCGCCAGGGACCCACGCACGTCATCGAAGAGAAATTTGACGTCAAGCTTACCCCGCAGGACCGAACCTATCGCGAGCGGATCAAAGACCTGCACGGAGACGACCGCTATCTGCTCTCGTTTGTTCCCCAAGGACCCGAGGGTGATACGGAGATCACATCCTGGCAAGTGAGGCTCGCGGACCTACACCATAGCATGTACGAAAACGTGCTGATGTCTTCGCAGGGCCCTTCCTTGAATCCGAAAGATGCGTTGTGGCGGCTGGAGCCGTCAACCTTTGCGCGAGTGCCATTGACCGCAAAGCGGATTATCAAAGTGGATAGCTTCTACGTAGTTTTGCAGGTCAAGGCTCATCACTTCACCCCGCCGGACTCGCCGTACCTTGATTCGATGACGGTTTCCGTGGAGTTCACCGACACGGACCCGAGAACCTCCGGAGGCACCCAGAAGTAAGACTTCGGACATACACTGTTATGAAGCGAAGAGATCAGGATTTCATCTAAAAAACGCCGATGGCAATTGTCGAACAATTTGCAATAGACCACCAAAAGCAATCCATCCCTTCAACCATGTTGGCCGCCGTTTACCGGGGAGTCAACGACGTCCGCCTGGAGACGGTTCCCGTACCGCAGATCGGCGCCGGTGAACTCCTGCTCAGGGTCCATAGCTGCGGGGTTTGCGGCACGGATCTCAAAAAGATCGCCACCGGATCCCACTCCGCGCCTCGCATCTTCGGACACGAAACTTCTGGAGTAGTTGCGGCCGTCGGCGCTGGAGTCCGCCAATTCGCCCCGGGCGATCGTGTGGTCGTCTTCCACCACATCCCCTGCCGCCAGTGTTACTACTGCCTTCACCAAACCTTCGCCCAGTGCGCCACTTACAAAAAGGTCGGATGTACGGCCGGCTTTGAGCCCTCTGGCGGCGGATTCGCGGAATACGTCCGTGTCATGGATTGGATCGTCGAACATGGCACAGTCCGCATCCCACAGGGCATCTCGTTCGAGCAGGCCTGCTTCGTCGAACCGGTCAATACATGTATGAAAGGTATCGAGGCCCTACGCCTGCAGGCCGGCGAAACCGTTCTGGTGATCGGCCAGGGTCCCATTGGTATCATACTGAGCGTCTTGGCTCGCCGGGGAGGGGTCTCCGTTATTACTTCCGATTTGTACCCCGAGAGGCTTAAAATAGCTAAAAGCCTTGGATTACAGAATACTGTCGACGCGTCGAAAGATGACGTGGTGAATGTAATTCGCGCACAAACCGAGGGACGCGGCGCCGACGCCGTCATCTTGGCTGTGGGTAGCAACGGTTTGATTCGCTCTGCCATGGAAGCAGCTCGCCCGGGAGGGCGAGTACTATTGTTTGCGCAAACCCAGCGCGGAGAGGTCGTTATCGATCCCGCTGCGATTTGCGTGGACGAGAAGTCCCTGGTGGGGTCGTATAGCGCGTCTGTGGATTTACAGGATGATTCAGTTCAGTTTGTGATGAACCGGGAGATGGACTTGGAGCGTTTGATCAGCCACCGGTTCCCGCTGCAGGAAAGCGCGCAGGCTTTGGAACTTGCCGCTCACCCGCAGCCTTCGTCGATGAAAATCGTGATTCAGCCTGGGAATACCTGGAAACGCGAAGCCTGGGAAGGAAACAAGCAGTGAACGGAAAAATGACGGCTGCCGTCTTATACGGCAAAGAAGATCTCAAAATTGAAAGAGTTCCGATTCCCCGCGTGGAAAAGGGAGAAGTGCTGGTCAAAGTGCAGGTGGCTCTCACCTGCGGTACCGATCTCAAGGTCTATCAGCGCGGCTACCACGCCCGCATGATCGTTCCTCCAGCGCTCTTTGGCCACGAATTGGCCGGCGTCATCGAGGAGGTCGGTGAAGGTGTCCACAGCTTCAAGAGAGGCATGCGCGTGGTGGCGCTCAATTCCGCCCCTTGCCAGATGTGCTTCTATTGCTCCAAGCACCAGGAAAATCTCTGCGAAGATTTGTTGTTCAACAATGGAGCCTACGCCGAATACATCCGTGTGCCTCGCCGCATTGTCGAAGCCAACATGCTGGTCATTCCCCCCAACGTCAGCTTCGAAGACGCGGCCATGACCGAGCCTCTGGCCTGCGTACTGCGCGGCCTGCACGAGACCGGCGTCGAAATCGGCGACACCGTCACCATCATCGGCGGCGGTCCCATTGGACTGATGTTCGTCCAGGTTGCCCGCGCCATCGGGTGCAACGTTATCTCTGTCGTGAAGCGGGACGAGCAGGTGGTTGCGGCCAAGTACATGGGCGCGCACGAAATTGTGCAGACCACGAAGGTTCAAAACGTTGTTGAAGCTGTTCGCGCGCTCACTCCGCAGAAGCGGGGATGTGATGTAGTCATTGAAGCCGTGGGCCGTCCTGAAGCCTGGGAGTGGACTGTCGAGATGGTCCGCAAAGGCGGCACAGTGAATTTCTTTGGCGGATGTGCCAGCGGATCCAAAGTGCAGCTCGATACCAATCGTCTGCATTACTCCGAAATCACTCTCAAGGCCACGTTCCATCACACGCCGGAAACCGTGCGGCGCGCCTTCGGTCTGATCGCGGCCAAGAAGATTCGCCCCACCGATTACATCACCGGCGAAGCTCCGCTCTCCAGTTTGCAGAAGGTACTGCGCCACATGCTAAACCGCGGAGGCGACATCAAGACCGCCATCATCCCCGGTCATTGAAAACGGCGTTTTGTATGGCGTTGGGGAATCGAGCGTCGTCCGGACTGTATCCCGTGCACGCGTGCGTACCTGGGCCAGCAAGGAGTTCTTACCCGACTCCGGTTTTGTTCGAATTTAAGGATTTTCTAGACGTATGAGTCCGATGGCCAGTACTTCTCAACTTGCCCCGCCTGCTTCCGTGGGCTGGTCTCGCCTGCCCGCCGCCTACGCGATCCCTGAGTCTGCCCCTTCCATCGAAGAAGCACGGGACTACTGCCGCCAACTCGCGCGCTCTCATTACGAAAATTTTTCCGTCGCCACCTGGTTCCTTCCGGAAAAACTCCGCCAGGATTTCCTGAACGTTTACGCCTACTGCCGCATTTCGGATGATCTCGGCGATGAGGTCGGCGACCCCGCGGCGTCACTCGCTTTACTCGACGAATGGCAGGCGCAACTTGATGCCTGCTACGCTGGTACCCCACGCCATCCCGTTTTTGTCGCGCTCGCCGAAACCGTTCGAAGGTTTCAAATTCCGAAGCACGAGTTTTCCGATCTTCTCATCGCCTTCCGCCGGGACCAGTCCGTCACTCGTTTCGAAACCTTCAACGACGTCCTCTCCTATTGCCGCTATTCCGCGAATCCCGTTGGACATCTCGTCCTCTATCTCTGTGGTTATCGCGATGCGGAGCGTCAACAGCTCTCCGACTACACCTGCACTGCTCTGCAGTTAGCAAACTTCTGGCAAGATGTCACCGAGGACTACTCCAAGGGGCGCATCTATCTTCCGCTGGAGGATTTGCAGCGTTATTCCGTGACTGAGAAAGATCTGGCGCAGAACTGCAACACCGTCGCCTTTTGCGACATGATGAAATTCGAAGTCCAGCGCGCACGCGAATGGTTTGATCGTGGTTTGCCGCTGGTGAAAAAAGTAGATGCTGAATTAGCTGTCGACATCGCACTCTTCACCCGCGGCGGCCAAGAGATTCTCAATGCCATCGAGCGTCAGCGCTTCGCCGTCCTAGGGAAGCGTCCGGTAATCTCCAAGCCGCGCAAACTCGGTCTGGTCGCCCGCGCCGCCGTTGGGAAACTACTGGGGAGCTTGTCTTGAGCGCTGGAACGCAGCCCGTGTTGGTTCCCTGGACTCCAGCGCCCGCGCAGCTCACCATGGCGTATTCCGTTTGTCGAGGGATCACGCGCGCCAACGCCCGGAATTTCTATTACGCATTTTTCGTGCTGCCCAAGCGCAAACGCCAGGCCCTGAGCGCCGTGTATGCCTTCATGCGTCGCTGCGATGATATTGCCGACGACCCCGGCCTCAGCCTTCCGGAACGCCGTTTCAGGCTGGATACTTGGCTGGATGCCCTGCACCGTGTTCAACAAGGTCAGCCTACGGACGATCCCATCCTTCTGGCCCTTACCGATGCTCAACGCCGCTATACGATTCCCGCGGGGCTTCTCGACGATCTCGCCACCGGTACTGCGATGGATGTGGTCGATCCGGTTTTCGACAATTCCCAGACACCGCCTGCGTCGGAGGGATCGGTCGCCCAACTCACCGTTCACTACAAGACGTTCGAAGATCTCAAGGTCTACTGCTATCGGGTCGCATCGGTCGTGGGACTGGTCTGCATTCACATTTTCGGATATCGCGATCCCGCGGCCGAGCCCCTCGCCGAGCAGTGTGGGCTCGCCTTTCAACTCACCAACATTATTCGCGATGTCAAAGAAGACGCCGCGATGGGCCGCGTGTACTTGCCAGAAGAGGACCTGGCAACATTCGGACTCTCTGCGGCAGATTTGCTCGCTAAGCCCGAGGTCGCGCGCTTTCGACCCTTGTTGGCTCTCGTAGCCGATCGCGCCCGTCAAGGCTACCAGGCCGGCGACGAACTCATTCCTTATGTTTCCGAAGACAGCCAGCCCGCTCTGTGGGTGCTGATCAACATCTATCGCAAACTGCTGGAAAAAATCGCCGAGCGCCAGTATGACGTCTTCAGCGGAAGGGTCAGCCTCACCGTCACCGAAAAGCTGCGCATCCTCGCGAAAGGTTTCCTGCAACGGATCACCTGACGATCCGCCGCGAAACCATCTCGCCAGCATGAGCCAGAATCCCACTCTACCCTCAGTAGCCATCGCCGGAGGCGGCCTCGCCGGGCTGGCTGCCGCCTGCGCTCTCTCTAACTCTGGCCTTCGCGTCACCCTCCTCGAGCGTCGCCCTTATCTCGGTGGACGCGCTTCCTCCTACGAACATTCCGGCACCGGCGAAGTCGTCGACAACTGTCAGCATGTGCTGTTCCGCATCTGCACAAATTTGGTCGAGTTCTACCGCCGCATCGGCGCCGAAGATAAAATTCGCTGGTTCGACGAGATGACCTTCATCGAGCCCGGCGGCCGCTCCAGCGTGATGCGTGCCTCCCCGCTCCCCGCGCCGCTGCACACGGCCCCATCGTTTCTACACTTTCCCTTTCTCACCGTAAAAGACAAGCTTGCGATTTCGCGCGCCATCGCCGCTCTTACCCTCACCATCCAGCCCGACACTGGTAAGTCGTTTCTACAATGGTGTCAGGATCACGGCCAAACCAAAACCGCCATTGACCGCTTCTGGAAACCCATTCTTGTCAGCGCCCTCAGCGAAGATCTCGACCTCATCTCGATTTCCTACGCCGCGCAAGTCGTCCGCGAATCCATGAAGTCGCCCGCAGCCCGACACATGGGCATCCCCAGCATTCCTCTCACCGACCTCTACAACCGGGCCGGCGACTACATCCGCGCCCGCGGCGGTGAAATCCTCTTCCGCACGTCGCTGGATTGTTTTTCTCCGAATTCATCGCAGGTCGATATTCGCATCACCGATTCGGACAGGAAGGAAAAAGAAGAATCGTTCGATTATCTAATCCTCGCCCTCCCTTTCAACACCGTGGACCGTGTCCTGCCCGAAACTCCCGATGCCGCGCCTCTACGCGAGCAGTTGGCGCACTTCGAATCCTGCCCCATCACCGGAATCCATCTGTGGTTCGACCGCCAGATCACCGACCTCGACCACGCCGTCCTTCTCGACCGCACCGTGCAGTGGATGTTCCACAAATCCCGTTTGCTCGTCACCCGCGCAGCGGCCGACCGCGAGCCCGGCGGTAGCTATATCGAACTCGTGGTCAGCGCTTCGAAATCTCTCATCGACAAATCGCGCGCCGAAATCGTCGACCTCGCTCTCAAGGAAGTCCGCGACTTTTTCCCTGCGGCCCGTGAAGCGGCTTTGGTAAAGTCTGCCGTCATCAAAGAAGTCCACGCCACCTATTCCCCGCGTCCCGGCATCGACGGCTACCGTCCGCAGCAATCCACACTATGGCCGCGCGTTTTTCTCGCTGGCGATTGGACTACTACAGGCTGGCCCGCCACGATGGAAGGCGCCGTCCGCAGCGGATATCTCGCCGCCGAGGAGGTGCTTCACGCGGCAGGAATGCGAACGAAAGATAAGAAGCTGCTCACCCCCGATCTCCCACCCTCTGGCCTCATGCGGCTGTTCTATCGCTGAGTGGCAGTTCCACCTCCTGCCTCTCCTCACTCAGAGACGTGCTCCGGCGCACAGACATCCGACTCCACGGATGGAACCATACACACTGGATCACTCCGCCGTCGGTCCCGATGGAGGTCTCCATGTTCCCCAACTCGCTTCTTAGCGTTTTCTTCTTGCTTACCTTCCTCCCCGTCTCGCCGGGCCAAAAGCCGCTTAACAGTCCGCCTCATAGTCTTTCAGCGCATATCCCGCTCGACGGGGCCAGGATTTTTCAGAATCACTGCGCCACGTGTCACGGAGCCGACGGGAGTGGCCACGGCCCGGCGTTCGCAGCCCTGAAGGAGCCACTTCAAGACTTAAGGCTGATCTCGCAAAAGAATGGTGGGAAGTTTCCTGAGCAGCACATTAAGGACGTTATCGAAGGCAAACAATCTGCCACGCCCGCCCACGGCAGTCGCGAGATGCCGATCTGGGGACCTATCTTCCACCAGGTGGAAGCCGATCAGGACTGGGGGGAAGTCAGGTTGGAAGCGGTCACGAAGTATTTGGAATCTATCCAAAAGAAATAGCCAAGGGCGGGTTCCGCGCTATTTCTGACCGATGCGCTCTTCGATCCTGGATACGAATTTCGGCGTGTGGCTCTTCATCAGTTGTTCGATCCCGGGCCTGAATTCATGCCACACATTCATGCCCGCATCATTGCCCACAGTGGAACCAAAATCGCTGACCGAGCCCGTGGGTGACCGTCTCCAATAAGGACGCGAGGCCGTGGTTGCAGCCACCGAAGTCAGCGTCCGCAGCAGATAGGAAGTGTTCAGCCTGCCCTTTCCGGACTCATCCCGTGTGACAAAAATACGCGAAGCGGCATAGGTGGCCCGGCCCATCAAGCTCCCGTCGCTAGCAGAGTGATAACCCGGTAGCTGTTTGACCGACCGCGCGCTCAGGTATTTGTCGAAGATAGTTTTCGATTCTTTTGGACTAGATATCGTCCGCTCGGAAAAGACGGCGAGTGCCCCTTGCCGCACCACGCCCCTATTACCGTCCACCATGCCCAATTTCAACGAGCGTTCTTGCTCAACGAACGCGGTAGATTTTTGCGTATCAGTTGAAACCTGCACCGACGGGGCATCGGGAAGAGGTTGTTTCGGTGTCTGGCACACTGCGCCGCAAGCCGCCAACACCATTAACGAAACGATCCTGACAGATGTAATGATCGGTTTCGCCATACCCCACTCCCGAAAGCGCCAAGCTCATGCCGTTCGCTTGGCGACTCGCCCGTAGGCTCACTCCGAAGCTAGCACTCCACTTGCCATACGTCTGAGCAACAATGCTCACCTGCCAAGCAGGGATATGATTGAAGGAACCGGATTTGAGGTTGCTCCCCCGAGCTGATTTTCCACCTTTCATTTTGCGGTATCCCTCGATCTTCCATAGCCTTATCTAGGATCTGTCCGGGAAAACCCTGGTTTCTTGCAAACCGCTAAAACCTTGTCGACCACCCTGTGCTAGTTTTTTGCAACGGCTATCCCGGTTTTCGAGATGTCCTCCGGCCGACGCACTGTGTGCACTTTCGCACACAGTGTGCACAAACTTTCATCAGCAATCGCGCCTTGAGCTGTCGTAGGCGCTTTGAGGTCTTGGAAGATTTGCTAAGATGTGCGCCCGACGCGCTCATCAATCCGAGCCGGGCACGGGTCGGGTGCGGGTGAGGAAGCTGTTCTACCCCGCAAGCAGGGCCACTCCGGCGGCCACCAGCGAAGCCGCGATCCACCGGCGCCGATCCACGCGTTCGTGCAAAAAGATCTTCGCCGCCACGGCATTGCCGATGTAGGTGAGGGAAGCAGCCGCCGGACCGACCAGGCTCACGTCTCCCCAGGAGAGGGCAAACAGCAGGCTGAAGAAAGCCACGGCCATCGCCGTGACTCCAAAGAAAAAATGAGGATTACCGAGTGTCCGCCGAATGACAGCGATCAAGCCTGACTTCCGCCACAGGGCGCCCACATCCCCAACTTGCTTCATCGCGCGAGCCAAAAGCACATCGCCCACCACAGAAGCAAAAGTGATCGCCAGAATCCCGCCCCAGGTGTACAAGCCCTTCATGACTTCACCTCGCTCGCCGCCCCATCTCTCGCGGTTTTTGGCACAAGCGGGGATGTCGCGCCGGAGCATTCCACACGTGGGTGCTCTGTGAGCGCCGGTCCTCCGGCGATGAATCCAACGCCTCCCGTGATCAAAGCAATCCCCAGCCAGCGCAGCGGACTCACGTGCTCATGCAAAAGGAATCGGGCAACGAAGGCGAGCAGCACGTACCCTAGCGAGGTCGCCGGCAGCACGTAAGTGAGATCCGCCCAGGAGAGCGCAGTCATGTAGGTGGTGAAAAACGCTAGCAACAGAAGAATCCCTATCGCGACCCAGGGGTTCAGAACTGCGAAGATCACGCTTTGCAGATGATGGATTGAAATGTTGCCGGTTTGCTTCATCCCATGCGAGAGCATGGCATCTCCGGCCGCGGCGAACACCGTGACTCCGGCCAGCACAAGATACTTGCGAAAGTTCACTGGAAGACTAGACGGTGGCCTACGTTGTTTGTCATTCCGAGCCAGCGCCGTTCGCGCGGCGGGGAATCTGGGCGAGCCGCGAGATGTGTCGCGTTCCTTGCGACACAGTAACTGCGCGGTTGGCTCGCATCCTAATCAAGCCTTAACTAACTCCGCTGCCGCGTCGTCGCTATGCTTTTTCACCATCTTGTTGCGAGCCGAACGCAGCTTCAGGAACGTCTTCGCCTCTTTGTAAAGCCGCTTGCGGTCGTTACTATCGAACGCGGCTTTTTTCAGAATGCGGAACACAGCCTTGGGCCGGAAATAATACTCATCGTAGAAACGGTGCACCGCGGAAAGAATGTCATCCGCCGGCAGTCCGGGATACTGGATGTGCGCCAGTTGGTGCCCGCCTTCATCCACCATCTTGTTATCGCCGACCATGAAGCCATTCTTCACCGCGTAGTCATAAAGCTCCGTGCCGGGATACGCGTGAGCCACCGAAACCTGAATGGTTTCCACATCCAATTCTTTTGCGAACGCAATTGTGTTATTGATGGTCTCGTGCGTTTCGCCCGGAAGTCCCATGATGAAGTCGCCGTGAATCACCAGCCCCAACTTATGGCAGTCCTTGGTGAACTGCCTCGCCCGCTCGATGGTTGCGCCCTTCTTGATGTTTTTGAGAATCTGTTGATCGCCGGACTCGTAGCCGACGATGAGGAGTCGACACCCCGCTTCCTTCATCGCCTTCAGAGTCTCGTAATCCGTCGTCACGCGCGAAGTGCAGGACCACGTAAGGCTAAGCGGCTTCAGCTTGGCGCACAATTCAATCGTGCGCGCCTTCTGGATGTTGAAGGTATCGTCGTCGAAGAAGAATTCCTTTACTTCCGGCCAGTAAGCTTTGACCTTCGCCATTTCAGCCGCAACGTCGTCGGTCGAGCGCTTGCGCCAGGGATGCCCGCTCAACGTCTGCGGCCATAAACAGAACGTGCACTGCGCCGGACACCCGCGCGTGGTGTAAAGAGAAACGTACGGGTTGAGCAGAAAGGGCACGTTGTAACGCGTCACGTCGAGGTCGCGCTTGTAAACGTCCGTGACATGCGGCAGCGCATCCAGATCCTGAATCTGCGGCGCGTCAGGATTGTGAACGATCTTGCCGTCTTTCAAGAAGGAAACGCCGGGAATCTCTTCCAGCGGCTTGCCCTTTGCGTAATCGACCACGGCATAATCAAATTCCTTGCGCGCCACAAAATCGATCGCCGGGCAATCGCGCAAAGATTTCTCCGGCAGCACGCTGACGTGCGGTCCCACAAAACAAATCTTGATTCTCGGGTTCGCCGCCTTGATCGCTCCCGCTAGCCCAATATCGCCCGGAAACCCCGGCGTACTGGTGAACAGAACCAGAAACTCGTAGTCCTTCGCAATCTCGATCGTCTGCTCCGCCGAAATATAATGCGGTGGCGCATCCAGCAGCCGCGCTCCCTCCAGCATCCCCGCCGGATAAGCCAGCCATACCGGATACCAATAGGACTCGATTTCGCGGGTTGCGGGCCATCGCGATCCGGCGCCGCCATCGAAGTTTTCAAACGAGGGTGGGTTCAGAAATAGTGTTTTAAGAGGCATAGTTAGGTGAGTATGTATTTTACCATTCGCCTGCCGCCGATGCTGTCGAAAAGCAGTGTTTATGCAGGTTCGTCGCTGAATACCACCTTTGATGCAGCGAACTGCGGAAAAGGAGCATCGACAACGAATTTAGTTTCACTACTTGGTTGCCTCTACTGGTTCATTATTTCGTCCCCAGAGCCCAAGCCTCGAGATTCCCGGTTGTGCGCAACAGCGCAACTTGAGAGCGCTCGAGTTCGAACGAGACGTCCTGTAGCGCAATCAATCTTTCGCTCGCTTGGGTGCGGGCGTCATCGAGATCGTGCAGAGTAGCGGTGGAAGATTCCATGCGCGTCTGCACGGCTTCGACGTTCTTCTGCGCGATCTCGTACTCGAGTTCGGCCACGTCGCGGGCGGCTTGCATCTGCATGACGGAGCGTTGCAGGCGCATGGTTTCCTCCGACGCCTGATTGCGAGCCCCATCGGCCTGCTTCCTGGCTTTAAGAGCGTCCGCCTCGGCTTCCTGAATCCGAGCATGCTGAGCATAGTTGAAAAAAGGAAAGTGGAGGGCCACGCCGATAGTCAAGTTATTGGGCTGGAAACTGCCTTGCCGGTAGTAATTCTGATAGTTGTTATAGGTAGCGAGGTTGGCGTATTGAGCGGCGAAGTCCATGCTGGGCCACAAGGACCTCTTCTCCCCCTTTTCCCGCAAGTATTGTGCACGCGCATGTTCCACGGCCGCTTGCACCGCAGGATTGGCCTCCGTTGTTTTGCTCAACAAATCGGCATCTTCGTTGATGGCTGGAGACGCCGGCACGGAGTCGGGATCGACTTGGATGGACAGGGCGGGCAGTCCCGTTAATTTGGAAAGACGTTCTCGCAGAACCTCCGACGCGCCGCTGGCTTCCGTGAACCGCAGATGAACGCGCGCCACTGACAGGCGAGCCTTGGTGCCTTCGACCGCGCTGTCAATGCCCTCCTGCACGCGCTGGGCGACGGCCGCCGCCATTTTCTCTTCAGCGGTTTCCGCCTCGTGCAGTTGAGTCAGGCGCTGCTCCCATTTCACTAACTCGGCATAGCTCAACACGACGTCTTGAATAACCTGATTGCGTTGGTCCTTGGCACGGAAAGCGCTGACCGCAACGTCTGCCTGGGCGGCGTGAATGAAATTCCCCAGCGCAGGATTGAGGAGCGCCGATTGTGCGGTTACGTTGAATAGCGAAGGAGCGGCACCTTCGAGGCTGAGGGGAAAACCATCGGTCCAGCCGAGGCCGGCTCCGGCGGTAAGCTGGGGGATGTAGCTATTGCGCAGTTCGCGGTAGGCGGCAGAAGCGTGCTGCTCGTCGGCGGCGGAGATGGCAATACCGTTGGCATGTTTCAGGGCGAGCTCAACGGCGTGACGGAGCGTGAGCGCGGGCTCGGCCAGCAATGACGAGGGCAGAAATAGAAGCATCGCGAATAAGAAAATATGAATGCCTACGGCGCCGCATAATTTATTTCTCATTATTCTCACCTTTGTGATCGTAAGAAAGATTCTACGGACAATCTGATGCGAGAGAAATGACAAGGATGGATCGGAGCCGCACCCGCGAATCGGCACTGGCGGGCGGAAGGGCGTGAAGCGTTGTCCGAAAGTGGCTTGGCGCTCAGGCTCTGCCGCGGAACTGGATGATCCTGCGGCGATCGCGCTTGGAGGGTCGGGCTGCGGGCAACTGTTCGAACTCCCTCATTGCTCTACGTTCAGCAGCAACCTTCTGGCGAAGTTCCCGGCTTGTGTCGGTTTCGCGGTAGAGGGTTTGCGCAACCGAAGCGGGACCGCGCGTATCGCTAAGCAGAAGCACTTCGACTTCGAAGTCGCCGCCGTCGTTGGTCACGCGCAGCATGTCGCCGATTCGAACTTCGCGCGCGGCTTTTGCGGATTGGCGGTTCGATTGAATCCTGCCGAGTTCACAGGCGCGGGCGGCGAGGGATCGAGTTTTAAAAAATCTGGCGGCCCAGAGCCATTTGTCGATGCGAACCGAGGTCATGATCTATTTCTTGCAACCACCGGCGCAATGGAGCTTGCCACTGCATTCGGAAACAAAACTCATTCACTGGCGGCGATGCGATCCAAGCCCTTCTGTGCGATGGTAAAGGTGCGGGCCATCGATAGGGAAGTGCGGTATTCGACGGCCGCAGATTGCAGGTCGCCTTGTTTCTCGAGCAACTCTCCGAGCAAATTATGTGCCTTGAAGGCGGGCCATTCCTCGACGGTGCCGGAAGCGAGATAGCGCCGCACGAACCGAATGGCCATGGAATACGAGCGGTCGGTACGGAACAACATATTGGCTGCGTCCATCAGCGCCGGCGGATGATCGAGGGGCCGAGTCTCCATGGTGCGCAAGGCCTGCTCCATGTCACGGAGGCGGCCCACTCGACGATAGAATCCGGCGAGATTAAGCCATGCCCGAGCACCACCGCCAGAGACGTCAATGGCTAGACGATATTCCTGCTCCGCGGTTTCAGAGTCTTTGTTTTTCTGCGCGATGCGCGCTCTCACCCAATGCGCCATGCCGGGATTCAGTGGCAAAAGAAGATTGGCTTGATCGCGTGCCTTGTCTTCTCCACCTCCAACAATGCCGGGAGCTTCGAGATAAAACTCGGCGAGATCGGTGCGAGCCTCCCAACTGTTGGGAGAGAACTCGACGGCCCGCTCGAACTCAACGCGGACCTTCTTGGCGAGGCCTGCGGCTTTCAGGAAGTTTGAGTGGTCCGCCTTTTCGCCGTAGATTCGGCCCAGCCAGAGATGATACAGGCCGTTCGCAGGCGCGAGCGAGACGGCTTTTTCGCAAGCGGGGATGCCGGCGTCCCAATCGTCGAGTTCGAATTGGGCGCGGCAAAGGAGATTGTAGGCCTGTGCGCTGGGCGAAGCCTGGATCTGTTGCTCGAGCGTTTGGACTGCCTGGTCCACGCGGCCCGCGGCCAGAAGTTGCTGCGGCGCGTCGGCAGCGGCGGCGAGAGAGAAGGACAACATCACGAGCACTAACGCAGAGCCGGCATGAAGATGATTTACTCGCGCGACTAGTCCGTCCATCCACGGCATGGGTTACTGAACCACCTTCACGGGAGCGCCATCGATCAAGGGCTTGGAGTCGGTTGAGGAAAGGGCTACGAGAGAATGCTCCGGAAGGCCGGAGGTGACCTCGACTTGGGTGAGGTTTTGCAGGGATATTTCCACGTCGCGGCGCTGGAGAAGTCCGTTCACCACTTGATAGACGTAGGGCTTGGTGTCGTCCATGCGAACGGCTTCACGCAGGAGTGTAAGCACGTTGCTATGTTCGGCGGTGATGACGGTGACCCCCACATTCACGTTGGGCAAGAGACGAAGATCGTGGTTGTCCACGGAGCAGGTGACCTCACCCACATTGCGCGCTCCGTGAAGTTTTACGGTCGAGGGAATCGTGCTGACGGTGCCGTTCCATATGCGCCCGGGTAGAGCGTCCCAGGTGACTTCGATTTTTTGGCCGGTGGCGAGGCGGCCGATGTCGGGTTCGTCGACGAACGTGCGGACAAGCATCTTGGAGAGATCGCCTTCCTGCAACAACAGGTCGCCGGTCTGCACGTAGGCACCCTGCTTGACGGGCAGGGTATACACAATGCCATCAAACGGCGCTCGCACGCTGGATTTCCTGAGGGCATCTTCCGCCGCTTCATACGCGGCTTCAGCCTCCGTGCCCTGAGCTTTTACTCTTGCGACCTCGGGCTGCGAGTAGCGATCCTTTTTTTTCTGCTCAAGCAGCGTGGCATCGGCCTGGGCGCGCTGCAGAGCTTCTTGCGCCTGCTGAACTTCGCCGGCCGAGGCTGCGCCCTGTTGCTGCAGACGGCGGAAAGCGTCCAGATTGCGCTGGGCGGTATCGCGCGCGGCCTGGGCCTTGGTCAGTTGCGTATCGAGCGTGAGGAGTTCTTCGCGAGTGCCCCCGGTGGTCAAATCAGATTCATCGGCCTGTGCTGCCTTTATCTGCGCTTGCGCCCGTGCGGCTTGGCTGCGGAGATCGTCGTCGTCGAGTTGCAGCAGAAGCTGGCCTTTGCGGACGTGGTCGCCTTCTTTCACGAACAGGCGCTTCACGGTGGTGGCGATGGGCGCGTGAGCTTCGAAATTCTGGATCGGCTCAACCTTGCCATTGGTGGAAATCAGGCTGCGGATGGATCCACGTTCCACCTCGGTGGCGCGAACTTTCAATGGGGGATGTCGAGTGAAAATCGGGATGGTCGCCAATGCAGCGAGTACCCCTATAGTAAGCCAGGTGCGAGCCTTGCGCGTGGCGGGACGTCCATTCGAATTATGGGTTGCTGCCAACCGGTTATCTTTCAGCGTGCGGCGGGGACAACTGCAAGCACTAATTTACCACTCTGGCGGCCGCGAAAAAACGTACGCCGTCCCGAGCCATTGCGTGTTTAGATGCGGGCTAAGGGCGGTGGATGCTTAAGCGAGAGTCACACGAGCGCGTTTAGGCACGTGCAACGCCTGGCCGCGACATCGATAATCGGTTTCCTACCGTTACAATGCACCTATGCCAAAAGCACGTCGCTATACGCCCGAGCACGCCGCCGCCGGGCTGGATGCCAAGTTTCCCGAGATTGAAACCTGGCCGAACCAGTTTCCCGGATACGAGATTGTGATTGACGATCCCGAATTCACTTCGGTGTGTCCGAAGACCGGGCTGCCCGATTTTGGCGTGATTACGCTGCGTTACCAGCCAGACAAAGTATGCCTGGAGTTGAAATCGTATAAGGAATATTTGCAGTCGTACCGCAACCTGGGCATTTTTCAGGAGAACGTTGTGAACCAGGTGCTGGAAGATGTGGTGCGATGGGCCAAGCCAGTGTGGGCCGAAGTGAAGGGTGACTTCCGGCCGCGCGGCGGGATCTCGACCACGGTGGTGGCAAAGTGGCCCAGAGCGAAAAGTTAATGCGACAGTAATCCGATGGGGACAAGGGTCGTGCTATATTCGCTCGACCTGTGACCTCAGCGAAACTCTATCCGCGCACGGCGCTGATCGTACTCACCGCCCTCAATCTGCTGAATTACGCGGACCGCAACGTGCTGTTCGCGGTGCAGCCACTAGTGCAGGATGAGTTCCACCTGACGAAGACGCAGATTGGCTATCTCACCAGCGCTTTTCTGGGTTTCTACATGGTGGCCGCGCCGTTCGTTGGCCCGCTGGCCGACCGCTATTCACGCAAGCTCATCATCGTACTGGGCGCGATCTTCTGGAGCGGGCTCACGCTGCTGACTGCTTTTACCCATAACTATACAGAACTGCTGATTCGGCATACATTGGTCGGCATCGGCGAGGCAACGTTCGTCACCATTGCCCCAACTTTTGTTGCTGATCTTTTCGCGGAAGAGAAGCGTGGTCGAATTCTGGGCGTTTTCTATCTGGCAATTCCTGTAGGCTCCGCGGCAGGGTACCTGCTGGGTGGGTATCTGGCTCCGCAACACGGTTGGCGGTTTCCTTTTTATATCGCGGCCGCTCCCGGCTTCCTGCTGGGGATTGCGGTGCTATTTCTCAAAGAGCCGGAGCGCGGGCAGTTCGATTCACTGAAAGGCACACCCGAGCGGACGACGGTCCTCGGATTGGTTCGCAATCCCGCATTCTTGACTGCCACGCTGGGCATGGCCGCCATGACATTTTCTCTCGGCGGTATCCAGGTATGGATGCCGCAGTTCCTCTACAGCGATCGCCACTACACGCTGGAAGCAGCCAACCTGAAGTTCGGCCTGATCATTGTGGCAGACGGCATTCTCGCTGCCTTAGCGGGCGGATGGCTCGGCGACTACCTGCTGCGCCGCATGAAGAGTGCTTATTATCTAGTCTCGGCGGCGAGCATGGCGCTCGGTGTCCCGTTCATGATTGTGGCGCTGTTCGTCACGGGACGTTTTATGATTCCGGCCATCGCGGTCGCGGCCTTCTTCCTTTTGTTAAACACGGCGCCGCTGAACGCGGCGGTGATCAACTCCGTCGACGCTCACATCCGGGCCACAGCCTTGGCCGTAAACATCTTCATCATCCACATCCTGGGCGATGTGCCTTCGCCCACCATGATGGGGTGGGTCGCCGACCGGCGATCGCTGCAAGCGGCATTCATCCTGCCGGTGATCGCCATGGTGGTGTCGTCTGTCATACTGTTTTACGGTATGAAGTTCGCGCCACACGTAAGCGTAGACGGCGCAGCCTTTGAAGCAGGGAAGACCTAGGCAAGGATGCATTACTTCTATTGGATCACCGGCACCGTCCTGGCGCTGGCATGGGTTTCTCGCATCGTGGATGCTGCAATTGGGATGCCGAGTGTGGCCGACGTCTCCGAGCCCGAATGGGATCGCAATCCAGTCAGGGCTTCCGGCAATCCGCGAGTTTCGGTCATCGTACCGGCGCGCAATGAAGAAAGCGACATCGAACAATCGCTGAACCGGCTGCTGGAACTCGACTACGACAATTACGAAGTGATTGCGGTGAACGATCGGTCGACGGATCGGACCGGGGAGATCATTGAAAGGGTGGCGCAAAATCAAAACCCCCACTTCTCGCAAAGGACGCGAGAAATGGGGCACCCGGTTCTGAAAGTAATTCATCATCAGGAATTGCCGGCGGGGTGGTTGGGGAAGACGCATGCCATGTGGACTGCCACGAATGAGGCGAGTGGCGAGTGGCTGCTGTTTACCGACGCCGATGTGCTGTTCAAGGCGGATTCGGTGCGGCGGGCGCTCGTTTACGCCGAGGCGGAGAAGGCTGATCACGTCGTCTTGTTTCCACGGATGATCATGAAAACTCCGGGCGAATACATGATGATCGCCTTTTTTCAGACGATGTTTGTATTTGGGCACCGGCCCTGGAAGGTGGCGGATCCGAAGTCGCGGGATCACATGGGCGTGGGAGCTTTCAATTTGATGCGGCACAGCGCATACGAGTCCATCGGCACGTACGAAGCGCTGCGCATGGAAGTGCTTGACGACATGAAGCTCGGCAAAGTGGTGAAGAACGCGGGGTTCGCACAACGCAATGTTTTTGGCGGTGATCTGATTTCGATTCGCTGGGCAAATGGCGCAATGGGCGTGGTCAATAATCTGACGAAGAATTTTTTTGCAGTGTTGTCCTTTCAATGGCCGCGCACTTTGATCTCGGCGGTTGGGCTGGCTTTCCTGAATCTCATGCCGTTTCTGGGAGTGTGGTTGGCGCATGGGTGGGAGCGACTGCCGTATGCCGTGGCCCTCGGATCGATGTTTTCGATTTATATGGGAATGTCCTGGCGCTCGGGAGTTCCGGCTTATTACTTTCTGCTGCATCCCGTGAGCACCGTGCTGTTTGTCTATACGTTGATGCGATCGATGTTTCATACGCTGTGGAATGACGGGATCGTGTGGCGAGGGACGAGATATCCGCTGGAGGAGTTGCGGAAGGGAATGGTGTGAGGCCAAGCATCGTTCCCCTCAGAGAACAATCTTTAACACCGGGGACACAGAGTTCCACTGAGTAGACCTTGCCTCTGGTCATTGCGGGGGTTCGCCTTCTACATCTGCTTCGTTGCCATAGGTCGCAGTGGGATTTGGCGTGGCCTTGGTTTTTGCGGGCTTCTTGGTGGGACGCATGCGGCCGGCGCTGTAGTGGCCTTGCTTTTCGACGTCATAATTCTTGGGCATGGGCGGGATCAAGGTCGAGCCGCCGGTGAGTTGGCTAACGCGATTCAGGATAATTTCGGCGCGTCCATCGTAGAGCTTGACCGGACCATGGATTTCGATCACGTGTCCCTGGAGGCGGCGCACGTCGCCGACATCTTTGAGGTCAGACGCGAAGACCACGACAGAAAACGGGCAGGCTGCTTGCTCTTCGCAGAAACCGATGAAGTGGACTCCTTTGGAGCCGACTTTTACGTGGGTCACTCTGCCGGTGATGCACTTGGTCTCGCCAACATGGCGGCTGGCTTCGCCGATGGGCAGGCAGTCGGACGCGAAGGCAGCGGATGCGCAGAACAAGATGGCTAGCAGGGCGAAAATATTTCTTGTGAACATAGGAGCGGTGCGCGACCAGGCCTCCTTATCCCCGACCGTAAATGCGTTTAGCGTTTGAGCACTGTTTACCTAATTAGTACTCCCCCCCCCAGCACCCATTTGGAATCATCGCGTTAGCGAGATTTTCGCCGCAAAATCCGTCATCTAAAGGACTTAGAGGCTAAATACTCTCGAACCAACGAGTTACGGCCGGATTCTTGGCCGGGAACTTCTTTCTTGCCTTCGATGGACTTACTGCCTTCGCTTAGCAATGATGGATGATTTGTGAGTGCGGGGCAAGGTTGGATGTCACAGGACGATGTGGATATTTCTTGTGCATGCGTCCGCTGTGCCCACCCGTCGAAAAGCACGATGGAGTCGTGGCGGCGCTAAGGTGGGAGTTCCCTATGGATTTGTCGACGGCTGGGGCGCTGCCAGCGAGTTGCACGGGTCCCTTCGGCAGGCTCAGGGCAGGCTCTTCGTTGGGAGTCGCGCGCTTGGCGAGCGGCTCCGCTGCCTCAGGATGACAAGGGGGTGAGGTAGCGGGCGGAATGCGGGGAAGTTCGAGGCGCCGCCGAAAGTCTGATCTGGTGCTGGAGACAAGATCAAAATCCCCACCCTAGTCTCGCCAAAGGACGGCGAGACTAAGAGTGGGGCACCCACTGCGGCTTGAAGCCGCGCCCTTTCAAAAGCGACACGTCTACTTGAAGCCCTTGACAGCGGCGGTTTCGTCGTCCTTCACATCGAAGACGGTGTAGAGCTTGGTGATCTGGAGCAGGTCGTGCACCTTTTTGGTGAGGTGGAGCAGCTTGAGTTCACCGCCCTGATTCTTGGTGGTGGTGAAGGCGCTGACCAGCTCGCCGATGCCGGAGCTATCGATGTAGTTCACTTCGGCCAGATTCAAGATGATCTTCTTGTTGCCCTTGGAAAGCAGTTCGCGTACGGTGTCGCGCAGGGTGACACTGCCCTCGCCCAGAGTGATCCGCCCACTGCAATCCACAATGGTGACTCCGTCCACCTGCCGAGTGCTAAGTTTCATGCTCACTGAGAAGCCTCCTTGTTGCCCACGGATGATCCGTGGACGTGCTTGATCAATTTCACTTCTGTGCCTGTCTGGGACGGGCGGATTTCCACCACGTCCATAAAAGAACGCATAAGAAAAATGCCACGGCCTGAAGTCTTGAGCAGATTCTCCGGGGCCAAAGGATTAGGAATTCCGCTCAAGTCAATACCTTTGCCCTGGTCGCGAATGGTGATGACCAGGTCGTCGCCGGTCCGCTCGAAGGCAAGGACTACTTTCTTGTCAGGCGCATATTTGTTGCCGTGCAGCACAGCGTTGACCGCGCCCTCGCGCACCGCCATGGAAATCTGCATGACTTCTTCTTCTCCAAAGCCCAACTCGGTGGCAATGCGGGTGGCGCTTTCTTCCGCATGGTCCACCGTTTCCAACGTGGAATCGAGCGTATAGGAGACCAGTTGCTCCATGGCTATAGATTACGGCTCAGGTCCGCACCCGTTCTGTTGAATTGGCCCGTAGGGGCTCGCCACTCGCCGCATGTAGCGAATGCGGTAGTTTGCCTGTGGAAAGCAGAATTGTCAACGAGAGCATTGAGCTGTGGGCGAGCAGCATTCAGATGTGCCCCGGGACGCGCCGGTCCAAGCCGCAGGGGCGGATATAATTGTACGCCGTGAGCCCAGTGCTGAGCGCGAGAATCCGGCGTTTCCTGCAGCGCCTGGCGGGTGTGACCATCTTATCGGCGGCGGGAGTGACCCTGATCGCATATACCGTGGATTATGCCGTGTTCCGTTTTCGGCTGGGCGCCAATCGCGCATACGGACAGGTGACCATTACCAGCTATGACGCCGTGCAACAGAAAAATGGCAGGACGGAGTTTCTCTTCAACCCGCCGCAGACGCAAACTTGCGTGAACTCACTATTCCCGCACGCCGGTTATCTTCCGTGCTGGTATCTAGAGCGGCATACCGAGCAACGCACCGACATCTAAAATTCCTGGTTCATTTCAACCTCACTGGTTTTGTCTCTCGATTCGACTACAATGGCGATCTTGCGGAAGTCCAGAGCGGGAAGCAGAGGGACGTCAATGTTCATGGATCGCACCGTTTTTTCGCTGCACTATTTCGTCATCGTGTTTTTCATCGTGGCCGCCCTACTTCCACTGCCCGGATTGGCAGTCGCGGCGGAAACTCCTGCTCCTGCGGCTTCTGAAGCGCGCCTTGAAAAAAGTTATCGTTTCCAGCAGGGCGGTTGGACGTACGTTCACCTGGAAGGATCTCCGTCCGAGATCGGCTATCAGCACGGCTATCTTTTGGCACCCGAGATTGCCGATGCTCTCGAAGCCATCAAGCTGATTGATACTCACCAGACCCAGCGCGATTGGCAGTTCTTTCGCAAGGCCGCGCGGGAGATGCTCTGGCCGCACATCGACGTCGAATATCAGCAGGAGCTGCAAGGGATTGCGGACGGCGCGAAAGCCCATGGGGTCGACCTGGACGTGTATGACATTGTCGCGCTCAACGCGTTTGAGGAAGTCCCCGACTACTACGTGCCATGGCTGAATAGGCGCGAGAAGCGGGCTCGAGCGCCGAAGTTGAAAGCTCCGGGAAATTGCAGCGCGTTCATCGCGACCGGCGCCTACACCAAAGACCATCAGATCGTGATCGCGCACAATAATTGGACCAGCTATTTGGCGGGCGAACGCTGGGTGGTCATCTTCGATATTTTGCCGCAGCACGGCCAGCGCATTCTGATGGATGGGTTTCCCGGCGTGATTACTAGCGACGACGATTTCGGCGTGAATGCGGCCGGCATCATGATCACCGAGACTACGATCACGCAATTCGAAGGCTGGAACCCGAACGGCAAGCCGGAGTTCATGCGCTCGCGCAAGGCGCTGCAATATGCCGAGAGCATCGACGACTACGTGCGGATTATCAAGGAAGGGAACAACGGCGGATACGCCAACGATTGGCTGATCGGCGACCGCAAGACGGGGGAGATTGCTTATCTTGAGCTCGGTTTGAAAAATACTCCGATGTGGCGAACGAAGGACGGATACTTTGTCAGTTCAAACTTCGCGCGTGATCCGAAGTTGATTCGTGAAGAGACGGACGGATTCGATCCGAACGACATGGCGTCGTCGATGAACGCGCGGCATTCCCGGGCCGACGAGTTGGTACAGCACGCCAAAGGAACGATTGACGTCGAGATGGCGGAGAATTTTCTGGCCGATCACTTCGATAGCTTCGACAAAAGAAAGCAACCCAACGAGCGCTCGCTATGCGGGCATGTGGACGCGTCCTCGCGTGGTGTGAAGGAGTGGGGCTGGGAAGCGTACAACCCCGGAGGCGCCGTTCAGGGGAAAGCCACCGATAGCAAGATGGCGGCGAATATGAGTTTCGTGGCGCGGGCGGGGCATCCTTGTGGAGCAGATTTTGTAGCGACCGATTTTCTGGAGCAGCATCCAGAATATACGTGGCAAAAACCCCTGCTGCACGATATGAAGGCGGGACCTTGGACGAAATTTCAAGCGGGACAAAAACCATGAAAGAGACAGTAGAGCAATACATGCAGCGGATAGCTAGCCACACGGAAGGGAAGCAGCCGTTGGTGGTGCAAGCGAGTACGGCAAAGAAACTGGAGCGCCTGATCAAGGGCAAGTCTACAGCTAAACTGCGCAAGCGTCCGGCGCCGGATAAATGGTCGGTCAGCGAGATCCTGGCGCATCTTGCCGATGCAGAAACGGTCGGCAGTTTTCGGATGCGGTTGATTCTGGGCGCGCCGGGAACGCCGATCGCCGCCTTCGATCAGGATGCGTGGGTGATCAGCGGGCACTACGAGAAGCGTGACCCGCGCAAATCGCTCGAATTGTTTCGCGCGCTGCGGGAAGCCAATCTCGCGTTGCTGAAATCGCTGACGCCGGAGCAGTGGAAGCACTATGGAATGCACTCCTGGCGCGGCCAGGAGTCGATTGAGCGCATCGTTCGCATGTTCGCCGGACACGACATCAACCACCTGCAGCAGGTTGAAAGAATTCTCGCAGAGAAATGACGGAAGGTGATCGGCGTCACTAAGATTACTGCGTGCCGTCACGGCGCAGCAGAATGGTTGCCTGTAAATGTCCTGAATGGACATATTACAAGTCGAGGCCATTTCTGGCGAGGTCTGCAAACTGTTCGAGGAGTTGATGGAAAGCGTCAAAGGCCGAGGGTTCGATAGTCTTAGTGGGGAAGAGCGGGATACTTACCTAAGGCGAAAGCGCCGACTTCTTCAATTGCGTTCCCACTTGTCCGCGTAGTTGGGAGCAATTAACCTGCACTGCGTCAGGACGCCTGTTTTTTGGAGCGTTTAGACGATCCTTGCAACTCTTCGGTAGCCTTCTCGTGCTCAGTTAGCAACTGGTTCATTTGATCGATGAGGGCCACCAGCCTCTTGGGATCCTTTTCCCTTTGTGCGCTTTCCCACAGTATTCGCCAACCCTCGGGTTCGTCCAACGACATGGCACCATCCGCTATACGAGCCACTATACTCTCGCTTTCGGGAAGTGCAGAATCCTTATGCTTAGATTCTTGCCAGATAAAAGTTTCCCAAACTGGGAACCGGAAGCGCGCCGCTGCAAATCAGTATGAGGTTCTGAAGGCCTTGGGAATTGTCTATGGCCAACAAGAGTTTTCGCTACAGCACGCTCGCGGCCGCAGAAACAAATTCGATAATCCGGTGCTGAAAATGCGCGTCGGGCGCGTGATCGAGCGTGCTACCGTCAAGCTACACAGGAATTCGGTTGGTTCGCAGAGATACCGAATTCACGAGGCGGTTAGAAATGATGACCAAGGCCTGCACGAACAGCAAGTGTCCAGCCTACGCACACTTCGTTTATACCGTGGCCATGCGCTGCGTTCTTTGCCGGTGCGATCTGAAGGGGGCGCAGAGGAATCTGGATGATGTTGGGCTGGGGCGTGGGACAAGTTCCGACGCGGAATTGAGCCGGAAGGCGGGACGAGCGCACGCCGCCCGATAACCGAGACACCACCACCGTCCGCCCCGTTTGAACTCTCCTTGAACCCCCTGTGAGAAAGGTCGCCCTCACCATCAATGCTTCTGAATGACGTTCGCGATTCGCTTAAAGGCCCAGTCGATATCCTGATGGTCGATGATAAGAGGCGGTGCGATGCGAATCACACGGTCGTGAGTTTCCTTGCACAGGATGCCCTCTTCTTTGAGCGCCTCGCAGTAGGGACGGGCAGGACTGTGGAGTTCGATACCAATCCACAAGCCTTTGCCGCGGACCTCTTTTAAGTCGGGGCTGCGCAGGGTCTTGAGCAGGGTCAGGAAATAAGCGCCGCGCTCGGCCGAGCGTTCTACCATCTTCTCCTCAATGAGGACACGCAATGCGGTTCGCGCGATGGCGCAAGCCATGGGGTTGCCACCGAAAGTGCTGCCATGGTCGCCCGGCTGGTAGACGCCGAGAATCTCTCGTGATGCCAGAACCGCCGAGACCGGATAGAAGCCGCCGGCCAGCGCCTTGCCCACGATCAACACATCGGGCATGATGTTTTCGTGCATGTAGGCGAAGAGTTTTCCGGTGCGCCCCAGACCGGACTGAATTTCATCGGTCATGAGCAGCACGTTGTTCTGGCGGCAGATTTCCGCCGCTTCGCGGAGAAATCCCGCGGGCGGAATCACGATCCCTGCCTCGCCTTGAATTGGTTCGACCAGGAATGCGCAGGTGTTAGGAGTAATGGCCGCGCGCAGGGCGGAAGCATCGCCGAACGGAATGACTCTGAAGCCCGGAGTGAACGGGCCGAAGCCATCGCGATATTGTTCGTCAGTTGAGAAACTCACGATGGTCACGGTGCGGCCATGAAAATTATTGGCGCACACAATGATCTCGGCCTTGCCTTCAGGAATCCCTTTGATTTTGTAGCCCCACTTGCGAGCCGTCTTGATGGCGGTTTCGACTGCCTCCGCACCTGAGTTCATCGGCAAAACCATGTCGAAGCCAGTCAGGTCATGAAGCTCCTTACAAAGCAACGGAAGTTGCTGGTTACGGAATGCGCGTGAGGTAAGGGTGACTTTGCGGGCCTGTTCTTCGAGAGCCTGCAGGATTCTAGGGTGACAATGGCCCTGATTTACCGCGGAATAGGCAGCCAGGCAATCCAGGTAACGCTTGCCTTCGACATCGTAGACCCATGCGCCTACGGCGCGTTCGATAACCACATCAAGCGGATGATAGTTATGAGCACCGTACTGGTTCTCGAGTTCGACATAGTCATGGGTGTGCAAAGGCCGCTCTATGAGTTCGGTTGTCATAAGATCCTTTCAATCAGTCGTTAGAAAAAAAACAAACTGGTCACGCGGAGCTGTTCGTTCAACGGCCCCTCGATTCTTCTACCTCTGCCAAGGCCGCATCCGCGGGAGCCACCGTCGTACGTTACGGCAGTATTCCTGGTACTCTTCGCCGAACATTTTCCGCAGCGTTGGCTCTTCATATAGCTGCACAAACAGCGCTACTCCGAGGACTATAGCGACCGCGACCAAAACCCCGGGCCAACTAGCTCGTCCGAAGACCACCCAAAGACTGATCCATCCGACGAAGAAGCCGACATACATCGGATTGCGCACGTAGCGATAAAAACCGACTACCACCAGCTTCTTTGGAGGAACAATCGGTGCGGGTGTTCCGTGTCCGGTCTGTCCGAAATCCCATACGCAGCGTAGAGCGACTGCGAAGCCAAGCACCGAGGGCAGGGCAGCAATCCATCGCCACGGCGGCATATGCGCAGGGTCCACGCGAAAGCCGAGCCAGGGCGGCAGCAACCAGAACCACAAAGCAAAGAATGCGGTGCCTACCATTAGCGACGCGATGGCGGTTGGCCAATCAGCATCATGGTGCTCAAGCTGTGGGCTACCGTTCGTGTTCACCATAGCTTCCTCGATACGCGCGGATGGATTCTCCGCCTTACGTGATCACCATATTCGTGGCACTTATCGCTGCTCCTACTCCAACAGCATGGTCAATAGCGCCATCCGTACATAAAGACCATTTCTGGCCTGACGGAAATACATGGCTCTCGGATCAGCATCGACCGACTTGTCCAATTCGACCGTGCGCGGCAGTGGATGAAGAATCAGCGCGTCCGGCTTCATCCGCTCCACGGTCGCCGAATCGATGGCGTAACGCTTAAGACCGCTGATATCGCGCACTCGCTCCGGCCGGATTCGGGTTTGATACACCACATCCACTTCGCCGATTACGCGATCGATCTCCGATTCCAACTCGTAGCGAACTCCGCGCTGATCGAGATAATCCAGGATGTCTGGCTTCATCTGCAGCTGCGGTGGGCTCACGAAGAAGATCTTCACCCGTTCAAACTTGGCCAGCAGATAGGCCAGCGAGCGCGCAGTGCGCCCTTTGTCCAGCTCGCCGATGATTGCGACGCTCAGGCCATCCAGTGGGCGCTGGCGGTAAATCGTATAGAGATCGAGCAAGGCCTGGGTGGGATGCTGACCACCGTTGCCATCGCCGGCGTTGATGACCGGAACCGGAGAAACCTCCGCGGCTCGTCGTGCGCCGTGATCTTCGGGATGACGGATCACGATCACATCCGAGTAGCTGCTGATAATCTGGATCGAGTCCTCCACCTGTTCACCCTCAATCTCGGAAGAGAAAGCGCCGGCATTCTCCGTGGATAAGACCCGGCCACCGAGCCGATGCATGGCAGCCTCGAAGCAGAAACGAGTGCGGGTGGAAGGTGTGTAAAACAACGTGGCCATGATGCGGTTCTGGTAATCGAGCGACCCTCCGCGGGCTACCACGCGCTCCATGCCGCGCGACCGCTCGAATAATTCCATGAGCAGAGGAAGTGTGAATTGCTGGGATTCAACGACATGTTTCAAGGTCGTTGCGCCTCTTTCTAGACCGTGAGGCGGAATTATTTTGATAGGAGGGATAGTCGATGCCGGCATTAGTGGTGTCCTCCCATCGAAAGTTCGTGTTCCGTGTTCGTGTGGATTTCCGCACGATCGTGATCGGGGAATATATGAGTGCCATCAGATCCAACCACGCTCTGGCAAAGATTCTCACATGACGTAATGATGGCTTCCTTCCCGCCGTCGCGCAGAAATCGCAGGACAGATTCGATCTTGGGACCCATGTTTCCGGCTGGAAACTGGCCAGCCCTGGAGTACTGCTCTAACTCAGCGGCGCTGACGCTCCGCAGTGGACGCTGCGTGGGCTTTTTGTAATCCAGGTACACGAAGTCAGTGTCGGTGGAAATGACAAACAGATCGGCGCCCAGGCGAGAGGCCAGGAGGGCGGAGGCGCGATCTTTGTCGATGACGGCTTCCACGCCTTGCAATCTTCCATGCTTCGAGATAACAGGAATCCCTCCACCTCCACAGGCAATCACAATCACATCTTGCTTGACCAGATCTTGAATCACTTCCAGTTCAACGATGTCGATCGGCTCCGGCGAGGGAACGACGCGGCGATAGCCGCGTGCCGCGTCTTCCACAATTTCCCATCCCAGCAGCTGCTGGCGTTCTTCCGCATCGGCGCGCGAATAGAAAGGGCCGACCGGCTTGCTGGGATGGAGCATGGACGGGTCGTCAGCCGAGACGATACTCTGAGTGAGAACCGCGGCCACCGGCGTGTGGAGCCCAGCCTGCTGCAGTTCGGTCTGCAAGGATTGCTCCAGGAGATATCCGATCTCGCCTTGGGTCGAAGCTCCGCAAACATCGAGCGGATGACCGGGAACCTGGCTCGCCCCGCGCTCCGAGCGTAGAAGCGCCGCACCCACTTGCGGACCATTGCCGTGGGTGAGGACGATGCGAAAACCGCTCCGGATCAGCCGGACGATCTGGACTGCCGTCCGGCGGGCGTTGGTTCGCTGCTCGCCAATGGTACCTTTCTCTCCCGCGCGAATCAGGGAGTTTCCGCCAACGGCAAGGAGCATGGTCTTCATAAGCGGCAGCGAGCCACGGCTGTGTTCCTACACGTGCATCAACTCCTGCAACTCCAAAAGTCCGGGCAGTTTCACGAACTCGCCTTTCATCAACTCGAGCATGATCGCTTTTTGCGAGTGCAGCCGATTTTCGGCCTGCTGAAATACGAGCGACCGAGGCGAATCGATCACTTCGTTGGTGACTTCTTCGCCGCGATGCGCGGGGAGGCAATGCAAGAAGATGGCGTCTCGCTTGGCGCGGCGGAACAGAGTCGCATCCACCTGGTAGGGCAGGAAGACATGCCTGCGGGTTTCGGCTTCGGCCTCTTTTCCCATGCTGGCCCATATGTCGGTGTAGATAACGTCGGCTGCATCCGCAGCCTCTTCGGGATCATTCGTTACCGTGCAAGTGGCGCCAGTGTCGGCGGCGCGATCGCGAGCCCACTGCACAGATTCAGCATCAAGCTCGTAACCCGGAGGTGTGGCCAGCCAGACATGTGCGCCAAGCTGGGCTCCGGCGAATAGAAGTGAGCGAGCCACGTTGTCGCCATCTCCAATGTAGGCAATCTTTAGGCCCTCGAGACTGCCTTTGGCTTCCCAGATAGTGAGGTAGTCAGCCATCGCCTGGCAGGGATGGCTATAGTCGGTGAGCCCGTTGATGACGGGGATGCGCGCATACCGTGCCATCTGCGCGACTACGTCGTGGGAGAAGGTCCGCATCATGATGCCTTGCACCATGCGTTCCAGATTCTTTGCCACGTCGTAAACCGACTCGCGTTTGCCCAGGTTGATTTCAGCCGGAGAGAGGTAGAGAGAAAATCCGCCCAGTTGCTGAATGCCAACGTCGAAGGTGACACGGGTGCGCAGGGAAGGTTTCTCGAAGATCATGGCCAGTGTCTGGCGCCGCAGGGCCGTGCTATAGGCCGTGGGATCGGCCTTAACTTGTCGACCAAGAACGAGCAGGTACTGGATCTCCGAGGGCGAGAAATCCCGGATGGAGAGAAAATCTTTGCCAGTCATCTTCCAACCCCTGCCAGGGCCGGCTCGTGCTCCTTTGCGAATTTGGCAAGCATTTCGGCCAGACCAGGCTTGGTGAGTTCTTCCACTTCATAGGTCACGCGGAGATTCGGCTTATCGAGGTTGATCACGCGCGCCAGGTCGATCGGGGTCGCGACCAGCACCAGATCGCACGGCGTGCGGCGGATGGTCTCTTCGAGTTCGTGTCTCTGGATCACGCTGTAGCCCATGGCGGGCAAGAGGTTCGTCAGATGAGGATAATGTTGGAAGGTGTTGCGGATCGATCCGACGGCATAAGGCCTCGGGTCCACCAGGTCCGCCGCACCGCATTGGCGGGCCGCGACCACTCCCGCGCCGTACGGCATTTCCCCGTGAGTGAGCGTGGGGCCATCCTCGACCACCAGCACGCGCTGTCCCTTTACCAGATTCGAATCGGGAACGGAGACGCGGCAGGCCATCTCGAAAACGATCGCCTTGGGATTGTGAAGCTGGATGTTGTGGCGGACCGTCTCGAGGTCACGCTGGTAAGCCGTATCGACCTTATTGATTACGATCACATCCGCCCGCCGCAGGTTCACTTCCCCGGGGAAGTACGCCAGTTCATGTCCCGCGCGATGCGGATCGACGACCACTATTTCCAGATCGGAGGCATAGAAGGGTGTGTCGTTGTTGCCGCCGTCCCACAAGATGACGTCCGCTTCCTTCTCGGCGCACTCCAGGATCTTTTCGTAGTCCACGCCGGCATAGACTACGGTTCCTTTCGTGATATGCGGCTCGTACTCCTCGCGCTCCTCGATGGTGCATTGCTGAAGGTCGAGATCTTTCAAAGTGGCGAAACGTTGGACCGCCTGCGCGGCAAGGTCTCCGTAAGGCATGGGATGTCGAATCACGACGGGCTTCCGGCCTTGCCCGCGGAGCTCTTCCGCAACCAGTCGCGAGACGGGGCTTTTGCCGCATCCGGTTCGAACCGCGCATACGGAGATGACGGGGACCGACGACTTAAGCTGCGTGTGGCCGGTTCCGAGAAGCCAGAAGTCGGCGTCGGCAGCGACCGCACGGGAGGCGAGGTGCATCAGATTCTGGTGGGAGATGTCGCTGTAGGAGAACGCCACCACATCAATCTCATATTCGGCGACCAGGCGCTCCATGTCTTTCTCTTCGAGAATCGGAATGCCGTCCGGATACAGGCTCCCGGCAAGCTCCGCGGGATAGCGACGGCCGGCAATGTCGGGAATCTGGGTGGCAGTGAATGCGACGACGTGGTAAGTGGAATTATCGCGAAACAAAACGTTGAAATTATGGAAATCCCGGCCTGCAGCACCCAGAATCAAGACCCGCTTCATGGTTCCCCTCCGGCGAAGATCGTTTTACCTGCTATCTTCGCCCTGGCTGAGAGGGGCGGCTGTACCGGGAATCACAGCTCAGGGTGACTTTTTGGCATTAATAAAGTACTGAAAATAAGGAAATACGGCACATTTTGTGATTGAAATCACCTTGCAAGGGAGTTCGCTTAACCTTACTCGCTCTTGTTCGTAACAGGCTGCCTCGCCGATCTGTCCTGATTTTTCACGATCTCATCCAGCAGAAACAGGTCGGTGAGCAACGCGCGCAGATGGATGGAAGCGTTCAGATTGTCGATCAACTGGGAGCTGATGGCCGGCTGGGCCAGGACCAGTTCAATGGCGGCAAGAGAATCGCGGGCGTCGCGGTCCAGCACGGCAAAGAAGGCGAGATATTTGTCGGCGGGCTGAAGACCTTCTTCCTTGATGGCCAGCGTGCAAGCTTCCGCCAGCCCTGTGAGCGCTTTTTTCGCGCGCTGTAGAAAATCGCGGACTTCACCACCGGACTTGCTTCCCTGATCGCTGGGAAGACCCTGGGCCGCATAGGCCAACATAAACTCGTAGCATTCTTCCACGGCCGCGGAACGATCGCTGATGTCATCCAGCATCGGTGAGTCCTCGGCGGTCCACTCTGCCGGATGCTGGTGCGGAAGAAGATGGCTCGACCACCCAGCGGGCGGGGTCGTGCTCCTTCAAGACAAAGTCGCGATCCATCCAGCCGAAGATCATGGACTTCGTGATGGGAAGTTTTTCAGGACGAAGGCCCATATACACGTGCATCATTACGAGCGCAATCAGTCCCACGCCCGCCAGTCCGTGCAACACGTACATCAGGCCCCAGGTCATGTCGCTGAAGAGGTAGGGATTCCGCGGAAAAAATACGGTGCGCACGCGAAACATCATGAAAACGCCAGTAAGGATTGCAGCCAGTCCGCTCAACATAATGACGGCGTGATAGAGCTTGTTCTCCAGAGGGTACTTGGCGAACTTTCGAGGCGGAAGCGCAGGCATTCCAAAAAACCGGCGGACTCTTCTCCATGCATCTTCCAGATCCGTTCTGTCGGGCCATATCGACCAGAAATCCAGCCAGAAGGAGGCGTGAAAGATGTGAAAGATGATTGAGACGGTCAATACCGTGCCGGCGATCCAGTGATAGGTGACCCAGGGAAATTGAACACCCACCTTCGGAAGGAAGGCGGTGAACAGCAGCGTGAACATGGATGCGGCCATAATCCAGTGAAACAGCCGCGCCACCAGCGAATGGCGGGGAACACGTTTTGGGATTGCGGGCACCGCCGCGGGAGAAGCATCGCCGGCAAACTCTTTTTCCTTGGCGAAATACATCACATAAATTGCGTGGACAATCAGGAAGAGCAACCCTGCGATCCCCGCCACCCAGATCAAGAACCACGCAATATGAATCGGTACTTTCTGCCCCCACGGACTGATCGCCCATTCTAGGAAGTCCACGTCGCCTCCTCTACTCCGCCGATGGAGCGCTTCACCAGATTTCTCATGAGCGGGATCTTGTAGGCATTGAATTGCAATGGGATCGCACCTTGCACAGCCAGTTTTCCAGCCATCTCACCCGTTGCTGCGTTGCGGGGCTTGCCACGAACGGCATCTTCCACCGCTTTCAGGCGGAGTGGACGTGCTGCGGCGCCGTTCACCGCGATTCGGATGCGATCGATGTTATCGCCCGAGGTCACCATGGCGGAGGCGACGTTCATGAGAGGGAAGTCCCAAACATTGCGATCGCGGATTTTCTCGAAATAGAATCGCGCGCCGGCCCACGTGGAAGGAATCCGAATCGCGGTCAGAAGGTCGCCGGGCTGCAGAATGTGCAGCCGGGTAATGTCGATGTCAGGACCGATGAAATAATCTTCGGCATCGACCACGCGTTCACCTTTGGACGTGCGCAGAACAAACTTGGCCTCCAGCGCGATCAGGGCCGGGGCTGTATCGGAAGGATTCACCGCGACGCAGCGATCGGCGTGCAAAATGGCGTGCTCGCGATTGCGGCCCTCGGGAGTATCGGCATAACAAATGTTGCCGCCGGCCCGGTAACAAGGCCAACCGCCGCGGTAATACCAGCAGCGCGTGTCCTGCGAGACGTTCCCGCCGATCGTTCCCTGATTGCGGATCTGCGGCGACGCCACCACCTCCGCAGCCTGCGCCAGCAGATCGTACTTCTGCTTGATGATGGGATGATTCACCACTTCGGTCAGGGTGGTCATAGCGCCGATTTCGATGCCATCCGCAGCGGCGCGGACTCCCCGCAGCTCCTCGATTCCGCTCAGATCGACAACGGCCTTCGGCTTCTTGATTCGATCCTTGAGCCAGTCGAAGCTGTCGAGGCCTCCGGCCAGCACCCAGGCATCACTGCCGTGCTGCGCGAGAAGCTTCTGCGCATCGGCGATTGAGCCCGGCTGGTAGAGCTCGAAGGCGGGCATTACGTCTCGTATGACAGCCATAACTCTCCTTCAACTCCCGCGTCAAATATGAGCCATCAGAGGATGCTGCATCGGCCGTCCCGCTTCGAGCGACGTCAGAATCGTGTCGGCATTCGCCGGGGCACGCTGGAAAACCTCGTCGCCCAGCGCATCCGATAAAGCGTTCAAGATAGAAGCGCAGCCACCGGCCACCGGCGGCTCGCCCACGCCGCGAGCGCCGACCGGCGTCTCCGGATCTGGAATATCGAGTGCCGTCCATTGCATGTCGACGGGCACATCCAGAATTGTCGGCGGCTTGCTCTGGTAGAAGCGCACGGAAACCATCTGGCCGTAGTGCGGATCGAAGACCCACTTCTGGCCAATCGCGTGGCCAATCCCGAGCGTCGAACGGCCGAGCATTTGGCCACCCAGCGCGCGGGGATGAATCACCGTTCCAACATCGCCAGAGGCGAGAAAATCCACGATGTCGTATTTGCCGGTTTCGACGTCGACTTCGATTTCGGCGAAGCTGGCCACGTAGGAAAACGTTGAGCCATCGCGGGGATAATTATCCTTGGCCGCTGCCACTAGGCCCTGGCCCGCCAATGCTGCCACCGACGCCTTGGTTAGTTTGTGCACGTCGGCAGGTGCCTCGTGGCCATCGTAGGTGCCACCCAGTTGAATCGCGTACTTCGCGGCCTGCGCCAAAGTGATGCCGCCTCCGCCGCCTTTGGGGAAGACGCGCTCGTTCGCGACCTCGTATTGCTCCGGCTTGCCGCCAAGTTTCTTCGCCGCAATTTCCTGCAGTTTCTTCTTGGCGTCCATCGCCGTGGCATATGCGGCCCGCGTCATCGCGTGCGTAGTTTGGCTGCCGCCGGAGACGCAGGTGAAGGGAAGATTCTTGGTGGTGTTCCCCCAAACCACTTCGCATTTCTCCCAAGGGACGCCGAGAACTTCCGCACCCGCGCGGTGAACATCGATCACTGACTCAGTTCCGAGATTTCCAATTCCCGACTGGAAAGTGACGCGTCCATCCGGGCAGATGACGAGAAGGCCGTCAAATCCAATGGTGCCGCCGACATAACAGCTCAGGGACACGCCGAGGCCGCGAACTTTGGTGCCAATTCTTTTCGGAGTGCGCGCCACCCGCTCATTCCACTTGAACTGCTCCGCTCCGCGATCAAGCGCCTCTTTCAGAAATGCACTGGTGGCATACTGCCGCTTCCCCTGCACCGCCGGTCCGAAGGGAGCCTTGCCCTCAGGGCAGTTGATGCGGCGAATCGCCACCTGATCAAGTCCCAGCCTGCGCGCGGCTTTCGCGATGATCGGCTCCATGATCACGATGCCCTGCAGTCCACCCGGAGAACTCTGGGCGCTGCGCGGCGGCGTATTCGTCAGCACCGTTACTCCGCGCCAGCGCATGGTTTGGGGCTGGTACAGGAGCGATACGATCCGGCCCGAGGAAGGAGCGTCACCGACAGCGTCGTAGGGACCGTTGTCGCAAATCACGAACATGTCGAGAGCCGTGATTCGCCCATCTTTTCCGAAGCCAACTTTCATCCGCCCTTGAAAACCGGGACGCGCGCGTCCGATGAAAGTCTCTTCTTCGCGGCTGATGCGCATCATGACCGGCGTGTTCGTTTTCTTGGAAAGCAGAGCGGCGATGATCATCGACACGCCGCCGGTGATCTTGCTGCCAAAACCACCACCTGTATATTCGCTAATAAAAACAACATTATCCGGACTAATATTCAACCAACGCGCGATCGCTGGAAGGGTTTGCGCGGTGCTTTGCGTGCCGGTATGAAGGTAGACTTTGCCATTTTGCCAGTAAGCCATCGCGCTGCGGGGTTCGAGAGTTTGATGGCTGGTGTCGGGCGTAACGAAAGTCTCATCGAGAACCAGTGCGGCGCTCTTGAAGCCGGAATCGAGATCACCATAGGTCCATTCGTCGGGCGTCTTACCCATGGGAAGTCGGCCATGTTTTTCTTCGGCAAAGTCGGCGTGCGTCCATTTCAACTCCGTGACCACCGGCGTTCCCGGACCCTGTGAACCCGGCGCTGGCGGCCGGGTCCAAATATTGCCATCCGTCCTCGGGTTCGGACCACCGGGCCGTAGCGTATCAAGCGGATCGATGACGAAGGGAAGCGGTTCGAAATCGATTTCAATTTTCTCGATCGCCTCCGCGGCCGTTAACTCGTCGACTGCGGCCACGGCAAGAATCGGCTCGCCCTGATAAACCGGCTCGTTGGTGAGGCCACGCTCTCCCCACTTGCTGGCCTTGATCACGGTGCCGTTGTCAGTAAGCGTGTCGGCGGGGGCGGGGAGATCGTTGGCCGTGAGAATGGCTTTCACGCCGGGCATGGCAAGCGCGGCTTTTGCGTCGATGTGCCTTATCCGCGCATGCGGCATCGGACTGAGCAGCAGCTTGCAGAACAGCATTCCGTCCGCGCGAAAGTCCTCCGCGTATTTCGCCTGGCCGGTCACCTTCGCATAGAGATCGGGCGTCGGGTAGTTTTTGCCGATCAGCTTGTAACCGGCGCCATATTGTCGCTCGGCAGGCTTCGTAGTCTCACTCACTTTTTTGTTATCCAAGTTTCGCCCCCCGCATATTCTCGGCTCCGCGCATGAGCGCGGTCAGAATCTTGTCGTAGTCCTGGCAGCGGCAGAGGCACCCGGAAACTCCTTGTGCCATTTCGCGGCGGCTGGGGTTGGGATTGGTTTTCAGGTATCCCACCGCGGTCATAATGAAGCCGGACATACAGAACGCGCACTGAAAGCCCTGCTCGTCGATTACGCCCTGCTGCACAGGATGCAAGGTTCCGTCCGCGTTCGCCAAGCCTTCAATGGTTTGAACCTTCCGGCCGCGTATGGTGTGGGTGAGGACGGAACAAGAGTAGTGAGGAATATCATCGATCAGCACGGTGCAGGATCCGCACTCCGCGCGGTCGCATCCCAGCTTGGTCCCGGTCAGTCCCAGCTTGTACCGCAAGGTCCAGGCCAGCGTCTCCTGCTTCATGACGTCGACGCGCCGTTGCTGGCCGTTGACGTTGAGAGTAAGCAGCCGCTCGCCCACGCCAGTAGGGACCGGTTGACCGTGGAGAAGCGTGGAGGCGCGAAACAGATAACCGGCCGAGGAGACCGCAACACCGCTGGTGATCACACCTTTAATGAAATTCCGTCGAGAAACGGCGTTGGGCGCGGCTTCGAAGGGGTTGGGGACTGGCTTCTCAGTCATTGGGGGTGACCTCTTACTGCATTCCGCGGCTTCCAGGTTGTGGCAGAAAAAACCCTACGAAGCTATTTATACGCTTGGATTATGGGAAATAATCTTTAGATTCGTAAATTTACGATTTCATGATTCGATCACACGCGGTACTCGAATACGTCGCTGGATCGACTCTATGCAGGCCAGATGGAGCCGATCAGGCTATAGGCCAGGATGATCAGCACAATCGACGCGACGATTACATACATGCGGTCTTTTTCTTCTGCAAATCCAAAGATCGAGAAGGCCACGCGCGCCACCGGAGTTGCGATGAGGAAGAGCAATCCGAGCTGAATAATGCCTCGGCCCCGAAGCGCAAACGCATCGCGAAAGATGGCGCCGACGTGACGAAGATTGGAAGGCTCACCACGGAACACGCTGTATTCGGCAGGGGAACGACCATGCCTTATCAGATAAATCGCCCCGCCCAGTACCACGATGAAGGCCGAAAACAACACTCCGGCGCGGAGCAGATTCCCGATCAGCAATTCCATCCGCCTATCAGTCCAGCTTTGGTGATTGGCCATCAAATCCTTCCCGAGATCCCCTTGTAGAGCATCTCGGCTCCAAGGGCCACGATTACGATGCTGAATACGCGCCGCAACCACTTGGGATGCGCTTTGACGAGAACCTTCGTGCCCAGCAACGATCCGGCGAGAACCCCCAGCATCACTGGCATCGAAAGGCCGGGATCAATGTATCCGCGCGAGAGATAGATTCCCGCGCTAGCCGCGGCCGTGACGCCGATCATGAAGTTGCTGGTGGTGGTCGAGACCTTGAAGGGGATCTTCATGGCTTGATCCATGGCGAGAACTTTCATCGCTCCGGAACCAATGCCAAGCAATCCGGAGAGCGTTCCTGCACCGAACATCAAAGTCCATCCCAGCGGGACGCGCTGCACGTTGTAGCTGCGCATGCTCTCGGCCTCAGGATAGCTTCCATTCAACCGCAATTTGGTGGCCAGCGGATCGGGAGCGGCGTTGCGCTCATTTTTTGTTTGCGGCCTCCACGACAAGAAAGCGGACACGATCAGCACTAATCCAAAGACGATGGAGATTTTGCTGGAGGAGATGCGCGTCGCCAAGGTTGCCCCGACAAGCGCACCCAGAGTTGTCGCGACCTCCAGAAACATTCCAATCCTTATGTTGGAGATCCCCTCTTTTACGTAGGCCGCCGCTGCTCCGGAAGAAGTGGCGATTACCGATACCAACGACGCCCCAATCGCGTACCGGATATCTACTCCAAGAAGCAGGGCAAGCATGGGGACAAGAACCACGCCGCCACCCAGTCCGGTCAGGGCTCCGAGGAATCCGGCGACAAGGGAACCGGCCCCAACTATCAAACTGAATTCGAGGATCGTCATTCACTTTCCTTCGATCTTGCTGGGAAAAGTTAGCAGCACCGGTTTATTGTTTTGTCGACAAGCTGTTGGCACCGCTTCTCCCAGAACGTGTGCATTATCCCACAACGTTCGATCCCTCCAGACGGTTGGAAAACTGGGTGGCGAGGGGTAACAACAAATGTTCCCCAGCGGGTAACCAAAACAGCGCCACAATAATCCAACTGCGCAGGGGAAGTGGTTGTGTCGCAATCCCGGCCCATCCAGAACAGTATCCGCAGCTCGATTTCATATCGCAGTGCGATTATGTGCATTGCCGCCCTGAGTCTGCTATGGGCGCGCAACGCCGCGGTAGGTGTCTCCCACAGTTCTCTAAGCTCATGCTTCCACACGCTGTCGGATCATGATTACCGCCTGTGCTTTGATCATGAGGATCCTCAGTGGCCAACTGCCCCGAGCACGGCGCTGGCCGAGCCGTCTCCGATCATCTCGTCCCAACCACGTGGAAGTGCAGAGCCTCCGTTTGAATTCGTGAGGGAGGGATGGCACTACAACCGTCCTCCTCCAGTCAGCTAGTCCTTTCGCTTTTTGTCAGCGCCGCATCCGGTTCGCAGGTTTTGCATGCTCGAATTCGTGGACTGCAACTGGCCGGCGATCCCTTTCATATAAGCGATGATCTGGAGGAGAAGAAGCCGTGGCGGAAGAGAGTGGCAAGAGCTGGAAAGAATTGTGTAGCGATGCAATGGAGGCTAAAGATCCCGATAAGGTTCTGGAGATCATCCATGAGCTGAACCAGGTTCTGGAGCGCCAGGAACAAATGCGGCGAACTGTTCGCCGAGCGATCAACAACAAAGGTTCGGAGGAGGCGCAATGTTAAACACGGATTCCGCTGCGCGGAGGGTTCGCCCAAGCCGAATCGGCGGCCCGAAGTCATCCCCGTCCCAGGGTAATTCCGCGATCGAGCCAACGTCGCTGCGATTCGTGTTGGGGGCCGCTCTGGGGGTAGGCATCGTATCCTTCCTGGCCAGCGAACTGATGCATTACATGCTGGTGCCCGATCTTGGCCGCAATCGGGAGCGGCTCCTGGCCGAGGGGCTGTCCGCCATCATCGTCAGCTGTCTGGCGGCACGCCTGGTGCAAATTACCCGCGAACGGCAGCGCCTCACCATGGCACGGATGCAGGTGATTGCAGAAATGAATCATCACATCCGGAACGCTTTGAGCCCCATCTTTCTCGCGCTGGATGGAAATGATAATCAGCAGCTTGTGCAATTGATCTCGGAAGGAGTAGAACGCATTGATTGGGCCTTGCGAGAAATACTGCCTCGCGAAGTTCCGCTCCATGAGGTGCACCCATGCCAGCCGGGAGATATTCCGAAACCGGAGGCAAGAGAGCAAGAGCAACCCAAGGAATAGTTTTCGGCGGCAACCTGGACTTATCCATCGCACTCTACCCTTCCGGGAAGGGGGGCGACTTTCGTATGGAGGTTCGTTCCAATGAAACCAACGGACCCAGTAGAAGGAAATTCGTGGTTGGGGATTGCAAGATTGCTTTTCGTGGTTGTCCTGGTAGTCCTATTTTTCCTGCTCGGCCAAAGCATGGTGCGTCACCGCTTCTTTCAAGGAGGGCAGTACCATAGGAATGGCTCGGTCGGACAATAGGAAAAAGCGGCTGCCGGCTATTCCAGTGCAGCCGTTCAATCAGAACTGGCTGGGAAATTCTACCCCTGCGTACAACCATACCTTTTTGCATGGTTATCTAAGTAATAGCCCCGTAACTTATCGGTTTGCTTGCGGTGAGCGATTTTTGTATGGTAAAAACGACCAGAGTTGCTAACCGCTCCTGAGATGTTACGGCCAACTTATTTCGGAGAACGACGGGGTAGGCCTTGGTGTGCCTTGGTCGTGTTGGTTGCGGTCTGCTCACTCACAATCAGCGTAGCTACACGATATAGCTCCTGGAGCATTGCGTCGCATAGCGTAAGGGTCATACAGACCCACGCATCGTCGGATGCAAAAAGGCAGCGGCTCACCAAGAATGCCGCCAACTGGATGCCTCCGGTGTTCAGTCTTGCCGTCCTGGAAGCTCCGACTTTCTATCCTCGAATCGTACCTGTAGACTCTCCGGCGCCCAACCTCCTTTTCGAAGAAAATCTCTTCTCTCGGCCGCCTCCCCTCATCTAACATCCCTGTCCAAATTGCGCGCGCAGGTAATTCCTGCGTTGGCGCTCGATGCGATCTCGCAAACTCTTCCCCCGCGCCGGCATCACTGGCTGAGGGCGAGGCAATAGGTCCATATCTAAAAGCCCTGGGAGTGACGACCGCGTAGCTCAGTTCGATGAAAGGAAACGAACGTGGCCACTGAGTCTTTGCTGACTGACGAGGACCTCGATGCTCTTCGCCGGTTTGATACCTGCATGGTTGCAAATGCGATCGAATCGTTTCGCGTGCGGCTATTTAACACGGGGTTTGCCGATGCCAGCATTCGCTGCATGTTTCCCGACGCTCCTCCGATGGTGGGTTACGCCGTCACGGCCCGCTTGCGGAGCGGTGAGCCGCCCATGGTCGGTGCCAGGTTTCGGGATCGTGAGGAGTTCTGGAACAGCATTCTCGAGTTGCCTGCCCCGCGCATTCTGGTGCTCGAAGACATGGATGATCCTCCAGGTCGCGGTGCTTTTGTTGGCGACATGCACGCCGCAATTCTGAAAGCCTTGGGCTGCGTCGGCTACCTGACGAACGGGGCCGTGCGGGAATTGCCGTCCGTGCGCACCATGGGTGTTCAGTTGTTCGCCGGGAGCGTCGCGGTTTCGCACGCGTACGCCCACATTTTCGAAATCGGGGCCAAAGTCAACGTGGGTGGGCTGGAAATGCGTCCAGGAGATTTGTTACACGGGGACCGCCATGGAGTTCTCACGATTCCGCTAGAGGTTGCGACCCACATCCCCGCCGCCGCCGAAAGACTGAAACAGGCGGAACAAGAGGTAGTCAATTTTTGCCGATCACGCGACTTTTCTGTGGCGAAGCTGCGTGATGTGCTGAACACGCTCAGATAGAAAGCGGCCGGGAAACTCTGGCCAAGGTAAATTCAATGACTCAAGATTGCGATCGGCACGGTGAGACGTGCACTAAGCAGCCAGGAAGATTGTTCTACTTCATGCTCGCTGCCCTCGCGGCAGCGCTGGGGCTTGGATTGTCAGGATGTTCAGGAAAGAGCGGCCAACCGGTGGAGGCCAGCGGACCGGCAGCCACCGTCGGCGTAACCCGGGTCGTGAAGAAGTCGCTAGGCCGGCAAATCACTTTGTCTTCTGAACTGGTGCCTTTCCAGGAGATTGATGTCTACGCCAAAGAGGCGGGCTATGTGAAGAAGCTGGACGTCGATTACGGAACGCACGTAAAGGCTGGCCAGGTGATGGCGATCCTGGAGATCCCGGAGCTTGAGGCACAGCTGGAGGAAGACCAGGCGGAGATCAAGAATGCCGCGAATCAGGTAAACCGGGCACAACACGAATTGAGCCGCTATCAGGCGCAGTACAAGGCGCTTCATCTGCAATACACACGGCTGAATGGAGTCTTTGAGAGCCAGCCGGGAATCGTGGCGCAACAGGAAGTGGACGACGCCCAGGGGAAGGATTTGGCGGCATCGTCTCAAGTGGACGCGGGGCAAGCAGCCTTGGAGGCCGCGGAGAGCCAGTTATCCGCAGCCAAGGCGAAGCTGGCGCACGACCAGAGCCTCTTCGACTATTCGAAGATCACAGCACCCTTTCCCGGAGTGGTGACAGAAAGATACGCGAACCTCGGCACCCTTGTACAGGCGGGAACCGGCTCAAGCACGCAGGCGATGCCCATCGTCCGGCTGTCGGAAGACGACCTCTTCCGGTTGGTGATTCCGGTTCCAGAGTCCTACGTTCGCTACATCCATGTCGGCGATCACGTGGATGTTCGCGTGCCGTCGCTGGGCCGAACGTTTCCGGGAAAGGTAGCGCGCTTTTCCGTCGACGTACGGGAAGATACACGCACCATGCACACCGAAGTGGATGTTTCCAATCCGCAGCGAATATTGCTGCCGGGACTCTATGCCGACGCGGAGCTGAATCTTGACAGAAAAAATGACGTTCCGACGGTGCCCATCCAGGCTTTGAATCACGAGGGCCAGAAGATCACCGTTTTTGTGGTCGACGGGAGTGGTGTAGTTCAAGACCGAAACGTGGAAGTAGGTTTACAAACTGCGACCGATGCCGAAATTGTTTCGGGGGTGAATGAAGGGGAAGAGGTGGTGGTGAGCGATCGCGGCGCTTTAAAGAATGGAGAAAAAGTGCATCCCCAGGAAACTCCTATTATGCAGTACCACGAGGAGAGCGCGCAGTAAGACTGCAGGTCGCAACGCCTGAGGGGCGAGCGAAGCCATCGGACAAACTTTATGCCAGGGTTTTCAATTCGCAATCCGTACTTCATCATCGTCATCTGCCTCACACTCCTTGTCATTGGAGTGACCAGTCTGGCGCGAATGCCGGTCGATTTATTCCCGCCGATCAATCTGCCCGAGGTCGTTGTGGCGACGTTTTACTCCGGGATGCCGCCGGAAGACGTTGAAACCGACATCACCGATCCGCTCGAGAGATTCTTCACGCTCGCCTCGGGAGTGGATCACATGGAGTCGCGGTCCATGTTAGGGGTCAGCATTATCCGCGTCTATTTTCAGCCCGGAACCAATGCCGATGCTGACGTAAGCCAGTTGTCCAACTTAGCCCTCGCCGACCTGAAGCGACTGCCTCCCGGAACGCTGCCTCCTGTGGTTCTGAAATTCGACGCCTCCAGTCTGCCCGTGGCGTTGGTCACCGTGAAAGGTGACGGACTCAACGAAACGCAACTTCACGACTACGCCCAGTTCCAGATTCGCAACCAGATCGCGGTTGTGCCGGGAGCGGAAATTCCTGGCGTCTTTGGCGGAATCTACCGCCAGATCATGGTCTACGTCGATCCCTACAAACTTGCTTCCCGGCAATTGAGCGTGATGGACGTGGTCGGCGCGGTCAATGATTCCAATCTGATCTTGCCCGCTGGCGATGTGAAGATGGGTCCCTACGACTACTTCGTGTACTCCAACAGCCTGGTTGACAACATGAAGCAGTTGGGCGAGGTTCCTCTTAAAGTTAAGGGAAATTCGTGGGTCACCGTGAATGACGTCGGGAAAGCGGAGGACGCTCACGGGATTCAAACCAATATCGTCCGAATCGATGGCCAGAAATCCGCCTACATTCCCATCATGAAGCAGGGCGGAGATACCAACACCATCGCGGTTGTCGACGGAGTTCGCCAACTGATCAAGCATCTCTACGACATTCCGCAGCAGATGAAGACCAGCATCGTCTTCGACCAGTCGGTGTACGTGAAGGAAGCTATTCGCACGGTACTGCACGAAGGCGCGCTGGGATTGATTCTCACCAGCTTGATGATTCTTATTTTTCTGGGAAGTTTCCGCGCCACGTCGGCCGTGCTTCTCTCCATTCCTATTTCCGCCTTGGCCGCATTTGTAGTTCTGGCGATGATGGGCGGAACGATCAACACCATGATCCTGGGTGGAATGGCACTCGCGTTCTCGCGCGTGATTGACAATTCTGTGATTTCGCTGGAGAACATTTACCGCCATCTCGAAATGGGAGCCGCACCGATGATCGCTGCAGAGGTGGGCGGATCGGAAGTCAGCCTTGCCGTCCTGGCTGCAACTTTGGTGGATGTCGTCGATTTTTTCCCCGTGGTTTTTCTTTACGGCGTTGCCAAGTTCCTGTTCTCGGCGCTGGCGTTGGCGTTCTGTTTGTCTTTGCTGGCCTCTTTCGTAGTTGCGATGACGGTCATCCCGTTATTTTGCTCGCGATTCCTGAAAGCCGTGCACCACACTCCCGAGCCAAAAAAGGGAGACGAGTACGAGATTCAACCCACTTCGACGGCAGGGCACTCCTGGATGGAGCGCTTCAATGCCCGCTTCAACCGGATGTTTAATAACGTTCTTGATTTCTATGAGCGCTGGGTGCGACGGGCCCTGCAGCGTCCCGGGCTCACCGTAGTGCTGTTGAGCGGTTTGTTTTTCGTGAGTCTCGCGATTTATCCGCTACTGGGTCTGGCGTTTTTTCCCAAGACCGATGCCGGACAGTTCACGATCAACCTCAAAGTTCCCACCGGCACTCGCATCGAGATGACGGATCAATATATGGCGAAGGTGGAAGACCTGATCCGGCATGAGGTCGAAGCCAAAGATCTCAAGCGAATCGTCACCAACATTGGCGTCGTGCCAGATTTTTCCGCGCTCTACACCACCAACTCTGGTCCCTACACCGCGACTCTGCAAGTAGCACTGAACGAACCGCACGACCTCAGCAGCTTCGAATACATGGACCGCGTGCAGAAGGCGATGGCCAAGCAGTTTCCGGATATCCGGACATTCTTTTCCACTGGCTCGATGGTCGATGCCATTCTCAACACGGGCATGCCGGCTCCGATTGACGTGCAGGTGAGCAGCCCAGATCTCGATCAGATTTATAGCATTGCGCAGAACCTGGCCAATCGGTTCAAGGAAGTGCACGGCGTTGGTCAAATCTATATCCCGCAAGATATGAATTATCCCGCCCTGCGCCTCGACGTGGACCGCGTGCATGCGGGTGAGTTGGGCCTGACGCAGAAAGATGTAGTCGATAACGTGATCACCGCGCTCAATTCCAACTACATGATCGCGCCAAATTACTGGGTCGACCGCAAGAGCGGCAACGACTATTACCTCACTGTGCAGTACTTCGAGCATGGCGACGCGGCCATTCACAACATGATGGACCTGGGGCAGATTCCCCTGCGCGATCCAGGCAACGGCCAAGGCATGGCCTGTGGTCCCTCAGGCCCGCCGCAATCGGGCACAGGGCACGCTTCTTGGGCGTGTCTTGGACAAGGCAGGCCGACTACGGTGCTTAATAATGTAGTGAATGTGAAACAGGTCCTGACCCCGACGGAAGTGGACCACTACCAGATTCAGCGCGCTGTCGATATTTATGTCACGCCCGCTTCGGAAGATTTGGGACGAGTGACCGACGCGGTGCGGAACATCCTCGCCAAAGAAAAGATTCCCGGCAACGTTCGCGTGAATCTGCGCGGAATGGTCCAAGGCATGGAAGCCTCGTTCAAGAGTTTCGGCTTGGGCTTCCTGATTTCGTTTATTTTGCTTTTCTTGATCCTGACGGCACAGTTCAAGTCATTCATCGATCCGTTCCTGATCATGTTGGCGATCCCGATGGGATTTATCGGTGTGCTGATTATCCTGCCACTCACTCATAGCACGCTGAACGTAATGTCGCTGATGGGAGTGCTGATGCTGGTCGGCATCGCGGACTCGAACAGCATTCTGATCGTGGATTTCGCGCACAACCTGGAGAACCAGGGAATGTCCCCGGTCGATGCCGTGATCACCGCGTGCCGGGTACGCCTGCGGCCGATCTTGATGACGTCGCTCGCCACCATTTTCGGGATGATCCCCATGGCGCTGAAGCTGGGAGCGGGAGCCGAACAATATACGCCGATGGCGCGCGCCATCATTGGTGGTCTCACTTCGTCGGTTCTGCTGACCATCTTCATCGTTCCGGCCGCTTATTTACTGGTATATGGCAAGCGTGGCGCGAAGAACGGAGCGATCGCGAAGCCGGAGGCAGCAGAATGACGAGGCGGCAAACACTTATACTCTGCTTGCTGCTTTCAGGGTTGTGGACAATGCTGTCCCAGCCTTGCGCAGCACAAACCGCTGACACCTTCGGATCAGCCGAAGCTTTACCCTCCGCTCCGCAACCGCAAGTGACGCAAAGCTCGGCGTCTGCCCCCGTAGGATCCCTGGCGGCTCCAGCTGTTCTGAGTGCAAGCTTCCCGCGCGGGACTGGATCGCAAACAGCTTCTTCAGCCGGCTCACAAATGCCGCAGGCGGATCAAGCTGCAAACGGCACTCTCCGATTAACCCGCGCCCAGGCTGAACAGTTGGCCCTCAAAAATAATCCCCGGATCAGCGTGGGCCATCTGCTTGGATTGGCACAGCACCAAATCTATCGCGAGACCCGGGCGGCGGAACTGCCGAACTTGAATGGCGCAATCACGGCCGTCGACGCCAATGAAGGCAGCCGCATCGGCGCGGGTTCTCTGACGGCCTCTCGCCTGCTGGAACATGCGGGCGCAGGAGTCACGCTTAGCCAGCTCATCACTGACTTTGGGCGCACCATCAACCTCGTGTCCTCCTCCAAGCTTCTGGAGAAAGCTCAAAACGCAAATGCGATGGCCACCGCCGAAGACGTCGTACTGGCCACAGACCAGGCTTTCTACAATGCCCTGCAAGCCCAGGCGCTGCTCAAAGTCGCGCAGCAAACCGTAGCCACTCGAGGATCGGTGGAGCATCAAGTCGACGAACTGGCAAAGAACAAACTGAAATCAAACCTGGATCTAGCCTTCGCGCAAGTAAATCTTTCGCAGGCCAAACTGCTGCAACTCGACGCTCAGAATAACGTTGATTCAACCTTAGCCGCGCTCACCGCAGTCCTGGGCTTCGACAAACAGGTCCAGTACGAGTTGAGCGATAGCGAAGAGGAGACGCAACTTCCGCCACCACCGCCGGATGTGGACGTGCTGATCAACACGGCGATCCAGCAACGTCCCGACTTGCAATCGCTCACCTTCAATCAACAGGCGGCGGAAAAATTCCGTCGCGCCCAGCGCGACCAGCTCCTGCCTACCATCAGCGCACTCGGGATTACGGGTGTAACGCCGGTACGTCCGGACTGCTTCGGCGGCTGCTTCCCGAGCTATTTCATTTCCAGCTGGTACGGCGCGATTGGCGTGAATATGAATGTCCCGATCTTCAACGGCTTTCTCTTCGCGGCAGAAGCTTCGGAGGCAAATTACCGGGCCAAGGCTGCGACGGAAAACACTCGGGACTTGCGCGACCGCGTAGTGCGCGACGTTCGCACAGCATGGCTGGCCGCGAATACAGCCTTTCAGCGAGTGGGCGTGGAAGCGGAGCTCGCCAAGGAAGCCGACCTTGGTTTGACCCTCGCCCAGGGCCGCTACCAGCTTGGCTTGGGCTCGATCGTTGAACTGAGTCAGGCGCAGTTGCAACAAACCGACGCTGCCATCGGCTACGTCAACGCGCAATACCAGTATCGGCTGTCTCTCTCAACCTTGAGTTTTGAGATCGGCATGCAGCCCTGACCGCCGGATGTGCCTGTGATGGTTCTGCCGATGGCGGTGTTCATAAAGCGAAGGAAGAAGAAGCAGTCGTCATTTACTACGCTTCATGGAATCATTCTTTCAATCGCGATTGCTGCACTGGTTGGAACTATTTTTGTTTTGATCGCCCTCTTCTGGCACCCTCCCGTTGAGTAGGATGTGATCCACGATGCAAGAATTGTGCCGCGGGCGCTCCTTGGGGTCCATTTCCCGCGGCCGCGCGGGATAGTCTCCAGCAGCCGAAAAGAGAGGCCCGACGCGGATGTGAACCGGCCGCGATCTTCGCGGTGCCGCGCAGCTACCAGGCACTGGTTAACAGATCACGCAAGACAAAAGCCCCACTTCTCGCCAAAAGCTCGAGAAGTGAGGCTCCGTATGTGCCCCGCGTCACCGGTGCACTCGCCCTGGGATAGCCCATCCTCGTCCCCCCGGCCGAGGCTTGGGCCGCCCGCAGCTACTTGAACTACCGAATCGCATTCTAGTGGTCACGGTTTGAGAGTGGCCACGGTGTCGTACCAGATCGTATTGTTGGTCGCCTTTTTCCACGCAACGAAGTAACCAGGCCCGGAGAGTGGAAACACCACGGCCGGCGCAGCGTTCGTGGCAGCGTTGGGGACGGTTGCGGGCTGAGACCATCCACAGGAAGTTTCAGTCTCGTAGGAATAGAAGATTGATGTGCTCGAGCTGCTCGTCCAAAACACGGCATAGGGCGCTCCGTCGGGCGTGTTGTTGTAAGCTGCAGCCGGAGCGTAGCTGGTTTCGAAAATCCAACTTGGGTTCGTGCTGCAGGTGACCTGTTTCTGCGATTCCCACCCTGAGCCGGCGTTATATTCGCTCATCCATATATTCGTTGATCCCCCCTTCCAAAACAGGACGTTGGGATCCCCATTAATGTAAGGCGAAATCCACGATGGCGTGGTACTCGTTCCGGCTGTCCAGCTGGAGCCCTTCACCTTTGCCTGAGGCCCCCATCTTGTTCCGTCCCACGCCGTGTTCCAGATGTCATCATCTCCGCCCCCCTTCCACGCCAAGGTCATTCCATCGCCTCCGCCCAAGGCCGGTGCCTCGCCGGTCTCAGGGGTTCCGTTCGTGCAAATCACCACTTGCTGGGCCACCCACGAGGTTCCATTCCACGAGGAAAACCAGATCCTGTCTGTCGGGGTTGATTGTCCCTTGTAGGCAACCCATATTTGGTTGGATTGGGAATCAAAGGCCAATGCGGGAGAGGCGTTGGTCCCGGCCGTCCAATCCGTACCGCCCACGACACCTGGGCCCCCTTCGGATGTTCCAAGGAGCGTCCACGTGTTGCTGTTCGCAGGCGACGTAGCGACGATGATTTGGTTGCTGGCGTTTTGCCACGCTACATACCTAATTCCGTTTTGGTCTATCGCCACGGTCGGCGCTGTCGCTGTTATTGCCTTCCACGTGGTGCTCCCAGCAGTGCCCTTCACCTGGTTTGCAGCCAGTCCCTGGTTTACGAAGCTGGTCAGCAACAAGGCCAACCCCACACCGAAACGTCCGATCGATTCCTTCATAGAATGCTCCTTATCTTGAAACTGTTCGTCGTTCGAGAAGATCTTGAGCGGCGGGGCGCATTGTTGCCCGCCTGCGTTGGTTTTCAACTACGTTGCCTGCCTCCTTCGTGAACAGCCGAGGCAGGTACCTGCGAAGTCGAAGCCTTCTGAAGACAAGCGATTACCCGTTCCGCCTGTGCAGGACCCAGGTTAGTTCCGCATAGCGGGCAAACGTCGAAAATCTCCGTGGCGCCCCCTACCACCACGGTTACGCCTTGCCGCTCTACCGTTACTTCGGTCCGTACGGTTCGACATGTGTCGCGAACGGATGTGGCGGAACGGAAAAACCTTGCTCGCTCCGATAGCCACTGATAAATTCTGTCCACGTGCCCTCGTTCTTCAGGCTGCGAATGTTGCCGCAGTCGCCCCAAAAACGCCAGTGACGAGTTCTGACAGCTTCTGACAAGTTTTGAATTGCCGCTAACTCAATGAAACCAGAAGGTATCTTTCAGTTCGGGAAGTTTCAGCTCGACCCCTCGGCCCGCACCCTGCGGCGGGCAGACGAAATTGTCACACTGAATCGCCGGGCTTTTGACGTGCTGCTGTACCTGGTGCAAAACCCGGGAAAGGTTCTCACGCGGAAAGAACTGTTAACGAATGTCTGGGCTGACACCTTTGTGGACGAGAACAGCTTGGCGCAAAGCATCTCCGCCCTGCGGCGAGCACTGGAAGAGAAGCCCAGCGACAACAACTACATCACCACCTTGCCGGGACGGGGGTATCAGTTTATTGTTCCGGTGCAAGTCCTTGCCCCCGCGAGCGTAGCTCTAGTCAAGGACGCAGCAACCCTTCCCAGCCACGGCCCCAGCGGGCTGATTGTTCAGCAGCACACGATCCGAACCAGCGTCATCACGGAAGAGCGAGCAAGCTCAGGCAAGGTGGCGGGGACAGAATTTCCCGTGGCTGGTGTTCCCAAGCTTTGGAAGATTATGGTTGCCGTCCTTTCGGTCGCCCTGCTCACGGCGGGCGGGTTCTACTATCGTGCCTATCAAAGTAAGCGCCTGACTGAGAAGGACACCGTCGTTCTCACCGATTTTGCCAATACCACGGGCGACGCAATCTTCGACGACACGTTGAAGACGGCGCTGAACATTTCGCTGCGGCAATCCCCTTTTCTGAATGTGCTCCCCGACGGCCAGGTTTCGAAGACCTTGAAATTGATGACGCGTCCCCCGGACGCGAAAATCACCCCCGAGCTAGCTCGAGAGCTCTGCAAGCGAGCGGGAAGCAAGGCCTACGTGGCCGGTTCGATCGGTAGTTTGGGTAGCGAATATGTGCTGGGGCTCAAGGCCGTGAATTGCCAAAGCGGAGATACCCTAGCCGAGGAGCAGGTAACGGCAGCCTCCAAGGAGCAGGTGCTGGACGCGCTGGGTAAAGCTGCATCCAAGCTGCGCGGGGAACTGGGCGAATCGCTGGCTACGTTGCAAAAGTTCGATGTTCCGTTCTACCAGGCCACCACTTCTTCCCTTGAAGCTCTGCAAGCGTTCAATTTTGGCGTAAGGGCCACGAACGAGAAAGGCAGTGCGGCCGCCGTTCCTCATTTTCAACGTGCTATCGAGCTGGATCCGGATTTTGCCATGGCGTATTGGGCGATCGGGCTGGACTATTTCGGACTCAACGAGTTTGCGCGGGCAAGGGGGAACCTTAGCAAAGCCTTCCAGCTACGGGAACACGTCAGCGAGTCGGAAAAGATGGAAATCGCTGCTGCTTACTACCTGGATGTAACTGGGGAAGTCGAAAAAGCCGCCCGGACTTATGAAGAGGAGATTGAGATCTACCCGCGAAGATCGATCGCCTACCTGCATTTGGCGTTAGCGAATGGCATGCAGGGGAAGTACGAAAAGGCGGCCGACTGCACCCGCCAAGGCGTGCGCCTGATGCCGGATCCTTCGCGTATTGCGAATGACAACCTCGTCAACGACGTCATGGGCCTGCAGCGGTTCGACGAAGCCCGGCAGATTATTCGCGAGGCACAGGCACAAAATATGGATGACTCCCAACTCCACGAGGTTCTCTACGCTCTTGCCTTTCTTGGCGCGGATTCCGCTGCAATGACAGAGCAGCAACAGTGGTTCGCGGCCCGGCCCCAATACGAGAACATTGGGCTGGCGCTCGCGTCCGATACGGAGGCGTATAGCGGTCATCTTGACAAAGCGCGGGAACTGACCAAGCGTGCACTGGACTCCGCCACACGCGCTGATGCCCAGGAATCTGGCGCGATATGGCAGGCCATCTCTGCTCAGTGGGAAGCCGCTTACGGCAATCCAGAACAAGCTCGGAAGTCGGCCGCAGAAACTCTGAAGCTGGCTCCGGCGAATCAGGGCGTCGAGTCCGAAGCTGCGCTGGCATTGGCCATGGCGGGCGATACCGCACGCGCCGAGTCTCTGGCCCAGAATTTAGGGAAGCGCTTCCCGCTGGACACGCAAATGCAATCGCTCTGGTTGCCTGCGATTCAGGCGCAATTGGCGCTCGACAAAGGGAATCCGGCTCAGGCCCTGAATTCCCTGCAAGCTGCATCAGCGATTGAGTTAGGTAACATTCAGTTCATCAACAATATGTCCTGCCTCTATCATGTGTACCTACGCGGAGAGGCCTACCTGGCAAGCGGACAGGGCACGGCTGCCGCCGCCGAGTTTCAAAAGATTCTCGACCACAGCGGAATCGTTTGGAACTGCTGGACGGGAGCGTTGGCCCATTTGGAGGTGGCTCGCGCCAGGGCCCTGCAGTCGAGAACCTCGCAGGGAAAGGATGCCGAGGCCGCCCGTGTCCAGGCGCTCGCGGCCTATAAGGATTTCCTTGCGCTCTGGAAAGATGCCGATGCCGAGACTCCCATCCTGAAGCAAGCCAAAGCGGAGTACGCGAAACTGCAGTAGTGGGACACTGTGATTCAATAGCATATGTCGACGTGGAGCCTCGCACGCATGATCGCACTCAGACCTTCGGTCGCCCTGCTCGTTTTCCTGTCCGCCGCATTCAACATGTTCGCCCAGGACCGCTCCTACGGGCGTTCCGTCGTCGCGACGCAGGACGGTATGGTTGCGACCAGTCAGGTTTCGGCCTCGCAAGCCGGTGCGCTCGTCCTCGAACGGGGCGGCTCCGCCATCGATGCGGCGATTGCAGCCAACGCCGTACTCAACGTCACCGAACCCACTTCCAACGGTATGGGCGGCGATCTGTTTGCCATTTATTGGGAGGCCAAGACCGGCAAACTTTACGGTTTGAATGCTAGCGGCTGGGCACCGAAGGCTCTAACGATTGAGCATCTCCGTCAGAAGGGCATCACGGCGATGCCCCAATTCGGTATCGATTCCGTCACCGTTCCGGGTGTGGTGGACGGATGGGCCAAGCTGCATAGTCGTTGGGGAAAACTTCCCTGGCGCGACCTCTTCCAACCCGCCGTCTTTTATGCCGAGCATGGTTTCCCGGTGGCAGAGATTATTCACGACTGGTGGGATGAAGATCACGATGGCTTGATGACGAATGCGGAAAGCCGCCGCGTATTTCTCCCCGGTGGCAAAGTCCCGGAGACCGGAGAAATGTTTCGCAATCCCGATGTTTCCCGCGCGTTCACTCTGGTTGCCGAGCAGGGCGAGGCCGCGTTCTACAAGGGAGAAATTGCCAAGGCCATTCTCAAGACCTCCTCCGAACTCGGAGGAACCATGACCGCCGACGATCTCGCATCTTACTCTGCCGAATGGGTCGAGCCGATTTCGACAAAATACCGCGATTGGACCGTATACGAGCTCCCGCCCAACGGCGACGGTATGGCAGCGCTTGAAATGCTGAATATCATGGAGCAGTTCAAGCCTGATCCTGCCGGCCCGCACAGCCCGGGTGAATTGCACACTCGAATTGAAGCCATGAAACTCGCCTATGCGGACGTGAAAGCCTACGACGGCGATCCGCGCTTCAGCAAGATTCCCGTTGATCAGCTTCTGTCAAAAGACTACGCAGCAAAACGCGCATCACTCATTGACCCAAGCAAAGCGAATTGCACGGTCGCTCCCGGGGCGCTTGGCACCAGCGATACTACTTACTTCACGGTCGTCGATCACGAAGGGAATATTCTCTCCGTCATCCAGAGCAACTACAACAACTTTGGATCGAACGTAACCGTGCTGGGGATGGGATTCGCCTTACAAGATCGCGGAGGGCTGTTCTCCCTCGATACCGCGTCGCCAAATGCGCTTGCCGGCAGAAAGCGCCCGTTCCACACCATCATTCCCGCCTTCATGCAGCGGGGTGACGAGCACATCGGTTTCGGCATCATGGGCGGGCTGAATCAGCCGTTAGCTCATGCACAATTTGTGTCGAACGTCGTTGACTACCATATGAATATCCAGGCTGCGATGGAGGAACCGCGTTTTACCGATCGCCAGCAACTGGGCTGCAGAATCGTGATCGAGTCACGGGTGACGCCCGGCACACTCGAAGCGCTGACGAAGATGGGACATGTGCTGCAAGTGCACAGCGATTACACAACCCTGATGGGGCGCGGCCAGGCGATCCTGCATGATAGCAAGACCGGTCTGAATTTCGGTGCATCCGATCCCCGCGCTGACGGCGCCGCGATCCCGGAGCAGCCGAAGTTCTTTGACGCATCGGCCAAGCATTAGCCGAGATTGCCGCGGGGCTATTTTGTTTGGTAGCAGCCGAGGTCTATCTTCCCGGACTTGAGTCGCGGTGAGCCTTCAAGATCCAGTTCTCCCACTGGCAAACCGTCCGTGGTGCCGGCCCCAATCGCGGGAGAATCCGGTCGCAGATGATAATCCTTAGCGGCAGCGTCTACAAAATGCGGATCCAGAAACCGGGAATGACGATCATTCCCGGTTGACTGAACGTAATTATCAAATCCGGTCACCGTGCCGGACACTTCTCCCCATGTGCTCGCCTTCGGTCCGGACGCACAGTAATAAAGATTGTGATCGATAATGACAGGCGGATGTTCTTTGTCGACCTTCGATTTGTTCACCGCGATGAGACAGCGAGACCCCGCGTAGACGATGTTGTTGGCAAAAATATTGTCTGTCATGTTCCACTGCATCTGGAACTCGCCAGACCCTGTTGCCGACGTGTCGTTGTCGTAGAGCGTGTTGTTGACCACGATGCAGTGCTCGGTATGTCCGCGTTCCGGCGCATAGCCCCCGATGGAAACACCCGCTGTGTGACCGTGGTAGATCAGGTTATTTCGCGCGGTGATGTAACTGGTGGCGCGGTCCTTGTGCTCGCTGGCCAGTTCGATTCCAAAATCCACATCGTGCATGACGTTCTGTTCGATCAGCACTCTGGTGCCGCCGTCCACGTAAATACCATCGGAATTCTCATCGTTGCCGTATGCCGGATTGCCGCGCGAGGTAATGTTGTAAACCAGATTGCCGCTGACGACTCCGTCGCGTGCCTGGTCGACGGCAGGGTCGGGAGCCGTGCGCTCGAAACCGATCACGTCGATTCCAATGTTGTTGTTGTCGTGGACAATATTGTGTGTAATGCGGAAATTCGTGACGTTCCCGTTCACCACCAGCGACTCGCTCGAACCGGTTTGGAGGTGATGCACCTCATTGCCGTCAATCACGAGTTCGCTGATCGGAGTCCTGGCATCGGTACCGTAGACGGCAATGCCAAACCCGTTCCCGCCGCTTCCGGGTGCATCGCGGCCCTCGAAAGTCTGCTCGATATGATGGACGTTGTTCTTCAGCAGTTCTATATGAGAGCCCGATCCCATCACGTCTATGCCCAATGGAGCGAGCCGATGTTCGGCGGTGTGGAAGTTGCGAATTTCAAAGCCTTCGATTCGCACGTAGCTCTGGTTGTGAATAGTCAGTACGCCCTGTCTCCCGGAGGGAGTGAAGTGCGTTGCGTCGATGACCGCCGTTTCGCCCGGAGAGCTTTGAAACGTGATGAACCCATCCCTCGTGTTGCCGGACCGGTTGATGCTCACCAGTTCTTCGTAGATTCCACCCCGAACGTAGACAGTACTGCCCGCCCGCGCGGTGTCTGCAGCGTGTTGGATGGTGCGCCAGGGCGCCATTTGAGTGCCGGGATTCGAATCATTCCCGGTCGTCGCCACGTAGAAGGATGAGTTCATCTGGCCAAAAGCCACCGAGACGCAAGTAAGCAATACAAGAAGGGTCGAAAACTTCATGCTCATAACTCCCATTGGTACAGTGCGATACCGGAAATAGTACATCAGAAGCGAAATAACACGAAAGTGGAAGAAATCATTCGTAATCGCCGGACTGCCACCAAAAACCGTAACCACGTTCGTGAAGGGACTGCTTGACACCCGACGACATTTGTCAGAGACGCCTGTTGGCGTGTGTCGCACGTTTTGAGGAACCAGCTTCCCCGGTTGAAGGATTTACTGGTTTACCGTCTGCGTGACCCTGCCCGAGCTGCCTGTAAAATCTGTTTCGCCGTTATAAGTTGCTTGCACCGCGTAGGCGCCCACCGGCAGGGAACTCGTCGAGATGCTTGCCACGTTTCCACTCAGCGTTGCCGTGCCTAGCGTGGTTCCTCCCGCGGTGAACGTCACGGTCCCCGCAGGATTCACGCTCGTCGAGGTCTTCACCGTGGCCGTGAACGTAACACTCTCCCCCTGCGTTGAGGGATTGGCGGGCGATGTAACCACAGTAGTTGTCGTTGCCGGGTTCACCACCTGATTCAGCGCGGCAGAATCACTGGGTGCCGAAGCCTCGTCTCCTTCGTACTCCGCTGTGATTGCGTATGTAGCCGCGTTTAGCCAGGTCTTCGTGAATGTGGCCACGCCACTGCCGTTCAATGTGGCCACGCCGATACCGGCAAACTTCACCTTACCCGTCGGTCCATGCGAACCAGCAGACGTGACAGTGGCAGTCCACGTTATCGGTTGCCCGTAGGTGGAAGGATTCAAACTGGAAGTCAGAGTCGTAGTAGTGGAAAGCGGAGTCACCACCTGGGTCACCGTTCCGCTGCTTGGTTCGAACCCGGGGCCGGCAAAGGTAGCCCTTATCGTGTGTGTGCCGCTTTTGAGGGTTGAAGTGGTAAAGGTTGCTACTCCGCCACTGGTCGCACTGGTGCCGATCTTGTCCCCATCGTAGAAGCTCACCTCGCCATCCGGAATAACTCCGCTGAGAGAGGTCACGGTGGCGGTAAAGGTAACTCGCTGGCCGTAGAGAGATGGGTTCACGCTCGATGTCACCGAAGTTGACGTCGGGTACCTGTTGATCGACCTTTCCGTACTATAGGAGGAGCTGCTTCCTATGAAGGTTGAGCTGCCCGAATAGTTGGCCTGTATTTCATAGTCCCCATGGGCCAGGGAAGAAACAGTGCAGCTTCCGACCCTTCCGGCCAGAGTGCTCCCACAAAGTACGGCCCAGTTGCCAAAAGGATGCGTTCGATGTCCCGAGAAGTACACCGTCCCGGTTGGTGTTCCGTAGGAGGATGTCACCTGCGCCGTGAAAGTGACTGCTTCGCCGATGAAGGCCGGGTTCGGGCCGGCGAAGAGGGAAGTCCCAGTCGGCAGGAGGATGATTTGGGTCACAGTGTTCGACGTGCTGCCCATGTCGTTCGAATCGCCGTTGTACTGCGCTGTTATCAAATATGTACCGATCGTTGCAAAGGAAGTCGTAAACGATGCGCTGTAGGAATTGACGGATGCGACGCCCAAGGTCTGAGATCCTGACCTGAAAGTTACGGTTCCAGTGGGGGAAGTTCCATACTCCGTATTTAGATAGGCGGAGTATGTAACTGACTGGCCGATCACGGCGCTAGATGCTGATGAATAGAGGGAGATTGTGGTCGTTGCCGGACTTACCTTCTGAGCGAGCGGAGTCGATACGCTTGGCGCGAAGCTTCCGCTTCCGAAGTATGTAGCGGTGATAGAGTCCGATCCAGCCGATACAGACGAAATCGACAGCGATGTCTTTCCGCCCGCCAGAGCCCCATTCCCCAAAGGAGTCGAGCCATTGTAGAAAGCAACCATGCCAATAGGAGTGCCCGCGCTGCAGGTTACTGTGGCGGAGAGGGTGACGGTTTGCCCGTAGACGGAAGGATTGAGCGAAGACGTCAGAGCAGTGCTGGTAGAAACGTGGGGCGAACCGGTGTTGTTGAGCAACACCCCTGCCGTGGACCCCATATTCGAAGAGCCGGCGCCAAATGAATTGAGCACAATCACGTCGGGCTTGCCGTCTCCATTGACATCTGCGGCGGCCACTGAAAGCTGAGGCGCCCCTCCCGATTCGAATTCGATCACTTGCTGAAAGGTTCCGTCGCCATTTCCCAGGAGCACGCCGACCGGACCGTCATTACAACCGCTGCCTCCCACGAGGCAGCCATTTGCCACCACCAGGTCAGGCACACCGTCGCCGTTGATATCCGCTACGGCGACCGAGCTCGCCTGGTAACCACCCGCATAGTACGTTACCTGGTTCTGGAAGCTCCCGTCTCCGTTGCCTAAGAGCACGCCGACCGTGCTGTTGCCGCAGGATGCGCTGTTCCCGCACGCAGCTGTCACGATGAGGTCAACCTTGCCGTCCATGTTCACATCTGCGACCGCCACCGAACCCCCGCCCGCTCCGGGGTGGATCGGTCCTGGCCGAAGGGTTCCATCGCCGTTGCCTAGTAGCACGCCTGTGCTGCCGGTCTCGCAAGTACAACTCCATGAGTAGGCGACAAGCACGTCGGGTTTGCCGTCTCCGTTGACATCCGCGATCGCCACCGCGGCGGCACCGCCGACAACCGAACCGTAATGCACGGCCGATTGGAAGGTTCCGTCGCCGTTACCCAGCAGCACGGTGACTGCCGAGTTGCAGATGACGCCGCACGAGTTTCCCACTACAAGGTCGGGCTTGCCGTCCCCATTCAGATCTGCGACTGCCACCGAGTCCGCACCGTATGCCCCTGGGTCGTAGGTCACCGCCGGTTGGAAGGTTCCATCGCCGTTGCCTAGCAGCACGGCGAGTGGGCCGTCGCCGTTGCTCTCGCCGCCCGCGTTTGCGACAATCAGATCCAGCTTTCCGTCGCCGTTCACATCCGCGACAGCGACACCCTGGGCATACTGCCCGCCCGAGTCGTAGACAACGGCGGGCTGGAACGTGCCGTCTCCGTTACCGAGCAAAACGCTCACCATTCCGTCCTGAGTGCTTCCGCCGCAGCCATAGCACAACCAAGCCGTCACAACCAAGTCGGGATTACCATCGTGATTGACATCTGCAACCACCACCGACTGACCATAGGTCGAGCTGCTACCATAACCTACCGCGGGAAGTAAACTGACACTTCCCGAGTCCTCCTTATAGGCCCGTTTCTTTTTCCTTGGTCCCTGCAGCAGAATCTCCGAAGCTGAGGTTCCGGTCGCCGCAATCCGCTGCCCCGCTTGCGAAAGCGCGCCAGTGCCGTGCACTATGTCGACTTTCGACGGATCCGCTAGTGATTGGCCCGCGCTCGATTGCTGAGCTAGCGCCGCGAGTGGGGTCAGCGTGAAGATGGCGAGGAAAATAAGCACAGCGACAGGTAGCCGGGGAGTTCGTAGCTTCGTCATTGGAAACCTCTACAATGCGGATTCGCAAATCGCGTCGCGCTAATCTCGGCAGCCTTGCTTTTTCGTCCCAGGGAAGCTCGCCTCTAGGTTCGCTGCAGTGGGAATCGCTCTGAGGCGAGAGAATCTTTTCGCCGGCAATTTTTGTCGGGAGGTCAGGGGGATGTCAGTGATGCTGGTCACGCCCGTGAGCCTCGTCAACCGAGGAATCCGGAGAGCCGCGAAACAGGTGGCTCGGGTTGTCTAAGGGCCGGCACAGGGACTCTGAGTGTAACGGCCTGATTGCAACAGTTGCTGCGCTGCCTCGTTTCGCCCGTGCAAGAAAAGCCGCCCCGACGTCGGCCCAACTCATCTGCGATCTCGCGGTGACAGCGGACGGATTTGGAGTCGAACTCAGCGTCATGTGGGCTTAGTGCACCACCTGTTTCACTGAGCTCGACGTGCTGGCAACAAAGTGGATATCTCCTCCATACACCGCCTTGATATAGTCAGTACCCGCCGGCAGAGCCGAGGTGGTAAAACTAGCCGAGCCGCCACTTAAGGTCCCTGTTCCCAGCACCGTGGTTCCTTTCTTAAAAGTGACGATTTCTCCATCCGGGGGTGCGCCGAGGTTGGAAGTGACCACTGCGGTAAAGGTCATCGACTGCCCATATGGGGATGGATTCGGCGAAGAGGTGAGCACGGTCGTGGTCGCGGCCTTCTTCACAATTTGCGCCAAGGTGTTCGATGTACTGGAAGCCATGTTGATATCTCCTCCGTACCCCGACTTTATATAGGCAGTACCCGGCGGCAGGGCCGAGGTGGTAAGAGTAGCCGAGCCGCCACGCAATGCCACCGTTCCCAGCACCGTGGTTCCTTTCTTAAACGTGACGATTTCACCATCCGGCGGTGCGCCAAGGTTGGAAGTGACCACTGCGGTAAAGGTCATCGACTGCCCATATGGAGACGGATTCGGCGAGGAGGTGAGCACGGTGGTGGTCGCTACAGCCGACGGATTCACCTCGAACGCAACGCCGCAACCACCAGTGCCAGGACAGTTGCTGGATGTCCCACCGCCGTACGTCGTTCCGTAAAGATTGCCGCCCTCAAGAATCAAGCTGTCAGACGGATAACCGCCATCCGTACCATTGAAAGACCAGAGAATCTTCCATTGGTACGTGGTGCCGCCAGCCTCAAGCTCGAAGACGGTGCCGCAGCCGTCGTAGCACGGAGATTTGACACCGATTTGTGTTGTGCCGTAAATGTTCCCGGATGAATCAAGCACGACCCCCGCATAAGGAGCGGAGCCGTCGTTCCAAGTGAAGGACTCCAGAATCCCCTCCGTATACTCTCCCCCCGTACCAGGAGTCAGCTCCCAAACTGCTCCAGCGCTGCTGGAACCGCCACCAGTGCTCGTGCCATAGACATTTCCAGCGCTGTCGAGGATAGGAGTGCCTTGAGGAAATCCGCCGTCGTTGTGGCCGCCCGTGAAGGTGTGAAGGATGGTTGTATTCCAACCCCCGCTTCCGTTTGGCGCCAGCTTGAAAATATGGCCGTCTTTGGCGTCGTCGGCGCCGTAGATGTTGCTGGAGCCGTCTATAGTTAACCCGGCATACCCGCCGCTATCGTAGATAACCTGCTCGTTCCACACGCCGCTGCCGTTCGGCGACAACTCGTAGACCACTCCATTTCCACTGCCTCCGCCATAAGTTGTGCCGTAAAGGTCACCCTGCTGGTCCCAGGAGAGGCCAGAGGCCGGGAAGGCACCGTCAGGGGTTGACATGAAACTGTACAGGACAGTCTCGCACCAGCCATTCCCGTTGTTGCTGCCGCTTGGGCAACCGCCGGCCGGCTCAGGGCTTAGCTCAAACACGACCCCATATCCAGAATACGGGCCAGATGCGTAGGGACCGCCGTAGTAAGTTGTCGCGTAGAGGTTCCCATGGCCATCGAACGTCACATTGGAATCGGGAGACGACCCATCTGCGCACCACGGCAGGGAACAAACGCTGTACAAGACCGTCTCGTTGTAGCCGCCGGCCCCGTTTGGAGAAAGTTCAAAGACAGTACCATACTGATGAGCGCCGCCCGTTTGGGTGGTCCCATAGAAGTTGCCTGCGCCGTCGGGCGTGAGGCTAGACGCCGGGTTCTCACCGTCTACACAGTTCGGCTGGGAACAGAAGTTGTAGAGCACGATTTCGCTTTGTGCATGTGCTGGTGGAAGAGCGACCAGCAGCAGCGTGGAAAACACAGCCAACCTCAGAACGCCTCGCATATCTCGCCTCATTTTTGATCTGAGATGTTTCGGTTTCCTCGTCATTCAGCAAGCTTGCGTACCTACGGAGTGAACTCGAACGCAACCCCGCAACCGTCAGGATACGGGCAGAAATCGCCGCCGTTGTAGGTCGTTCCGTAAAGGTTGCCGCCGTCCATAATCAAGCTGGTCACCGGATTAGCGCCATCCGCCCAATTGAAAATCCAAAGAAGCTCAAATTTATAGGCGGCCTTTTTGCCCTGAAGCTTTGCGATTTCAAACAACGTGCCGCAGCCTTGATATGTCCCCCTCCCCTTTTCTGTTTCTGTGCAGTATGAGGAACTGCCGCCGTATGTTGTCGTGCCGTATATGTTTCCGGATGAATCGAGCACGACACCGGCCGAAGGAAAATGGGGCAGTCGGATCGGATAGCAGCATCCAAATGTCAAGGGTCCGGAATTGAAGTTATGAAGAATCTCCTCTGTATACCCTCCGCCTGTAACAGGAGTCAGCTCCCAAACTGTGCCGCACCCTGCGTCAAAGTCGCACGTCCCTCTGCCGCCATAAACGGTCGTGCCGTAGACATTTCCGGCGCTATCGAACACCGGAGTGCCAGAAGGGTAGCGGCCGTCCGTTGGGTGGCCCGCGAAGGCGTGAAGGATGGATTCGCACCAACCGTTCCCGGTATAGCTGCCACTTGGGCACCCGCCGGCCGGTTGAGGGCTTAGTTCGAACACAGTGCCAACTGCGTAAGCGCCGCCGTTTTCGGTCGTGCCGTAGAAGTTTCCGTTTTCCTGCACCAGCCCGTTGGGGTAGGCACCGTCAAGGCAGCTCGGCTGGGAGCAAAAGCTGTAGAGCACAGACTCATTCGAGACGCCGCTGCCGTTCGGTGACAACTCGTAGACCACTCCACTTCCACTGCCTCCGCCATAAGTTGTGCCGTAAAGGTTACCCTGCTGGTCCCAGGCGAGGCCAGAGGCCGGGGAGGCACCGTCAGGGGTTGACATGAAACTGTACAGAACGGTCTCGCACCAGCCATTCCCGTTGTTGCTGCCGCTTGGGCAACCGCCGACCGGCTCAGGGCCTAGCTCGAACACGACCCCGTATCCCTCCGCGCCGCCTTGGCTCGCTGTCCCGTAAAGGTTCCCCCCGCTGTCAAACGTCACGTAAGACAAGTTTGGATTCGCCCCGTCCGCCCTTCCGGTGAAACTGTAGAGCACGGCCTCGTTCCACCCTCCGCCACCGGTGGGCGAAAGCTCGAATACGGTTCCATACCCCAGCCCGCCGCTATTAGTCGTCCCATAGAGATTGCCAGCACCGTCAGAGCTGAGGCTGGACGTGGGACCGCTTCCATCGCTGCCGCCCATGAAGTTGTAGAGCACGGTCTCAGTTTGGGCCTGCGCCGGGCGAACGGCAATAAGCGGGAGAGTAGAAAGCACTGCGAGCGCCAGAGCGTAGCGGACTACCGCAATTGCCGGTTTCGTCGAGCAGAATGTGAGCTCGATGCCGGAAATGTTCAACGGGCTTTCCGGCCTATTCTTCGTCCTCTTGCCAATCATCAGGACCTCCCTTTGTCGGTGCGAATGCGGACACGAACGCATTCTGGGATCTGGATAGTTGCTGGCTCACAGCTTAATGGTTCACTGCTCAGTGGTTTGCCCGCTCAGGAGCGGACTAGTGTGGAGTGTCGAGAGAAATGTCGCCGCTTCGTATTTCGCGGGAATTATACACCGGGATGCGGCTTTTTCCGTGACGGGGGTCACAAATATTTAGTACGAAGTCCGCGCAAGCGCGGTGTGGCCAGCCCGCCGAATCTCAGGGATTGTGCTCTTGTTATCCAAGGATTGGGGAGGGGTCTGCGCACACAATTGAAAATAGATGGACTGGCGGAGAGGGTGGGATTTGAACATCGCTAGCTTTATACATGTGGGCATGCAACTGTTGCAACCACGTGAGATGCGCGTATTCATTGGCGATTCGCGATTCTGAAACATGGGCGACAATGGCCCAAAAAGCGACCTAAACAAGATCGGTTTAGCAATTCTTTAGCAATATTCGCGCCTTCGAATTATATGCGGGAGAGGGTTCGTTCTGGGTTCGTTCCCGCAGCAAAATATTGCTAAAGAATTGCTAAAGTTCGAAGGCGCGATGCTCGACGGGGCCTCGTATGCCGATATCCGGCAGTAGTTCTGGCGCACCTTTCGCAAGGCGGCTTGGCTCCCGCAGCAAAATATTGCTAAAGAATTGCTAAAGTTCGAAGGCGCGATGCTCGACGGGGCCTCGTATGCCGATATCCGGCAGTAGTTCTGGCGCACCTTTCGCAAGGCGGCTTGGCGCTCCGCGTGAGTGCTTTGGCTGGGCTCGGATGCCCTTCCGTGTATAGCAAACGTTGCAAGGTATTTGGTATAATATATGTGTAGAAAACGGCAGGAAAAGCGCCGCATGTCACGGTCTGACCGCTGGTTCGGGAGCTGGTATCCGGACCTGGGAAACCGGTTAGGCTGATGCCCGAAGTTGGGGCGAGTTAACCAGCCAATTGAAGCGCGACCCCCGTCCTTGAACGGGACAGCGCATGAACCTCCCCGCAGAGCCGATTGGACCGGGCGTTCTCCCTAAAAACCAAAAAAGTAAAGGACCTGTGGCGCAAATCCGCGCCTCCGATCCGGGAGAACAACGCCCTTACGTATTCACATCGACCCGTCCAATCCACATCTAGCCGAAGCCCAGGCCGCAATGCGCGCGCGCGAAGAGCAAATTGTGCCGCCGCCCCGCGTTAGTGAGAATGACCGGCCTTTCACCATCTCTGAGCTGATGATGCTACATGGCCTCTCCCGCCGCACGGTTATCAAACTCTACGAGTCCGAGCCCGGCGTGCAGATCCTCCAGGCTTCGCGCGAGCATCAGCAAAAAATTGGGAGGCGCTACCGCACCATTCGCGTGCCTCGTCACGTGTACCGACGCGTGCTTCACAGGATGGAGACCCGATGAACCGCATCTCGAAATTCCGCGTCATCCCACCACGCGAACCGAAACCTACCAAGCCTAAGAAGCCGAGGGCGGCACCACAGTTCATCGAGCATGTCCGCTTCGGCTTGGGACGCGTGCTCGCTGTCCGGCAGATCGATGGCACTGACGACAGCTACATGGCCGACGTGAAGTTCACCGATGGCACGTCTCGTACGTTGCTTTTGGTCCAGCGCGTTTGGCTCACGGACATCGCGCCGTTAATCCCCGAGCCGCCGCCGAAGCTTCGCCGCGCAGCCAAAGTCAAGCAGGTGGTAGAAAACGACGCTGGTGCGACCAACGAAGACGGCGATACGCAAGGGCTGGAGATGACAGCGTGAACTCTGGCGAACGCTATCGGGCTCTCTCGCTCCAATATGCATCGGGTGAGACTAGCGGTGTCACCATGGACCGGTACACGGCAGGCCGGATCGCTAGATTGGAAGCGAAACAGAGGAAGAAGGGATGGAACAAGGACCGCGCTCGCCTTATTGACAGAGTGAAGGAATTCAGCGGCGCACCGAGAAGGCCGAACAGAAAGAAGAAGACAACGCAACGGAGTGGCCAGGAGTTTGAGGCTAGGTTTCGAGTGGAGCGACCGATGCTGCAGCCGCCCCGTGCAGCCTTTCAAGCCTGGAAACACAACCTAGTGGACGCGATGCGCAACCACCCAACGAACAGCGAAGCGCTGGTAACTCCCACTTTGAAAACGCTGGGTTTTCGCCAGCAAGCGGAGATTCTTGGCTACATTGCCGACTTCGCTCACTTCGGCAAGCGGGTCATTGTCGAGATCGACGGAGGAATCCATCAGCGTGCCGATGTGTATGAGAAAGACAGGAAACGGAACGAAGTGTTACGCGCCCACGGTTGGATAGTACTGCACTTTACGGATACACAGGTGTACTCGGATGCGGAACAGGTGTACGCGAGCATCAAGGCGGCGATTGGCGACTACGCGGTAAATACAGAGGCGCTGGCGGCATAAGCACCCAACAGTTACAAGTGAATGACTCTGCGTTTAGAAAGTTTTCAGTGACATTGCTTCTAGATATTCACTCAGCTATGGTTTTTACGGAGCCACACGATTACCGAGTGAGCAGCGCGAAACGCCGGGCGCTTGGAAAGACCGGCGACAGACGGAAAACATGAGGCGACAAATGTACATTGACCGCATGATTGACCTTATCGGAAACATTTGTGCGTGTTCGAAGCTCTCTAAAACTGAGAAATCGAAGGCACTCGAAGAGGTCGTCATTAGCATTCTCTGCCAGGGAGAAACAGAAGGCATTGAACATGGCGACTCTTTCGCAACTTGGCACGATGCACGTCTAACGTCCGAAGAAAAGGACAAGACCATCCTTGTGCATAAGGACTTACTGGAGTCCGCACAGCGCCTCAACAAGATTCTCCGCAAAGCTCGCATTAAATGGGACGGTTCGTGGGTCAAGGCGAAGGACATCCAATGCCTGCAGGATGAACTAGATCGCCGTGGCATCGTCGTAGCCACAACTCAACTCAAGGAGCAATAGCGTATGGCAATGGATGGGTCGAAACCAAGCCTGCAACAGGTATTCGAAGAGGCGTCGCGTAAGAGAGCGACGCGGGAGGACAACCGAACAGTCGAAGAGATGGTGCGATCTATTCACCACCAGATAACGCTATCGAGCGCTGATGCATACGCGCGGGCGCAGCGAGCATTCAAATACGCCCTGGAGGAAGCGCTTGAATCGCTGGACACCGCAGATGTCCAGCTCTTAATCGGCGAAGCGATGGATGGATTTTCCCCTGACTAAGTTTATTTTCGCTCGGCTTCCCTTTTTGAGATTGGCCGGGTAATAAGGAAGGTAAGGAAGTAGTAAAGCAGCAGTTAAGAAGTCCGCTAAGCGGACAACCACGCGCCTACGGGTGTGGAGTAGATTCATCTCCAAGAAGAGATCACACGATTTTTTGTTGTACAAGTTTCCAAGCACTTAGCGGTGCTGGGATCTCTTCTTAGAGACGAGGCTTGACTCCATCACGGGGCCAAGCCTTTTTTGTTTTTGATGGAGGTAGCAAATGAAAACACGCAGGACGCCGCAGATTACCGGCTTCATCTGTTTTGTGGGATCGTCGCGGAGTGCCGGTTTCTGGGCGGTTCTCAAGGGCTCGGATCGGGTCGATTATTTCGCATACGGCCGCAACTTCCTAACCGCAGTGGTTCCCAAGGTCGGCCAGCAGGTTGAATTCACCCGACTCCCGCCAGTACCTGGCTCGAAGTTGCCACGCGCAATCGAAGTGGCAGTCTACAACAGTAACCAAAAACCATAAACGGTAAGCCGCACAAAATCCGTTCGCCGCGTTAAGGCGTAAAGAACAACGTAATCGATGACGACATTCACAACGACTGACCTCGGGCTCGCTGCCCTTATCCTCTGTACCCGCAATATGCGCTTGATAAGCATCGAGCGCATCCCAGACCCCAACCGCAACATCTGCAACATCACCTTCGCTGATCCTGACAAGGTCGGCTACGAACTGGAGGCCGAATACTTTGCCGGTGACGGCGTAGTCGCGCCATTGCCCTTCTACAGCCAGCTCCGCCATCTCAAGCGTAAGGTCCACGCCGCTTGCGCCGGTTCGGTGACGCGATGAGTACGGTAGAAGCACAGTCCTGGCTAGACGTGCGCATTCCGCAGCGCTTGTTCGACCAGCTAAAGACCGGTGCGATCACTATTGCCATGTTCATAACAATGGCGTGCCTGTATCGATGGTCTGACTGGCATAGCGGGAAGGTCGCTTACGCTTCGGCTGGCGGACTGCGCAAAGCCACTGGCGATGTGTACCCGCTCCGAATGATTCAGCGAGCGATGAAGAAGCTGGAGGAGATGGGATGGATCACGCGCCACATCCTCGAAGGAAGCCATGAGGATTACTCTGTAACTATCCATAATTACAAATGGATAGACGAAAATGGGGCAGGTCAGATCCTCAACCCCAAGACCAGCAGTGCAGTGTCGCGGAAGATGACGCGGAATGTGACGCGGAGCGTGACGCGGAAGAATCGTGGCGAAGCTACTGTAAACGCAGCCACTTCCAGCCTTCCTTCTGTTGAAGATGTCGCGGAAGATGTCGCGGAGGTTGTCGCGGATGGTGACGACAAGATCTTATATAAGAACGAGCATAACGTATCTAGCATAAGGAACAATGTAGATCTCTTGTCGCCTTGCGGCGACGACGCTCGGTCTTTGTATTCTCTTCTTGATGACGTGTGGAATCACTACATAACCGCCACCCACCGAACCCCACGCACCAGGCTCACGACCATCAGAAAAAGAATCGGCATAGTCCGGCTCAGAGAATGCTTGCAGAAAACGGGCGGCAACCGAGACAACGCCGTGAGGTTGATGAAGACTGCGATCGACGCGCTCGCGAAATCGGATTGGCATATGGGCCGTGACGAGAAGAGCGACGGCAAAACATACAACGACTGGGAGCACGCGTTCGGCACATATGAACGCATGGAGAACTGGTGGAACACATAGACGCGACAACTCCCACTGCGCCATTTCCATTCATCCCCGTAACAATCGAGCCGGAGCAGCTCGACGTAGCGTCGCGCGCCGTGCTCCGGTATTTCGAGGCGGAGCGCGAGGCCGATCACGCGGAACTTGCCGATGCCTTCGATCACCTTATTGCGATCTGTTACCGCGCAGTCCAGCCCTATTTCCTACGCGACCGCCACGGTAGCTTAACCATCATCGACGTGCCGCAGTTCGACACTATCGATGGTCATCGCACTGGTCACACGCTGCGCAAGGAAGGTGCGGCTTACGACGCGACGCGCGAGTGGATTCAAGACTGGCTGCTCAAGTTTCTAAAGCTATACCGGGTTAAGTCAGAAGCGGAACTTGTTGCCGCTGCCAATAGCGACGCATTCCGACATCTCGGTCGCCAGTGTCGCCTGCGGCTCAAGGACACGGTCTGCAGGAAGCTCGAACGTGAAAAGAACGAGCGGACGATCTACGTTGCGGCCTGCGGATGTGGCAAGCGCGATATCAAACAGCGGAAGCCGCGCAGGAACTATGTCTGTCAGTGCGGGGCCGTAGTTCGGTACGTCGCCGATGAATATCCGGCGTTCACCGGCTTCGTTGGCATCGAGGCGTTTGCCTCAGCGGAAGACGATGACGACGCGCCCGGTGAGCGCATCGGCACCAACCGTCTTTTTCCACTATCCAGCCTGGCGACGGATCGTCCATTCGAAGAGGTCATGCTCAGCGTGGAGAACGCGCGCCGTATCGTGCTTGCCAACGCCGATGAACTTGCCAGGCTGGATCTATTGACAGGATTGCTAGCGATCCTGATGGTCGCCGAGCACGTAGAGGAGCCCTACTTTGATGGGCTGATTACGCGGACCATCGCGGGTATGCGCGGCGTGTCGGACTCTGCGGCACGCGCTTACAAGCGCAGGTATTCGAAGACGATGGTGCGGGAACTGGAAGCTCGCAATCCGGTACTTCAAAGCATCTTCAAAGAGCTGGAGCAGGCATCTCCACGGCCCTTTGTAGTGTCCAGCGGATCGTCCGAATACCGCGACAGGAAACGACTACTCCGCGAGGCGCGTCAGCTTACTGCCGAGTTTGCTAGTGACTGCCGCGTGCAAGGGCTCAAGCGATCTGGAGCGCAAGCGGCCACGGGCGAGCGGAAAGCATTATCTTTGGAAGATGGTCTCTGGGAGCGTTTAGCTTCGGAGCCGGAGCGGGACCTTGAGCGGTTTCTTCACGACTACCAGCCGAAGCCGGGCTCTCTGCTATCATGAAATATATTTTGTCTTACCTTCCGTTTTTGAATAACCAGGCGTAACAAGGAAGGTAAGAGAGAAAGATCGACAGTCCCAACCCGGCATCAGTTGAAGCGGTGCTCCTGCTATATGGAAAAGGACCGAACGATAAAAAACAGGGCCAGCGCTGAGCGCCACAAGGATCTCGAATGTCTGCGTTATGACCTTCTCCCGGCTACCGCATCTCTCGCAAGGGCCGTGAACGATTTGCAGCATAGGAGTCACCTTCTGGGACAAATTATACGCTTTCACAGGTGCCTGCCAGTGCCGAAATCAAATCCAGCCCCACGCAAGCGGCATCCCCAGAATGAAGAAACAACCTATGCCATCTTTTTCCCACGCCGAAAGTGTCAACGACGCCCTCACTCCCGAGCGCATCCTGCGCGACGCGGCTAATGCTGAATTCGTTCTACTCGTTGCCCGCTGGTTAGTCGAACACTGGGCTTATGTTCCGCCGCTCTATCGATCCGCTCTCACCTACAGCCTGGACTGTGGCGGCGAATCCGAGGGCAATACAACGATGACTTTCGAAGTGCCGTTGCGCCCGCTCCTTGAAGCCATGATTGCGCTGCGGTAACTCGCCCGCTCAAAACCTCCCTTACAAAGAAAGCAAGAACTGATGTCAGGACCGAACCGAATAACGGGTGGCAATTTTCAGGACTTCGAAGGGCAGGTACTGGCCAACGGCTATCTTACCCTGCAGCTCTCTCATGATGCGCAAGAGTCTGTCGGCCCAGGACAAGTTGTCGCGGGCTTTCCGCGTCGCGTTCCTCTCGATGCCAACGGAAATATCGCTGGCACGGTGCTGGTGTGGCCGAATGACCAGCTCGATCCTGCGAATACCTATTACATCGTCAACGCCTATCGGCGCGATGGAACGCTGGCGTGGGCAGCACCGCAATTCGAGACCGTAGCATCGAGTCCATCTCCATTCAACGTCGGCGTCTGGATTCCAACCAACCCACCGAGCGGCGGCGCTCCCGTTGGCTCTATTCTGCTCCAGAACAACGGAACCAACAACGAGTCCCAGTCGATCCTGAACCTTGAATCGACGGATAGCAGCATAACCATCACCGACGAGGGCAGCGGCAATATCAATCTGCAATCGTCGGGTGGTGGCGGCGGTGTGCTCAAGAAGTGGCCCGGCCTCTGGTCTTCATTCCAAGTGACGGGTATCGACGATGGCTCTGTTACGGAGGGCGCGCAACAAGGCTTCAACCTTGAGGAATTCAATTTCGAGAGTCTGGGCCAGAATGGTAATTATTTCTTCTCATTTCAGCCATCCTCGCTGAGCAGCCACGACAATGCTGGATTCGACGATATAAATCTGAATCTAACTGGTGCCACTCTCGAAGATTGGTTCACCAGGGCGACGATCTTCCCGGAGGTCGGAGTTGCTGGCTCAATCCAGAATGGGCGTTACTGGATCGGAATGTGGGACGGCGCGGCTGGTGCTGGCATTGGGTTGGTAACGGACACGCCCGCAGCGAATGTCATTGCATTTCGCTTCGCGTCGCAAACGGACACGAATATCCAGGCGGTATGTGGTACTCCATCGGCCCTAACCGTGGTTGACACCGGGATCGCTCCTCCGAGTTTTACTGCTGCCAGCAACTGGTCGTCGCTGACCAGTTACTCGATCGGTGACATCGTCCTTGAGAACGATTACAACTATGTGGCTGTAAGTCCATCTCTGGATGTCGCTCCTGGGAGCAATCCAAGCTTCTGGACCATCCAAGACTCTCCCCAGATCTTCGAGATCGTGCCTACCGCAGGCGGCACGGTGATCACCTTTTACATTAACGGTAACTTAGTTGCGACCATCGACGCCAACGTGCCCAATCCAGGAGTTCCGATGCGGAGTGTGCTTGCTCTCGACAACTACGCGGCTGGCTCAAGCAACGCGTGGTTAAACGTCTACTACATGTTTTCGCTGAGCACACCGTAGGATGCCAGGCAAGAATAAAGAATCATCGGCGGTGCGTTGGATTCCCTAACGAATAACCTCGCGCGATGGAAATGTAGATGTGAGTGCGGGAAGATCTGCTCTGTCAGCGCGAACAGCCTCAATCAAAGGAGATCCACGCAATGTTCCTTTTGTGCAGCGAAGGTTAGGCACGCGAAGAATCCGGAAACGGTAAAGAAGGCTAAAGAGGCCCGTCTCGCGAAGCTCACCCATGTTATCGATAACATCAACAACACTGACATGCAGAACAGGACGGCGATCTGCAAGGAATGCGGTCCTGTCCACATGACTCCGGGACACGGAGGGTGTCCAGTTTCACATATTGACGGCAAAGTTCGCTGGCGCGGTCAATCGTTGCACATGTGGGAGGAGCACCAAGGAAGATGCGCTTAGCCCCGGATGTAACAAACCGGCGACCGACTTAGACCACGATCATGAAACTGGATTCTTGCGCGGCTACCTCTGCGGAGATCACAACGCGGTCTTAGCGTTCGCGCATGACGATCCGGCGTTCCTTCGCAGCGCTATCTCATATTTACACCTTAATGCTCGGCCGTCCGTACAGGCAGAACATGGAGCGGTCTCTGTTGCGTACGATGCAAGTATGGGCCAGCGGTTGACGCTCCAGCTCGAACCAGTTGCGTTGGCACTTCAATAGAAACAATCCCCGGAAAGTCAAGGAGACTCCACACATGACTATGACACCAGAGCACCAGAGGGACATAATTTCCCGCGAGAGCGCGTGGATCGATACTGACTCCTTCGGCCAACTCGACCTCAGCGCGTTTCCCAACCTCCAACCTCCACCGCAGGCAGACAAACATGACGACCGCTTTGCTCGTGACTGGCGCGATACTGCTCTCAGTCGTGGCGCGGGCGCAATGCGCCAGTTCTTGGAGAATCCTGACTTCGATGCAATAAGACAGATCGGCGAGGAGACGGGCAACGCGAACTTCTTGGCCGAGTACCGCGATCGGAAGGGCGAGGCGATTGCTGCCGAGTTTCGGCGACGCTGCCCGGATTACCTGGCTACCGATTCCAATTACGCCTCCATGGTTGAGACCCTGAGCTTCAATGCGCTCAGCGCTGTCCAACAGAATGGCTCGATCGAAGAGCAGACCCAAGCCCTAATTTCCGCTGGCGTGTGGACGGTAGAGAATTTAACAGCAGCCTACCGCGCGCTTGAACGCGAGGGACTGCTTGAAGTAGCAGCCGGGACCGCGCGCCGCCTAACCGAGTCCGAGCGCCTCAAGGTAATGAGACTCGCACAGAACGGGCAGTTCGATGCTGCGATCGGTGAGTATCTAAAATGCTCGCTCGATGGCGAAGAGCCAACGCTGGATATCATCACGGACCCAGCCTACGCGACGGTCTGCAACGAAGCAGTTCTGTACGTCTTCGAGGTTGGGGAGACAAGCTACACGCCAACGCCGGAGCGCCGCAATTTTATTCTCAGATACGCTGCTGGCCGTCCCCTGACCTTGACGCTAATCCAGCAAGCCTGGTCCGCCTGTCGGGCTAATGAGCAGCGCCACGAGCGCGGTGAACTGCTGGACCAGTACCAGCGGCCACGAGAGACCGAGCCGCCGACTCCCAAGCAGCTCGATGAGATGGATGATGACGCATTCGATCGGCTCTATCACGACTCTCTCCGCGCCTACGCCAATAGCGTTCGGCACCCTGCGGGCATTATCACCTAGAGCACTTGACACGCCCGGATATATTGTCCCGCATGAAAACACACGCGGTGCCGATCGGCATCGACATCTCAGGGTTGGGTACAGCGGACCAGGCGCGCATTCAGCAGATTGGTTTGTGGGCGTGGATGGATGAAATTGCAAACCGGCCCAAAAGGAAAAAACCATCGCGGTACTCTCTGGAATATCGCCAAGCGCAGATGAAGCGGCGCGCAAGCCGCAGGAAGGCTTAAATCAGGGTTGGGCAACAGCGATTTTCGCCTTGCAGCCCACTGATTCTAAAGGGCAAAAACAGCAGAATTTCACGTTCTGCATAGCCGAGGTCCTCCAAACGCTTAAAACGGCAGAATCAGACTCTGTCCGCATTGCGAACTAACCCTTCGCCAACCAGGCGAGTTAACGAGACGGCGTTACCGAGGCCCGTTCCGTCGCAAGGCGTCATTGACCTCTTCCTTTGGCGGACCTCGGCTCTTGCGTTGCAAGGCGTCCATTCAAAACAAAAAGCAAGGCTCTCTAACTTATGGCAGGTCTGAATCAAATCACCGGCGGAAAATTCCAAGATTTCGAGGGAAACGTTCTAGCGAACGGTTACCTCATGATGGAGCTGTCGCATGATGAGCAGGAGTCGGTTGACCCTGGCGAAGTGATCGCCGGTCATGACCTGCGGGTTCCTCTCGATGCCAACGGAAATATCGCTGGCACGGTGCTGGTGTGGCCGAATGACCAGCTCAATCCGGCCAATTCCTATTACACCGTCAACGCCTATAGCCGTTCTGGAGTGCTCGCATGGAGAACCCCGCAGTACCAGACTGTACCGTCGAGCCCGTCACCATTTAACGTCGGGAACTGGATACCAAGTAATCCAGCTCCGGTTGGTGCTCCAGTTGGTTCCGTACTGTTACGGAACAACGGGATTAACAACTCGTCGCAGTCAGTGCTCAATCTTGAATCTACGGATAGCACCGTAGTCATCACCGATGAAGGCGATGGCACTATCAACCTCCAGGCGCAAGCAACATCGATCTTACTGGAGAACAACGGCACCCCTAACTCATCGCAAACCGTTCTCAACCTGGAGTCAACGGATAGTTCGGTAACCATCACCGACGAAGGCGGCGGTAGCATCAATCTGCAGGCGGCCAAGGCCATTCTTCTGCAGCACAACGGAACTGACAACTCCTCGCAGTCCGCGCTCAACCTAGAATCCACTGACAGCTCGGTAACGATTACCGACGAGGGCAGCGGCAACATTAACCTGCACGTCTCAACCTTCGGTGGAAACAGCAGAACGACAGCTAGTATTTCTCAGAGCATTAACGCGGGAGCTGTTTATCAAGGCACGGTCTCAATGGCCTATAGCTTCATGGTTATGCAAGCGGTGGTTAACGTACCGTGCCGAATTCAGTTGTACAACACGCAGGCTGCAGCAAACGCCGATCCCCGGCACTCCCACCAGCGGAACAACGGAGCCGGTGTGGCCTGCGTGGACCACGAGTTTCGCACCTGCTTATCCTACTGTCTCTGAAACCAATAACGCAGCGCCCGCTGGCGGGAGTGGTCCCGGCCCGCTGAGCTGGGAAAACATTGGCCTGACTGCGGACTACTCATGGCACAAGCTGACCCAATTCATCCTGACGCCCACGATCGTAGATCCGAATAACAACACCGAAGATCCCTACGAAGCGGGCGTGACCGGCACGGTAGAGCCAACTTTCGCGACCGGCATCAACCAGCTCACGAATGACAATCCAAATCTTATCTGGATCAATCAAGGACCGGCCGCCGCGCCACCGGCTGGGACCCTATCTACCTTCAACGGTGGATGGTCTTATGCGATCGCGCTGGTCAATACGCTGACCAATACCGTCTCGAATGCCAGTCCTGTAACCACAGCGACCGGTAATTTTATCGGGGCGGCTGGCGTTACGGTCAGCGGTGGACTACCTGCCAGTATCGATCCACAAGTAGATTACGTTGCCATCTTCCGAACTCAAGATGGCGGTGCGAACTGGTTTCTTATCCCAGGTATTGCCAACAGCATCTACACCACCACGCTCGCGCAGTATCAGACTAACGGTTATGTGGACACGACGCTCGATGCCAACCTGAACATTCTCATTCAAGCGCCGCTGGCGGACCAAAATACCCCGCCTCCGACCGGCATCATAAATCTGACTTACCATCTCGGCCGGATTTTCGGCAGCGTCGGCAACACCGTGTATTGGAGTTCCGGTCCAGATACGCCGGTAGGAAACGGCAACGAAGGATTCCCGCCACTCAACAGCGCCGTCTTTCCATCGCTGGTCAAGCGCATCGTGCCTACGAGTCTGGGCGCGCTGGTTTTCACCGTCTCCGATATCTATCTCATCGGCGGCTCTGCGACCACGTCGAATCCGCTCTACACCACTCCGTTCGCCACCGGCCTTGGGCTGCTGTCCTATAACGCGCTCGCGGTCAACGGAACCACGATCTACTTCTTCACCGCCGATTCACAGGTAGTCTCGCTCGATCCCAGCTCCGGGCTATCGCAGATCGGCTTCCCGATCGGCGATCAGTTCACGCTTTCGAACTGGAATCCATCGAATGCCTATGTAACCTGGCACGTGAGCGGATCGATGGATCACGCACTGTACGTCTCCGATGGACACACCGGCTGGTTTCGTATGACGCCCACAGCGGCACCGGAGAGCGGTCTCACCTGGAGTCCGTTTGCAACCATCGTCGGAGGCTGTAAGGCAGTTCAATCGGTCGAGGTTGCACCCGGAGTTCATAAGCTCCTACTCGGACCAACATCGAGTGGGCCGATCCTAATGCGCGATCTAACCACCTACGAGGACAACGGCAGCCCCTACAACGCTACCTTCACCATTGGCTCGATCGTTTTGGCTCAGCCTGGGCAAGTTGCCGAGCTGGCCTTCCTCACCACCGACGCAACCGCGATCGGCTCGAAGCCGTTCATTAGCGTGCTGATCGATGAGATCGCGGGCGACTTTGAAAATCTCCCGCGCTTCACCACAGATCCGCCGCAGCTATTCCCGCCTGACAGTCTCTATTCACAACGCTTCTATTTTTCGCAGACCCAGCTACCCGCAATATGCCGTCATTTGCAAATGCAAATCACATGGCCAGCCGAAAACTTTGGCAACGAGATCCTGTCGGTGACGATCTTCGGCGGCTATATGCAGGAAGACTAAGTGCCGACCCTTGACCAGGCAACCCAGCCCGTTGATCGCAGTGGCCTGACGCCGGTCGCGGTTTCTGTAGCTGCGCCTGCGGCGTTATACGCGGGACAGCAATACCCACCCAACCCTAACCCTTTCCTCCGTTGCCCCATTCCACCGGTCTCGATCACGCCGGACTCTTTACGTCAGTACTACCAGGGCGGATTGATTCCGCAGAACCGCATCATGACTCCAGTGAGTAGCGCACAGGCGGGCGCGGGTACCAGCGGAGGAAGCGGAACCGGGATCACTTCCGTAACCAACGAGATCACGAACACCACGATCGTGACCACGAAGGTTGGAACCATACAGAGCGCGTCGGTGACGACTCCCGTGCTGAGTGATGGCGCAATGTATCAAACCACATTCAGCACATCCACTTCGTTTATCCCGTTGCTGATCTCAGTGACCGGTGCGGCGCGCGTGGAGCTATACGGAACCAAGGCGGCACAGATAGCCGATCTCTCGCGGCTGAATACGACTCCGCCAGGTCTCGGCAATGAGCAATCTATCTTGCTCGACGTAACGGTTGACACCGCGCCCTTTGTCTGGGTGATTACGCCATCGTTGCCAGCGGCCAACAGCGACAGTCCGCAGAAACCTCTGAGCTATATCACCATCACCAACCTTATGCCCGCCTCGCGCGCGATCACCGCGACCCTGAGATATCTGATCCTCCAAGTCTAATGAACCAGCAGACCTTCCCCCAGTCCACCTATCCGATCGCCGGAGACGTGGAATCACAGACTGGCGATCCCGCCATAACGGTCGTGGGCATTCAGAAGACTGCGGTGGTTCTGCAGGCTCCGCAGAACGGTCAGATCCTTATCTATGACCAGACGGTTGGGCCAGGCGGCAGTTACGTTCCGGGCGATCCGATCGTCTCCGGTCCCGATCCCGTGGGCACGAACCCAACGGTTAATCCCGTCCAGGTTGCCGGGATCGACGAAGTGGATCTGGTCCGTGAACTTCGCACCGACACCTACGGTGCAATCCGCTCGCTGCGCATCGAGCAGTTGCTCTACGCCGTCCTGCTGGAGTTACGCGCCCTGAAATTCCTCACTATGCAGGACATGCCGGTTAGGGACGGTGACTACGATCCAGATCACTTTACGCAGCTAGGAGAACTGTAAATGTCTTCACCCAGATTCAAGTCGGCCCACAAGTATTGTCGGACGGCGCTACACCAACCTTGCGCGGCGGTAAGGGCGGCGACGGGATTATTTCCCAGCTAAATGCCCGCTACTACGAGAACACCTATCGCGGCAACACCTTCGGCGTAAGTTATCCCGCAGCCGCGCTCGCGGTTGCATCGGCCACCGCCACCGGAGCTTTCGCATTATGGAATCCGCCCGGCTCCAATGTGAACCTAAGCATCCTCGATTTTGAAGCCGTGCTGGTTTCCTTCACCGCCTCGACCAACCCGCTGCAGGTTGGCCTGGTCGCCGTGCCAAACCAGAGTCCCACCAGCATCAGCGCAGGCAATACTCCGAACAGCATGCTGATTGGTTCGAGTAATGTCTCGTCGGCAAAACCCTATGTCGCGGGCACCCTTGTCGGCGCATCTACCACCGCCTTCCGCTTAGTGGGCTCGTGGTATGCGGACCTGGCGGCTGGCGACGTGACCGGTTATTTCAAAGATGAAATCGGCGGAGCCGTCATCATCGGTCCTAACTCCGGCCTCTGCGTCGTGGCGATCACCACTGTGCCAACCAACACCGCCGCCATCTCCCTCACCTGGGTGAGACCGAGGTTTAATCGATGGCGGGAAAGATTCAGATTACCGGTGGTGCGTTCCAGGACTTCGAAGGCAACGTACTGGCAAACGGCTATCTCACCATGCAGCTATCGCATGATGAGCAAGAGGCGGTAGATCCGGGCGAGGTCGTCGCTGGCCTTATTCTGCGCGTACCTCTTGATGCCAACGGGAACGTGGCAGGCACGGTGTACGTGTGGCCGAATGATCAACTCAATCCGGCCTTCTCCTTCTACATCGTCAACGCGTTTACTCGCAGCGGAATACTAGCCTGGGCCGCGCCGCAGTTTCAGACCGTCACCGGCTCTGGTCCGTTCGATATCGGCACCTGGATTCCGAACAATCCACCGACAGGCGGAGCGCCAGTCGGCTCCATCCTTCTCCAGACCAACGGGACCAATAACTCCGATCAGGCGCTACTCAACCTAGCGGCGGGAACCGGCATAACTCTGGTGAACGACGCAGGCACGACCACCATCACCGGGGCGTCAGGTTGGCCAGGAAACTGGATCGGGTGTAACGCAGCAGGCGTCAACCTGTTTTCCTACGGTTCCGGCGCAAACATCGGGATGGATATGCAGCCCTATAGCGCAAGCGCCTTGGCAGTGACAAGGACAGCTAGTGCTACCGAGCCCTGCTTTGTGCCTGTACAGACGAACACACTCACGGCGAGCGGCGGTCTCATCGATACGTCACTAAATATAACTCTCGGCATTCTTAACGACTGGTTCGCTAAGATGGCGATAGTTGGCACTACCGATTCCCGTTACTTCTTTGGCTGTTCAGACCAGACAGAGGCGAGCGCTGGCAATGCTTTCTTCTCAGACACGCCAGACGCCAACTTTGTTGGATTCCGGTTCTCGACTAATGCTGACACAACCGTACAAGCAATTTGCCAGACCTCGGACTCAGACCAGACGGTTGTCGATACCGGGGTAGCGCCAGCGGCAGTCAATCTCTACGAGATCATCCCAACCGAGAGCGGGGCAACCATCACGTTTTACATCAACAAAACTCTCGTAGCTACGATCGACACCAACGTCCCGGCAACGTCAGTCGCCATGACATCGATCCTGACCGGCGATTTCATGGATAACGGAAGCAGCAACGAGCAGTTCAATTTCTACTACGTGTACGCCCTGTTGAATGCCTAGCGTGCTTCGTCCCCTTCAAGACTCAGACAATCCCATCATCAAGGAATGGATCTCGCGAGATCCCTACCACATGGCGCAGGGGATGAACGAAGAGTTTTTCTTTCGCCCCGATGGCTTCTCCTTCGCAGGTGACGATGTGAAGGGGCCGATCATGTATTTCAAGCTGGAGCCGATCGATGCCGACACCGTTCGCATGCATATCCAATTCGACAACCGCGAGCATAGGCGCAATGCGGTCGGCCTGATCAAGGGATTCCCCGCAGTTGCTGCGGCGATTAGAGGCGCTAATCTCCGCTACCTGATCTTTGACAGCGTCTCCGAACCTCTCATTCGGTTCTGTCAGAAGCGCTTCGGCTTTGTTCGCATTGCGGACACGGACGACTACTTACTCGACCTCAAGGCAGGACCTTAATCATGTGCGGTGGACCGAGCACGCAACAGCAAGCGATCGCTGGGCAGCAACAGCAGTTCTATTCGAATCTGCAGAGCGGCTACCAGCAAATGTTTGCTGGTCAAACAAACATCCTCAACAGTCTGCAAAGCTCCTTCGCACCTGTGCTTGCCGCTGGCATCAACCAGTATGGATTCTCGCCCCAGGAGAATGCAGCCTTGAGGACACAAGCTACGAGTGGCGTAGCTAATCAGTACCAAGCTGCCAACCAAGCTACACAACAGCAGCTCGCGGCCACGGGCGGCGGTAATCAATTTTTGCCCACAGGGGCGAACGCGCAGCTCACGCAACAGAATGCTCAGGCCGCCGCTCAAGCTCAGTCGGCGGCGCAGCTTGGCATAACCGAGGCGGGATACGCGCAGGGACGACAAAATTATCTTGCCGCTGCACAAGGTCTCGGTGGTGTGGCGTCGGCCATGAACCCGCTCGGCTACGCCGGATCAGCCACCAGTGCCGGGAGTGCGGCTTACGGCTCTGCTCAGCAGAACGCTACGCAATCGGCCCAGATGTGGGAATCGATTGGTGGCGCGATCGGCGGACTGGCCAGTACGGCTCTCGGGGCCTCCATGGGCATGCCCGGCCTTGGCGGTGCCACGAGTTCCTTCGGAGTACCAGCATCTTCGGGAGTGCCAGGGACTACAGGAATCAATAGCGGCGGCGGAGTAGGCGGCGGAGCAACCTGGAGCCAATAAAGGCAATGAATAAAATAGAAGCCCTTGTGGATGCTATCGGAAAAGCGAACGGCATACACAACCCTGAATCAGATTCCTACCGGCTGCGCAATCCTCTCCTCATTCGGAGCTTTGCGCGGCCGGGCAAGCATGAGACTGATGAACAGGGCCGACGTGTCTTTACGTCATTGCTGAGCGGCTACAAAGCCGCATTGTTTGACATGGAGTTGAAGATCACCGGCAAATCGCGAGCCGGGCTGCAGCCAACCAGCACGTTGGCCAATGTACTTGGCGTATACGGCATCAAGGAGCCAGGCGGGATCTCAACCGTCGTGTCTTTCCTGCGCCGGGCGCTGACCGATCAATCCATCAGTAACACCACGCCGCTGAGTTACTTCACGTCGTAAACGGCGAGTTCGGGAGCGCTGACTTCTGGAGGCGCAGAGCTACCGAAGTGGCGTATCGCTCCAAAAATGGCAAAGCTGTCAGAATCGCATTACTTGCGTACCAAGATGGTTTGCGCATGGCGGGCGCGAAACGTTGAACCAGTGGAATAAACGGCAAGCGAAAGTAGCGGAGTCCAGTCACTACAAAGCCTTCCTGTAGCGCCCCAAGCTCCTCTCGGGTCAGTGGATGTTCGTAATCCGAGATATCTTCGTGCGACGGAAATATAGAGCGCACAGCTTCGTAGTATGGACTAAAGCGCACGGGCTCTTTCACAACAATAGAACCGCCCGGCCGTAGGACGCGTTGCATTTCCTTTCGTATTGGCGCGATGTCGAGATGGTGGATGAGTGACATACAAAACACAACATCCACGGATTCATCCGGCAATTCCGTTTGATACGCCGAACCCACTCGGACACTTGCGCTAAGACCTGCCTCGTTGAGCCGTCGCTGGGCAATAGAAATCAGCTCTGGAGAAATGTCGATACCGATTACATGCGCTCCTCTATGAATGAGAGGGATCAGGTTCTCACCAGAGCCGCAGCCTAAGTCCACTACAGTCTTGTCGCGAATTTCTCCCAGAAGGTGAAAAGCATATTCGAGCGGGAACGGCGCATTCGGTCGAGGATTCAAATAGCGACCCACGTCTATTGGTTTCACATCGATCTTGCTGGCCTCGGATGCGCTCCGTCCGACTTCAACCTGTTCACGTTCGGAAAGATTCATCACTTCCCCCTCGTACAAGTCGTCACTGACAAGGAACTATAATGCCATTCGGACTTCCGCTTCCACAAGGACAAAGTCAACCTCCAGCGCCGGACCAGCAGCAAGCCCCTCCGCAGCAGACTCCACAACAAACCGATCTCGCGCATCATGCGCTGATCGGCAAGGCTGTCAGCGCGCTCATGGGAAACTCGACCAGCTACGCTGTGGACCCGCAGACCGGACAAACGGTAGCGACGCCGCAGAAGCAGACGCCTGGCCAGTGGGGACGTTCGATGGTGCTCGGAGCAATGCTCGGCCTAGCCTCTGCATCCGGTGGCGACGCCAAGGGCGGTAACGTCGGCGGCTTCGCGGGCGGCGTAGGTCGCGGTGGAACTGCCGTCGCTGAACACGGCGAGCAGCAAGATCAGCTAAAGATGCAGCGCGCGCAGGAGCAGTACAAGAACCAACTCGAAGCGCAGCGCAACCAACGCGAGCAGCAGAAGTCACAACAGGAGAGCCAGGTTTTTCAAACCGAACAGACTCATCGTCAGGCGATGATCGCGGCGGAGAACGCGCAGACCATCCGCACGCAGCAACTCATTAAGGGCGATAGCTTCAAACAGTTCGAAGAGGAAGCTGCGAACGGCCGCACCAAGGTTTCACCCTATATTGTATCCGGCATTCAGCCCGCCGCTCGCGATAAGACGTGGCAGGAGATCTCAGACCTGCAAAAGCAAAATCCGAAGGCAGGCGCGTGGGACTGGGAACAGACTGGCGTTAAGACGGTCATGAATCCTGATGGAACATCTACCTATGTTCCCACCTTCGATGCCTACGATCCTCAGCAGAAGGTGCCGATCACCAAAAGTTTCTTGGATCTCATGAAGAAGGCGAGGGTCGATGACGCCTTCCCTGGAACGACAGATCGCCTCAAGGAAGGCCAGGAGTTATCGCCCTCCGAGTTTGCCGCCATCAAAGGCAACTACCAGACCGTCTACAACCAGAATCTGGAAAGAGAGAAAGCTCTACTCGCTGCCGGAGTCGAAGGCGCGCGTATCAAACAACTGAACGCTGAGGCACAGAAAGAGGCGGCCGACGCGCTGCGTGGCCAGAAGAACGAAAAGCAGTCTGCGCAACTCGCGGATGGGCTGGATAAATGGACCGCTGCCGGTGGCGATCAGGCAGCTTTCGGAACGCTTGACAAGAAGTCGCAGGTATTCATCACCAACGGTCTCGTCAAGCAGATCGACTCGATCGAGCGACAGATCAAAGATGCCAGCAGTCAGATTCCGCCCGACCAGGAACGCATGGACGAGTTGAAAGGATTGGAGGATACTTACCGTACCTATCTCCGGATGGCAGTGCCCTCGCCTGGCGCGAATCTGCCCAAAGCACCCTCTAAGAATGCTTCCATCCCAGAGGATGTAATGAGTCAGTACCTCAAGATTTATCCAGACCCGAATAAGGCGAAGACAGCGGCCCAGGCGGCAGGCTGGGGTCCGCCAGCTCCGCCCGCTCCAGCTCAGACACAAGCGGCTCCACAAGGGCAGGGTCCTGCTCTGAGCCCGCAGATCCAGGCTCAGCAAGAACGGTTCGCCAATAAATAAAGATGGCTGACAATCAGCAGCAGCTAGACCCGAATGATCCTTGGGCCGTGAAAGCTCGCCAGCTCGGGACAGCTCAAGCGCCGACCCCGGCGCAAGCGCCATCGTCCCAGCTCGATCCGAATGATCCTTGGGTTGTAAAGGCCAAGCAGCTACAGCAACCCGCGCAGACCGACCCTAACGATCCTTGGGCCGTGAAGGCGCGTCAACTCGGCATCACGCCGCAGCAGCAACCTTCCGATCAGGACGAAGGTGAACGTCTTGGCGAAGGTCAGTCGTGGCTTACGAAGCCGCTGCAGACTTCACTCTTCGGGCTGGGTGAATACCGCAAGGGTGCAACTGGTATCGAGAGGGGCGCGGAGAAATTCGCCTCCGGACTGCTCAGTCCTCTCAGTCTCGGCCTCATGCTCGTCACCGGTGGCCTAGGTAGTATCGCAGAGGCTGGCGCTGCCACGGCTGGCGAAGAAGCCGCGACCGGTTTCGGCGCGAACGTGCTTAGTAAGCTCGCTCCAGAGACGGCGGCCAAAGTCGCCACCGCTTCCGGCACAATATCGAAGCTCGCGAACTTCGGCTTCACCAGTCAGCAGATCATCGCTCTAGCCGATAAGGCCCCACAGTTCTCAGACGCCATCAAGGCGGGCGACACCGACAAAGCGCTTGAGCTGGGCACGTCACTACTGCTCGAAGGTGCCGCTGCGCATCTCAGTACTTCGCACCTGATGAAGAGCATTAACGGCTCAGATGAGCCGGTCTGGAGTCAGGACAAGGATGTCATCGCGGCTTCGCAGCAGCCGGTGCGTGAGGCTGGGGCGAACGCGCTCGCATTTCGCAAGGCGAACGAGCCGCTGATTCGCAACACGCCGGCAACCAGAGCAGATCGCAGGCGAAGACTATACAAAACTACGGCAATGGACGCCCGTTCGTGCATGCGCACGATGAAAACAAACGACTTGCACGCATTTACGTGGGTTCGGATTAAACTCGCGCGCAGGGTTAGTACTACTTTACGTTTTTTGGCCTAGACCAGGGGGCGGCTTACCCCCCTTGACCACCCTTCGCCTGGTCCGTTCACTTAGCAGTACCGGTCTCACTGTGAGAAGCCTGGCGGCTGCGCTCGGTAACGAAAGTCAAACACTCCCGGAATGCTGTGAAGATTTTCGTTCCGGGTGTTGCTCCTTGTCCCCGTTCGCGAACACTATGCGATAGTTGAACAGCACGAAGAGGATCACTGTTGCGACGGCGACTAGAGTCCAGCCCACTGCTGATGGGAAAGGCGTAATGGCTTTCAGGACCAGCCCGCAACCTGCCCCGACTACGAGATGGATCAGACTGACTAGGTTCCGAAATCTCCAGTTGTACGGGATTAGTTTCATAGGGACTCACCAGTTCACGTTTGCGTTGCAACCCGCCGATACCTGCTGCTTGATCCAGTTGTAGGCGTATGCAACTGGCGCGCCGCCCGCAGCTACCCATTTGCCAACGGTCCCCGCAGCTTCAAGTAGGCCTGGGAAGAGACCTCCCTCGGCAGGAATGGACGCCGCGCTAGATACACCTGCTAAAGGTAGAGCGACCGTCGTAGTTGAAGCGGCGTAGAAACCCCCTATCGTACATGGATTCCTGAGCGTCTGGACTTTGGTCTTGTTAATCGCTTGAGCGAGAGCGTTTGCCCTAGCATCCAGGGTCGGGTCAGCACTCACGTTGTTTGCGGCTTGCGACATTTCCCGGCGGCCCGCTCCGGCCACAAATGTGCTTGAACTACTACGGAAACACAAACTTCATTGCCGCAAAAAATGCAAAGTAAGTGAGCACCGCCATCTGGAGCTTGGAGCGATTCTCCATTACTAAAACCAGCCAAGGCCAAGGGTAGAGCAACGCAAACATGATCGCCCAGTGGTGGGCTTCATGAGGGATGTCGTGCCAGTATCGCGTCAGGCGAACGAGTAGCGCCACCCAGCTCGCTAGGAACATCACCGTTACAAGCGCTAGAGTCGTCCGTCGTCGTACGTCAATTGACGGCCACAGCTTCATAGCATTCCCTCCAATTCTGCCTTCCTTTGGACGGCCTTGTGCCACCCCGAATCACGGACACGCGAAGACTGAGTAAAGATCCATCAAAAGGCCAGCGCCTCCGGCACCAGTGCTCAGGAGCAACGCGAAATCTGCCACCGGGTTAACTGGGGCTCCGGTGGCGACGGAAACGGTCGCCCCGCCTGCACCAACATCGGTCAACACATGGGCAGTCTTGTCCACTGCTTTGCAGGGGTCAGGTTGCACCTGCGGATGAGTCACGACAACAATGTTTTGATGCATATTCAATATTGGCTTTCGGGGCGACTGCGGCTGCCCGTTGTTTGCGGCAGGCGTCCCACCTGCGCTGAGCGGATTCCCGCCGCTACCGATATTCCAAGTGTTGGTGCTGGTCTGGGAGACTGCGTCCGCGCTCAGCGGAGTGATAATCGTCTCTCCCGTGTCCGGATCTGTATATTGAAGAGTTAGCAGATCCGTAAACCCAATAATATTGGTCGTCGTGGTAGTGATACCTCCGAACTCATCCCAGGTGCCGCCGCTGCCGCCGAGAGTGGCCCATAGATTGCCCGGAGTTCCGTAGCCTCCCTGGCAAATGGCTGGGTTTTGCGCGTTCGCGCATTGTGTGTTTGTCATCGTGACCGGAGCCTGCAGCCCAAGCGGATCGACGTTGCTCAGCGGATTGTTCATCACATACGCGTAGCGATTCCACGTCTGTGGGTTGGTGGGATCGACCGAGCCCAGTCCCGCAGGGTCGGGCGAAATCCATCGCCCCACTGTGCTGTACTCTCGAAAGGGAAAATCGTACAGGCCGCCACCCAGTCCACCAGTGTCCTGCATCATGCCGGTAAAATTGAAGTCCGCAGTACCATTGATATTGTTGTACGCTTCGCCGTACGGGGCATAAGATGTGTCGTTCTCAGCGGTTTGACCTTTGTAGTTGGTCGAGAGGCGCGCACTGCCCAGCCAGTCCGAATGCAAGATGTGATTGGTCCCACCGGTGCCAGTAACCTCCGCCGTACCACCACCGGGCAAGGGATAGCGAGTCGCCTTCGGAGTTTGTCCGTTCATCAATCCCAGCTTGCCGATCGGGCTATACAAGACTTGACTGTAGGCGGAACCAGAACCTATTTCAACTTCCCGGTCGAATGCATCGAAGGTCAAGGTCTTCGAGTTCATCGTTGCTAGAGTATTGTATCCCGTCCAGGTGTAGGTGTTGAAGCAGTCATTTAGGAGGTTGCCGCTGAGGTCATAGCTGACTTGCGGAGTGCAGCCCGTCAGTGTGTATTGATTGGTAGTCGGCGTATAGTTGGGCAGGAAAGCGGTTCCAGTGTCGCCGGAGGGCACGGACTTGCTGATGTTGCCGTAGGCGTCGAAGGTGAAGTCTTGCCCCCATACGTTGGTGCCCGATGAAGTATTGCAAACCACGCTGTTTACCCGCAGTAGACCGTCGTAGCCGTAGGTGCAGCTCTGCGAGTTAGCGGTGTTGAAGCCGTCGATAATACTTAGCGTTGAGAGCGGCCCGTAGGAGTTCCAGCCCAACGAACCTTGCAGACTTGTTGATCCTACATTGAACTGAAAATCGTCTACCTGCCCGCTGACATACGAATCGAGGGTATAGACATCCGTATCACTATCGCCATACGTTACGGTGGTCTGACCGGAAGGTAAGTTATTAGATGGCCAATAACTCACGCCGGTAACCCAATCAACCGGCGTTGACGAGTTATACGTTGCCGTGAATGGCCTTCCTTCACCATCCGGCGTGAACGTCCAACTGCTGAGTCCAGGCACTCCGCTGAGGGTGTTCACAGCATTGTTTGCCCAGTAGCTGGCTTTGGTGTGGTAGTAGCCTGCAGAGTTGGGCGTGGACTCGTAGACATCGGTGTTGCGGCCATTCTGGTCGTAGTTGAACCATTCATCGGTCAGCATCGTTGATGATGTCACAGGCCATGTGCAATTATCGGTCTCTGCCTCCGATAAGCGGCCATAAGGATAGCTCAGAGTCACTCCCGATGGCACGGTGCCCAGAACCCCAGCAGTTTTGTCATAGTCAAAGCGCTTGCAGTAAGAAGCACCGGTGGTGCTGTAGTACCCAGTGCCAGCGGTGACACGACCCAACGGGTCGTTGTACTGGAAGCATTGGTTCGTGCCATTCGCGTAGGAAATAAGGGTAAGGTGGCCGGGGAAGGTATTGCTACTTCCGCAACCGGTCGAGTCGTAGGTGTATGTTGTCGTTTCCGATTCTGGATTCGTCTCTGAGCGCAACCGGCCCAAGCCGTCGTAGACGAACGCTCGGGTTTGAGATCCTTGGGTCACACCAAGGATATTGCCGAGCGGGTCATGTGTGTATGAAGTTACGTACCCGCCGCTGCACGGCGCTATGGTGCCTGTGAGAGTCCCCTCGCAGACCTCGGTAAGCTGCCCCATGCCGTTGTACTGGAGCTGTTTCGATGAGGCGATGGTAAACTGCCCCCGGATGCCTGTGGTAGCGTTTCCAGTCTGCTGGAGAACGGTGTTGCCGTTGTAAGTGTAGGCCGTTGTTCCGTTGGCCGCATTCGCGATGGTCACAGGTCGGCCCACTGCGTCATAGATTGTGGTGGTAAGGGGAGTGGCTCCTACGATGCCACCCGTTGGACCTCGACGCCCTGGGGATGCTAGCTGGCCAGCGGTGCCGACATAGGGCATCGACACTTGTATAGCGTTGGTACTATATATCGTGTTTACCGTGTCGAAGTTAGCGGACCCCGGAGCTTGCTTCTGTTGCGAAAGAATCTTTCGTCCTAACCCGTCAGTCGTGACCAGCGTGTCCACGGTTGAGTTGGTGCCAAAGTTCATCGCGCTCTCGGATGTGCTGGCGGTAGGGTAGCTGTAGGTTGTTTGCTCCCCCATCGGGTCCGTCATCAACGTCACTCGGTAGAGCGGATCATAGTACTGATACTGTGTAATTTGGCCATTCGGATCAGTTGTATTCGCCACTACCGCGCCGGTGCAGTTCCATTGCGTGGAGTTCGTCAAGCCGCCAGAGACGACGGAGGTCAGGAGCAAGTTACTGCAGCCGCCCGTCCCGTTATAGTAGTACGTGGACGCGACGCCCGCCAAGCTCGTCGAGGTTGCGACTGTGCCGTTGCTGTTATAGGTAGCGGACGCGGTCAGCCATGACGAGCCGCTCACCCATTTTTTGGTTGTAGTTGGATGGCCGTAAGAGCTATACGCGATCTGGGTTGCCGAGACCGTCGAGCCCGCCGAATTTGTTGTGACGGTGTAACACGGCGTGGCGCGGATGTAGACGCCAGCGGGATACGCCGCGCAAGCTGTCCCCGACCAGGGTCCCATACCGTAATAGTTGGAGGTCTTGGCCAGCAACAGGGCGCTACTCGGAGCAGCTCCCATCGTCACTCCAAAATCGTACTGCGCGACTGTGAGCGGATCTTCGTTAGCGTCGAATACGGTCTCAACGTCGTTTGGTGCTGCGCCGTTGTAGGAGGTATAGACATCGGTCTGGCTGTAGGGCGGTAACGCGATAGAGGCAGATGGCGCGGCACAGTTCGCAAACTTAGCGTCGTAACAAGTGGTCACCGTCTTAAGTAATGTGCCGCCACCGGTGCAGCCGGTAATGCTTGTAGGGCATCCGCCCTGGTATGAGGCGGCTTGCGTTTGCACCTGTCCCTGAAAGCTGTAGGCCGTCTGATTTCCGGCTGGGTCGGTGACCGCAACCGTGAAGTTGTAACCCGTCAAAGGCCAGTTGACCAGGGAGTTAACGTATGTCCATTGATTACTGTTTCCGTTGTTGTCATTGATCGTGCGGATCAGGGTCGGAACAACTCCGCTCGTACAGTTGATGCCATGGTTTCCGCCCTCGTACTGATACGAGATTGATCCGCCCGTAGGCAAGGTTATGCTTGCGATGCGGCCAGTGTAGTACGGGGCAGGGTACTTTGTGCTCGTGAAGTTGTTCGGTGTTGGTTCGTAGGTAAACGTGTAGGTCCCAACCGGCGTCGTGATCGATGTCAGAAAGGAGCGTGGACCTGGCCCGACCTCACTGATTCCGGAACACCCAAAGTTCGTTGCCTGGGTGTAGGACGTGTAGTGCGCGGTATAACTTGCGGTGGCGGGAGAGCCTGCTGAATTAGTGTAGCCGTAGCTGACGCTGGTTGGCCCCGGATTCGGGCCATATACCTCTGTCAGCACAGGCGTGCTCGTCAACGCATCGGTTTCCGTCTGTGTGTAGTTGGGACCAGTGCCGCCGTAAGTGGCCGTAAGAGCGGCCACACCATCGGGAGTGGTGACGCCGCTAGGCGCTATCCCAACGTTCTGATAGGTGTTACCGAACTTGTCGTACACCGTGGTCTTCCACGCTGCTGCTGTACCGCCAAATACAATGGTGTAACCGGAGCCATCGGTTGTCGGTTGGGCCAGTGGCGAAGGAAGAGGATAGCAGCCGAGCCCATCCAGTGTGATGTTTGGATTGATAGGGTGAAACGTACCAAAGGAGTCGGTAACCCCAAAGCCGGTGTAGAGATTGTCATACGTTTGACTCCCTAACGGGCAACTGCTGGCAGACGGCTCCAAGGTATCGCTCACAGCAGCTCCCACGCTGCTAGTCAGGTTGAACGATGGAATCGTGATGTACCATGAGTCTCCTGACGATTGAGAGATGCTTTGACTGTACGCGTTCGACTGGCCAAACATCATAAAGGACAGCGGCATCGGCCCAGCGTTAATCGATCGCAATGGCAGGGTCAGCGAAATATTGCCGTCAGCCAGATCGACCTGATCATACGGGCTGCCCTTCTGTGTCGAGAACACCGGGTAGCCAGAATAAGGATAACTCTGAGCAGAGGACAGCGCACAGAGCAGATATACGACGCTGATGCAGACGAAGAAGCGAGCGGAGCGAGACATGCGATCCTCCAGACAAAGATGACAACTTGCCCTCCGGCTTGCGCCGGTTCTCCATGCGATTTCCAAACCGGTGCGACCCGCCACAAACTTGGCGCGATCCACTCAACACTTCCCGGGAAGCAGCGAGTAGGATTACTGACGGAACTGAGAATCCGTCGCCCCCCGGCGAATCCCGTTCGCTGATTGACAGGGGACCATACACCAAGAGCTGCAGCTTTCGCGAGCCAAAATCATTCCTGTTACGAAATCCGAACATCGCTTGCATAATCATCATGTTGCCTTGGTGATCGCGGTCACGCGCGCAAGTTCATTGTTCGTAAATCCGAACACATACCATCTTTACTGTGTCCATGTCTAATGGGTAGCACATATCTTGTCAAGAAGAAATAATCTCGCCGTGATCGATCTGCGAACGAGAAAGCTGTTCGGCAAGCGGTTGCGGGAGCTGCGGGAGAAACGCGATCTGTCCCAGGAGGCGCTGGCGGATCTCGCCGGTTTGCATCGCAACTACATCGGCAACGTCGAACGCGGCGAGAACGGCATCGGCATCGACAACATCATGCTCCTGGCGCGGACCCTCAAAATTAAGCCAGCAGCCCTGTTCGACAAGTGGCAGCAAGGTTAGCGGGCCAGCACAATGGCGCAGGATCTTCCGCGCTAACTACACGCGGTCAACCGGCCTTGGGAAACGAAGCGATGACGGCTTGATTGAGCACATCCTGCCTGCCCTGTACCCATTGCGCGTAGTGTTTCTCCGTGGTCTTGATGCTGGAATGGCCGAGCATTCGTGACACATCTTCCATCGGGATACGCTTCTTGAGGTTCTCGACGGCGAAGGTATCGCGCAGTCGATGAAAGCGCATGGATGAGTTGCCGCATTCGATGCTCGCTTTTTTGAACAGCTCGCTCACGGCTTTTGAGTAGCTCTTCGCTGTGGTCTCTGCATTATGCCCGGTCCAGAAGAAGTATGCGGGGTTGCTGCTCTTCAAAGCTTCCAGCTCCGTCGCAACGTCACCCGGAATTGGGACCTCGACGCTGTTACCATTCTTCACGCGAGCCGTAACCACTAAGCCGTTACCATCTGCGTCGCGGCGCAGGTCAACGCGCGGCAGACACACAGCGTCCTGAATTGCTAATCCGCTCCATCGACCGAGTTGGACCAGAGCATGCAGCCGCTCTCGCAAGGGCGATCGGAACTTCGATGTCGCCGCCAGCAGCGCCGTGTATTCCTTCGGCTCCAGCGGCATCGTCGGCGAGGTCTTAACCTTTATCGGCGTCAAGCCGAAGCCCTTGCCGCCTTGCGCCGGATTGTGCGGAAGATTGTAGGCGAACGTGGCGTAGCGAAAAAAACTCTTGAGCCGCTCCTGGACCTTGCTGCGCGTGAGAGTCTCGGGATAAAGCTCGGGCCACGTGGCGCGGAAAGCAGTGAGATGAGGCAATCGAACATCCTGCAGCCGGAAAATTCCCAAGCCCTCCAGAAAAATGCGAAGGCGCTCCAGCTCGCGAGTGTATTTCGCGATCACGTTATCGGTGAGATTCTGTCCGGATTTCTCCGCGAGGAAAACCTCGACTGCTTGGGCAACGGTGACGTGCTTCTCCTCCACCGCGCTAGCGCCGCCGTTACGTTCCGCGATCATCTCTTGCTTGATCCGCTCCGCTCCGGCCCACGTGCGCTGTTTTGTTTTCCTGGTATGCAGCTTTGGTTTGCTGTCGCCCGACTCTTGAGCGAACCACCGAATATGCTTCCAGCAGCTACAGCGCTTGAAAAGTTCATCGTCGGTGTATGGGCAACCGGCGCTGTGCCTGACGTAGATCGTGAACACCGTGTCAATCGACATAAGCGGCCCCTGTCAATTTTTTCATTTAGCAATTATTTAGCAATTCTGAGGGCCTGTCAAGTAATTATTTTAGTTTCAGTCATTTAGAACTGGCGGAGAGGGTGGGATTTGAACCCACGATACCCGTTAAGGTATGTCCGCTTTCGAGGCGGATCGTTTCAACCGCTCACGCACCTCTCCGCATGAAAAGCTAGTAGCCGTCAGCTCCCAGAGAAATCAGCTTCCTCGCCTCGCTCGGGACCGGGCATTAGGTCAAGGCGAAGGGCTAACGACGATTCTTAAAGAACGTTTGCAGCAATTCCGCAGAACGGCCAGCCAGAACTCCACTGCGAACCTCCACGTTATGGTTCAATTGCGGATGGTTCAGCACTTTCACCACCGACTGGACCGCGCCTGCCTTGGGATCGTCCGCGCCATAGACCAGGCGCTTGATCCGCGCGTGCACCATGGCACCCGCGCACATCGCGCACGGCTCAATTGTAACAAACAGCTCGCAGTCCGATAGACGATGGTTACCCAGGCTGGCACCCGCTTCGCGCAAAGCGACGATCTCGGCGTGGGCCGTAGGATCGCAGTCGCGAATGTTGCGATTCCATCCCCGGCCGACGATGCGCCCTTCATACACGACTACGGCGCCGACGGGGACCTCTCCGGCTTCCAGAGCACGCTGCGCTGAGCGTAGAGCCTCCTCCATCCACAGTTCGTCGTTAGTTGTCGTCACGGAAAATCCTACGCCGCAGGGTATCACTAACAGGCGATCAGATTAGACTCAGCACCGAACGAACTACCTCCGGAACAATGGCTCGAATGATCGCCGGCAGCAGAATCATTACCACCGGATACGCAATGGCGATGAGTGGAATGGCCAGCAACATTTGCGCTTTCGGCGGCAACTTGGCGAGATAGGCTCGCATAGCATCCTCTTGGCTTGAGGTACGAAACCAAGGCCGCAAAAGTTCCGTGTCGCGCATCCCAACGGATCACTGGCAACCGCCCACTGCCGGGTGATATGCTTACCCCGATATGGGCATGCCGAGCCTGCTCCGCAAAGTTTTTCTCGTCGACCTTTTCACGGGACTGAAGGTCACCTTCCGCTATCAGGATCCGAAGGAGATTTGTACCGAGCAATATCCCATGGAGCGGCCGCAAGTGGCCGAGCGCTATCGTGGCGCGCCCCGGCTCAACGTGAATCCCGATACCGACGAAACCATGTGCATTGCCTGCGATTTGTGCGCCCTGGCTTGCCCGGAGCATCTGATCGTTGTCTCAAGCGCGCGCAACGAGCAGACTCGCCGCAAGGAACTCACCAACTTCACCTATGACCTGAGCCGCTGCATGTTTTGCGGCCTCTGCGAGGACGCCTGCCCCGTGGACGCGCTCGAACTCACGCAGGATTTTGAACTCGCTGCCTATACCCGCGAGGGCGCCATCTGGGATCGCGAGATGCTGGAAAAAGGTCCGCAGCCCACGCAATACCGGAAATAGTTTTCACCCAATCTATCCAGTTGCTTGAGCCATCTGCCGCAAAACCATGGGCATTTTCGATTCTTTCCGCAAAGAAGAAGTCACCGGGACCAAGGTTCTGGTCGGCCAGCTCTTGCCGAAATTCGAGGAGCACTTCAAGTCCGATCTCCGCGTCTACAAGCGCTTTTATCCGGCTGCCAGCGGCGCGACGTTTATGTCAGTGGCCGAACTGCGTGGTGCGACTGGCCACAACTATGATGTCCTCCATCTATTCTGCGATGTGGACACGAGCGGTGTAATCGCTGATGCATCCGGCGATCGCATTACCGGCACCGAGCTGCTCAAAGCGGCGGTGGATTCCGGCGTGAAGCTCTTGTGGATCGGCAACGACAATCCGCAGGAGGCGTACGACGCCAGCTTCAAAACCAAAGGGACGAAGATCAATGTAGTTTTAACGCTGCGACGCTTGGGCTCAAACACGTCGCTCTTCCTCGATAGTCTGCTCGCCAAGATGCAGGCCGGGGAGACTTTTGCGAAAGCCTGGAGCGTGGCGTCGCAACCTGAAGGCAAATCCGTACAACCTGACGTTCCTCATACCATTTCTGCGATCGGCAGGGGCTCGGTGGTTCTGAAGTAATCCTGCGCTTCCAGTACTCGGGCTGTTTTCGGTAGACCCGTAACGACGCGCAATTCCGCCCTCGTCATTCCTGCTACAGACTCCCTGGCAGCAACTTACGGCATCTGCCGGATATTCGCGGCGCGGTTGATCGCGCAGACTCACCCAATGACTTCCGTAAACCGGCGCGTTCTTCGGCCACTGATCGGGATGCGCGGAAAATTTCAAGCTGGAGGACTCATCATGTCAGGCAGAGGGCTCACTTTGTTGTCCGTGCTTCTATTCTGTGCCACCTGGGTGGTGGCGCAGCATGCGCCGGCCGGAGGAAGCGCACCCTCAGGCTCAACAACGCCGGGGCAAACATCCCCATCGGCGCCGCCAACCGGAAATACCGGTCAGCCACCAACCGGCAGCACAACGCCGCCGCCGACCGGCTCAACCGCGCCTTCGACGGCTCCGGGATCGAATCCGACCAATCCAAACGCAGGCACCCAACCTTCCACGACGAATCCGAATAATCCGAACGCGAACCGCGATAACCCGAGCACGAGTCCCAATGGAAATCCGAATACGCCGGGTTCGCCCTCGAATCCGGGCTCGACAAATCCTGGCACCTCGAACCCAGGCTCCAATCCCGGCACTTCGAATCCCGGTTCCAATCCGGGTTCGAGCAATCCCGGTTCGAATAACCCAGGTTCGAATAGCCCAACTTCGCCGAATCCGCCGGCCGGGAATCCGCCTCCCAGCAGCGGCACGTCGCCGCAGTAGAGTCGGAAGCGTTCGCAATGGTTCCAAATCGCGGGCCTGCATGCGGGCCCGCATTTTTGTCTATTCCTTACGGCGTGGTGTCCGATGCTGACGGCTGTTGCTGGGTCATGCAGTGCATTGTGCCGAGTCCCCACACAAGATCGCCGGAATAAATAGGGACGACTTCGCGAGTGGGGAATAGCGTGGCCAGCGTGTTCAGCGCCACGCGGTCGTTGGCATCGTTGAAGACGGGAACGAGCACGATGCCATTCGCGATGTAGAAATTCGCGTAGCTGGCGGGCAGACGTCGCTGCTCGAACACCACGGGACCCGGCATGGGAAGCTCGACAATATTCAGCCGCTTGCCGTCCTGATCATGCGCGGAGCGAAGACGCCGAAGATTGTCGCGCAGCGGTTTGTGATTTACGTCGCGCGAATTGTTCTCGACCATGGTGACGACTGTGTCAGGAGCGACGAAGCGGGTTAGGTCGTCGACGTGGCCGTGAGTGTCGTCACCAAAGATGCCGCAGCCGAGCCAGATCGTGTGTGGCGCGCCGAGGTAGTCAGCAAAAACCTTCTCGTAGTCTTTCCGTGACATGCCGGGATTGCGCTGCTGCACCTTGCTGAGCAGGCACTCCTCGGTGGTGAGGATAGTGCCGCATCCGTTGACGTCGATCGAGCCGCCTTCGAGTACGACGCGGATGTCGTGAGATAGCGGTCGGATTTCTTCAGCGCCGGCAGTTTCCGCCATAAAGCCGCCGATTTTTTCGTCGTGGCGCCAGTTCGAGTATTTCGCCCACGCGTTGAAGCGGAATTTTGTGGCTCGCAAGCGACCCTCAGAGGCTAAAGCCCGAGCCTTTTTGCTGCCCTTACCGGCACGACTGAAGTCGTGCCCTTCCCGATCTTCGGGCTCCGAACACTCTGTTACGAAGATGCAGCCCGAATCTCGCAGCCAGACGCGGTTGGTGGGCCATTGGTGGAAGCGGACATTCGTCGTCAGAGCGTTTGCGCGATCCAGCAGTCTGCGCACTTGGCGTTCGGTCGCGGCATCAGTAACGATCAGCTCGATCCGCTCGTGCCTAGCGAGATTGCGGACGATTTCCGTATACACCCACGGGATCGGCTCGAACTTGCCCGGCCAATCACCGTGATAGTGCGGCCACGCCAGCCAGGTCGCGGCGTGCGGCTCCCACTCGGCGGGCATGCGAAAATGGAGGGTTGCCGGGGAATTACTTAAAGTAGTACTTGAATGAATGGATCGGGGCATCAAGGTAGTTTATTGCACGCGAAGATAAACCGCACATCGAGTCCCGAGCCTGACATTGATTCCGACGAACGGGTTCCTGCTCAATGAGTGTAATCGGGATTTATCGACACGTATCCCTTTTTTCGAGATCGTACCCGAGCCGGACTCCGCGCGCTGGTCGTCGCAGATGCCGTTAAACGAGAGTGGCGGCTTTGTCCGGCCGGCTTCGTAGCGATTCTCCGGAGAACATCGCCCCCCACTTCTACCGTCGTCCGGTACGGCGCACTACGCCGGAGAGGGGCTCGGTTCCAAAGTGGTTGGAACCCGGAGATCCAAACGTCAATGTGATATTGGAAAATTCGACGTCGGTGCCGCCGGTGATTTCTATCGTCATAGGTGATGGTGAAACGGGCGCGGGGTTTCCGTTGAGCGTAATCGTGGCCGTACCGCTTATTAGAAGTCCCCCGGTCGAAGTCGTCGTGACATTGCCATCGCAGAGAGTGATGTGGTGAGTGTGGGCACCTCTGGCGGCCGGGTCAAAATTGCTGTCATTTTCCGTAATGACCCAACCATCAGACAGTTCCATGTTCAGCGCAGCGGAAAAATCCGCCTTGCCTGAATTTCCCTTTAACTTCAAGGACCATGGGCCTCGAACCTCATACGGACCAACTGTTCCGGTCGTGGTAGTGGTTTGGGGAGTATAGGCATTGATCACCCCGCTAAACCTGTTAGGTGGCGCATTTTGCGCCAGCGCGGCGATGCTTGCCAGCACCAGGACGGGGATGATGCGCGCCGTCCACTCGAAAGCTTTGTTCTTCATGAAAGACCTCCAAATTTGAGATTCAGTGAGACGCTCGTTTCACACTCAGACATGCGGTTGGGTTGCTTCAAGCGGCAATGCGTGGAATTGCGCTGATACCGCGATTTACCGTCGAATGCAGTGTTTTGCGGTTGCCGCGCCGAGACGTTACAATTCGAGTTCCGGGCCCGCCTTCCCGAGCCAGTCAGGAGAAACGCGATGGGTGAAGCCTCCCCTGGCACATCCCCGACCGTACGATCGCCCGAAGACCGGTTGGATTCGTGGAAGGAAATCGCCGCATACTTCAACCGGGATGTAACGACTGTCCAACGCTGGGAGAAACAGGAGGGGATGCCTGTTCACCGCCACCTGCACAACCGGATGGGGTCGGTGTACGCGTTTCCGGCAGAGTTGGACGGGTGGGCGCGCCGCCGGAAACTTCGAGCCGCGCAAGAGAACGGGACGGACGCCTCTTCGGCCAACCTCCCTGCATTAACGCCGTCCTCTGCGACGCCGAAGATTCTGAGGAGATGGAGACTTATCCTGCCGCTGGCAGCGATGGGAGCTGCCCTGGCAATTGGCGCAAGCCTCTGGTTTCAGAAGACGGAGTATTTTTGGAAAAGCCCCATCGCTAACGCTCGATTTGAGACCGTCACGGACTTCGACGGTGTGGAGCAAACCGCCGCGGTGTCGCGCGACGGGCATTTCGTAGCGTTCTTGTCAGACCGGGACGGACAGATGGACGTCTGGGTTACGCAGGTCGGTTCCGGACAGTTCCACAACTTGACCCGCGGGGGCGCACCAGAACTTGTAAATCCATCGATCCGGACTCTGGGGTTCTCGCCCGATGGCTCGTTGGTCACATTTTGGGCTCGCAAGCAAAACGGCTCGAGCCGCGACGACATCGGCATCTGGGCGGTACCAACCCTGGGCGGACAGTCGAGGCCATACCTGGAGGGCGTGGCTGAGTTCGACTGGTCGCGTGACGGCTCCCGACTCGCGTACCACACGCCTGGACCGGGAGACCCGCTATTTGTGACAGACGGCAGCCGACGACCGGAGGATCGGCCCATCTTCACTGCGCCTGCCGGTTTGCACTCGCACTTTCCATTGTGGGCACCGGACTCGGCATTTATTTACTTCGTGCAGGGTTCCCTGCCAGACAAACTCGATATCTGGCGCATCCCTCCAGTTGACGGCAGACCCGAGAAAATCACGTCGAACAATGGGCGCGTGACGTATCCGGTCCTGTTGAATCGGCGCACGCTGTTGTATTTGGCCAGCGATCCCGATGGTTCAGGGCCGTCGCTTTATGGCATGGATGTCGAACGCCGCGTTCCTCACCGGCTGACCTCAGGCCTTGAGCGGTACACTTCGCTGGCGGCGAGCGCTGACGGTCGCCGGTTGGTTCTCACGCTCACAACTCCGAAAAGTACGCTCTGGCGGCTACGGCTCGCCGATTCGCCCGTTGAGATGTCGGCCACTGCTCGAATACCGCTGACGACCAGCACGGGGGCCTCCCCTCGACTGGGTTCAGACTATCTTCTTTACGTTTCTGCGACCGGGACCAGCGAGAGTATCTGGAAAGTCGCCAACCAAACTGCTACGCAATTGTGGAATGGCCACGGGGCGCGAATCATTGGCGGCCCGGCCATCTCTCCTGATGGACGATCGGTGGCATTCTCGGTCCAGCAGCATGGGCAGACGCTCTTGTACGCAATGCAGGTGGACGGCACGAACGCTCGCATTGTTACAGATGCGCTCGATCTGCAGGGCTCTCCGGCATGGGGCCGCGACGGCCAATCGATCACCTCGGCGGCGAACGACCACGGCGTTCCACACCTTTTCCGCGTGCCGATCGGGGGCGGAGCGCCCGAGCCTTTTGTTGGTGAGTACTCGGTTGATCCGGCGTGGGCGCCCGACGGCCAGTTCGTTGCCTACTCGGGACCCGACATTGGCACCACGTTTTCAGTGAAAGCAGTGACGACCGACGCCGCGGCGCATCGCCTGCCGGCTTTGACCCTTACTCGGGGCGCTCGACACCTGGCATTCCTGCCGGGTGGACGCGAGCTCATTTACCTGCACGGCGAGATTCAACATAAGAATCTCTGGCTCCTTAACCTGGAGACTGGGACCGAACGGCAGTTGACCAACCTAGCTCCGGACTTCGACATTCGCGACTTTGACATCTCCCCGGACGGTCGTGAAGTTGTCCTCGAACGAGTACAGGGGCACTCGGATGTGGTGCTGCTGGATCTCCTCCAGCCATAATTCTGTAGCAACCCAACGCTTCGCTCTGATCGCGGAAGGTTCCGGGGGCAAGCCGAAGCAATTCCACCTCCATCAATTGGTAATCCGAAGTGAGTGGATACTTGGCGTAAGCGATTACACTCATTGACGCGATTTACCGACCGTCGAGCAGGCGGTTTGAAATCGGAGCGTAGGCGTCGATGCGGCGGTCGCGCAGGAACGGCCAGTTGCGGCGGATGTCCTCCAGAGCCTTCAGGTCTACGTCGCCCATCAGGATTTCTTCGCGATCGTGCGACGCTTCGGCGATCACGCGGCCAAAGGGATCGCAGAAAAATGACGCGCCCCAGAATTCCAGTCCCTGGCCGGGCGTAGACTTCCCGCGGATGTTGCCGGTCTCGAAGCCAACCCGGTTGACGACCCCGACGTAAACGCCGTTGGCGATGGCGTGGGCGCGCTGAATCGTGCGCCAGGCATCGTGCTGGGCGACGCCGAACTCGGCTTTCTCAGAGGGATGCCAGCCGATTGCGGTCGGATAAAAGAGCACGGTCGCGCCCTGCAGCGCCGTGAGGCGCGCGCCTTCCGGAAACCACTGATCCCAGCAGACGAGCGTGCCCAGGCGTCCGGCGCTGGTGTCGAGAGCCCGAAATCCAAGATCGCCGGGCGTGAAGTAGAACTTCTCGTAGTAGAGCGGGTCGTCCGGGATGTGCATCTTCCTATAGAGCCCACTCAGGGAACCGTCGGAATCAAAGATCGCTGCGGTGTTGTGATAGATGCCAGGTGCGCGTTTCTCAAACAACGATGCGACCACTACGACGTGGTGCTGTCGCGCCGCGGCGGCGAGTTTTTCGCTGGCCGGCCCGGGAATTGGCTCGGCCAGGTCGAAGAGCGCATGATCTTCGCGTTGACAGAAATATTGCGTCTGGAAAAGTTCCGGCAGGCACACCACTTCGGCGCCGCGTCCCGCTGCATCGGAAATGCGTTCGAGAGCTTTGGCAAGATTCTGTTCTGGCTCCGGTCCACAGGACATCTGCACCAGTGCCACGCGAAATTTGTCAGGGGGCACGCGTTTTATTCCTCTGTCGATCAATATAGCATTCGAAAAAAGGAGACCCCCCCGGAGATCTGTGAGGCGGCTCGTTCAGTTTCTTCTGCGAACGCGAGTCAGACAATTCTCAGTAATGCAACCCAAACCCAAACGAAAAAAGCGGGGAAGCAGAATCGTGTGGTAGATCGCTCTTCTGTTGCTGCACTGCCTCGGATGAAGAGGGAAGTTCGAAGGGAAGCCGTCCCTCAGGGGATTCTTTGCCCGTGACCAGAGCCATCAAAGCTTCGTCGGAGATACCGAAATCTCCAAGCAACGCTGTGGAGTCGGCCGGCAATCGCCAGTCCTCGTAAGGATCCAGCTTTCCGTTTCGGTTGAGATCTTTGAACGTGAGTCCGTCCACTTTAACCAACGGAGCGGAACGGTGGCCAAGGATCGGTTGCTTGGGTGAATCTGCGCCGGAGGCTAGAAAGGCGAGCAGGATTAGGAAGACGATTTTCGAAACATTAGGAAGCACCTGATCATTCTCTTCAGCCGCCCAGTTACCGTCAACACTCAGTGCACGTTGTGGAAGAAGAGGTCTTAGCGTCTCCTGCATCGAGAGGCGTGTATCCTTTAACATTGTTCCTGTAAAGTAGTTGATTGTGACGGTCGCGAAATTCGTTTGGAGGCAGTCATCTTGAAAAACGGCAATCATCACAATAAGGTCGGACATTCAGCGGAGACGTCGCATGCCACCGCGGGACATCAGGGCGAGGGGAAAGATCGTCGCCTGCACAACCCGATTGAGGACCGGTTGATTCCGCTGGAGCCGCTCGATCTCGCAAAGGTGAAGTCCATCGACGATCTAGTCCGGGCCATGTCGAAGACGGCGTTTACCGGTCGGCAGCTTGGCGAAGCCGCCGATGTGCTCGAAGCGATGGCGCGCGACGAAGATTGCTTCGTGGTGATGACCCTCTCCGGCGCGATGACCGTGGCCAAGCAGGGGCTGATCGTGACCGAGTTGATCGATCGCGGCATCGTGAACGCTGTGGTCTCAACCGGGGCGCTGATGGCGCACGGGCTGGTGGAAGCCACGGGCCGCGCTCACTTCCGGGCCAATCCCGAGGTCTCAGATGAGGAGCTTTACGAGCAGGGCTATAACCGCGTCTATGACACCCTCGAGCCTGAGCAGAACCTGGATGACGTGGAAGAAGTAATGTCGGCGGTGCTAGAGGGATGGGACCACAATGAGGTGATGTGCTCCTACAAACTGAATCATGCAATTGGAGCTTATCTTGCAAAGCACTCGGGGGACCAGCGCGGGATTCTGAAGTCGGCGCATGAAAATGGCGTGCCGGTATTTGTGCCGGCCTTCAGCGATTCGGAGATGGGGCTGGATACGGCGCTGAACAATCGCCTGCGGGAGTCGACGGGGAGGCACAAGATCCGCTTTGATCCCTTTCTGGATCTCGAACACTTTGCGGCTACGCTGCTGCGGCAGAAAAAGCTTGGCATTTTGACCATCGGCGGTGGAGTGCCGCGGAACTGGTCGCAGCAGTTTGGTCCGTTCTGCGAGCTCCGGCACCGGCGATTGGGGGAGAATGTTCCTCTGAAGCGCTATTACTATGGCCTGCGGATTTGTCCCGAGCCGGTCTATTGGGGCGGATTGTCAGGCAGTCCTTATAGCGAGGCGGTGTCGTGGGGCAAGTTTGTGCCTCCGGCAGAAGGTGGCAGGTTTGGAGAAGTTTTTGTCGACGCGACGGTTGGATTGCCGCTGATTGTGGCCGCGGTGCTCGAGCGGCTCGATAAGAACGATAAGAAGGGCGGGAAGGCGAAGACAGCGGCGGCGAAAAAGTGAGGGTTAGTGTAAGCCTGCAGAGGCCGGTTTAGTTGGCTCCGGCCTCTGAGGCGGACGAATCGGGTGTTGCAAACTGCGCGTTGTCCGAATCTTTGAGCTCTTCGACTGAGACGTTTTCCGCGCGGCTTCTGCGATAGAGCGGCGCCAGAATGCTGTTTCCGAGCACTCGCGACTCGGCTTCGACCCAATCTTGCAGGGCAAGGCCTTCGGCCTGGCCGCGCTGATCGTAAAGATGCTGCGCGTGCAGCCGAATTTTCCTTTCCAGCAGCTCGGTCATGAGCGCTTGCTGTTTCTTTCTACGGGTTTCGTTATCCACAACTACTCCTCTTGCCTAAATAGGTTTTTGGTTACAGTCCTATGATACGGGAAGACTGTTAACGGAAGATTACATCGGGAAGGGCTAAGGGGTTACCAAAGTGTCATTATAGCACAGCCTTCGTGACTAGGGCGGCGCCTAGAAAAAAGCGGCGCATCGGGTGATTGGCGTCACGGCTCGCCTTTGGGTTCTGCGCGAGAATCCTCATGGCCGAAGCTTCCCGAACCACGGGAGCCTCACCCGATGAGCCTCAAGTGGAAATTGCTGATTCGTTGTTCAATGGCGGCAGCCGCATTCGGAGCTTTCCTGTTCCTTCCCGCGGGCTCCTTGAGATTTTGGCAGGGCTGGACTGTTCTCGCCATTTGGGTTGTGCCCACGGTGTCCGCTTTTGCCTACTTCTACAAACACGATCCAGCATTAGTCGAGCGCAGACTACGGAGGGAAGAAACGGTCCGTGAACAAAAGATCATCATGAAGCTTTTCTACGTGCCCTTGGCAGCCATCTATATTCTCCCCGGCTTCGATCACCGCTTTGGCTGGTCTCATCCGCCCGTGTGGTTAATGGTCCTTGCGCAGGTCTTGGTTCTCGGGAGCTATCTGATGGTCTTTTGGGTTATGAAGGCCAACAGCTTCGCCGCCAGCACCATTCAAGTCGAGCCGGGTCAGCGCGTGGTTTCTGGCGGGCCGTATCGCATGGTTCGTCATCCCATGTACTTGGGAATCAGCACGATGTTTCTCTTCACACCTCTTGCGCTGGGCTCTTACGTTGCCTGGCCTGCGGTTGCTCTCTTCATCCCCGTCATCGTTTTTCGTCTGCTCAACGAGGAAAAGGTTCTGCGCCAGGAACTACCGGGCTATCCCGAATATTGCCTCCGCACCCGTTTCCGCCTCGTTCCGCGCTTGTGGTAGTCGGATCGGATCTGGCTCTAGTCGAAAATCAGCACCGCTGAGGCGATGACGGTGGTCCACAAGCCGCGCTTGTCACCTACGGCGGACTGGGTGACATTGGCGGTACGGACGATTTTGTTGGATAGGCGGTAGATCTGCTTTTTCTCGTCCCAGGAGCGGTCGGGATCGAACTCCACATTCAGAGTGGTGGCCAGCATTTCGGCGGCGAGCTCTTCGGCGTATTCCCCGGCAGCATCCTCGGTCTCGCCGAAGGAGTGGTGCTCACTTAGATACCCATAAGTATTTTTGTCGGCAGGAATGGCCACACCGATAGACGAAGCCAGCAGGCGGTGGGCTTCGTGGGTGGAGTTTTCTGCGACCACGGCGAAGACGACCTCGCCGGGGCTGAGATATGTCACGCCCTCTTTGCGCGCCAGCATTTTGCAGTTCGGGGGAAAGATGGAAGAGACGCGAACCAGATTCTGAGCGGCGATGCCGGCGTCTCGTAAGGCCAACTCGAAGGATGTTAACCGCTCGCGGTGCTTCCCGACTCCCTTGGTGAAGAACATCCGCTTGGGAACCATGTCTTTGCCCAACTCTGTCGCCTCCGGCAGCGCAAAATTATGAGAGTGAGAATGCACAATTTAACACAATGGTTTGTAAAGAAAGTGTGAATTTAGAGGGGGAGTCAAAAAAGCGGGACGCGCTGGCGCGCTCCCGCTCTCAAGCCCGGTCGCATTTGGGGGGAGGGCCCCGGGCAAAACGCGACTCAATGTATCACAAGTGTGGCGAAATTATGCAAGAGAGTTTTTTGTTTTCGGTTTTCCGAACAAGAACCCCCGGTCATAGAGGCGAAAGGTTCTGTCAGCAGGTTCGTCAGAAAGACTGCCTTTACTTCGCTGCGACCGAGCTTACCTCGATGGTATCGCCGTCCAGAGTACCGGTGACAGTGGCAGTCTTGCCCGCCTGCTTGTCCAGGGAGGCCAGAGCGGCTTTATCGCTGGTATCCAGAGTGTAGATTTTCTCACCCACGACCAGCGCAAACTTGGAGCCATGTGCCACGCAGGCGCGGGTACATTCCGCTGCCGTGGAGCCTTCCATATGCTTCCTGCCGCACATGGCGTCGCCAACTTCGCCGGTGAAGGTCCGCTGTTTGCCGCCAGCCAGTGCGTTGACGTTAATCAGAGCGGTTGTCGAGAAGATGACTGCTGCCACTGCCGCGAACCACCTGGAGCTACGATTCATTCAGATTCTCCTAAATTATTTTCTGGTTTCGTCCCCACACTTAGCTACCGAGGCGACAGACTTACATTTTAGTTTATGCCCGACGGGCGATCGGAATCTATAAGAGCCAGGGCGGCAACATTTCGGATCTCCCTCTACTTTGGCGCCTTGGCCGTATATTCCAGATCCACGTCGACCGTCTTGTCTTTCGCGATCGCGGTCACGTGTGGGGCAACATCCCAGTCGATGGTGGGAGGCAACAGCCTTCGGGCTTGCGGCAGGAATTCCTTGAGATACGTGGCATCGTAGACATCGCCGGGACGAATCTTCCAGGCCGCCCGCAACTTGGCGGTCAGGCTGTTATCGATGCCGCGAAATTCCAGTTCTCCCATGTGGTAGACGGGACCTTCGGTGACGACAAGGTCGTACCTTACCGTGCTGGCACCTTCATCAAATTCAGCGTTGGCCTTGATGGTGGCCGTGACGTAGCCGCGCGAACTATACAACTGCTGCACCGCGCGTAAATCGTCCTCGAGTTGAACTGTGTTGGCTGGCTCCCCGGACTTGACATGCAGGAGCGGCTGCAGATCCGCCGTCGGAACATTCTCATTCCCGGACCAGTTCCATCCCGTGGCCCTGTACTGAGCTCCGGCGGTTACGGCAATTGTGACATCCAAGAATGTCACCGCCTGCTTATCGTCGGCGCTATCCGAGGCGGTTTCCGGAGCGGCGTCCTTCACTATCTTCGGCTGTTGCGGAGCGCATGCCGCTTTCAGGTAGCCGCGCTCATGATAGAGAGGTAGCACCACATGCTCGTCAAATCCGGTCAGGAGCGCGCGGTAGTAATCGCGCCCGGAGAGCTTCTCCGCAGCGGCCTGAAGCAGCGGTAGCTCGCCAGCTCCAGCGCCTGTGAAACCTACATGGTGGATTCGGATCACGACGTCATAGACGCCATACTCGACCGACGCGAGTTGCCCATTCGGACCCGGGCTCTTTAGATATTGCACGTGCCCGGGAATGCCATCTTCCACTAGCAGGGCCTGGAGAATGTCCGAGACCTGATCGGACAGGCGTCCGTTGATCGGCAACTCTCCCTTGAAAAGTGGAGCGTGTTGGTGCACTTTCTGGGTCAACTCCGTGTCGGTGAACCACACGAAATCCAGAAAGTGCGCGGGAACAAACTTGTCGGCGTCGGTGACTTTGAAAACCAGTTTGGTACCCGCCGGCGAGTAGGAGTAACTGTAGGAAATGTCATTGAACACGCCACTTTCACCCAGCTGGCGGGCCGCTTTGCGGAAGGCTTCCTCGTCTACGATTGTTCCGAGCGGAAGCCCGCTGGCAGCGGCCAATTCTTCGGATGTGAACCGCTTGCTTCCCGTCACCTTCACTTCGATGAGCTTGGAATCGGAAGCCCGGATCGGCCGGGTGCCACCACCGGAGGAGTGAACCTGCATGGCTGTAGCCGAATAAGGCGATGCGAAGAAGAGAACCAGCAAAAGCGGCGTGAACAGAAATCGGTCGAGCGGGAGTCTCGTCAGAAAAATCGGGCGGAGTATCTTCGTCTGCCGGGCTGAATGCATCTCTGCATCTATGTTACGGCAGTTAGCGGTGGGCAACCAGAGGGGACGCGCTGCTACGGCTTCAACTGCTTTTCGATCGCTGAGACCACTTCGTTCGAATCCGGAGTGACTGCCGGTTCGAAACGCTGGATTACGTTGCCGTTACGCTCAATCAGAAACTTGGTGAAATTCCATTTAATATCGCCGCGGATCCCGGGTTCAGTATCCTTCGTCAGATATGCGTAGAGCGGAGCCTGGTCCGAGCCTTTGACCGAAATCTTGGCGTAGATGGGGAACGTCACGCTGTACTTGCGCGTGCAGAACGTCTTGATCTCCTCGTTCGTTCCAGGTTCCTGGGCGCCGAAATTGTTAGCAGGGAAGCCGAGGATGACGAATCCCTGATCTTTATACTTCTCGTAGATCGATTCCAAAGCGCTGTACTGCGGAGTGTAGCCGCACTGGCTGGCCACATTGACCACCAGAACTACCTTGCCTTTGTAGCCGGCGAGAGGAGCAGGTTTGCCGTCAATGGAGTTGAGGGTAAACGTATAGAATCCCGACGCCGCCGCAAATAACGATCCCGCCATCACCAATAAAGCTCCGGTTATGAGAGAAGCGCGAACCGTGAAGAGAGACTGAAGATAGGAAAATTGCATGAGTATGCTCCTGATTTGCGGCTATCGGGGTTCAGAATAGCGGCATGAACGACCATGACGCAATCGTGCAATTGTAAAATCTATGTCTCTTGTCCGAGAAACAGCGGAAAGGTCAAGACTGGCTTACATCGAACTACTAAAAACTGCAGACTTGCTGGTTTGTTTGACCACTCTCTCGACGAGTTTGAACGCCTTGGCTGGGTCGGGCCGAAATGCATCGTGGTTCGTAGCGTCAGTCAACCCCTCTTCAATCGCATCGAGTGCCTGACAGGATCGTCCCAGCACAAGCAGGAGGTACTTCTGGGCGATTGGACGATCAGCCGGGTGAATGAGTTCCCACCACCGTCGAATTGACTCCTGAACCTCGACCTCCGACTTTTCTCCCACGACGAGGGTGTCGATCAGCCGATATACCTTGCTCTTGATAGCCTGATAGGAAACTGATACTTCCTGTGGCATGTGGCTCCAGGGTTTCTAGTACTTAAACACTAGCAATCGGCCATCCAAACCCTAGATGGCTGAGATTGCAAGCTCTTGCAACGTTTGGGTCTCCAATCAATTCTATGAATGGAATAAATCCGAATACCGAATATGGATTCTGGAAGCACTGCGTACCCAAACCCGCCCCAACGCGACACCTTCCACCGGCTGACTTGCGGCCAAGGACAAATCTGCAAACTCCACACGGGCAACAGGTTACAATGTTCCGCTCCTGGTCGATCTGATTTGCTTGATCCATACAAGTGTGACCAAGCCAGTCGTGGCGTCGATGAGAGCGTTCAATTTCTTAAGGATGTACTCACTTTTGGAGGTGGGATGAAAGCGCTGACGTGGGTTCTTGTATTTCCTTTACTAATCTGCGCGCCAGGCCGGGCGCAAACTTCGCCGGCCCCAACCGCTGCTCAGGATTCCAGTATCCATACTCCCGCCCCCGAGGAAAAGATGTTCTTTCCGCACGACATGTTCTGGGGATGGGCACAATTCGATCTGGCACCGCCGCACAATGAAATCGATCCGAATATCTGCGCGGGCAATGCCGGACAATACGGCGGTGTGAACGCGCCTTGCAGCATGTTTGCCCGCTATATGTTGTCAGGAATGCTGGAGGTCCGACCCTTCGGTCGCGGACAGCTGCGCCGCTTTATGGTTTTTGGCGCGCCGTCCTTCCTCTTCGGCAAGACGATCCCCCAGACGCTCTACACCTGGTCGCCGGATGCCATCGGCATCGAGCACTCCTGGGGAGTGGGTATCTTTATCGCCAAGGGATTCGAGTTTCGCGTGACCCAGCACTTCCTCTTCGACCGCTTGGGCGCGCGCGACACTTACCTGGGCGTGGCCGATCTCGGCAATAACGGTCCCTGGGGACGATATACAACCGTAGGCGTGCGCAAATCGTTCGGCACAAGACGGTGGTGAGGCACGTCCTTTCCCGCTGGTATAGTAACGGTCGAATACACATTTTGATATCCCAGCTTGATTAGCTTTGACGATGAATTCGTTGCTGAATGAACTCGCTCTTGTTTTTCTCAGCCAGCAGTGGGCCAGTTCTGGAGTGCGAAAGGGAGACATGCTGCTATTACATAGCAGCACACGCGGAACATTACGCAGACTCAAGAGATTGGGCTTCGCTATGGACGTGGAGACAATTCTCGAGAGTTTTGTTCATGTGTTGGGCGAGGATGGAACGCTGTTGCTTCCTCTGTTCAACTTTGACTTTTGTAGCGGGGTGCCGTTTGACCTGCGAACCACTCCTAGCCACATGGGTGCTCTGACGGAAGCGGGCCGTCTCCGTCGCGGCGCGGTGCGCACCGGAAACCCGATCTACTCCTTCGCCGTCCTGGGAAAGCGCTGTGATCTCTTCCAGGGAGTCGATAACTTCAGCGGATATGGGGCAGACTCCCCGTTTGCCATCCTGCACAAGCAAGGCGGTAAGATCGCAGTCCTTGACCTTCCCGATCAGGAGAGCATGACGTTTTATCACTATGTAGAAGAATCGCTATCCGTGGACTACCGCTTCCACAAGCGATTTTCCGCGCTCTATACGGACTGCCACGGTGAGGCAGGGGAGCGCACTTATGGCCTTTTTGTACGAAAGGTCGAGGAAGGCGTGGTCACTCGCGTCGATCCCATGGGTGAACTGCTTTGGGCCAAAGGACTGTATTCCGGCAACCGTCCAGGCACGGGGTCCGGTCTGCGTGTCATCGACGCTCGTGTTCTCTACGATGAAGTCGCGACCGTGATCGCCCAAGGCAAGGCGAAGGGAATGCTTTATGACATCCAGACGGCTACCGGGTAAATCCTCCGCTTTCGATTCCTCCGAACTGGGAGCGCAGATGCACGAACTCGCGGCCGAACTCTGGCCCATCCCTCGCAGCATCACCGGGCCTGGTGTGCGGAAAACTCTCGAAATCCTCCAGCGGGAAATGCCCGGCCTTACCATCCAATCGGTACCGACCGGAACTAAATGCTTTGACTGGACGGTTCCCGAGGAATGGTCAATTACCGAGGCCTTCATCGAGAACGAATCCGGGCTTCGGATTGTAGATTTCCAGAAGAACAATCTGCACGTTGTTGGATACTCAGTGCCGGTGGATGAGTGGCTTGAACTGGAACAACTGCAACCGCACCTGCACTCTCTTCCTGATCAGCCCAATGCGATTCCCTACGTGACCTCGTATTATTCTCGCCGTTGGGGATTTTGTATAACCGAAAACCAGCGGCGAGCCCTGTCGCCCGGGCGTTATCGGGCCGTGATTCGCAGCGAATTCAAGCATGGGGTCTTGAATTATGGGGAAATGCTTCTCCAGGGCGAGAGTGATGAAGAGATTCTCGTGTCCACGTATATCTGTCATCCGTCGATGGCGAACAATGAATTGTCCGGGCCTGTCGTGACAGCGGCACTCGCAACTTGGTTGAGTACTCTGGAGCGGCGGAAGTACACGTATCGAATCCTTTTTATTCCGGAGACAATTGGATCGATCGTCTACCTGAGTTTGAACCTGCAGCAGCTAAAATCAAAGACCGTCGCAGGATATGTCGTCACCTGTATCGGCGACGATCGATCCTATTCCTTCCTTCCCTCACGTAGGGGCGATTCGCTTGCTGACATGGTCGCGATGCACGTTTTGCATCACTTGGCGCCGGGCTTCCGCAAATATTCTTTTCTGGATCGGGGAAGCGATGAGCGCCAGTATTGCAGTCCGGGGGTCGATTTACCGGTTGCTTCCGTCATGCGGACGAAGTATGGAGAGTTTCCGGAATATCACACCTCTCTCGACGATCTGAACTTTGTTACCGCCTCAGGTCTCGCTGGCGGCTTTCTGGTTTACCGGCGAATCCTCGAATGCCTGGAATCAAACTGCTATCCGAAAGCGACCGTCTTGTGCGAGCCGCAACTTGGAAAGAGAGGTCTATACCCAACTCTATCCAACAAGAATTCCGCAACCGAGGTTCGCGCCATGATCAACCTTCTCGCCTACTCCGACGGTTCCATGAGCCTACTGCAGATCGCAGAGCAGATCCGCCAGCCGATGTGGGACCTGCTACCGATTCTCGACCGCCTTGCACACCACGATCTGATCGAGAAATTAAGAGGCTGTGCGAACTCGGGGAATTCTCTATAATTGGGGGTTTTCCAAGCCGCGTTGCGAAACTCTATGGGAGGCAGGAATGGCAGGTTCTTATAACGGTGTGAATGTTCCGTCGAATGGAAAGAAGATTGGCTACGCGAACGGCAAGTACGACGTGCCGGATAATCCTGTCGTTCCATTTATCGAAGGCGACGGAACGGGACGTGATATATGGAAAGCGTCGCTGCGCGTATTCGATGCGGCGGTTGAGAGAGCCTACAAAGGCAAGCGTCGCGTCGCTTGGTATGAAGTCTTCGCCGGCGAAAAAGCCAAAGCAAAGTTCGGTACCTGGCTGCCTGATGACACCGTGGACGCGATCCGCGAGTTCCGCGTCGCGATCAAAGGTCCGCTGACCACGCCTGTGGGCGGCGGCATCCGTTCCCTTAATGTGGCGCTTCGCCAAACCCTCGATCTCTTTGGCTGCGTGCGCCCGGTCAAGTACTACAAAGGCGTTCCGTCGCCGGTGAAGCATCCCGAGCGAATGGACCTGGTCATCTTCCGCGAGAACACCGAAGACGTCTATATCGGCATCGAGTGGGAAGAGGGAACTGCAGAGTGCAAGAAGCTGATCGAGTTCCTCAACAAAGACATGCTGAAAAGCGGCAAGAAACAGATTCGCCTGGACTCCGGTGTGGGCATTAAGCCGATTTCTATCACTGGAACCAGGCGCCTGGTGCGCATGGCGATCCAGCACGCGCTCGATAGCGGCCGCAAGAGCGTGACGTTGGTGCACAAGGGAAACATTCAGAAGTTCACCGAGGGCGCCTTCCGCAAGTGGGGATATGAGTTAGCTACCGAAGAATTTCGTGACAAGGTCGTCACCGAGCGCGAGAGCTGGATTCTCGACAACAAAGATAAGAATCCAAATCTCACGGTCGCGCAGAATGCGGAACTGGTTGAGCCGGGGATGGAGTTTGCTCAACCCGAGTTTCGCCAGACTGTGGAACAGGAAGTGAAAGAAGTCCTCGATCGCATTTACGCCACTCATGGCAAAGGTCAGTGGAAGAAGAAAATCATGATCAACGACCGCATCGCCGACTCGATCTTCCAGCAGGTGGTGACGCGGGCGGACGAATATTCGGTCCTGGCCACGCCAAACTTGAACGGCGACTATATTTCCGACGCTTGCGCAGCCCAGGTGGGTGGGCTCGGCATCGCACCAGGCGCCAACATCGGTGACGGCTATGCAATCTTTGAGGCGACGCACGGTACCGCTCCAAAGTATGCGGATAAGGACGTGATCAATCCGGGTTCGGTCATGCTCTCAGGCGTGATGATGTTTCGCTTCCTCGGATGGAACGAGGCTGCCGACTTGATCGAGCACGGCATGGAACACACCATCCTTCAGAAAAAAGTCACCTATGACTTCGAGCGTCTCATGGAAGGCGCAACCAAGGTAAAGACCAGCCAGTTCGCGGACTGCATCATTGAGAACATGGGCGCCGCGGTGCTGGTGTAGAGATATTATGCGATTTCGTGATCGGGTCATCGGCCGATTGTCCCAGCGGTTGGCGACTTACCTACGGTTTTGATTTTCGATCGCTAAATCACCAAATTGCCCGATCACTCAATTCTTCTTGAAAGGATTCATTCATGCGCAAGAAAGTCACCATCGTAGGTTCAGGAAATGTTGGCGCAACCGCTGCCCACTGGATTGCTTCCAAGGAGCTCGCCGATGTGGTGCTGATCGACATCATTGAAGGCGTTCCGCAGGGCAAGGGCCTGGATTTGCTCGAAGCCATGCCCATCGAGAAGCGCGACTCCTACATCACCGGCACTAACGACTACAAAGACACGGCCAATTCTGACATCGTCGTCATCACCGCCGGCATCCCGCGCAAGCCGGGAATGAGCCGCGACGATTTGCTCAACACCAATTACGGCATCATGAAGGCCGTCGTGGGTGAAGTGGTCAAGTATTCGCCGAACTGCATCCTGATCATTGTCTCGAATCCTCTCGATGCCATGGCCCAGGCGGCCTACAAGCTCAGCGGATTTCCGCGCGAGCGCGTGGTGGGCATGGCCGGCGTACTGGATTCGGCCCGCTTCCGCGCCTTCATTGCCGACGAATTGAAAGTCAGCGTGGAGAACGTCACCGCCTTCGTCCTTGGCGGACACGGCGACACCATGGTGCCGCTGCCGCGCTATTCGACCGTCGCGGGAATTCCGATTACGGAGTTGATTGAGAAGTCCCGGCTCGAAGCATTGGTGCAGCGCACGCGCGACGGCGGCGCAGAAATTGTGAAGTACCTGAAGACCGGCTCGGCTTACTACGCGCCGTCAGCCGCAGCGACGGAAATGGTCGAGGCGATCCTGAAAGATAAGAAAAAGATTCTCCCTTGCGCCGCGTACCTGCAAGGCGAGTACGGCATCAACGGCCTCTACGTTGGAGTGCCGGTGAAGCTCGGCGCGAAGGGAATCGAGCAGATTATCGAAATCAAGCTCACGCCCGAGGAGAAAGCCGGGCTGGATAAGAGTGCGGCGGCGGTGAAGGAGTTGGTGGGGGTGATTGGGGTATAGTTCCTGGATTAGGTCTTCGATCAAGGCGATAACCTAAGTTGACCATGGTCATTGACCATGGTAGGATTATCGCATGAAGGAAATCGCCATCTCCGAGTTCAAGGCCAAGTGCCTCGGCATCCTGGAAGAGGTCCGCAAGACCCGCAAGCCGATTCGCGTCACTCGCTTCGGTAAGCCGGTGGCCGAAGTCATGCCACCCACACCTGAGGAGCGCCCGAAAAGCTGGCTTGGCTGCATGAAGGGGACGGGAGAGATTCTAGGCGATATTGTCGGTCCTACTGGCAGCATTGAGGACTGGGAAGCCGGTCGCGATTGAAGCTGCTTCTCGATACCCACATCTGGGTTTGGGGCACTTTAGAGCCCGAGCGTCTCTCCGCACGCGTGGCCCGGCAGTTGACCAAACCAGAAAATGAGATTTGGCTTTCGCCGGTCAGCATTTGGGAACTGCGGCTGCTTTATGACAAGGGCCGAGTGAGATTGATCCCGGATGCGGTTAGCTGGATCAACGACAATCTTACTCGTCTGAGAATTCGCGAGGCGCCGCTGACGTTTGAAGTGGCGCTTGCGGTATCGTCCTTGAACCTACCTCACAACGATCCAGCAGACGGCTTTATCGCTGCGACTGCAAAGGTATTCGGTCTAACCCTCGTGACTGCCGACGAGCAACTTGCCAAGTTGACGGATATCACTGTGCTGCCGAATCGGTGAGCCGAGCCCACGGACCCCACGCTTTCTCTACTTGTCTCTCTCCGCCAGGAAGTCGTCCCGGCACTTCTTCGCCGCCGCAAGCAGCTGCGCGAACTCCGGCGTGCCCCGCAGTTTTGCCCATGCGGAATCGTTCTGCAAGCCCGAGTAGGCGCAGAAGTGATTGTCGATGGCGCTCTTGATCATCTCCAGGGCAACCTTTTCGCTGCCACAGTAAGCGAAGTCTGCAGCAACCACATAACGCGGTTCGGGATCAGGGTCGGCGATGATCGGCGCCGCGGCCTGACGGTCGAACTGGTTCGCCGTCTGCGTGCCATTCAGACAGGCAATCATCGACTGGAGTTTCACCTTGATCGCGAATTCTTTCGCCGCCGCCAGATTTCCCTCGCGAATATACTGTCCAATCATGTTGCCATCGGAATATTCCGACCCCGCATCCAACTTGAGAAACTCCATCGCCCGGGCGTAGCTGCCCAATTGGTCGAAGGTGAACACGCACGAGCGGAAGGTGTAATTCCCGGGATCAAGCGCCAGTGCCGTGTCACACTCGTGCCCCGATTCCTCGGTCGCTCCGCCGTAGCGCAGTACGTACGCCAGCGCGAAGTGCGCACTCGCATTCTCCGGATGCGCCGCCACCAGCCCCTTCGCGGCTTGGTACGCCTTGACGATCTCTCCTCTTTCGACGCGATTCGTGATGAGTTGGCTGGCTGCGCTGACGAGGTTCGGATCGAGACCCAGCGCCCGTTCGAATGCGCTGTTGGAACGCTGGAACGCCGCGTCACCTCCATTCGAGTAAGCCGCATCGTAATGGTAGCGAAGGGCCAGCGCACCCCACGCGGGAGCGTAGTTGGGGTCAAGCCCTACGGCGCGCTCCAGCATTGCGATCGCGTCTTTGTTGGGAAGAGAATCGTGCGGCACCGCTATGCTGCGCAGGTATAAATCGTACGCCTCTTCGTTTTTCGGACGCGTTGCGCCCTCCGCCGAAGTGCTTCCCGCGCCCAATGCAGGAACCAGGCCCTGCCGCACCTTGGCAGTGACCTGTCCGCGCATGGCGATCATGTCAGGCGCGGCGACGGTCATTGTGTCGCGCCACAGGGTGCGATTGTTCTCGACATCGATGGCTTCCAGCGTGATCTGAAGCTGGGAGCCTTCCTTCAGATAATGCCCGGTGACCACGTCGGTCACGTGCATCGCCCGACCGGCTTCCTGCATATCCAGCGTAGGGGAATCGTATTTGCTCGTTGTCGCAAACGGTCGGATGGTCAGGGAAGGCACATAACTGAGCGAGGTAGCAATCTCGTCAGCCAGCGCCAAGCGCAGAAAATCCAGGTCCTTATCTCCTCCCAGGTTTTGCAGGGGAAGAACAGCCAGGGTTCTTGGACCGCCGGAGTTAGCGGCTGGTGCGGTCGGACGCCGCATTTGCCAGAAGATAACTCCCAACACGAGAACGGCAACAGCGCCTACGGCCGCGGCGATCTTTCCGTAGGGACGCTTCGACGCAGCCACCGCGGCACCAGTGCTCGAAGCTTGTGCGCTGCGCTGGGTGGAACTCGATGGGGCTGCCGCGGTACTGGCCGAGTTTCCAACCGCTGAATCCTGAGCCGAGGATACCTGCAGTGGCATTCGCCCCGAGTCGGTGTCGCGCTTCAGTCGCTGCAAGTCGCCCCGCATCTCCGAGGCGTGCTGGTAACGCAGGTTGATATCCTTCTCCAAAGCTTTATTGATGATGTCTTCCAGCCTGGCCGGAACCTCGTGATTCAGCCGCACCGCAGGCACCGGCGCCCGATTCATGATGGCTTCGCAAATCACCGCGGAGCTTTCTCCATGGAAGGGAACGTCGCCGGTAGCCATTTCGTACAGCACGGCGCCAAACGAGAACAGGTCGCTGCGCGCGTCCAGTTCGCGGCCGCGAACCTGTTCCGGCGACATATACGCCACCGTGCCCAACATCGTGCCCGGACTGGTCAGGTGAGCCTCGTCCAAGGTTTGCGCGTTGTCGGCTAATGTCTTCCGTGCTCCTCTTGCATCCCCCACTTTCGCCAGACCAAAATCGAGAATCTTGGCGTGTCCGCGCTTGGTCACAAAAATGTTCGCGGGCTTGATGTCGCGGTGCACAATGCCCTCGGCGTGGGCGGCATCGAGCGCGTCGGCGATTTCAATCGCCAGGTTCACCAGCTTGTCGTTGTCCATCGGGTGCGACCCGATGGCGTGCTTTAGTGTGAGGCCGTCCAGGAACTCCATGGCAATGAAGGCCTGGCCGTCATGCTCGTCAATTTCGTAGATGGTGCAGATGTTGGGATGGTTCAAAGCCGAGGCAGCCTGGGCCTCGCGCTGGAAGCGAGCCAGTGCCTGCGGGTCCTTGGCAACTTCGTCTGGGAGAAACTTAAGGGCTACAAAGCGGCGCAGCTTGAGGTCTTCAGCCTTATAGACCACCCCCATGCCGCCGCCGCCGAGCTTTTCCACTGTGCGGTAATGCGAGATGGTTTGCCCAATCACTGGAAAAGAATCCTACGTGGGCGACTTGGGCAAGTCAACGAAACGGGCGCGTTGGCACCCCGATCATACCTTCTCAATCGTTACCTTTTTCACCACCACGTCTTTGGCTGGACGATCCTGCCGGTTGCGCGGAACTTCGGAAATCTTCGTGACAATATCCTGACCCTCGATAACCTCGCCGAAGATGGTGTGCTTGCCCGTCAGCCAGGTCGTGGGCGCGACCGTGATAAAGAACTGCGAGCCGTTTGTGTTGGGACCGGCGTTGGCCATGGCCAGGATTCCCGGCTTGTCGAGCTTGTGCGGTGAGCCCTTGGTTTCGTCTTCGAACTGGTAGCCCGGGCCTCCCATGCCGGTGCCTTGCGGATCGCCGCCCTGAATCATGAAATCCGGAATGACGCGATGGAAGATCGTCCCGTCGTAGAGGCGGTCTTTGGATTTCTTATGAGTCGAAGGATGCGTCCACTCGCGCTTGCCTTCGGCAAGTTCCACAAAGTTGGCTACAGTTTTCGGCGCGTCTTTTTCGAAGAGACGGCAGACGACGTTGCCTTCGCTGGTTTCAAATGTCGCATACAGTCCGGGTTGGCGAGTCATGAGGTCCTTTCAGGTTCTTTGGTTGCTGCTCGTAATGGGTCGATGAGTATTCTTAGTTCGAACCAGCCGGCGGCTTGGCGGCAGTGGATGCCGGCTTCTTCGCTGGAGCCGCAGCCGCATCGACGTGAACAATCTTGATATGGAGGATCTTCACCGGCCGAAATGGACGGTTGTTGCTGGGGTCACTGGCCATGCGCGCAATCTGCTTGACCAGCACAACCGTTGCCTCGTCACATTGGCCGAAGATGGTGTAGCCCCCGTTGAGGTGTGGTGTCGCCACCTCCGTGATAAAGAACTGCGAGCCGTTGGTATTTGGACCGGCATTGGCATACGCTAAACGCCCAGGCTTATCGAACGTCAGGTCGGAAGAAACTTCGTTCTTGAATTTGTATCCAGGATCGCCCGTCCCATCGCCCGCGGGATCGCCGCCCTGGATCATAAAATCAGGAATCACACGGTGAAAAATGGTCCCGTCGTAGAGCGGCACGCCATGCTTGGTAACCCCCTTGACCGTCTTCCAATCTTTCGTGCCGGTCGCGAGGCCGATAAAATTCTGCACGCCAATCGGCGCCTTATCCGGAAACAGGGTGCAAGTCATATTCCCGACGCTGGTTTCAATGACGGCCGTAGGCTCGCCCGTTGCCGCAGCATGGGCAGCAGGATGAGTTGCAGGCTTGACCGCTGGTTTGGTGGGAGCCGCTTGCGTGCTGGACGAGTCTTGCGCCCAGCTCGCCATCGCTGCCAAGAAACACAAGGTCACAATTGCAAGTATGCTACGCATAAGAACTCCTTACCTAGGAATCAAAATAGTTTGAATGCGACCCGATATTGTACGACAGCTGAAACTCAATTTGGGTGAGCCTGCATTTCGCGGCTCACTGCCTCGACCTGGCGAAAAACGCGGAGCAGGTTGCCGCCGAGAATTTTCTTGATGTCGTCAGCGCTGTAGCCGCGATCCAGCAGCGCCTGCGTGATCTTTGGCAGGTCAGCGGCGGAGTCCATGCCTTGAGGCGTGGCACCGCTCACACCGTCGAAGTCAGAGCCCAGGCCCACGTGATCCACTCCCGCAACTTTCGCGATGTGGTCGATGTGGTCGATCAGCGAGTTGAAGGGCGGACGCGGAATTTTCGCCGTCCACTCGCGCTCCATGCGATCGATTTCAATGTAGTTGATGGGCTTGCCCTCCGCCTTCAACGAGTCGACATACTTCTGAATCGCGGCCGCCTGATCTTTCTCCTGAGCCAGCATTGCTTTGCGATAGTCCTCATCGACGAAGCCCGAGAAGAAGTTGACCTGCACCACGCCGCCATTCTTGGCTACCCCTCGCAGCATGTCGTCCGTCATATTTCTGGGCGCATCGACCAGGGCGCGGGCTGAGGAGTGCGAGGCAATCACCGGAGCTTTCGTGATCGCGATCGTGTCCCAGAATGTTTTGTCGGCTACATGGGAAATATCGACCATCATGCCGAGCCGGTTCATCTCCAGCACAACCTGCTTCCCAAAATCAGTCAGGCCGTTGTGATGCTGAATTTTGGTGTCGTTGATGTCGCCGGAGGAGTCGGCCCATTCGTTGGTGTTCGACCACGAAAGAGTCATGTAACGCACACCGAGGCGGTAGTAGTCGCGCAGCAGGTGCATGTCGTTCTCAATCGAGTGGCCGCCCTCGATGCCCATCAGCGCGGCCAGTTTGTGTTCGTGATGCGCGCGCTCGATATCGGCGACCGAAAAAGCCATCACCATTCGGTCTGGATGATGCGCCGCCTGCTCGTAAACGGAATCGATCAGATCAAACGTATGCTGCGCAAAGTGGCCTTGGTTAGTTTCGGGATCGACCCATATAGAGAAGAACTCCGCACCCAGATTGCCGCGCCGGGCTTTGTCCAGGCTGATATGGCCAACGTCATTCGGATCAGTCGAGCCGATGTCGAAGCCTTCATCCAGAAATCGCTGCGGCGTGTCGGCATGCGTATCGACGACGATGGCCGATTCCTGAATCGCGCGCGCCCGGGCGCTGACTGTAGGGCCGGATGGGCTCAAAGACTGAGCGGTAGCCGACGCGGCAAGAAGCAGCAGGCAAGAGAGTAAGAGAATGCGTAAGCGAGTCATAGTTTCGTGTGTTGGGACAAGATCGATGGATGCGAGCACGATTGTATAGGCGCGAGCGCGATGAGACCAACCCATTCAACTGAGAACCGCCAGCGCCTGCTCGATACAGGCTTCCAGCGGATGGCTGGTATCGATCACGGTCTTCGGTAAAGTGATGGCTTCGAAGCGCGATTTCACTTCGAGATAAAGGCGGAAGTCGCGATTTCCCGCAGGATGCGTGCCCGAAGCCGATTGATCCTCTAGACGCTTCCTGCAGATTTCTTCCGTGCAGACGCACTCGACGATGCGCCAGCTTTGGTGCAGGGAAGCCGCGGCCTTCAATACGTTCTCGATCTGATAGCGCCGCGAGAACGGCCGGCCATCCAGAAAGATGATCCGATTGGGATTCCGTTCGAGCAACTGGCCCGCAGTTTGCAGCATGATCTGCAGACAAAAATCATCCTGCCGCGACGAGTACTCGACTTCTTCCGGCATGAAAAGCGCGTGGCGGATCTCGTCTTTGCTAAGCACGCGCCCACCAGTGCGCGCGGCGAGTTCGCGGGCTAGTGTAGTTTTGCCGGTGCCGGGAAGGCCCGCCATGAGGACGATCATCCACTCATTAAAACACTCCCGCGTTTGAATCGCACTGAGCGAAAGATTCATCCATTCGCTAGAGTCGCTTGACGTCTCAATCCAACGGAGGCAGGAATGCCGCTAGTTCGAATTTCTTTACGCGAAGGCAAGTCCGAAGAATATAAGAAGGCTCTGGCAGATGGAGTGCACCGGGCGCTTGTGGAAGGTGTAGACGCGCCGGTGCAGGATCGCTTCCAGATTATTACCGAGCACGCAGCTGGCGGTCTGATTTACGATCCCACCTATCTCGGAATACAACGCTCAGAAGACATTGTCATGGTTCAAATCACCTTATCGACCGGACGAAAGCTGGCGCAGAAGCGCAAGCTGATGAAGCGCATGGCGGAGATCCTGCAAGAAAATCCCGGGCTGCGGCCGCAAGACTTGATGATCAACCTGGTGGAAGTTGCGTGGGAGAACTGGTCGTTCGGCAACGGCGAAGCGCAATATACGGCGTGATTACTCGGCGCTGCTGGCGGTAAGGGTAGCGGGTTCTGGCCGCTCCATGGGGACGATATCCTGCGTCTCGCGCCAATCCGCATAGCGGCCCGAAACCATGATGTGGAACACCCACTGCCGTCGCTCTTCCTCGGGCTCAACCAGGCCGAGGGCCTTCATGTAGAAGAGGTAATGCTCCATCCAGTGAATCTGCTCCTGGGTCATGCCGCGGCGTTGCAAGTCGACGGTGAGGCCAGCCAGATGCGAAGACGCGGTATCGCCCTCGGCCGGAGCTGCATTGCGATTGTGCCGGCGAAGTTTTTTCTGAACCTTCACCGTGCGCACCGCTGAGTTCACCTGAATCTGTTGGTGAAAACGGTTGTAGTAAGCCTGGGCAACATCCTGCACAAAGTCGCGAGTCCAGGGACGGCAGTACCGGCGCGAAGGGTCGAGCCGGGGATCGAAGCGTAGCGAATCGCCGGCAATAATGGGTTGCAGCGCTCCGCTCGCCTTCAGGGCCTCCAGTTCGTCGTCGTCCTGAATTCGTGGCAATTCCAGCCGGTCGACTTCCGCATTCTGCAGCAAAAGAGATTCGTGCGACGGACGGAACATCGGATTCCACAGCGTCCAGTGCAGCCGGTGCCGGCGCGAACGATGAACCGGCTTGTGCAGCGTCGTCGCAGTCGCCGCATAGAGCGGGCTGCACGCGCAAGCCAGAAAGAAGAGCACGATAACGTGGCGCTGTAGTCTTGATCTCAAGAATCAGTCTCGTAGCCGGCCGCAGGACTTCTCCTGCAACTGTCCGGACATTCTAAGCCATGCTGTCAAGTCGCCCAACCATCGACCGCAAAGTAACTGTTACCAGAGTTACAGGAGCTGCATTCCGGCGCGGTTACCTCTGGTTACTCTGCTCCGGCTGCGCAACCCTTCCTCATAAATAGGAGCACGCGGAACGCCATATCCGGCGGCCCATTGCGGCCGGCTCATGTGCTCTGGCAGCTGCCAGTTAGCGTCAATTAGATACAGAACGGCTATGCTCTGTTGTGGAGGAGTGACAAAAATCAGCGCCGGAAAAGGTCACCGATGGCCTGTTTCATGACCGCGCCGCCTACCTCGGAAATCGAGCGGGTCAGCGGGATATCCTTGGGGCACACTTCCACGCAGTTCTGCGCGTAGCCGCATTCCTGTATGCCGCCGTCGCCCATCAGCGCGGCCAAACGCTCGCGCTCCAGCGCCTTGCCGGTGGGGTGTGTGTTGAAGAGCCGCACTTGCGCGATGGTAGCCGCTCCCACGAAGCCGGTATCTTCATTGAACTGCGGGCAAGCCTCCATGCAGCAGGTGCAGGAGATGCAGCGCGAAATGGGATACGCGATCTCTTGCTCTTCCGCCGTCATGCGCGGTCCGGGGCCGAGGTCGTAAGTGCCATCGATCGGAACCCACGCTTTGACGGCTTTGAGATTTTCGAAAATCACACTGCGATCGGTGGCCAGATCACGCACGATGGGAAACTTGGAAAACGGCTCGAGCTTGACCGGCTGTTCGAGATTATCGATCAGCGCGGAGCAGGCCATGCGCGCGCGTCCATTGATGAGCATAGCGCAGGAGCCGCAGACTTCCTCCAGGCAATTGGAATCGTAGGTGATGGGCGTGGTCGCTTTGCCGTCGCGCGTGACGGGGTTGGCCGCGATTTCCATCAGCGAGGAGATCACGTTCATCCCCGGATGCCAGGCGAGTTCGAACTCTTCCCAATACGACTTGGCAGTCGGATTGTTCTGCCGCTTGATTTTGATGATGACGGATTTATTGGGCATTCAATTTCTCAATTTGCTTTTGTTGAGCATCGTCTCGGTAGGAGGCCACGAGTCGCCAGCTCCATATCAACAGGCAGAAAGTCCACGCCAGAACGGTCGCCCCTCCAAAGTTCCGGTGCCTTGCGATTTTATCAGCGCCGATCGCGAGCCACAGGACGGATAGTCCTATCCAAAACCATGCCTGTTTACGTGACGCGCGCTCCTTACTCGGCACTGGAATCTCGTCAAACATAACAATCACTTCGCCGCGTCATACTTCCTTGGCCGCGGCGGAATCAGCGAAACATCTACCGGCTCGAACTCAAATTTCGGCTCATCCGCATCCGGCGCGAAATACGCCTTCGTCGTCTTCAGGAAATTCTTGTCGTCGCGGTCAGGGAAGTCCGGTTTGTAATGCGCCCCGCGCGATTCGTCACGCAACCGCGCGCCCTGGGCAATCACTCTCGCCAATTGCAGCATGTTGTAAAGCTGGCGAGTGAAAACCACGCTGGTATTCGCCCACTGCGTGCGGTCGCTCAAATTCACCTTGCGGAAGCGTTCCAGCAACTCCACCAGCTTCGCATCCGTCTGCTGCAAATTCTTGTTGTAGCGGATGACGGTGCAATCCTTGGTCATCAGCTCCCCAAGCTCCTGCCACAGCCGGAACGGATTTTCCGTGCCCGCATTGTTCATGAGGAGGGAATTGCTCTCTTCCTGTTTTTTCTTTTCGGCGTCGAAAAATGCGTTGCCATCGGAAAGCGGTTGCAACCCACGCGCATACTTTACCGCGTTGGGCCCGGCGATGCCTCCGCCGTAGATGCAGGAGACGAGCGAGTTCGCGCCCAGCCGGTTCGCTCCGTGATATTGATACTCGCACTCGCCCGCGGCGAAAATGCCTGGAATATTGGTCGCCTGCTTGAAGTCCACCCACAACCCGCCCATGGTGTAGTGCATCCCGGGGAAAATCTTCATGGGCGTGTCGCGCGGATCGTCACCCACAAACTTTTCGTAGATTTCGAGAATCCCTTCCAGCTTGCGGTCGAGAATCTTGCGGTCGATGTGCGTCAGGTCGAGGTAGACCATCGGCTTGCCATCGATGCCAAGGTTATGCTCGAACACGACCTCAAAAATGGCTCGCGTCGCAATGTCGCGTGGCACCAGGTTCCCGTACTTGGGGTACCACTCTTCGAGGAAATACCAGCGCTCGCTCTGCGGGATCGATTTCGGATCGCGCTTGTCTCCGGCAGTCTTGGGAACCCACACCCGCCCACCCTCGCCGCGCGCCGATTCCGACATGAGACGCAGCTTGTCATTGCCGGGAATGCAGGTGGGATGCACCTGTATGAATTCGCCGTTGGCGTAGTAGCAGCCTTGCTGGTAGAGCGCAGATTGCGCCGAGCCGGTACAAACCACGGAATTCGTCGACTTGCCGAAAATCGCGCCGTTCCCTCCGGTGGCAATCACGATCGCGTCGGCCGGAAAGGTACGGACTTCCATGCTGCGCAAATCCATGGCGCAGATGCCGCGGCAGACGCGGCTTCCATCGAGCACCGCCGATAGAAATTCCCAGTGCTCGTACTTCTTCACCTTACCTTCCGCTTCGTAGCGGCGCACCTGTTCGTCGAGCGCATAAAGAAGTTGCTGGCCAGTCGTTGCACCGGCAAACGCCGTACGGTTATACAAAGTTCCGCCGAAGCGGCGAAAGTCGAGCAATCCTTCGGGCGTGCGGTTAAACGGAACACCCATGCGGTCGAGCAGGTCGATGATGCCCGGCGCGGCCTCGCACATATCTTTGACAGGCGGCTGGTTCGCCAGAAAATCCCCGCCATACACGGTGTCGTCGAAGTGAATCCAGGTTGAATCGCCTTCGCCCTTCAGGTTCTTCGCCGCGTTGATGCCGCCCTGCGCGCACACCGAGTGTGAACGCTTCACCGGGACAATCGAAAACAGGTCGACACTCGCGCCCATCTCGGCGATCTTGATGACCGCAGAGAGACCGGCGAGGCCGCCGCCAATAACAATAATTTTCGGAGCTGCCATCTTCACTCCACCGGCTTTCCGTAAGCTGATGCTCGGTTATTCGGCTGAGCCGCGGGACTTGACTGCATTGCCGATGTTCCAGGTTCGGCGGTCGCTTGCGGGAAGCGTTCTCGGAACGTATAGAGACTCACGAGCCCGACCAACGTCATGAGTGCAAACAATGTCAGGCAGACCGCCAGAAATCTTTGCCGCGCCTTCTCGCCCGAGGTGATTCCCCACTTGGCGGCGAAGAGCCAGATTCCATAGCAAAAATGCCAGCACGCCGCGATCAGCCCGACGATATAAAACGCGAGCAGCACGGGGTTCATCAATTCCGCCTGCACTTTGCCGAAAGAAGCGTTGGGATAGGCGTGAAGGTCCGTGCCCGTAAAACGCATCGTCCAGGTGTGCCAAAGGATGTACGCAAAGGCGATGCCGCCGGTCCAGCGCTGCGCCGTGTACATCCAGTTTCCGCTCCAGGGATACTCCATCGTATTTCCATCGCCCCGGTACCAGATATAAAAGCCGTATAGCGCGTGGAACGCGATCGGTAGCCAGATCCCAAATAACTCGAGGAAGAACACCAGTGGCAGATTCGCCAGAAAGCTGACTTGTCGCGCATAGGCGTCAGGCCCGGTGATTGCGGTGGAGTTGGAAATCAGAATATGTTCGAAAAGGAAGGCGCCCACGGGCACGATGCCCGAGAGAGAATGCAGCCGGCGCAACAGAAACGTGGTACCCTGCCCGGCGCGTAACGGAGCCACGCCGTGCACTGCGCCCTTCGCGATAACGGGAGCACTGGAACTGGCCGCTGAAGCCACGAATCGCTCCTTATGATTCCTGATTCATCTACCGGTTGTGTACTGGTTCGTTCGGTGACGACAAAATAACTTTTCATTATCGGGGGAAGGGAGAAGCGAAGTCAAGAAAGTAGGTGCCGGGGTGGCAGGCTACTTTGAAGTCCCGGATAAGCCCACGCATACCAGGAACGCCATAACCACAGTCGCGGATACCATGACGAGAAATGCGAAAATCCCTATGGCCATGCCAATCCAGTAGCTGATCGGTTCCTTGTCCCGGCGAGAGGTGCGGCGGCCCTTGATTGTAGTAAGGACACCACTGCGAAAGGATTTGTAGTAACCGTTCCCAAGGAGGAAGGCGGTCGTCGCACAAAAAAAGAGTATGAATAGTTCGCGCGCCACTTAAATCACGATTCTAGCGTTCACGCCGCTCTTTCCACCCTCCGCTGCTCGTAGGCCTCCCAGAGGGCTACCAAATCATCTACGCTCCGCAGCCGGTCTGTTACACCAGGGTCATAGCTGGCAACGTGTGGAGTGTAAGATAACTTTTGGTGAAATTGTAAGCGAAATGAAAGTGGCCACTACCGTTGCCGGTCGTCAGCCCACGATCGCCTGATACCAATCCAGGAACTGTCGAAAGGCCGCACCGCGGTGGCTGTACTTTGATTTCTCTTCTGCCGTCAGCTCCGCGAATGTTTTCCCAATCTGCGGAAAATAAAACAGCGGATCGTAGCCGAACCCATTCGTGCCGCGCGCCGCATCGAGGATGATCCCCTCGGCCGCCCCACGAAAAATCGCCAGTGTTTTGCCATCACGGGCCGCCGCCAGTACGCATACAAATCTACCAGTGCGTTTGGCGTCTGCAACATTCTTCAGTTCGCGCAGAACCCGCGCATTGTTGGCTTCGTCATCCGTGTTCGCATCCGCCTCGTGTGGCTCTTTGTTTTGCAGATCGGGCGCGGCATAGCGCGCGGAGTGCACGCCCGGCGCGCCGTTCAGCGCGTCAATCTCCAGCCCCGAGTCGTCGGCAACCACAATTTCTCCCGGAACGTGAAGGCTGTATTCTTCCGCCTTTTTCCGCGCATTGGCTTCGAACGTCTCGCCATCTTCCACAACCGAGGGCAGGGAAGAGAAGCCAGGCACGCCAGCGATTTCAACTCCGTGCCGCGCGGCGGCGCCCGCAAAGTCGCGCAGCTTGCCCGGATTCGAAGTTGCAATCAGTATTCTTCGCATTCTGAATTTCGGGAGGTTGATCAGGCGATCGATGAAGCTACACGTTTTTGCCACAGCAGCCAGATCGCCAAAATAACCGCGAGCAGTGAGATCCACGCGCCAACCGTGCGATCCCAGGTACGAACGAAAATAACCTGCACCCGATTCTCCCCCGCTTCCACCGGGATCAGCATCTGCCCCGTTCCCTCGCGCGAACTGGCCTGCACTTCTCGTCCATTCACTTGCACGCGCCAAGCCGGATAGTTGAATAAGTGCAATGCCAGCTCATCCGGCGCGGACATCTCTGCCGTGAATTGCTTGCGCTCCGCGCTCCAGTCCGCGACGCGAATTGCCGCGTGCGCGGGCCCATCCACGGTCACGCGGCGAGCATCCTTATCCACAGCCGAGGGATCAGCCCCGATGGGCGTATATTCGTCGACACCCTCGTATCCCGCGCCGGTAGCCATATTCTCCTGCATCTCGCGCAGATCGGCCATCGTGTCCCACCAGGGCGCCTGAAAGTGTTGCCAGCCGAACGCGATCACGGCCAGCATTGCGCAATAGAGCGCGGCGCGCATCCACCATCTCCGCACCCCCAGCGTCGTAAGCATGGTCAACGGAATGCCCAGGCACAGCATCCAGCGCCAGGGAAACTGCATAAACCGCAGCTTGGGCAGGACGTTCCATACTGGATTCGAGATCGACAGCATGAGCAATACACACACTGCGGCCCAGACTGCCAGCAAATACCAGAGCTCCGAACTAGGCTCTGAACCAGACTCTGAACTAGGCTCTGAACTGGGGCTTCGCCAGCGGCGCGCCGCCCAGGCCGCCGAAATTGTCACGGCAATCTCGGCCATCGCGACCCAAGAAATTACGCGGTTGAAAGCGTCATGATCTGCGTCGGTCGTGTGTGTGAAAAGAAAATTATCCAGCGGCCGCGAGCCGGCGGAAACCGCCTGCGCAATGTTGACCCACTTCTGTTCGTAGACGGCCGGCAGCAAATAAAAGGCAGCGAGCGCCGCGCCAAGAGCTACAGCGAATAATCCTTCCAGCAGAACCCGCGGCGAGCGCCGCAGCCACGCGATCACTACGATCAGAAGCGCCAGAGAATAATGAACCATCACGGCGGCAGGCGCGTTGATCAGCCATGAGCCGGCCAAAATGAAAGCCAGGAAAATAGGTGCGCGCCGACCTTTTTCCTCGGTCCGCAAGAGCAGTAACAGCAGCAAGGGTAGCAAACAACTAGCCAGCAATTCCGCAAACGCGCTGCGCCAGTATACGATCACCAGATGATAAGGATTGACGGCATACAACACGGCCGCGAAAGTTGCGTCGCGGCGGTCCAGCCACTGCCGCGCCAGCAGAAACATCGAGGCGCCCGCAGCCACCAGCACGAGCCAAACGTAAATGTCGGAAACTACTACCCAAGGAAAGATTGCACTCAGCAGCGCTCCCAAAGTCCACGAGGCCGGAGGATAGAAGATAAAACGAGGCTCGCCGTAGGCGAAGTGCGCCAAGGCCGCCCAGCGCGGATAGGCGATCCCATGTTTCCACTGCGAGAGAACTTCCAGCCACGAGTACAAATGAAATTCCACATCGTGTCCGGAAGGCGTCCCCAGAAAAAAGAAGGGGACCTCTGCCGCAAAAGCCGCCGCCGCAATCGATGCCAACGGTCCCCAGATCAGGCTCCCGCGCGCCCCGCGGACTGTACCAGCCTGACCCGATTTCGTGATTGCCGACAGTTTCGTTCCCACCCGGCTCCGCGTCCAGACTTCCTGCTGACGATGTACATGTTCGCACAACGGCTATAACCACGCACGGCGGCGCGAGATCCCGATCGCCGTGCGCCTGCCGGTTCGCGGCAATCCTTAATTCATCCAGATTTAATATTGCTGAAACCACGGCGCAACAGGGATCGGCTACGGTAACACGCATAGGGGTGGAACAGACCACGGAGAATTGAAGGATCCGTACCAGAGACGGGGTGTCGGATCCTTCGCCTCCGGAAACGTTCCGCCGCAGGCCTCTCGCGCACTCCGCTGTCCTCGCTGCCTGCTTCTGTCCTGCCTTCTGGTATTTCCCTGCAACTCTGCCAGTCAATAGCCGCGAGAGGCTGTTGTTTGCTTATGGAAGGAATTTCGGGAGGGACCACATCACAAAACCAGTGAACCAAGGACCGCGACGTTAATTAGGTGGCGACACTCTCTCCCGAACGCTGGCGGCGAAGTTCCTCGAGAAAATCATCCTGCTGCATTGTGGTGGCGTGAAGCAACAGTTCAAGCAGGGGATCGTCCAGTTCTTCCTGCGCAGCCTCGCCCGCCGCGTCTGGAGCGCACTCAAATTGGCTCAAATCGGCGGTCAGTGCCCGCGGAGAAACGCTCATCTCCAGCATCGATTCCGGACACCCGCGCAGGAAGCTGATGAGATTGCCCACCTGTGCCCGCTGCTCCGGAGTGCGGGAAGGGAACTCTACGCCCATGCCGTGACCCGGATGCGCCACTCGCACCATTCCTTCCGTATGCACCGCCAGCTCATCGGTTTTGAGGCAAAGGTCCACCAGGGAATGTTCAGGAAACGGCGAGTCGGTTTCAACGTAGCATCCGCCCAGGCTCAAGTCCGTGAGCTTGCAGTGAGGAACTGTTTCTTCCTGACCTGCACCGTGCGCCGCTGCAGCCGCCTGCAGCCAGGTTCGCATCTGTGTCTTGATCGATTCCTCTAAATCCAGGAAGTGAACTCCGGTTTGCCCGTTGGGCTTCGCCCATGCCACCTGCCCGTGAGCTTCTATTTCAAGGGAACCGTCAGGCAGTGCGAAACGGAAATTAATCAGGGCGCCCGGAACCTGAGGTTCAGCCGTCAGAACATCCATTCCCGTCTCGCTGAGATCCAGAAGAATCCCCTCCGCTTTGCGAGTATCGGGCAGGCTAAGTTCTACTGGAGCTTGCACGGGCACGCGGTAAGCGCGGCGCCGTTCGCGATTCAACAGCGCGCTGACCGCGCGCAGGCCGGCTCTGGCGCTTTCGTCCGAGAGCGGCTTATAGAGAACGAAGTGCGCTCCGCCACTCAGAATATCGCGGGCTTTGGCGCGCTCTGCGACCAGCGCTACCGTTACCGGGGCGCTTCCAGAATTCAGCCTGCGGCCCTCTTCGAAAATCTCCGCTGCCGCCGGCGCGTCTTCGTAATCGAGCACCAGCGCGTCGAAGCGCTGCTGCTGAAGCCGGGCCATGGCACTCGCCAGATCGCTGAAACGCTCCACCGCGATGCCTGAGGCCGGAAGCACCCGGCCCAGGATCTCGGCTGCGGAATCGTCTGTAGAAATCAGCAATGCCAGAAGGGTCATAACTGGAATCCCCGCCTAGTAGGCGAGACTATGGCCACCGCGGTGCCGCGGGTCGAGCTGCTTTGGAGCCCGCCCCCGAGCCTGCCGCGGCTGCCTTTGAGCTCGCAGCCTCAGTGCTGGACAAAGCCTCGTCGACTTCCATCAGGACCGCGTTATCGTCGTCATCATTTTCTGCCAGCAAGGGAGCCACCTCGCGGAGTTTCTCCGCCGCCTGCTGGAGCATCTCAATCTGTTTCCCCAGTTGGGCATACTTGGTCTGCTTCTGCCGCAACACTTCATGGATATCTTTCATACGACCCCCTGTGGCGAATGTAAGGACGGGGTACGCTAGGCGTCAACGGTAATCCCCTCCTGCAGGTTACTGGGGTAATTTGAAAGATCCGCTAGCGAGAATTCGCCAGCTACGCCAGAGCGAGTCACAAAAGCAAAAGCCCCGCGGGACGCGAGGCTCTTGAGAGGCGGATTCAGAAACAACTCAGACTCTCAGCTTTCGGTGCAACGCTCCAGCCAGTCCAATTAAACCGGTCCCAAGCAAACCCAAGGTGCCCGGCTCAGGAACAGTCGTCACAATGTTGGAGTCGCCGCTGGAGATTCTCTTCCGTCCATTGAAGAAACCCTTGCCCGTATTGATAGTCAATTGAACGGTGGCGCCGTTCGCCGTCTTCCCGTTATACCAGGTGCCCGAGACGGATCCAGTCAAGGTGTAGTCGTGAGTGCCATTGGCCAAGGTAATCATCGTCCAGGTCACCGGGCCGGTAAACGAACCCGTGAAAATCGCGCCGCTAGGAAGGCCAAGGCTGCCGTTGCCGGTGATATCAAAGCTGCCTCCACCATTGAAGACAGCACCCATTGCCAAGCTGCCGCTCATCATGCTGCCTGTCGAAAAGTTCATGGTGCCCAAAGCGCCGGTGACCAACCCCCCTCCACCGAAGCCGTTAACCGCAATCAGCTCAGAACTGCCCAGCGTCAAACCTGAAGAACTGCCAGTAAGCATGCCACCACTATTGGTGAAGTCCACCGAATTATCGGCAAACGCCGCTAAGGGCAAAGCCAGAGCAAGGAGAGCCATCAACATGATCCGCTTCATAACTGTCTTCCTCCTGAACCTGTTAGAGAACCGTGAGTCTTTCAATTGGAGGCCCGCGCCTCCGTTGGGGGAGAGACCTAACTCTCCGGCCTCAAACAGTGCAACCTGCCTGCCAAACTCACGCTAACTGTAAGCGACTGATTACGAAAGGCTTGCTGATCACGCGCGTCTCGAGTTCCCATTTGAAGTTGCAAAGCGCTGCACACTAAGTACTCCCTCTTGCGTTCATCCTTGCCGCACGGACATCGCTTCGAGGCGAGTGTCGATCACATCAGGAATCAGCAAGGTACAGCAGAAACCTTAGGGGGGCCGTGCCATGCCAATAGCGCTGCGGTGGAATTCACGATCGGACTTTATCCGGATATTGTGGCTGCGAGCAGCTCTTGGAAAGGGCTGTTCGGGCGCTCCGGAACCCCTAAATGAGTTGCGGAGCGCTCTTAGATTTTTTTTCTTGGAATTGAAACGTCCTCGCGGATCGCGCTGGGCTCGATCATCTCCCGCAATCGGCGGGAAAGATTGAAGGCCAACGACCGGTAAAAGCGCGACGCGAGATGGGGAAAAAGCTCGAATAAACTTTCGAGGGCCGGACGGTCCAGATGGTAGGCCTCTACATCTTCATGCGCGACCACGTTCGCGCTCGCGGGCATGTCTTCCAGAAACGACATCTCGCCGCAAATCTCGCCCGGCCTGATCTCCGGAGCCGTGGTGCGCGGCGGAATCTGCACTCGGGCCGTCCCCTTTAGCAGCAGATAGACGCCGTTTGATCTCTTGCCCTTATGGATCAGCGTTTGCCCTTTTGGGAAGCTGACCCGGGTAGCCTTGTCGGCCACCAGCGTCCAATCGTTGGGCGTGAGGTAAACCAGTCCGTCCTTCGATGAAGAAAGTACAGAGACTTCCTGTTCGATAACTTTGGGCATCGTTCGTCTGAACCCGAGCTCCGGAGATTCGCTCCGGCGGATGACTGACACAGCTTTGACAGAAACAACAGGGTAGGATTAAGACTAGCAGAAAACCCAGTTCATAGAAATCCGCCCGGCTCTCCACTACACACCGAAGTACCGTAACCCGCAGGGGAGCGGCCTCCGCCGACGGAGTGGTAAGCGCACGCGCGAACTAAATCTCGCGAATACGAGCGCCATAAAACCAGCCACCACCTCAACTGGCACCGGCCAGAATCCGCAGTGGCTGGGCTAGCAAAATTTCATTCCCGCTACGCCGCCAATCGGGGAGCGTCGGAAAGCTCTTCATACTCCGCTTTTGTTAAACGCAAGGACGCTGCTCCGATATTCTCCTCCAGATGCTCCACCGAGGACGTTCCCGGTATCGGCAACATGACGGGCGAACGTTGCAGCAACCAGGCGAGTGCGACCTGCAGCGGCTTTTTCTGTTCTACTTTCGCCACGCGATTCAGAACTTCGCCGGCCGCTTTGCCCGCTCCCAGCGGGAACCATGGGATGAACGCAATTCCATTTCGCTCGCAATAGTCCACCACATAGTCCCATTCGCGATCCGCAAAGCTATAGCGGTTCTGCACCGAGACGATGGGCACAATCTTGCGCGCTCGCTCAATGTGTTCCTGCGTAACGTTCGAGAGCCCCACCAAATAAATCTTCCCCTCTTTCTGCAACTCAGCCAGCGTCTCCACCGACGCTTCGAAAGGCGTCACCGGATCGGGCGCGTGTAGTTGGTAAACCCCGATGCGATCCACGCCGAGCCGCTTCAGACTGCCTTCAATCGCCTGGCGCAAATGAGCCGGCGACGCGTCGTGCGTCCATTGATTGGGCCCCGGCCGGTTCCATCCACCCTTCGTGGCAATCACTAGATCCTTGGGATACGGAGACAACGCCTCCGCGATCAATTCTTCGCTGACGCCAGGTCCGTACGAATCGGCCGTATCGATAAAGTTGACGCCCAGCTCAACCGCCCGCCGCAGCACCGCCAAGGCTGCCTTCTTGTCTTTTGGCGCACCCCAGATTCCATCGCCGGTCAGGCGCATGGCTCCGAAGCCGAGGCGATGCACGGAAACCTTTCCGCCCAACGAAACATTTCCCGCCATACTCGCAGAAACTTCTTGCTTGCTGCTCATATTGACCTCCAAATTTCTATCGTAAAGTTTGAGTTCATTTCTTGGTTTGAGTTCATCTTGCGCCAACGCGAGATACCGTCGGCATGAATACTCCGCTCCAAGTCTGAGATGCTCCGGCCGCCAATACGATGAAAGAACATTTGCGGAGTTCACTCCGGCCGCTGACCTCGGATAGCACCGACGACGATAATGGTGGTGCGCCCTGAGAGATTCGAACTTGAGGCGCCTTGCGGGCGTGAGCGGAGCGGGAGCCCGCAGCCGAAATCCTGAGCCGGTTTTAGGTGAAGGATCAGAAGGAACGGGTGCGCCCTGAGAGATTCGAACTCGAGGCGCTTTGCGGGCGTGAGCGAAGCGCGAGCCCGCAGCCGAAATCCTGAGCCGGTTTTAGGCGAAGGATCGGAAGGAATGTGGTGCGCCCTGAGAGATTCGAACTTGAGGCGCTTTGCGGGCGTGAGCGAAGCGCGAGCCCGCAGCCGAAATCCTGAGCCGGTTTTAGGCGAAGGATCGGAAGGAATCTGGTGCGCCCTGAGAGATTCGAACTCCCGACCTTCTGGTTCGTAGCCAGACGCTCTATCCAGCTGAGCTAAGGGCGCAGGTTTGTGGTGGGCTAGTGAACGTGCTCAGAAATTATAACGGAAACTTGCCCATGGCTGAAAAGTTCCGCCCCCAAAAAGAACGCACGGTCCCTCATCTCCTTAAGCTGTCTTGATTCCGCGCACGATCCGAGCTCCTCGGATAGCTTCAGAAAGCTTTCTCGTCGACTTATCTAAGGTGTTCGCTGTACAACCCTCGAAGCCTATAACCGGCCTTTTCAACCAGCCTTCGGTCGCGCCATTGCAACTCGTTCCCACCTAAAAGTAAATCTTTCCCACGCCCAGAGCAATTCCTACAAACCCTCCACAGCGCGGCGCCAGTATTTTGAGTAGCTTACGGAACGGCACGACATGTGCATATAAGACCAACAGACGAAGTGGCGCGCAACGGGGCGTTCCAAGGATGACTTCGGCCAGAGGTTCTCTTGGGCGCCCCTTGCATTACCAAGCAACAAAGAAGCGTTGGCCCTCCCCCCATTTCTTAGGCTAGCGCCAGTTGTTCTCTCACGTCGACCCCGGCTTGGCGCAGCAGTCGCGCCACCGCGTCTACCTTCAGGCGCGAGGCATCGTACTCCACCCGCACCGTGCGTCCCGCTTCGTTGAAACTGACCCTCCGAATTCCATACACCTCGCGCATCCCGTCGATCGCCCGCAATGCTGTTTCGCCCGGCGCCGCGCCGTAGCGGAAAACAACGTCCAGATACGTCATGAAAGAGTCCTCTTCAGCGTAGGATAGTGACACCCAAGTGGTTAGGGCTGAATCCAATATAAAGCATTGCCCATCGAACAGCCTTACCTGGAACTATGTCGACCAAGCCATCCGATCAACCCGCAACTCTGGAGCGCGATCCCGTTTGTGGGATGAATGTAGATCCCGCCAAGACCAAACACGTCTCCGAGCACGGTGGCAAGAAATACTATTTCTGCTGCGCGCCTTGCGTGGAAAAATTCCAGGCTGATCCGAAAAAATATCTGAGCGCCCCTCCGCCAGCAAGAGCAGCAGGATTAGTGATGCTGGGTGCAGTCAAGCACGCGCCTCCCACGCCCGTTCAATTAATGAACCCTCAGCCCGGCGCTGCTCAAGCCCCGGTCTCTACGACCTACGTTTGCCCCATGTGCCCGGAGGTTCGCGAGACTAAGCCCGCAGCCTGTCCGTCGTGCGGCATGGCGCTTGAAGCCGATGTTCCCGTCGCCTCCACCCGCACCGAATACACCTGTCCCATGCATCCAGAGATCGTTCGCCCCGGGCCCGGATCCTGTCCCATCTGTGGTATGGCGCTTGAACCGCGCACGGTCACGGCGGCAACCGAAGACAATTCCGAGCTTCGCGACATGACGCGCCGCTTCTGGGTCAGCCTCGCGCTGACCGTGCCTCTGATGTTGATCGACATGTACCAAATGATGCCGGGTCTGGGTGTGCAAGGCCCTTCCGAATCGGGATCGCTCTCCTGGATCGAGTTGGCGTTGGCGACTCCTGTTGTGCTCTGGGCGGGTTGGCCATTCTTTCAGCGTTTTTGGACCTCGCTCGTCAATCGCAGCCCCAATATGTTCACGCTGATCGGCATGGGCACAGGCGTCGCCTACGGATACAGCGTGATCGCGACGCTCGCGCCGCAGATTTTCCCCGATTCTCTGCGCGTCATGGGCAGCTATCCCGACGTCTACTTCGAAGCCGCCGCCGCCATTACCACACTTGTCCTCCTCGGCCAGGTGATGGAACTACGCGCCCGCAGTCGCACCAGCGCCGCCATCCGCGCCCTCCTCGATCTCAGTCCCCGCACCGCGCGCCTGCTCAAAGCCGACGGCAGCGAACAAGATGTTCCGCTCGCACAAGTGCAGCCTGGCGATCGTCTGCGCGTGCGCCCCGGAGAAAAAATCCCGGTTGACGGCGTACTCCTTGAAGGCCGCAGTTCCATCGACGAGTCGATGATCACCGGCGAATCCAAGCCCGTGGAGAAATCGCCGGAGAGCAAAGTGATCGGCGCCACCATCAACGGCGCTGGCTCGTTCATCATGCGAGCCGAACGCGTAGGCACTGAAACTTTGCTGGCGCGCATCGTGCAACTCGTCGGTCAGGCGCAACGCAGCCGCGCTCCCATTCAGCGTCTCGCCGATCGCGTCGCCAAATGGTTCGTCCCCATCGTCGTCGCCGTCGCCGTCATCACTTTTTTCGCGTGGCTGCTTTTCGGTCCTCAACCCCGCCTCGCGCACGCCCTCGTGAACGCCGTCGCCGTGCTCATCATCGCCTGCCCCTGCGCCTTAGGACTCGCCACGCCCATGGCAATCATGGTCGGCGTCGGCCGCGGCGCGCGTGCCGGTGTGCTCATCAAGAACGCCGAAGCTCTGGAAATTCTGGAAAAAGTCGACACCCTCGTCGTCGACAAAACCGGCACGCTCACCGAAGGCAAGCCGCAGTTGCTCGGAGTTACTGTCTCGCACGATGAAGCCGAAACCGCGGAGGCCCTTAGCCTCGCCGCCAGCCTGGAGCGCGCCAGCGAGCATCCTCTAGCCAGCGCAATCGTCCAAGCTGCGGAAAAACAAGGCCTCTCGCTTTCTCAGCCGCAAGATTTCAAAAATATTCCGGGGAAGGGAATTACCGGAACCGTCGATGGCAAAGAAGTCGCCGTCGGGAACGCCGCCCTCATGATCGAACTGGGCGCCTTCGTCCGTGCGAACACTGACTTCCGAGAAGCTAACCCCGGTGTTGGCACGACGCTCTGTGTTGCCATTGACGGCAAGTTCATTCGCACGCTTTCCGTCGCCGACCCGCTGAAGCCCACCACTCTCAATGCCATTCGCGATCTGAAGAATCAGGGCATCCGCGTCGTCATGCTCACCGGCGACAATCGCGCCACTGCGGAAAATCTAGCCCAGACTCTCGGCATCGAAGAATTCGAAGCCGAAGTCTTGCCGGAAGGCAAGCTGGAAATCATCCGCAAACTGCAAGGGCAGGGAAGAGTCGTCGCGATGGCGGGCGATGGCGTCAACGACGCTCCCGCCCTCGCACAAGCCGATGTCGGCATCGCTATGGGCACTGGCACCGACGTCGCTATGGAGAGCGGCGGCATCACGCTGGTCAAAGGCGATCTCACCGGAATTCTGCGCGCCCGCAATCTAAGCCGCGCCACCATGCGCAACATCCGCCAGAATCTTTTCTTCGCCTTCGTCTATAACGCGATCGGCGTCCCCATCGCAGCCGGCGTCCTCTATCCCTTTTTCGGCCTGCTGCTCAGCCCCATCTTCGCCGCCGCCGCCATGAGCTTCAGCTCCGTTTCCGTAATCACCAACGCATTGCGTCTCCGGAACGCAAAGCTGTGATGGATTCGCCGCGGAGTTCCCCCTTGAATTTTTGCTTCCTAGAGTAAATTGAAGAGCCGACTTTGACTGGATTGAAGATAGGATTTTGGGTGGCGCAGCGCTTCAGCGCTGCGATTAAATCCTAGGTTTGATTCTGGGCTTCAGCCCCTGAGGTATTTGCTCGCTATAGTTTCCCCAAATACTCGATCACATCCGGCTCGGTCCAATCCACCGCCCCAATGAACTTGCGCCGCACCACCCCATTGCGATCGATCACATAAGTTTCCGGAAACTTGAATGTCCCATACAGCGCATTGCTTTTCTGGTCAGCATCGCGCACCGAAAGCAAATTCACATTGTGATCCTTCAGGAATCGCTGGTAGTTGTCCTGATCCACATCCACGCTCACCGCCAGCACGGTCACGCCCTTGGTCTTCATCCGCTGCTGCATCTGCACCAGCGACGGCATTTCCTCGATACATGGCGGACACCACGTCGCCCAGAAATTCAGCACCACCACCTGGCCCTTCAGTTGGCTGAGCGTCACCGTGCGGTCCGCATCATGCACTGTGAAATCCGGCGCCGCTGTGCCAATTCGTGGTGGCCTCGTGCCGCTATAGCAGCCCGAAAGCGAAAGCAGTATGAAACCGAGGGTAGCAATGCTGGAAAACCAAAGGATGCGTCGCACCCCGCTATAATAATGGATTCGGCGTATGCCTGCGACAGACACAGCAACCCGTCAACCCGCCGTGTCGGTGATCATCCCGGCCCGCAACGAAGAAGCCTGCCTCGGCGCGTGCCTCGAATCTCTGGTCACGCAAGCCGGAGTCGCCTTCGAAATCATCGTGGTCGACGACCATTCCACCGACCGCACTCACCAGATCGCCTCCGGGTTCTGCGATCGGCGAGTCCGCGTCATCGACCCCGGGCCGCTCCCCACAGGCTGGACTGGCAAAAATAACGCTGTCATCGCCGGCTCCAGGACTGCTCACGGCGATTGGCTGCTCTTCACCGACGCGGATACCATTCATCTGCCCGGATCGCTCGCGCGCAGCCTCGCAGAGGCCCACCGCTACGGCGCCGCCATGCTCTCCTACTCTCCGGAGCAAATTGTAAAAAGCTTCTGGGAGAAAGCTGTGATGCCGGTGATCTTCGCCGAACTGGCCGCAACCTTTCGCCCGTCGCAGGTGAGCGATCCCGCTTCTCCCGCCGCGGCTGCCAACGGCCAATACATCCTGATCACGCGCGCAGCCTATGATGCCGTCGGCGGGCACGCTTCCATCGCCGGCGACCTGCTCGAAGACGTCGCCCTGGCCCGCGCAGTGAAACGCTCTGGCAGAAAAATATTCTTCCGCTTCGGTGGCGACGCCGTCCGCACTCGCATGTATCGCACCTTCGCCCAACTCCGCGAAGGCTGGACCAAGAACCTCGCGCTCCTATTCCCCTCGCCGCTCCGCCTGGCTGTGCTTCGTGCCCTTGAATTCGTCCTGATCCTCGCCGGCTCCGCGATCGCCCTCGCCATCGCTCTTCGCGGACATTGGCGGCCCGCGCTCGTGGCAGGCACGCTGGCCGTGATCTTGTACGCGTTCTTTCTGGCGCGAATCCGCCGCGCCCATTTTCCCTGGGACGCAAACCTTCTCGCTCTCTTCGGCCTTCCTCTGTTCTCCTATCTTTTGCTGCGCTCGGCCAGGGCGCACGCAAAGGGCAATGTCCCTTGGAAGGGCCGCGAGTATTCGCACGAAACGCACCTACTGGCAACTGGCCACTGATCACTGGCAACTGTTCTCCTATGGTCTATCTCACGCGCAAAGCTGAATTCGCCGCCTCGCACTACTACCACAACCCGGAGTTCACTCCGGAAGAGAATCGCCGTGTCTTCGGAAAATGCAACAACCCCAACGGCCACGGCCACAACTACACATTGGAAGTCACGGTAAAGGGAGAAGTCGATCCCCGCTCCGGCTTCGTTGTCGACCTCAAGCAACTCAAAGAAGTCATGCACCGCGAAGTCCTCGACGCCATGGACCATCGCTTCCTCAACAAAGAGGTCCCCGAATTCCTGCACCAGATCCCCACTACGGAGAACATCGCTATTGCCATCTGGCAGCGCCTGGTCACCAAGCTCGAACATGCCAAGCTGCACCGGGTGCGGGTTTACGAGACGCCAGATCTGTTCGTCGACTTCTACGGAGAACCATGAGCCGGAGGATTACGAGGTTCATAATATGAAAGCTCACCTCTCCCGCCGCTACCTGTTCTCCGCCTCGCACCGCCTCCACAGCGAAGCCATGTCCGACGCCGAGAATCAGACGACCTACGGAAAGTGCAACAATCCCTATGGTCACGGACATAACTACATCGTCGAGTTAACCGTTAGCGGCCAGGTCGATCAAAAAACCGGTATGGTCTGCAACCTCACCGATCTCGACGGTTTCATGGAAAGGGAAGTGCTCGCGCGCTTCGATCACGAGAATTTGAATATGGTGAAAGAATTCGCCCAGAAAGTGCCCACCACGGAAAATCTCTGCATGCAGATCTACGAAATAGTGCAGCGTGGCTTCCTCCACGCGCATCTGGAAAGAGTACGCTTAGAAGAGACCATGATGAATTCCTTCGAATATTGCGGGTAAGAAAAGCGTTTTGACTTTGTTTTCAATTTACAAATTAGAAATTAACAAATTACTAAATCGACTCACTATGAAACCCACAACCGAATCGCAAACCCTCACCAGCGCCAGCTTTGAAGACCTCGTCCAGGAAATGCTCGTCCGCTTGGGCGAAGACCCGCACCGCGAAGGCCTTCTGCAGACTCCCGAGCGCGTTCGCAAGTCCATGCAGTTTCTCACCCGCGGCTACACCGAAGATGCCGAGGCCCTGCTCAAGGGCGCGCTCTTCACCGTCTCCTACGATGAAATGGTCATCGTCAAGGACATAGAAATGTTCAGCCTGTGCGAGCACCACATGCTGCCGTTCTTCGGCAAAGTGCACGTCGCCTACATTCCCAACGGCAAAGTCATCGGCCTCAGCAAAGTTCCGCGCCTCATCGAACTCTTCTCCCGCCGTCTGCAGATTCAGGAACGCCTCACCACCCAGATCGCCGAAACCATCCAGAAAGTAATCGAGCCGCAAGGCGTCGGCGTGGTCATCGAAGCCCGCCACCTGTGCATGATGATGCGCGGCGTCGAGAAGCAACATTCTGCCGCCGTCACTTCCTCCATGCTCGGCTGCTTCCGCGATTCGAACGAAACACGCTCCGAGTTCCTGTCGCTGATCCGCCAGCGCCCCAACGGAATCTGATTGTGTAAACCGTGTGGGACGGACACTCCTGTCCGTCGCCTTTGACTTTGCCCTTGATTTTGACTCAGGTTTTACTTGTGTCGAATTTCCAGCTAAGATACGCGCGTCCAAATTCTCCGCAGGAGCCAGCCATGAGAAAGGCGCCGTTTCTGATCGCAGTCATGTTCTCTGTAGCGATTCTCGCTTTCCCCGCCCACGCACAAGACACTAAGAAGGAAGTGAAACCGCCGGACAGTCCCTCGAAAGTTGTGCTCGACTCCTGGAACGACATTGGCCGCAAGCTGATCGCCATGGCCGAAGATTTTCCCGAGGACAAATACGATTTCAAGCCCACGCCCGCCCAGCGCAGCTTCGCCGAGCAACTGCTCCACGCCGCAGGCGCCAATTATTACTTCACCTACGCCGTCCGCGGAGACAAAACCAAAGTGGATGAGAACCCCAGCCGCTCCGTGTACAAAACCAAAGCCGACGTCGTCGCCTTTGTCAAGAAATCCTTCGCCGACGGCGCAGCCGCCATTAAAGCCAAAGGCGATAGTGGAATGAACGACCTGATCGTCGATCCCTTCGCCCATCAACAGGCGCGCGTTTACGACTGGGCCTACGGTTTCATCGAGCATTCGGGCGAACACTACGGTCAGCTCGTCGTCTACTATCGCCTCTCCGGCCTCGTGCCCCCGGAGTCGCGCCCCAAGAAATAACCAGCTCTAAGAATGAAGCGCATCGGTCCGTGCAAAAATGCTTCTTGTCATCCTGAGCGCGTTTTCTGCGCGAAGGACCTATGCAATTTCTTTGCTGTTTTCGCTCATCCCACGGCGTACGGATAGCGCAACTGTCGCTCGCCGAAAACTTTCACTAGCAGCGCCCCCGAGACAAATCCGCCCACGTGCGCCCAGAAAGCCACTCCCCCCATGTTCCCCCGCTGCACCGCCAAGGCAGTTGCCGTGCCGCTTAGAAAATTCAAGACGAACCAGTATCCCAGGATGATCCACGCGGGCACCCACAGCACAAATATAAAGAACCACGTCAGCACCCGCGCCCTCGGATACAGAACGAAATAGGCCCCCAGCACTCCGGCAATCGCTCCGCTCGCTCCAACCGCAGGCGCAGTCGAATGCAAATTCATCGCCACATGCGTTCCCATCGCGATTACACCGGTGAGCAGGTAAAAGACCAGGTACTTGAAGTGTCCCAGGTAGTCCTCGACATTGTCCCCAAAAATAAAGAGAAACCACATATTGCCGATCACATGCATCCACGATCCGTGCAGAAAAAGGGATGTGAAGAGGGGAACCACGATCGCCGCCAGCGGATACCGGTGCGAGCCTCCCAAAAATACGGCCAGATGATACGGCACCACGCCGAACTGATGAATCAGCGAGTTCAGACTCTGCGGATCCAGCGACCACTCGAAGAAAAAAATCACTACGTTGAGCCCAATCAAAAACCAGGTCACGAACGGAGTGCTATACCGAGGCTGGTCGTCGCGAATAGGAAGCATAAGAAATCTGGTAACGTGGTAATCGGTAATCTTACAAGAATCGCCGTCGGCTCTCAGTCGGAAGCCTGACTGTTTTTTGAAACCTAAATCGCCCGATCACAAAATGGCCCAATTTCTCGATTCCCCATGAATGGCGTCATCGTCATCGACAAGCCCTCCGGTTGGACCTCCCACGACGTAGTCAACCGCATGCGCCGCATTCTCCAACAGCGCTCGGTTGGCCATCTGGGCACGCTCGATCCTCTCGCCACCGGCGTGCTCCCGCTCGTCATCGGATCTCTCACCCGTCTGGCTCAGTTCTACATCACCTCCGAAAAGACCTATGAAGGCGTGATACGGTTTGGCTTTGCCACCAATACTTACGATGCCGATGGTGAACCATTAAATGAACTGTTTCCCGCAGGGTCTCATGTGGGGACAGCCGCCCTCGGCTGTCCGGCCCTGGATGATCTCCAGAAACTAGCTGCCGAATTCCACGGCCTCATTTCCCAGATCCCTCCGCCGTTTTCCGCCAAGAAAATCCACGGCGTTCCCGCGTACAAACTGGCGCGAAAACAGAAGGAGGTCATTTTTCAGCCGGTTCAGGTCGAGATCAAGGAGTTCACCATAACCGCAGTCGAAGCCGACCGTGCCCACTTCCGCGCCCACGTCTCCTCAGGAACCTACATGCGTTCCATCGCCCATGAAATGGGCCTGCGCCTCGGCTGCGGAGCCCATCTCGAATCCCTCCGACGCACCTCCGTCGCTGAGTTCGATATCAGCCAAGCCCACACCCTTGACGAGATTGAGAATAAGCAGCGCATCGAAGCTCAGATCAAAACTTGTCATTCCGACCGGAGCTTCGCTTTCCCGCAGGGAAAGGGAAGCGAAGTGGAGGAACCTGCTGTCCTCGAAGTCGACGGCAACGTGGAGGTCGCCAACGAGGCTCGACCCAACAGCGTAGCCTCCTTCTTCATTCATCCCCGCCAGCTTCTTCCGCGATTTCCCTCCGTCACCGCCGATGAGGCCACCGCCGCCCGCATCCGTAGCGGCCGCCCCGTCAATCTTCCCGAACTCTCCCGTGCCCGCCAAGTCAAAGTCTTTGCCAGTCAGAACGACCTGCTCGCTATCGCCACCCGCGTAGCTGGCACCTTGTTCCATCCCAAGATTGTATTTTCGGTCGATCCGCAACCCGCAGCCAGGAAGGCCTTGTCATCCTGAGCGGAGCGAAGGACCTATGCAATTCGCTAGCGTCCATTCAGTGTCCGATAATATGTATTATGTAAAGTTGATAAGGTGGGCCCAAGGCTGGGCCTGCTCCGATGAGGTTGTTCAGGAGATTTATACCGCGCGGCGGCAAGTCTGCCCGCACCCTACTGCTTACATCTTGTACTTCCCCAGGTCTTCGTCGTTCAGCCCTTCCAGATATTTCCGCAACTCCTCGGCACTAACGCGGTCCGACATGTTCGCCGCCTGCTTCGAACTCTTCAACACGATCTCATCCACGAAGATCGGACAGTCCACGCGCAACGCTAACGCCAATGCATCCGACGGCCGCGAATCAATGCTGACCACCTCGCCCCCGCGCTCCAGCCAGATCACAGCATAAAACGTGTCCTCGCGCAGCTCCGTCACCACAACTTTGTGCACCTGCGTCTCCAGTCCCGTCAGCACATTCTTGATGAGATCATGAGTCATCGGACGCGGCGTGTTTACTTTCTCCATCTCCAGCGCAATCGCGTTCGCCTCGTAAACCCCCACCCAGATCGGCAACACCGACTCTCCCGCCACATCCTTCAAAATCACAATAGGCGTATTCGTCACCGGATCCATTAAAAGGCCGCGGATTGTCATCTCTACTTCCATCTGGGACTCCTGAAAACTCTGCGTCTTTCGCTTTTATACCACCAATTCTCCCAGCAGACTGTTGGGAAAGCTTTGGGTGGCCCTCACGTTTACATACGATCCGGGTTGAAGAGCGGATGTTTCGGGGGCGGTGAAATTGAGAGTCTTGTTGTGGCTGGTGCGTCCGATCCATTGTTTACGAGCTTCGTTCCTACCTTCAACCATTACCTCTAGTGTTTCTCCTATGTATTGCTTATAGCGGGCGATTTGTATTTCTCTCTGGCGCGCCATCAAGACTTCGAGTCGCCGGGATTTTTCTTGATCTGGGATCGCATCTTCTAACGCCAGCGAGGGCGTGTTCGGACGCGGCGAATACTTGAAGGTGAAAACCGCGTCGTAGCCGACTTCGTCCAGCAACGACAAAGTCTGGGCGAAGTCTTGTTCGGTCTCTCCGGGAAAGCCCACGATGACGTCGCTGGTGATGCTGATCGGTCGCTTCGCCGATTTCATCCACGCGATTCGTTCGAGATATTGTTCGCGAGTGTAGAGCCGTTGCATCGCATTCAGCACGCGGTCCGAGCCGCTCTGCACGGGCAGATGCACGTGGTCGCACAGCGTAGGGACGGAGTCGATGGCGTCAATGATGTCGCGACCGAAATCGCGCGGATGCGAAGTGGTGAAGCGCACTCGCCGAATCCCCGGCACTTCTCCCACAGCGGCCAGCAATTCGGCGAACGTTCTCTGTTTTCCGGAAGAGGCGCAGTCCGGATCTTTATAGGAATTCACGTTCTGGCCGAGCAGTTGAATCTCCGTATAGCCGAGATCGGCCATCTGGCGGGCTTCGGCGAGCACCGACTCGGACGTGCGGCTGCGTTCTTTTCCTCGCGTGAACGGCACTACGCAGTAGGCGCAGAATTTGTCGCAGCCTTCGATGATGGTGATATACCCGCGATGGGGATTGGTGCGGGCGGTGAATTCGGTCTCGAAGCATTCCTCGGTCTCGCGATCGTCGAGTCCGGTCACGCGCAAAGGCTTCCCTGCTTCAGGCCTTCCTGTTTCGAGCTGGATCAGCATCTGCGGCAGATTTCTATACGAGGCCGATCCACAAACCATCGACACATGCGGTGCGCGCTCGAAAATCTTTTCGCCTTCCTGTTGCGCCACGCAGCCCAGCACGCCAAATTTCTTTCCCTGCGCCAGCAGCTTCTTGTAATCCGCCAGCCGATGGAAAACTTTCTGTTCCGCCTTATCGCGGATGGAGCAGGTGTTGTAGAGAATCAAGTCGGCCTGCTCGACCGTTTGCACCTGCTGGTATCCCTCGTGGACGAGCGTGCCAATGACCTTTTCGGAGTCATGCACGTTCATCTGGCAACCGAAAGTTTCGAGGTAAAAGGTTTTGTGTGAATCCCCAGACATTTCCACAGTATAACCCGTGCGGGAAAAGGGCTTCGTGTGGGACGGACACTCTTGTCCGTCGCTTTTGATCTTGCTTTTGATGTGGCGTGCCTGGGCGTATCGTGCGCGCGAGGAGGAGTGGTATGCCAATCTTACCGAGAATATGCTACATGTGTTTTTTCCATTACCCTTGCTGATTCAGTACCTTGGGATATCTTCGAGCACAGCAGGAGTGTGCGGCTTGCGTCTGGCTTACAACCTTTTTGGGGTGGCTGCTATGGATGGTGCTGCCGCCATTCTTACTTTACGTATTCGCCATGCTGTACCTGGAATTGCCCGATTATTTCAGGAGCAAAGCGCGCAAGGCCCTGCGGCGCCCAGCATGGGCAGCACATAGGACCGCGGGAAAGTTTTGGCACTACAGTTCTCAGTTGCAGTGGTTCGGAATTTTATTCCTCGGAGCGCTCGCTTTGCTCTCGATAGGCGAGTACGGCTTCGGCATCTTCTTGTTGTCGTTATCGGGCACATCACTACTCTCGAAAGTCGCTCATTGGAGTGGATTCGCAAAATATCCTGTATGGACCATAGTTCTCAAGGGTCTAGGTAGTTTGTGTGTTGCCTTGTTCTTTCTAATATTCCTGACGATAGCCTGGGGACTTAAGGGGAATAATCCGTGGTCGCACCTCCCGGATGCAATGGTAAAGCTGGTGGATCTATGGCGTCCTGTTACGCATATGTCATTGTTCGTACCACCGACTAAGGACGCACCAAAAGCTTCCCACGTGCCGGTATCTATGCTCTTTACTGTACGGCAGGCCTTGTTAGAGGCTCATAAACTTCCGCCAAGCGCTCCGGCAACGACGCAAAGCGACAGCGAAGTGTCTGTATTGTTTGCCACGGGGCCAGATAACGCTGTTACCCTTCCGACCTACGATGATCCACCGGGAACGCTTACGCCAAGTTTTCGCTGCGAGCCTTCCTTCGCTTGCTTCACCGAGGATCAGCTAAGGACGACAACAGTGAGGATCGAATTCGCCCCAGGGAAGTCACGGCGCTTATTCTTTGCCGTCGCAAACGTGGATAGCGTAGAAATCCCCAAGTCTCATATCGGCCTTACTCTAAGTACGCCGATTGGAATGCCCCAAGGAGTATCGATATATCGACCGAATACGGCGCACGACAACTCATCACCTCACTGGGGCATTGAATATACCGAAGCTGAAACCGCAAACCTGCTTCCGTACAACCGCAGGGTCAGTCTGTTCATATTTCTGGGTGACCTAGAATTGAGTGACGCATTCGCGCCAGATTTTCAGCTTGTTTTTCAAGTCTATGCCAGCAATCTTAGAAGTCATAAAGTCGTATTGTTCGTGCATGCGGTAAGGGGGCAATGAAACCCGAATATCGCCATAGGCGAGACGACGGCCAGCGATCTGGGACGTTGCGGTGGCAAATCGGCCAGCATCGGGTAGGTCGCCCCAGCCCCAACCTCAAAAGCGATGGACAGGCATGTCCGTCCCTACACTTCAACACCAACTTCAAAACCAAGGGCAAGAGCAACCCAACTTCAACAGCAAGGTCAAAGGCGACGGACAAGAGTGTCCGTCCCACACGAGCAACCCCAACGCCAACGGCAACCCCAATTTCAACCCCAGGTTCAACCGCGACGGACAGGAGTGTCCGTCCCACACGAGTGCTTCACTTTCCTGCTGTTTGCTCGAGCCAGAGCCACTTATACTCTTCGGGCTTCTTTACCAGCCCGCGGCGGACCGGGTTTTGGCGAATGTATTCGAGTTTCTCTTCGAAGCTCTCCTGCGAGCGGAGGACATGGTCGAACGATTCTTCCTGCCAGACTGGGCCGCTGGAGTTCAGGAGTTTGTTGACGCTTCGCGCCGATGCGCCTTTGATCAGCTTCAATATGAGCGGCAGTGCATAGGACCAGGCCTTGTCATCACGCAGCGGTGTGAGTAGAAGATGGACGTGGTCTGGCATTACTACGACGGCGTGGAGTTCGTAACGTTTCTCGTGATCGTGCAGGCAGTGTTGGAGTATTGCGTCTCGGGCTTCTGGAGGAAATAGGATCCGATTCCCTTTGCGGAAAGTTACGAATATGACTCGGCCTGGTTTCTGATAGTGAGGCAGGTAGCGATGGTATTCGTATTTTCTTTCCAGCGTACAGTTAGGCATGGAATCACGATCAAAATCAAAGTCAACGTCAAAGGCAACGGACAAGAGTGTCCGTTCCACACGGGTCGTGCCAACTCCACGAGCATTGCAGAGCCTCCGGCCTTTGTCTGTGACGAATGAACTTAGCCGCGCTGGGGGCAGACGGCGCAGCGGACTTCCAGATGTTTGCTGCGGCAGCGGCGGGGGTCGGATTTGCGGAGGCGGACTTTGCGGGAGGAATCGAGGAGGCACCAGGCTTCCCGGTATTTTTCGAACAGGGCGCGGGATTGACGGCGGGTGTGGGGGTAGAAGCGGACGCCTTTGCGGTGTCCGATGGCCTGGACGGGGATGATGTACCAGAGGTTTTCGGGCACGATGTAGGCGACGAAAAAATCAATTTCGGCGGAGGTATAGACCTGGCCGTTGGCTCCGGTGGTTTTGACGCGGTAGCGGGTCTCCGCGTAGCGAGTGGCGGATTTGACTTGCACGCGGAGGAAGCCGCGGTCGAGTTCGACGACAGAATCGTAGCGATTGCTGTCTCCCCAGGGAAGGCAGACGCTAAAGCCGAGATGGGTAGCGCGGGCGAGGAAGGCGGCCTCAGCGGCTTCTCCGCGACGTTTGCGGGTGGGGGCGGCGACGGCGTGGATGGTGATGACTTTTGGGAGATGAGGTCGGGGGCGCGGGATGATGTTCGACATAAATAAAAACCGCAGCGGGCGGCTGCGCAGGATGAAGACTCCTTAAGATTTGGGGTGAAAACGGAAACGGCGCTGCTCGATGTGAGCTGCGCCGTGGTTTTTACTCTATATATCCAGAATAGCAGGTTGGAGAGGGTGATTGGGACATTTTGGAGAAATTATATCTGGCAGCGAATCAGTGGGTTGGAGGATATTGCTGAGGCTTGGGGTCTTGACAAGAATTTGGGACCGTCGGGGTTGATGTTGGAAGCCAAGATCCTAAGAGGGTGAGAGGTGTGGAATCCCACCCTTCGACTGGCGCTCAGGGCAGGCTCTTTGGCAAAGGACGCCAAAGATGGGGCGCCCGGCATGCTGGGAGACGGATTGCGGAACATTTCCTTTGCATTCTTCGTACCCAAAGATGTCAGGGAGGCACGATATGTACTGCAATGCTTGCGGTAAGGTCATCGCTGAGGGCGACCGAATTTGCTCCGGCTGCGGCAAGATGGTGGGGATTCCTGTCGGGCCGAAGAGACTGATGCGCTCCCGCAGCGAGAAAAAGATCGCGGGGGTTTGCGCCGGGCTCGCTCATTACTTCGACGTCGACGTAACCCTGGTGCGCATCGTGCCTCTTTATCACATTCGCGTCGGGAGTGTGCCCGGGGATCATCACGTACCTGATTGCCTGGATCATCGTTCCGTCCGAGCCGGAACTGAAATCGATGGTCGCAGTGCAACAGACGGTAACCGGCTAGCGCGAACGCGCTGTGGGCGTTCGCGGCTCTCCTCGGGGGCTAAGACCCGCATTGAAAAAACAAATTTATATCGCAGCGCTTAAGCGCTGCGCCACCCAAAGGCCATTCTTGCGGCACGACTGAAGCCGTGCCCTTCCCAAAACCACTTATGGGATAACTTCTAGTCGGGAGTCATCCCCAACATATCTTCGTGGCCTTCGAAGACAGCAGCCAGCTTGGTGAGGCGAAACAGTTGCTTCAACCTCTGGTTCAGATTGATCAGCCGCAGCTCGCAATGCTGCCTTTTCGCCGAGACATACAGACCAACCAGCGCACCCAGGCCCGAACTGTCGAGATAGCTGACATCGGTTAAATCGAGCACGATGCGGTTCGATTCCGGGATGAGGCCGCGAACGGTGGTCTGCAGCGCGGCCGAGGTGCTCGACGTGATTCTGCCGATGCAGCGCACGAGAATTTCTTCCGGAGCCTTTACGGTTTCGAGGCTCAATTCTGAAAGTGGAATGGGATTTGCGACCATTGCGGGCCTCCTTGGGCTGAAAGCTCGAACAAAATCCAAGACGAAGGGGGTTCGATCAACAGGGGCCGAAAAGCAATGCAGCCGGGCGGGTGCGCTGGGCAGAGGCTCGGCTGAACGCACCTACGATACTCCCGGCATCGCGAAAGTCAAGCCACAACTTTGCGTCGAGAAACGGCACAACCTTCATTCACCTATGCCGGCTAAGGGGCTTCGGGCAACGTGTATTCGAAGTCGTAGGAGTGCTTTCCGTCGGCAATGTGGATGTTCAGTTTCCCCGTGAGGCCGACGAGTTGGCCGGTGCCGGAATCGGGGACGACGGTGATGCTTAGTTCTGGAGCGCCGCGAGTGAGTGTGCCGATGTGTTGAAGGGAGAAGCTGCCGGCGCGCGGGCCAGCGGAAGTGCGCAGCGTTCCGGTGACGCGTTCGATGGCGACATAACCGGCAGAACCTTTGATGTCGGTAGAGGCGGTGAGCATCTGGCCTTCGCTGGTGCCTTCGAGATCGCCGTGAAAAGTTTTCTCGATGGTCATGCGACCGAGGGTGGGATCGATTTTGTCGTCCTGCGGCGTGAGTTTGACTTCGAATGGTCCGGTGGCGCGGGCTGACATGAGAGTTCCCTTCTGAGCTGGGGTGGTCTGGGCGGAGGCGAAGCGAATAGTCGGGAGAAGCGCGACAATGCAGGCGGCGATGAGAGATCGATGCTTCGACGATCGATGCTTCGATGATCGCGGGTTCACGCCTGCATTGTCGCGTGAGGTTGTGCGCGCGGTCAATGGCGCGTGTCGATTGTTTGTCCTTTCTCGACGAAGAGCTGGGCCCAGGCGAGAACACGTGCCCAACCCTGAGCGTGGCTCTTGGCCTGCTCGGGGTAGCCAGCGAAGCCGCTGTGATGAATCTTGACCAGCGTGCCGGTGCCGGCGCGTTGAGGCCCGCTGGGGTGGAGGCCGTGAACGCTTTGCGGCTCAAGCTCCCAGCGAACCACTGTTTTCAGATCGCCCGCGTAACTGGAGCTCCAGGTCTGCACCAGGAGACGCGGCGGATCGACTTGGAGGTACTCGCCGCTGACCTGGAAGGTGTCGCCATTGGCGCCGACGCCGGTGCTCTTCCATTTGCCGTGGACGCGCAGGTCGGATTCGAAGTTGGTGACGCGATACATTTCATTTTGTCCCCACCATCGCGGGAGTTGGCGAGGGTCGGTGATGGCTTCAAAGACGCGAGCCGGCGGCGCGGCAATGAAGATTTCGCAGGTGACGACATCTTGATCGGGAGTGATTGCAGCGTTTGCCATGATGCTCTCCTAGCGTTATTCAGATCGAAAATCAAATCAAATGCAAAGTCAAAAACAACGGACAAGAGTGTCCGTTCCACACGTTAGTGTTCGGCGAATTGTTTCAGATTCTCGAGCACACCGGGCCAGCCGCCGCTGTAATCCTTGCGGGCAGCCGCTTCTTGCGCCAGGCCGCTGTGAGTGACTCTTACATGCGTGCCAGCGGCGTCGGGAGTTAACTCCCAGCGGACGATGGTGCGGAGCGTTTTGTTCTCGTGCCAGTTGCCATACCAGGTGTAGACGAGCAGACGCGGGGGGTCGAACTCGAGGATCTCGCCGTGGCACTCGAATTCGCTCACTCCGTTGACGACGACGCTTCCCTTCTGCGCGGCGTAGCTGTATTGGCCGCCAGCGCGGGCGTCCATTTGCCAGAATTTGATCGGGCAACTTGGGTTGTTGAACCAGCGGGTCAACTCGCGCTCATCCGTCAAGGCATGGAAGACTCGCTCGGGAGGCGCGGCGATTTGGATTTCGGTAACGACAGCGTCGTTGTCGGAAGTGATTACGGATTTGGGAGCGGTCATGATGGCGTCCTTTGCAGTACTTCCGAGGTCCCCACTTCTCGCAAAGGACGCGAGAAATGGGGCACCCGGTCCTCACAACGTGGATTATTTTTGGGCGACTTCGTTTCGGCGCAGGTCAAAGAATTCCTTCATCTCTTTGCCCGCACCGGCGTTGAAGGTCCAGTCTTCGGTGTGATGGTTGGCGTCGAGGATGGTGAAGACGACGCGCTGCATGTGACCGGCATCGGGAGATGCAAGACTGGTGCCGTCGAAGAAATTAAAGCTGTAGGTTTTGCCGTCGGGCGAAACCGTGGCTTCCATGCGAGGCTGGTTGCCGGAGCCGCAGTAGTGCGTCAACAGCAGGCGGTTGGGACCGTCGAGATGGATCATGGAGATCATGTCTTCGTGTCCCTCGCCGATAATCTCGCTCATGAGAGCGGAGCCGCCGGCGGTGTCACGGAAAACGACCTGCAACGGCTTGCCTTGAGAATTCTTCCCTGCCCACGAGCCGGTAAGCGTCTTGAGTTGGTCGAACGATTTCTGGGTAGCCGTCTGTGAAAAAACAGCAGTTGCGGCGAGGAGCAGCAGGAGTGAAAGGCTGAAGCGAAGTGATTTCATGTTAGAGATCTCCTTTCGAGTTTTTGTTAGTCGGTTTTGGTGCAGGGTGTTGCCTGGTTTCTTTGGCGTACTCGGTTTCGACAAATGTCTTCAGATTGCTCAGGTTCATCTTCCAGAAGGTGCGGTATTGATCGAGCCAGGAATCGACCGCACGCAGCGGCTCGGGATTGAGATGGTAGACGCGGTGACGGCCTTCGCGATGCTCCCGCACCAGGTGCGCGCGGCGCAGCAGCCGAAGGTGCTTGGAGATAGCCGGACGGGAGACGGGGAAAGCGCCAGCGATCTCTCCAGCAGGCTGGCTGCCGCGACGCAGTAAATCGAGGACGGCGCGGCGGGTGGGATCGGCGAGGGCCTGGAACGTCGCCTCCGAGGAATATGTAACCGAACGGTTCCGCATAATGCGTAACCTTACAGTTACGCGATCAGCATGTCAAGCGAAAAATTCAGGACGGTTGTAGGTCCGCGAGGCTACCAATCGAGAAGGAAACAGCCAAAGGCCGGAATCAACGTACAGCAGTCTGCGTCGCGCACAAGTCGAGGAAGGCCTGGTGAACCCGCGTGTCATCGGAGAGTTCGGGGTGGAAGGTCGCGGCCATGACTCTTCCCTGCCGGACCGCTACCGGATCCGTGCCTTCGGTGGCGAGGACTTCCACGCTGGGGCCGAGGCGCTCAATCTTTGGGGCGCGGATGAAGACCATTTCGAGCGGCGAGGCTTCTACGTTTCCCTGAATGAATTTGCCTTCCCGGATGGAGCTGTCAAGCTGGCGGCCGTAGGCGTTGCGGCGGATGCCGATGTCGATGGCGCCGAGGCCGGCCTGTTTAGGATTTTCGACTTCTGCCGCCAGCAGGATTGCGCCCGCGCAGGTGCCGAAGGTGGGCTTCAGCCGCACAAACTGTTTGAGTTTTTCGAAGCCATCTTCGCCCAGCAATTTCAGGAACGTGCCCGATTCGCCTCCGGGAATCACGAGGCCATCGATTTCATCAAGTTGCTCGGGCTTCTTGACGAGTACAACGTCAGCGCCCAGCTCCTCGAGGCGGCGGCGGTGAGCGTCGAAATCGCCTTGCAGCGCCAGGACTCCAATCTTCATGCTGAGATTTTACTGGATCGCTCTTTCCTGGGTTAATTTGCAGGCGCGGGCCACAGGACGGTGGCCAGCAGGCCTACAGCGATACCCAAGGACACTTCGATGAAGCGGTGGAGAGCGACGATCCAGGGGGACTGGAGATGGGCGACGAGCAAAACGATGCTCAATGTAATGGCGGCGAAACGATAGGCGCCTCGGATCCGCAAGAGCGCGGAGAGAATCCCGCAAAGGAAAATCCCCAAGCCATAGATGATCCAGGTCGGATGAAAATACACTGCAACCAGCGCGCCCAGCGCCGCTCCTAAAGCCGTACCGGCAAAACGCTGCCACGCGACAGTCCTGGGATTCACGGTGGAGAGAACAACGACAATGGTGGAAATGGGAGCCCAGTAGGACTCCGGCAGCTTGAGGGCGCGAGCCAATAGCAGCGAGACGACAGACGCTACGGCCGTGCGCGCGGAATGGATAAGAGCTTCGCGGGGAATTCCGAGCTTCTCCGCCCAGTGTGGCATAGAGGAGGATTGTATCGTGGGCGGGAAAAGCCGCTTGACAGTGCAGCACGCGTCTTATATATTACCATTCGGTTATGGAACAGTATGGTTATACAGGCTCGGGGGCTCGCCTGGACGCGACGTTTGCGGCGCTGGCCGATCCCACGCGGCGCGCCATCCTGGCTCGGCTGGCGAAGGGCGAAGCCTCGGTAACGGACCTGGCAGAGCCGTTCGCGATGAGCCAGCCGGCGATTTCCAAGCACCTGAAAGTACTCGAACGCGCAGGACTGATTTCCCGCGGACGCGATGCGCAACGGCGTCCGCGGCGGTTGGAAGCACGGCCCTTGCGCGAAGCCACGCAATGGCTGGAGAACTACCGCCAGTTCTGGGAAGCGCAGTTCCAACGGCTGGACGCCCTTCTGCAGGACCTGCAAACGGGTGCGGGAAAGAAGCGAGGAAGACGCGCGGGCATGAAAGCAGGTTCCTTACCGGGCTAGGCGCCCGGTTCGGAATGACAAGCCCTTACTAATGACAAGCTCATGCCAAACGACAAGCCCATGCTAATGACAAGTCCATACCAAACGACAAGCCCATACTAATGACAAGCTCACGCCAAACGACAAGCCAATGCCAATGACAAGTCCATACTCAAGGAGACGGCGATGAAAAACAGTGGAACGTTCAATATCACAGCGCGTGGCGACCGCGAGATCGTGGTCACACGTGTGTTCGATGCGCCGCGCCGGCTGGTATTTGACGCCTATACCCAGCCCGAACTGCTGAAGAAGTGGTTGCTCGGACCGGACGGCTGGTCGATGCCGGTGTGCGAGATCGACTTGAGGGCGGGCGGCAAGTATCGCTATGTGTGGCGAAACGACAGCAATGGGCGCGAGATGGGGATGGGTGGCATTTACCGCGAGGCGGTGTCGCCGGAGCGGATTGTGGCTACAGAGGTCTTCGACGAGGCATGGTATGCAGGGGAGGCCTTGAATACGATCGTGCTAACGGAGCGCGATGGCAAGACTACGCTGACGCAGACGATTCTGTATAACTCGAGCGAGACGCGCGATGCGGTGCTGAAGTCGCCGATGCAACATGGTATGGCCATGAGCTACGACAGGCTGGAGACATTTTTGCCTTCGCGCGAGGCACTGAGCGCTTGATTACGCGGCGATGCTCGAGCCCGTGCTGGTTGAGTCGTTCCGTCGGTCAATCCGATTTTGCTCGGCTGGCCGGCGGCACGATGCCGTTCATCCGCAAATACTCAACCATCTGTCCGTAGTGATCATAAGCGTGGGCGACACCGAATGTGGCCAGGTGCAGGCGAGAGGATTTGCTGTGCTCCGGAGTCTGAAAAATATTCTCGCTGGTCAACGTAGCCGCGGCTCTGTGACCCAGGGCAAAAGAATCCTTCAGAAACTTAATGATCTCGGCTTTGGTTTTCAATTCCGCGGGGCCGTTCCCGTCCTTGATGTTTTCCGGAACCTTCTCTCCGGTAAGCGGGGACCACAGGAAATAGTTGGAAGCGGCGACGTGCTTCACCTGCACGGCAAACGTGCGCACGCCTTTGTAGTCGCTGCCCGGCAGGTTCAAACTCTCGGGAGAGAAGTTGTACTTATCTTCGGGCATAGCTTCGGCCACTTCCACAAGTTGTTTTTCGATGGCGGTGACTTCGCGGTCCATCGCGGCCGCCAAGGTTGGCGGCTGCTGCGAAGGTTGCGACTGGGGTGCTTCGGCACGGGTGCCCCGCGTGCCATGGCTTGCAGCAGTTCCAGCAGAGACGAGTGCAGCTACCAGAAGAAAGATCGGTATAGGTTTCATGGGAGTGACCATCCTTATCATTGTCATTATCATTGTCATTGTCATTATCATCATCGCCGCGAGTCGGGCGGAATCATGTTGTTGGCGCGGTAGTAGACCACAAGCTGGCCATAGTGCTCCGCACTATGCTCGATAGCGAAGATCCAGATGTCGGAATTGTGGTGCAGCTTCTTCCCAAGCTTCGTCGTTTTGTCCAGCCCCGCATCGCCCTGCTGTTTGATCACGTCCGCTCCGTCCGCGACGGCCTCCTGAACGAATTTCACGACGTCGGCTTTGGTCTTGAAAGCGTCCCGCGACGGGTTGTCGCCTTCGCCGAAGTCGGGCCCGATGTTGGAACCGGCAACCGCCCGGATGAGGACGAAATCGAGTGCGGCAGCGTGGAGAAGATTCAGGGCGAAGGTGCGCTCGTCCTTCTGCACCTTGAAATCGTATTTGTCTTCGGGAAAATCCTGAGCCATGGCGACGAGTTTGTTGCCGATGGCGTTCCATCGATCCAACATCTCATCGGATCGGGAGCGCGCAGGAAGCGGAGTTTGATCTTGAGACTGGGATTGAGCACAGACGCCGGTTGCGAGGACAGCCAGCACAGTCAGCGCAATAAGATGCTTCATCGAGGTTGCTCCTGAGGGTCGCAGTAAGGACTACTGTGGGAAGTAGACGTAGCGCATGTGTCTTTGTTAGCACGAACAGTTCTTCGGGGGCTAAAGTTGGTTTATGGGGTGCTTGAATCGCTGCGCTGGAAGCGCTGCGCCAGCCGAAAGACCGGCCCGCGCCGTATATACTTTTCTCATGTCGTTCGCGAAACAATTGCTCATCGCCGAGGTACGGCAGTCCGCGTGGGCCAATCAGGGCTTGCTGGAGGGATGCTCCGCGCTAACGGCGGAGGAACTTGGGCGTGACTTGCGCATTTCGCACAACAGTATTCTTGCCACTCTCTTTCATATTTACGACGGCGAAAGAGTGTGGCTCGATTGCTTACGTACGACGGTGGATATGGGAACATGGCGGTTGCCGATCGATCCAGGGCCCAGGCTCGCGCTCGACGAGCTCAGGCAGAAGTGGCCCGAACTCTGGGACGGGTACGAGGGTTGGTTGGAAGAGCAGTCAGAGAGCACTCTAACGGCCGATCTGAACCTGCAACTTCCGGGCGCAGTTGAGGCACGCCTGCCGCGCTGGAAAATTCTGCGACATGTGCTTCATCACTCCACGCTGCATCGCGGGCAGGTTGTCGGCATGATGCGCATGCTTGGCCACCCGCCGCCTCCAAACAGTCCCATGGATTACTATCTCGCGGGCGAAGGTGTCAGGAGTGCTTGAAAACGCGGCGCCGACGCAACCTCGTACGTTTGGCTTGGTTGCGGGGCTCGGCGTGGGCGCTGGTATCTTCTATTACAAGGAACTCGTGGGGGCTCACCTCGCGCTCGGCCTCTCGCCGCGGATCGTAATGGTGCATGCCGATGTGCGCCGCGTGATGAGCCACGCCGCCGCTCGCGAGGCGGACCAGTTGGCCAATTATCTTGCCGCTCTGCTCGGGCAGCTGGCTCGCGCCGGAGCAGAGATTGCGGCGATCCCCGCGTTTTCACCGCAAGTGTGTGCCGCCGAGCTGGCGGCCATTACGCCCCTTCCGCTGGTTAGCCTTCTCGATGCCATTTCTGCCGAGGTAAAGCGGCGCAAGCTTCGTCGCGTGGCGTTGTTCGGGGCGCGAGTGACAATGGAAACGGAGCTGTTTGAAGCGCTGCAAGATGCAGATGTGGACGTGATCCCGGCGAGGCCGGAAGAAGTGGATCAGATCGCCGCCATCTATGTTCGCGTGGTGGAAGAGGCGCGCGCCTCCGCTGAAGATTACGACACGCTGCGTGGGCTCGGGTACAGCTTGATCGAGCGGGAAAAGCTGGATGGGATCATCTTTGCTGGAACGGATCTGGCTTTCGTCTTCAATCCGGAGAACACGGATTTTCCGCACGTGGACGGGGCTCGCGTTCGCCTGAAGGCCATCATGGCTGAACTGGTTCGCTGAAGTGGCGGAGTGCTTACCTCAGCGGCTAAAGCCGGCTAATTAATGGGGTCTTGGATCGCAGCGCTGAAAGCGCTGCGCCACCCAAAGGCCTACGCTGAGGGCATTCGGAAATCCCACCCTTCGAAAGGCGCGAAGCGTGGGGCAGCCTCATTCGTGATAGTGCGAGCAATCAGAAATTGAAGGTGTGCCAGCCCCCGGAACTGTTTCGGTAAGCACCCAGCCCTTGTTAGCAGTGACAATGCTCCCGACTGGCGTCCTGACGCAATATTCACACCCACTTCTTCGTCTACAAGAGTAGTGTGGCTTCGGTTGGACGGAGGTGGCGATGGCTCATCGAGTCTGTCCGTGGTGGCTGGGCTACTTTTTGGCCAGCCCGCTGCGCCGCCTTATGCTTGACCCGCATAAGTTGCTGCTTCCATTCGTTCGTGAAGGGATGACGGTGCTTGAGCCCGGGCCCGGGATGGGATTCTTCACGGTAGAACTGGCTCGTCTGGTTGGAGAGTCGGGCCGGGTGGTTGCGCTGGACATCCAGCCTAAGATGCTGGCGGGATTGAAACGGCGCGTAGCCAAGGCTGGACTTCTCGATCGCGTGGATGCCCGCTTGATCTCGTCGGACACTCTCGGCGTGAGCGACCTGGAGGGAAAGGTGGACTTTACGCTCGCTTTCGCCGTAGTGCACGAACTTCCGGACGCTGGCCGATTCTTTACCGAGGTGGCGGGGGCTTCGAGGGCAGGAGCGGAGTTGTTGCTTGTGGAACCCGCCGGTCACGTGAAGCAGGCATATTTTCAGTCTGAATTGGAGGCTGCGGGCCGAGTTGGGCTATTGCCGACGGAGCATCCCGCCGTTCCACGGAGCCTGGCGGCACTGCTGAAGAAGGAATCGTGACACGGGGTGCCGTGTCTCGGCGCTGACCGAGTGCGCATGTGCCAGATTGGGAAGCTGTAAAACATATTGTGCTTTAGGGTGGCGCAGCGCTTTCAGCGCTGCGATAAGGTTCTCAGCATGGCGGCTTTTAGCCGCTGAGGCGCCTTATGGCTGCTCCTGCTCGCGGAAATACCGGGTATGGCTGTTATTTCATAACAGCCTCGACATTTCAGAAGCGGAACATCCTTCAATCCGAGAGAATGGCTCGGTTGTTTGTCGATGTTTTGCTGCATTATCGGCGGCAGAACAGATATCTACTGCATGAGTTTGTTGTGATGCCCGACCACTTCCACCTGCTGATGAGTCCCTCTGAAACTCTGGAAAGGGCCATGCAGTTGGTTAAAGGTGGATTCTCTTTTCGGGCGAAAAAGGAATTGGGATTCGTGCACGAAATCTGGCAACCCAGCTTCTATGACCGGCGAGTGCGGGACATTGAAGAGTATTTTGCTTTCCGGGAATACATTCGGGGGAATGCCGTGAAGCGTGGCTTGGCCGCTGCTCCTGAGGAATATCCCTATAGTTCGGCGCATCTAGAAGTTCAGTTGGATGGGGCACCTCAGCGGCTAAAGCCGCTCAGCATGGGCGCTTGAATCGCAGCGCTGGAAGCGCTGCGATGTGGATTTCTTGAAAAAATAATCGGGCTTCAGCCCCTGAGGTTCCGAGTTTTGCATAGAGAGCATTGCTGAGTGTAGGAGTGGGCACCGCAGCGGCTAAAGCCGGCTAATTTATGGGGTGCTTGATCGCAGCGCTGGAAGCGCTGCGCCACCCAAAGGCTTATGGTGCAGGCGTTTTGAAAATGCTACCCGTCGAAAGGCGCGAAGGGTGGGCCACTCCGAAGAGAAATGGCCCCGGAGGTCCGGAGCCATTGTGAAAATCACGTGGTGCAAAGCACTCTGTCAATTCCAGTATTGGCGAAGCGAAGTACAGAGTCAAGTTACTTGAGGAGATTATCTCTGCGTTTTCTCCTCCGAATGGAACTCTCCTCCACAATTGGGAGAATGGACCCGGCGGGACTCGAACCGCATCCGCGACTGTGACAGAGTGCTGTGTTCCCTTTACACCACGGGCCCTGAATGAGTCTTCTTCGTTCTGCAGAAGATGGCAAGGTTAGAGATCACAATTTGACTCGGCGAGTACAGAATTGGGACAGTGCGTACCTCAGCGGCTGAAGCCGGTCAGCAACAGCGCTGGAAGCGCTGCGCCACCCAAAGGCCTATAGTGCAGACATTTGGATAATCCCGGCCTTCGAAGAGGGCGAAGGGTGGGCCACCCGCCGTCGATCTAGGGTTTGGACTCGTCGTCAAATCCGTCGTGCGAGGGATATGAACCATAGCGGCCATCTTCGCGCGCCGGGTAACCCCGATTTTTTGTAGCGTCGAGGCTATCCCGCCACGATGGGCGTTCGATATCAGATTCCCCCTTGTCACGAAGGGATTCTAGGAAGGCACCGTTTCCGAAACGTTGGTCGGTTTTATTTTTGTCTATATTTTTCGTCGGGCGCGCTCTCCCTGAAGGACTGGCTTCCGTGCGCCTCTTCGTCGCCGCTATTTTCGCGGCTGCCGCTCGAACGCCGAAGGGGGCGCTAGTTGTTACCTCTGAAGAGCGTGGCAGGATCGATTTGTTGGGTCTTTGGGGGCACCGCTCCGCTAGATGCTTGCTCAATCGATCTAGCCGGACTTGAGCCTTGCAGAGCGGACACATTGCCGCAGGCCGACTGAATACTGACTGTGGCCCGTACGCTCTAGACTGAAGCGCAGAAGGAAGGCTGAAGCCGCGTCCCTTGGCGCGCCCTCCATCCTGGCGTGGCGTCGGAATTATGCGCTTGCTCGAAAGGCGGATGGCAGAGATTTCAATGAAACCGCGACCGAAGCAGAGGGCACAATTCTCGTTCGATCCACCGCAAGAACAAGGCCGCTGGTCCGACACTCTTGCCTCACAGTCTGGGGACAACCCGGAACCTACACGGTGCCATCAAATCGCGCCAAAGGAAGCTTATCACAGGCTGCCCAGCCAGGCCCGAGACGGCTTTTGGAACTAAATCCAGGACAGGGCTACACATCCGACTGGCCTTGCGAGGCACATTCGGTGCCAGTCTATGGGATCTCAAGCAATTCCGCGAGAAGCGCGTCGACATACCGCTTCAGCTTGCGTATCTCCGAGGCGTCTGTGTTGGCGTGGGTCGAGGCGGAGCCCCGTGTGTACGTTGATCGAGCTAGTGCCGCGATACTCTCGTCGACGGTGTTCAAAGACCCCTCCGCGACTGCAACTGAAGTACTGTTATTCTGTCGTGCACGCAGGATGAATCGAACTTTCTGTTTTTGGGTGGGCAGCGTTCGCCCTTCTTCAAGTTGAAACCCTGGCGATCCTAGAACTTTGTCATCTGGGGCGAGGTGATCGATTGCTTCCCGAAGCACTTCACGGAGCTCTGTTGCGCAGCCGCGCCAAGACACTCTCTTACTCTGGGCAATATCTAAAAGCGCCTGTTCGTATGAGGCGCCTGACACCGGCAGCATCTTCCTAAGCGTATCAAGAATTCCTCGCTCCGTCTGGGAAAGGACGAGGCGCGGAGCTCCCCGCGCCTTCATTACGTCTACAGTTGCTTCCAGAAGATATGGTCGCACTTCTCTGATTTGGCCAAGGTAGGCTTCCTTCTCGCGCTGCACTGACGCGAGTTGGAGCAGGCTCTGGAGAACGAAATCTATTTCCTCAACAAGGCCGGAGCGGGTTTGGACTGCCATTAGTTCGGATCGTACTGACGCAAAGTATGTGCTCGCTATCGCACGTGCGATAGGCTGGGCGACGGAGGGTTGAATAGATTTGGTTCGAACACTGCCAACAGCAGTCGCGAGTCTCGCAACGTCCTTGGAAATCCGATCGAGCGCTGAAAGGGCATCAGTCATCGCCTAGCCGAGGGAGCATTGTCCTATCCTCGGCCAGACTTTCGCTTCGCCACTAGTCGTTTTCGAACTGGCGCCGAGCCTCCCTGGCCGCGAGGTAGGCCGTGAACTACAAGGTTGTACCCCACGGGATTCAGTTGATAAAGGCCGTTGCCTGTCGCGTCGAAGTATCCCGCTGCTGCAGCATTGGGGAGCGTATAGGAGATCTTCTGGGGAAGCTTAAACCCAGCCTGTTTAAAGTATTTCTCCAAGTCGGCTGCGTTAATGGCAGACTTTCTTTCTGTCTCAGGTGCAATTTCGGAAAGATAGTACGCCACTATCGCCGCCATTTGATTCGAGGATTCGGGCTGCTTCTCCTCCTTTAGATCGCGAACGCTGAGCTGAGCACGAGGGTGGCGGAAGTCGTTCGACGCCGAGGTGCCGGCATCTATCGCAGTAATCGGTGAGGGTGATACTGCTCTCCCTTGACCAATGCTCAGGCGTCCGAAGACATAATCTAGAACACGCTGAATGGACTCCCCGTCTAGTCCATCGAGCGCACGAAGAATAGTTCCGATCGCCTCCAACTCCGTATCTGCTTTTCCTGCCTTCACGTGAGGAGTCATTCCGATACGGTACCATGCCTTCGCGTTGCTGAGAACACGCCCACGCTCGATAAGGTTTTGCCGCAACTCGGAGATATCGTCAGGCGCCGAGCAGAACCGATCCCTTCTGCTGCTTCGTTCCTACCATCCCCGCGTCTGCAGCATATGCGCTTCATCCATCCCCGCGATTGCCAGGCCTTTCATCGCGCCGGTCAGGTCTTCGCTGACTTCGAGTAACACTTTAGGGTCGTTGAAGTGGGTGGCGGCTTTGACGATGGCGCGGGCGCGCTTTTCGGCTTCGGCCGGGTCGGCGAAGGTGGTGGAATCTTGCATGAAGATGCCGGAGCCGACGAATACGGCTTCGGCGCCTAGCTGCATGACGAGGCTGGCGTCGGCGGGGGTGGCGATGCCTCCGGCGGAGAAGTTGGGGACGGGGAGCTTGCCGGCTTTGGCTACCATCTTGACCAGCTCGTAGGGCGCGGCGTGCTCTTTGGCTTTGGCGTAGAGTTCTTCTTCGCCGAGGACGGTGAGAATTTTCATCTCCTGCACGATCTGGCGAATGTGCTTGACGGCGTGGACGACGTCGCCGGTGCCGGCCTCACCTTTGGTGCGGATCATGGCTGCGCCTTCGGCGATGCGGCGCAGGGCTTCGCCGAGATTGCGCGCGCCGCAGACGAATGGAACCTTGAAGGCGTGCTTATCGACGTGGTGGGCTTCGTCGGCGGGAGTGAGGACTTCGGATTCGTCGATATAGTCGACGCCGAGTTCCTGGAGGATTTGGGCTTCGGCAAAATGTCCGATGCGGCACTTGGCCATGACGGGGATGGAAACGGTGGCCATGATCTCGCGGATTTTCTTGGGCGAGGCCATGCGGGCAACGCCGCCTTCGGCGCGGATTTGCGCGGGGACGCGCTCGAGGGCCATGACGGCGACGGCTCCGGCTTTTTCGGCGATGGCGGCCTGCTCGGCGGTGGTGACGTCCATGATGACGCCGCCTTTGAGCATTTCGGCGAGGCCGGTTTTGAGGCGGAGGCTGGTGGAGCTACCATTGTTGCTAGACATGTGTGGATACCGTGGGTACCTTTTCGCAAGCGCGAAGGATTGGCGCGTAGCGCCGTTAACAATTCATTTTACAACGGAGACGAGATGATCGACGGTATATCCGCCGTCCCACCAAATATGTCTGCCGCCGGATGATCGATAAGACAGCAATCAATAGTGGGTATCAGCAGAAGTCCCCTGCGGGGACGATCGGTTCCCCTCTTTGTGTTCTTACCCAGGACTTACGTCCTGGGCTATTGTCTGCCGCCCCTACGGGGCTCCGTGTGGGGACAGCCGAGGGCGGCTGTCCCCACAGGGGCTGAGTTAGCTTCGAGAAGATCAAAGTCAAAGGCGTCGGACAGGAGTGTCCCACCCACACTGGCTATCTTTCTGCATACTTGGCGAACATTTTTTCGGGGTCGATGGCGATGAAGGTGCCGCGGCTGCGGGCGAGGACTTCGTTTTTTTCGTTGAGGATTTCGGCGGTGTTGATGTGCTGGCGGCCGTGGACGCTGACTTCCCTGCCCTCGACGCGGAGCGGTTTGTGCAGCGGGACGGGCTTGAGATATTCGACGGTCATCTCTTTGGTGAGAGCCACGACGTGGTGGAGCTTGTTGACCTTGCCCATGGCGTCGTCGAGGATGCAGGCGATGACGCCGCCGTGACAGTGGCCGGGCGGTCCGGTGTAGCGCTTGCTGAGGCGGAAGTGGCAGATGAAGGTTTGGCGGGCTTCGTCGAGGATGAATTTCAGGCGCATGCCGTCGGGATTGTTCTGGCCGCAGACAAAGCAGTTGTTCTTCTGGAGTTTGAGGTAGCGGGTTTCGTGGCCGTGGATTTCGGGCTTGCGGGGCATGCGGATGATTTTAACGTGATTCTGCGAGGTAGGTTAAAAGTGAACAATCCTCACGCACTGCTCGATTCGGTAACACTTGTCGAAAGTCAAAATCCCCACCCTGCGCAAAGAGCGCGCAAGGGTGGGGCACCCGCTGCTGGGATTACGAACGCCTCACAACCCGATGGTGCAAGGGATCCTTCGACTGCGGGTGTGCTTCGCTTTCGCGAAGCACGACCTCCGCTCAGGATAACAGAGCTTGCGGAGATCGTGCTTCTAACTCCGGGCGGAATCCTGTATACATATCGGTTTTGGAAATCTTTGGATTGGAGCGCTTGTGAAATCGAGTCGACCGAACACTGAGAGCCTTACACTGATCACCTCTGGGGCTAAAGCCCCCCTCTGCAAGAATGGTTTGATCGCAGCGCTGAAGCACTGCGCCACACAAAGGCACTCTGTCATCAGAGGCTGCCTGATTTTTTTGCTTGGTTCTTTACTGGTCGGCTCCCCCGCGTCCGCGCAGGATAAGGATGCGGACAAGACGGCGGTGCCGGCGCCGGCGGCTAAGAGGAATCAGAAGAAGGAGCAAAACAAAACGGTGCCCGCCACGGAAAAAAAGGACGAAGAGAAAAAGGGCGGGATGACGGCTGACACTTTTTCCGGGCTGAAGTTTCGATCTCTGGGTCCGGCGGTGGCTTCGGGGCGGGTGATGTCGATCGCGGTGAATCCGAAGGATAAGTTTGAGTATTACGTGGGCGTGGCGTCGGGCGGGGTGTGGAAGACGGTGAACGATGGGACGACGTGGATTCCGGTATTTGATAAGGAGGCGTCGTATTCGATTGGATGGGTGGCGCTCGATCCGAATGATCCGGCAGTGGTGTGGGTGGGCACTGGGGAGAGCAATTCGCAGCGCAGCGTGGCGTATGGAGATGGAATCTACCGGTCGGATGATGGGGGCAAGGATTGGCAGAATCTGGGATTGAAGAAGTCGGATCACATTGGGCGGGTGGTGATTGATCCGCGGGATTCAAAGGTGGTGTATGTGGCGGCGGAGGGGCCGCTGTGGGGAGCGGGCGGGGATCGCGGCTTATATAAGTCGACGGATGGCGGGAAGAACTGGAAGGCAGTGCTGACCATCAGCGAGAACACGGGGGTGGTGGATGTGGCGCTGGATCCGGCGAATCCGGACATTATTTATGCGGCGACTTACCAGCGGCGGCGGCATGTATTCACGCTGATCGATGGCGGACCGGAGAGTGCGATTTATAAATCGACGGACGCGGGCGCGACCTGGAACAAATTGAAATCGGGATTGCCGACGGTGGATATGGGAAGGATCGGGCTGGCGGTTTCGCCGGCTGATCCGAATGTGGTGTATGCCACGATTGAGGCGGCGGATGAGAAGGGCGGAATTTTCCGATCGAATGATCGTGGGGCGACGTGGGAGCGGAAGAACGAATTCGATGTGGGCGCGATGTATTACGCGAGGGTGGTGTGCGATCCGAAGAATGTGGATCGTATTTTTGTGATGAACGTGAATTTGCGCGAGTCTCTCGACGGCGGCAAAACATTGCATAAAGTTCAGGAGACGAATCATCACGGGGACAATCACGCGATCTGGATTGATCCGGACGATACAAAGCATTGGCTGCTGGGGTCGGATGGCGGGATGTATGAGACCTGGGACGACGCGAAGAACTGGGAGTTCAAGGCGAACCTGCCGACGGTGCAGTTTTACGATGTTGCGGTGGACAACGCGCTTCCCTTCTATAACGTGTGCGGCGGAACGCAGGACAATTTTTCGTGGTGCGGGCCGGCGCGGACGCGGAACATCAACGGGATTATGAATTCGGATTGGTTCGTGACCACGGGCGGGGATGGATTCCGGTCGGTGGTGGATCCGGTGGATCCGAACACGATTTATTCCGAGTCGCAATATGGCGTGCTGGTGCGGCATGACAAGCCGACGGGGCAGGAGCTGGTGCTGCAGCCGCAGGAGGGGAAGGGCGAGCCTCCGCTGCGGTGGAATTGGGATTCGCCGGTAATCATCTCGCCGCACTCGCATACGCGGTTGTACTTTGCGGCGAATAGATTGTTTCGCAGCGATGATCGCGGGGATACATGGAAGGCGATCAGCGGAGATCTTACGCGGCAGATTGATCGAAATAAGTTGCCGGTGATGGGGAAGGTGTGGGAGCCGGATGCGGTCGCGAAAAATGCTTCGACGTCGTTCTACGGAAATATTGTGGCGCTGACGGAGTCGCCGAAAAAAGAAGGGCTGATTTATGTGGGGACGGATGACGGGCTGATTCAGGTGACGGGCGATGGCGGACAGAGTTGGACGAAGTACGAAAAGTTTACGGGCGTGCCGGATATGACGTATGTAAGCCGGCTGGCGGCTTCGCAGCACGATGTAAATAGGGTGTATGCGGCGTTTGACAATCATAAGAATGAGGACTTCAAACCCTATCTATTGAAGTCGACGGACGCGGGAAAGACGTGGACATCGATTGCAGGAAACTTGCCGGAGAATGGATCGGTGCTGGCGTTTGCGGAAGATGCGGTGAATGCGAACTTGCTGTTCGCGGGGACGGAATTTGGAGCATTCTTTACCGTGAATGGCGGAGCGCACTGGGTGCAGTTGAAAGGCGGACTGCCGACGATTGCGGTGCGCGACATGGTGCTCCAGGCGCGGGAGAGCGATTTGGTGATTGCGACGTTCGGGCGCGGGTTCTACGTGCTTGACGATATTTCGGCGCTGCGACAGACGAAGGCGGAATCACTGGAGCAAACGGCGGCGACCTATCCGGTGAAGGATGCTTTGTTGTATATCGAGCGGCATCCGCTGGGTGAACCGAAGAAAGGCTTTCAGGGAGAAGCGTTTTATACGGCGGAGAATCCGCCGTATGGCGCGGTGTTTACGGCTTATCTGAAGGAAAAATTGAAGACGAAGAAAGAGAAGCGGCAGGAGACCGAGAAGGAAGCGGCGAAGAAAAATCAGACGCTGCCGTACCCCTCAAATGACGAATTGCGGACGGAGGCTGAAGAGAAGAAGCCCGAGACTTACTTTATGGTTTACGACGAATCAGGGACGGCGATCCGTCGGGTGGAAGGCAGCATCGAGGCGGGATTTCAGCGGGCCGCGTGGGATTTAAGGTATCCGGTGGTGGCGCTTCCGAAGCATGAGGATGACGAAGAAGAAGACTTTCTTCCGGCTTCGACGAATGGAACACTGGTGCTGCCGGGATCGTACTCGGTGAAATGTTTCCAGAACGTGGATGGAGTGGTGACCGAACTGGGGGGTTCGCAGAATTTTAAAGTAGTGACGGATGGGCAGAGTTCGATGAATGCGGGGGATCTTGCGGCGCGGGAGGAATTTCATCGCAAGGTGGCACGGCTTTACCGGGCCGTTTCCGGAGCTACGCACACGGCGCATGAAGTGGAAGATCGGCTGAAGTTGATTCGCGAAGCTTTGAAGGATACTCCGGCGGCGGAAAAACAATTGGACGCGGAGGCGGATGCGATCGAGAGAAATGATCGGGTAATCCTGCGCGCGCTGAGTGGAGATTCGGAAATGCAGAAGCGGAATGAGCCGGTGGCGTCGTCGATCAATGACCGGATCGAGGCCATCATGGAGGGCGAGAGATTCTCGCTGGCCCGACCGACGCAGGGTCATGTGGAGGATTACAACATTGCGGCAGCCGAGTTCGGGGAGCAGCTTGGGAAGCTTCATACTCTGCTTGAGGTTGATTTTGCCAAGCTGGAGAAAGATATGGAGGCTGCGGGTGCACCTTGGACTCCGGGCAGGGTGCCGGAGTGGAGCGAAAAATAAGGCCTCACGATTAAGGGACGCATTTCGTGCGCTTCCGGCGAAAAGCAGGTTCCTCGCTCCGCTCGGAATGACAAAGCTGAATGAGCGGTCGGGTGACAAGTCCTTCAACTTAGCGATCCATCCGTTTAGCCATCTATACGTGAAATTGGTGACGGCGTTTTTATTTCTTGCACAAGTCGCTTGCTTTCTTGGCGAGCACCTGTGGTAAACTCGGCGCCGACTGTTGCTTAGCGCTGTGGGGCGCGGCAACGGCCGTGGGGAGATCGTCTCGCTTCGTCTTTCTGTTCCGGAGGACTGGGGAATGGGCCTCGCGTTAATGGCTGTGATCTGGGTGATCACACTTGCCAGCACTTACTTCTTCGTCGCCAAGACATGGTGGCTGCCCGCCGGGGCAGCCGAAGCCGCACACTTCATTGACGGACAATTTGCCCTCACTTTTGTGCTGATGGGAATTGTTTTTCTGGCGGCGCAACTCTCGCTGGGTTACATCGTCTGGAGATATCAGCAGAAACCTTCCTCTCCGCCGGTGCTGTATTCGCACGGCAATACCAAGCTCGAAATTATCTGGACGGTGCTGACCACGATTTTGTTCATTGGATTAAATCTGATGGGCGGTCCGGTGTGGGCGAGCCAACGCTGGGATCCGGCGGGAGCGGGCGCGGTGCAGGTGGAGGTGACCGGCATGCAGTTTGCCTGGTACTTCCGCTATCCGGGGCCGGACGGAAAGTATGGGGCCACGAGTCCGAAGCTGATGGATCCTTCGGCCGGAGGCGAGGCGGCGGTGGGGTTGAACACATCCGATCCAGCGGCGAAAGATGATGTGGTAACGGGCACCATGTATCTACCTGTGGATCGCGAAGTGGATGTGAGCTTGCGCGCGGTGGACGTGATTCATTCTTTCTTTGTGCCGTCGCTGCGATTCAAGCAGGACGCGGTGCCGGGACTGAATATTCACATGCACTTCAAGCCGACGGCGATTGGCGAATATGAGATTGCATGCGCCGAGTTGTGCGGTTTAGGACATTACAAGATGCACGGGATGGTGCACGTGGTCAGCCAGGAAGATTTCGATAAGTGGCTGGCGGCACGGGAGGCGGAGAAACAATAACATGGCGACCCCGGTTACGGTTCATGCGCACGCTGCTCCTCAGGGCTTTATCCGGAAATATATTTTCAGCCTGGATCACAAAGTCATTGGCATTCAGTATTTTTTTCTGGCGCTCACGGCGGTGTGGGTGGGGATGTTCTTGTCGCTGCTGATGCGGCTGCATCTGGTTTGGCCGAATGCAGTGCTGCCACTCGTCGGAGAGATCAAGCCTGAAACTTATCTCAGCCTGCTGACCATGCACGGAACGATCATGGTGTTCTTCGTGCTGACGACGGCGCCGCAGGGCGGGTTCGGGAATTATTTTCTGCCGATTCAGATTGGGGCGCCGGATATGGCGTTTCCAGTGCTGAATATGCTTTCGTTCTGGACTACGTTTGTGGCCTTCGTGACCATCATCGCGGCATTTTTTGTGACCGGCGGCGCGCCGCTGCATGGGTGGACGGGATATGCGCCGTTGAGTGCGTTGCCGTCGGCGGGCCCGGGGGAACAACTCGGGGCGGATTTGTGGATCACGAGCATTGCGATCTTTTGCGTTGCGTCGCTGATGGGCGCGCTGAATTTTATTACGACGACGCTGGACCTTCGGGCGAAGGGCATGACATTAATGCGCATGCCGCTTACCGTGTGGTCGTGGTTCATCACGGCGATTCTTGGACTGCTGGCATTCGGGGTACTGCTTTCTGCGGGGATTTTGCTGCTGATGGATCGGAACCTGGGTACGAGTTTTTATGTGCCGCTGGTAGTGGTGAACGGACAGATCATGGGGCACAAGGGCGGTTCGCCGCTACTGTGGCAGCATCTGTTCTGGTTCTTCGGGCATCCGGAAGTTTATATCGCGATCCTGCCGGGGATGGGCGTGGCTTCGCAGGTTTTGTCGACATTCTCGCGGAAGCCGATCTTTGGATATAAAGCGATGGTCTACGCAATGCTGGCCATCGGCTTTTTCGGATTCATGGTGTGGGGCCACCACATGTTCATGAGCGGCATGAGTCCGTACTCGGCGTTTGCGTTTTCCATTCTGACCATGTGTATCGGAGTGCCGTCGGCAATCAAGACATTCAACTGGTTGGGGACGATGTGGAAAGGGCATATTCGCTTTCAGACGCCGATGCTGTATGCCATCGGGTTTGTTTCCCTATTTGTCTCCGGCGGATTGAGCGGGCCGTTCCTGGCGCAACCGGTGCTCGATATTCAACTGCACGACACTTATTTCGTGGTCGGCCACTTTCATTTGATCATGGGCGTGGCGGCGATCTTTGGGATGTTTGCGGCGACGTATTACTGGTTCCCGAAAATGTTTGGGCGGATGATGAACGAGACCTGGGGACGAGTGCACTTCTTCATCACGCTGGCGGGAACGTACGCCATCTTTATGCCGATGCATTATCTCGGCATCGCGGGAGGGACGCGGCGCTACTCACAATATACGGAAGTGGCGTATTTGCAGAAGCTGATGCCGATTCACCAGTTCATGACGTACGCGGCGATCATCACGATTGCGGCGCAGTTCATTTTTGTAATCAATCTTTTCTGGAGCATGTTCAAGGGACCGAAGGCGAGTGACAATCCGTGGGAGGCGACGACTCTGGAGTGGACAACAACGACGCCTCCGCCGCACGACAACTTTGGCGGAAGGACTCCGGTGGTGAACCACGGGCCGTACGAGTATGGAGTTCCAGGAGCGCCGCGGGATTATGTGATGCAGACGGATCCGGCAACGACGGCGACACACTGAGGAGGAAGTCACCGCAGGGGCTAAAGCCCGGCTTTCGGCGGAAGAAGGTTATCGCAGCGCTGAAGCGCTGCGCCACCCAAAAATTTGTAACTAATGAAAGGGCGGCGCTACCCAAGAACTTTGCTAACTCTGGCGACGCACTGAAGCATCTGAAGTAATTATGGCGACGTATAGCCCAAGTACTCCGGTAAATAAGTTAGGCCGTGGCGGGGATATTCCCGTGCCACCGAGTGGCGGGGATGGCGGCGATAACTCACAGGGGTCAAATTTTCCGAATTATGGCGCGCGGTTGCGGCGGGCGCGGCTGGGGCTGATCTGCGGGATCGCGACAGTCAGCATGGTTTTTATTTCGCTGACCAGCGCGTATGTGGTGCGGCAAGGGCTGCCGACGTTTGATGGCGCGACGAATTCTTATGTACGCGACTGGGGGATGGTGCAGCTGCCCTGGTTGCTGCTGGGAATTAATACGGCGTTGTTGCTGATCAGCAGCGTGACCATGGAATTTGCGCGGCGCGAGATCAAGCGGCGGGCGGCGCTGGCTCCGCTGCAATCGATGCCGGGAATTTCGCTGGGCGAAGAGAAGAGTTTTCCGTGGCTGGGCGTGACGGTGCTGCTGGGCTTTGGATTTCTGGTGGGGCAGTGGATGGCGTGGGGAGAGTTGAAGGCCCGCGGATTTTTCGTCGACACGAATCCGAACAGTTCGTTTGTTTATTTGCTGACGGCGGCGCACGCGGTGCATCTGGCGGGCGGGATCATTGCATTGATTTGGGCGTCGGTCACTTCCCTGCTGCACCGGCCGATTGAGGGTCGGAGGATTGTGGTTGATGTGACTGCCTGGTATTGGCATTTCATGGCGGTGCTGTGGATTTATGTTTTTGGGCTGTTGGGGTTAGCAAGGTAAGGAAGCGAGCCAAACGCGCGGTTATTGCATCGCGAAGAACGCGATGCTTCGCGCGGCTCGCCCAGGTCCTTCGACGGGCAAAAACACGCCCGCCTCAGGATGACAGGGGAAAGGGGAATTTCGGGAATGGCTGACGCCACGCTGCAACATGACGCGGTCGCGGTGCACGGAGTTACGGGCGAATATGAAGCGCCGCTGTTTGGGGCCTACTCGAAGAAAGTTGGCATGTGGCTGTTTCTGGCGTCGGATTCGCTGACGTTCGGAGCGCTGCTATTTGCCTTCAGCTACAACCGGATCTATACGGCGTGGCCGACACCGTTTGGCAAAGACAGCATCATCAATGCGACGGTGATGACGGCTTGCCTGCTTTCGAGTTCGCTGACCATGGTGATGGCGGTGTTTGCGGCGCAGCGGCATGACCGGTCGTGGACGCGGAATTGGCTGCTGGCCACCATGGCGTTCGGCACCGCGTTCATCGTGCTGCACGGGATGGAATGGACGAAGCTGATCCATGAAGGGTTGACGTTGCCGGGATTTCCCAAGCCAGCGGGGCAGAGCGAGGGAGAGTTCGCGAAGATCTCAATGGGCGTGCCGCAATTTGCTGCGACGTTTTTTGGATTGACGGCGATGCACATGCTCCACGTGACGATCGGGGTGATCTATTTAGGGGTGGTGGCGCTGCGGAAGTGGTTCCTGCCGATTTTGGCGGCGCTATGGCTGGCAGGATTTTTCCTGATTCCGTCGGACAACGTTTTTCATTACGGGGTGCATGCACTGCTGATCGGGCTGGTTGTAGCTAGCATCATTCTGTTTCTGAAGCCGAAGGATTACGACGCGCACGACGTTGAGGTATCGGGATTGTATTGGCACTTTGTCGATCTGGTGTGGATGTTTATTTTCCCGCTGGTGTATTTGATGTCGACCAAGGTGTAGCCCTCAGGGGCTAAAGCCCGTTGACCTGAGGAAGGCGTTACCGCAGCGCTACAAGCGCTGCGCCACCCAAAAGCGGACTGAAGTAAGCGAGGGCTTTGACGATGCACGACGCCGCGACAGAAGAGTTCACTACGCACGATAGCAAGGTGCAGTATTTCTGGGTGTGGGGCGCGCTGCTGTTTTTGACCGCCATTGAGGTCTGGCTCGGCTATCGACAGGTCTTCGAGCCGGTGCGGATGCTGGAGGTGCTGCTGGTATTGTCGGTAATCAAGTCGGCTTTGATCATTGCCTACTTCATGCATTTGAAGTTTGAGAAGCCGCTGATGCGATGGTTGCTGGTGATTGCGGTCACTGGGTGCTTTGTGATCATGTATTTCTTCTTCTTTCCGGATGCGGGGCGGATTTTGAGGCTGGGGGTTCATTAAAGGCCATGAGGGCGGCGCGAGGGAAAATCCGCGCGATTGGGCTGACGGCGATCGTTGGGCTACTGACGATGCCGGCGCTAGCGCAAGGGTGCGCGATGTGCAATGCGGTTGCGAGAAGCACGCCCAAGGAAGGTCAGCGAGCACTGAACCGGGCGATTCTGGTAATGCTGGTGCCGCCGATCAGCATCATGGTATTTGGAGTGGGGTTTGCATTCCGCTACGGAAAACGGCGGGACGAAGAGCAGGATCGCGGCGAAGATTAAGTCGACACCTGACGCGCGGTTTCGCGGCGTTACGGTTCACGAATCAGAATCAAAACCTAAGAATCAAAGGCGACGGACAAGAGTGTCCGTCCCACACGAGCTTTCAGGCTGCGGCGGTTGCGGCGCTGGGGGTCTCCGTGTCACGCAAGGTGGAGGGTTCGCGCGCGCCGGTGTGGCGGAGCACTTCGCAGGCCCAAGATATTTTCGCGCTTTCCGCGCAAGAGACGTACACCAGAACCCCCAGGTGGCGCAGCTCGCCCTCAAAGCGATCCGCTTCGTCATCGGAAAAACCCAAGCCGACAAGAGTGTTGGAGTTCCCGCAGAAGGCGGGAGTATCGCGGGCAACCATGAGGGCGTGGAAGAAAGCCTGCGACCGGATAAAGAAGCCGACGGTGGGAATCATAACCGCGCCAAATTCGGAGAGCCATCCGATGAGCCCGGCGGTGGCGGCATTGGCCTCGCGTTCAGAGCCGAAGAGGCTGGCATCGCGAACCAGTTGTGCGATGGGATGGGTGGGCGACAACATCATGCAGATATCTTCGTTGTTGAATCCAGCTTGATTCAGGGTGTGCACGACATCGTTCAACGGGACATTCTGCGAATACATTCCGTAGGCAGCGGGATTGAGTGCCATATCGAACTCTCCACGTCGGTGAATACTAATAGAGCAGACAGCAATGACCGGGAATACAGAACCCTAGGACTCCAGCAAGGCTTGGAACGAAGTAACGTGCGAACTGCAGGTGCAGATCGCCTCCATTCAACCCGAGCTGCTGGACTGAATGAAAAGTACGCTTCTGCAGTGAAATTGAAACTCGGGTGAATCATGTAGGGACCGCGTGTTAATCGCTGATGAATGCTGGCCGTTCGGGCACCACCGGGAGCGGTAAGGGATTCCGGTGGATTGGCTAAAATTTCATGGTGGAACGCGAGATCCGTATCTAAGGGCGTTTGTTTGCACACGATGGGATTGGCAAGGACTTTGCAAACGGGGAAGGTGAAGCTTTTGCCCAGGAGGTTGGCCATGAAACAGTTCCTGATGCGCTTGTTGTTTGCGACTGCAATTTCGGTGGTGACGGTAGTGCTGGCTCCGCCGGTTCGCGCACAACAGGCCGGTCAGGATCCCGCTGCGACGGCGCCGCAGAAGGCGGACCCGGCTGCGGTTCCGAGCCAACATGCGAACGAAGGCCAGATGCCAGCCTCTGGCGAGGCCACGACACAAGAGGCTAAGTCTTTTACCGGTAGGATTGTGAAGGAAAATGGTGAAATGGTACTGCAAGATACGGTCACGAAAGTCACCTACCGGCTGGACGACGCGGCGAAGGCGAAGCAATATATCGGCAAACGGGTGAAGGTTACGGGTAAACTGGACATGGACAGCAACACGATCCGGATCGAGAACATCGAACTGGTCCAGTAGTTTTGAGGGAGATCTAAAGATATATGGCTGGCGAAATTCCGAATCGTCCTCAGTTCGAGCGAGCCCAGTTCGAGTACGACATTCCGACTGCAGTTACGTTCCTCATTGCGGGGCTAGGGCTCGGATCGATCCTGACTTTGCTTTTCGCGTCGCGCTTCGAAAAAGCGATGCTGATTTCCTCCGGGGCGACGCAACGCGCCACGCAGTAGGCCTGCTTTATAATAAAAGGTTCGACACCGCCTACTGAGGCCGCTGGGAGCATCCCGGCGGGCCAGGGACGGCTATTGTCGGCCAACTTACCCGATGTCTCCTACGACAGCTACGGACAGCATTGTGGTGCGCGGAGCCCGCGTGCACAACCTCAAGAACATCGACTTTGAGGTGCCGCACAACACCTTGACGGTAGTGACGGGGGTTTCGGGTTCGGGTAAATCCTCGCTCGCATTTGACACAATTTATGCGGAAGGGCAGCGGCGGTATGTGGAGTCGCTATCGGCTTACGCTCGGCAGTTTCTGGAGCGCATTGAGAAGCCGGATGCGGATTCAATTGATGGAATTGCGCCGGCGGTGGCGATCCGGCAGAAGAATACGACCCGCAATCCTCGGTCGACGGTAGGAACCGCGACCGAGATTTATGACTATCTGCGGCTGTTGTTTGCGCGCGTGGGACGAACCTACTGCGTGAACTGCGGGCGAGAGGTGAAGAAAGATACGGTCGACGAGATCGCAGATACGATTCTGGGGCTGGATCCGGGGACCAGGGTACAGGTTGTGTTTCCGTTGCGGGCGCCCACGTTGGCGCAGGCGGAACCTGCGGCGAAAAAGGGTGCGCGTGGGCGCAAAGCTGGAAAGAAAGGCGCGGTCGCGGGTTCGGGCCTGACCGAGCAGGTGAAAACACGGCTGTTTGATTTGCGCAAGGCGGGATTCAATCGTTTGTATCAAGCGGGGCAGGTGTTTGAGTTTTCCACGCCAGAATCGTTGCTGGATGTCGACTTCAACCAGCCGCTATTCATTTTGGTGGATCGGCTGGCGGTTTCGGCGGAGGCGCGGTCTCGCATTGTGGATGCGGTGGAGACGGCGTACCGAGAATCCGGGGAAGTGATTTTCGAGATTCCTCAGCTGGAGATTGCGGAGAAAGAGGAAGGGTCAAAGGCAACGGACAAGAGTGTCCGTTCCACAGGGACGTTGCGGTTCTCGCAGCGCTTTGAGTGCAAACAGTGCAACCTGCGCTACGAGGAGCCGGAGCCGAGGCTTTTTTCGTTTAACAATCCGTATGGGGCGTGCCCGCGCTGCCAGGGCTTCGGGAACACCATCGACTTCGATTTGGATCTGGTGATTCCAGATAAGGCGAAATCGCTGGGTGAAGGCGCGATTGATCCGTGGAACAAGCCGAAGTACAAGCCACTGTTTGCGGAGATGAAGCGCTTTGCCAAGCAGGCGGAGATCCCGCTGGATGTGCCGTGGGGCGAACTGGAAGCGGAGCAGCAAGAACTCATCCTGAATGGGGATGGCGATTTTCTAGGAGTGCGGGGATTCTTTCAATACCTGGAGCGAAAAAAATACAAACTGCACATACGGGTATTTCTGAGCCGTTATCGCGGGTATTCGACTTGTCCGGAATGCCAGGGAAACCGGCTGCGGCTGGAGGCAAGGCAGGTCAAAATCAGCGGGCGAAATATTTGTGACGTATGCGCGATGACGGTGGAGGATGCAGCAACGTTTTTTGCCGGGGTGCAGTTGAGTCCGGAAGAGGCGGAGATTGCGGAAAGGCTTCTCGAAGAAATCCGTGAGCGGCTACGTTTCTTAAACGACGTGGGGCTGGAATATTTGACGCTGGACCGGCTGGCGTCGACGCTCTCGGGAGGCGAGGCGCAGCGGATTCAGCTGGCGACGTCGCTGGGGTCGCGTCTGGTGGGAACTTTGTATGTACTGGACGAGCCTTCGATTGGGCTGCATAGCCGCGATACGCACCGGCTGATCAAGATCCTGCACGATCTACGGGATCTGGGAAACACGATTCTGGTGGTGGAGCATGATCCTGACATCATGCGGACGGCGGACCGGATTCTAGATCTGGGTCCGGGAGCGGGGGAAAATGGGGGCAAACTGGTGGCGGCGGGAACGTATGAGGAGATTCTGCGGAATCCAGCATCGCTGACGGGGCGCTATCTGGCGGACGAGCTGCGCATTCAGGTTCCGGCGGTGCGGCGGCAACCGGGCACGCAGCAGATCAGGATCAAGAATGTGCGGGCCAACAATCTGAAAGGGATCGACGTCTGCATTCCGCTGGGGATGCTGGTGGCGATTACGGGAGTTTCGGGGTCGGGAAAATCGACGTTGCTGCATCAGGTTCTTTATCAGGCGCTGGCGGAGGCCAAGCAGCAGCCAATCACGGGTGGAGCGCGGGGAGCGGCAACGTGGGAGAGTTTGCAGGGCGACCAGTTTATCGATGAAGTGGTGCTGGTGGATCAATCGCCGATTGGGCGGACGCCGCGTTCGAATCCGGTGACTTATATCAAGGCGTTCGATGCGATCCGGGAGCTGTTTGCTTCCTTGCCAGAGGCGAAGAAGCGTGGCTTCGGCGCGGGACATTTTTCTTTTAACATCCCGGGCGGCCGCTGCGAGACTTGTCAGGGCGACGGCACAGTGACGGTGGAAATGCAATTCCTCGCGGATGTGGAATTGATTTGCGAGGAGTGCAAAGGGACGCGATATAAGGCGCAGGTGCTTGAGGTTCGCTACCGCGGCAAGAATATTCACGAAGTGCTGAACCTGACGGTGAAGGAGGCGCTGAAGTTTCTGGCGGAGGTGCCCAAGATCACGGAGAAGCTGCGCGTGCTGGAGGAAGTGGGGCTGGGATATTTAAGGCTGGGGCAATCGGCGACCACATTGTCTGGAGGAGAAGCGCAGCGCATGAAATTGGCGGCGCACTTGCAGCCGGCCGGGCGCGAGATTGGACGGCCGAGCGCGGGGCGGCAGGATGAAGGCCGCCGGCGGCGGCGGGTACTTTATATTTTCGACGAGCCCACGACAGGATTGCATTTTGACGACGTGAGCAAACTTCTGGCGGCGTTCCGCCGTCTGATCGATGCAGGTGGATCGATTCTGGTGATCGAGCATAATCTGGAAGTAATCAAGACCGCGGACTGGGTGATTGACCTAGGACCGGAGGGCGGGTCGCGAGGCGGCAGAATTGTAGGAGCAGGCGCGCCGGAGATGATTGCGAATCTGCCGGGCTCGTACACGGGGAAATATCTGGCTCGCCTGCTGAATGGCCATGGCAACGGAGCGACGACTCCCGATGGCAGCAATTAACTTTCTCGCGAGCGTGCTCCTGGCTTTGGCGGTGGGCGCGTGCGCGATGGCGCAGGACGCAAGCCAGCCCCCGGGGCAGTCTTCGGCGCCTGCTTCTTCTGCACCATCGTCTAGGACGCCATCAACTTCGACGCCAGCCGCGGGGACATCATCTTCCGCTTCACAATCATCGAGTACGCATCGATCCGGTCATCACATTCGGGTTTCGGATGATGATTCTTCAGCGCAACCGGCGGAGCTGACAGAGGCGGAGGCGGCGATCGAAAAACAGAATTACGCGGCGGCTGAACCTCTTCTGCAGAAGTTGGTGGAGCGGGATGCGACGAGCTACGTGGGGTGGTTCGATTTAGGCTTTGTAGAGAATGCGTTGGGCAATGTGGAGGCGTCGACTGCGGCGTATCGCAAGTCGGTGGCGGCAAAGCCAGACGTCTTCGAATCGAACCTGAACCTTGGGCTGCAACTGGCCAAGAGCGGGCAGCCGGGAGCAGAAGAATTTCTGCGGGCTGCGACCCGCCTGAAGCCGACGAGTCACGTTGCCGAAGGGCAGTACCGGGCGTGGCTCGCGCTAGGGCGTACGCTGGAAAAGTCGAAGCCGGAGGAAGCAATTGTGGCTTTCCAACATGCCGCTTCCCTGCAACCGAAAGAGGTCGAGCCGCACTTTGCTGCGGGAACGCTTCTGGAGCGGGAAAATAAATTCGCCGATGCCGAACAGGAATACAAGCGGGCGCTGGCGTTAGATCCAGGATCTTCGGACGCGGCGATCGCGCTGGCGAACCTTTCGATGCGCGGACGGCGGTTTCCCGAGGCGGAAGAGTATTTGCGCAAGCTGCTTGCCGAACATGCTTACCCCGGCTCGGAGTCAGCAGTGGTTGAGATTCAATTGGGGCGAGTGCTGGCCGCCGAGGGCAAGAATGACGATGCGATTGCAGCAATGAATGCGGGAATCAAGCTGGCTCCGGGAGATGAGGCGGCGAGGCGCGATCTGGCCGAGGTGTACGTGACTGCCGGGAAGAACGACTTGGCCGAATCTTCTTATCGAGCTCTGGTAGCAGCCCATCCGAATGATGCGGAGTTGCATCGCGGCCTGGGGCAGGCGTTGCTGCGGCAGAAGAAATTTCCCGAGGCGCAGCAGGAATTTCTCGCCACGGTGAAGCTTAAGCCGGATTTTGGAGAGGCTTATGGCGATCTGGCATTTGCGGCGGGCGAGACTCAGAACTATGCGCTGGTGATTCGTGCGCTGGATGTTCGGGTCAAGCTGCTGCCGGAAACACCGATCACTTATTTCCTGCGGGCCTCGGCGTGCGACCATCTGCGCGACTTTAAGACTGCCGCGATCAATTATCACCTCTTTCTCAACACGGCCAAAGGGAAGTATCCTGATTATGAGTGGAAGGCGGAGCATCGCCTGATTGCCATTGACCCCAAGAAATAGGTTTGGCGGAAGTCGATGAAACTGGGTATGGGAGATTTGCGATGGTGGCGGGCGGTTGTGGCTTTCGCACTCCTGTTGGCGGTTGGGTTGGACGCGCGCGGCTGGGCCAAGGAACTGACGCTTGAAGAATTGAAGGAACGCGTGGCTGGCGCTTCGGTCGCGGATCGGCCTCCCTTGTGCATTGAGATCGCAGAGCGGCAAGAAGAAGCGGCAGGGAGGCTGTATGGTGCGGGCGACATCGACAAAGCGGCGGCGGCGCTGGTGGACGTAGCGGCGTTCTCTGAATTGGCCCGCGACTACGCGATTCAGTCCCGCAAGCACGAGAAGCAAAGCGAAATTGCGATCCGCAAGATGGCTCGGAAATTGTCGAACCTTAAGCATGATTTCGTGCGCGAGGACCAGAAGCAGATACAAGACACGATCGACCAGCTGGAAAAGATTCGCGACGATCTGCTGGCGGCCATGTTTACGAATGGAGTCAGGAAATGAAAGGTCATTGGCTGGCAACGAGCACGGGCTTCTGCCTGATGTTCCTGATTGGGACGGGAACGGCGTCCGCGCAGCATCGGCGCGATCCATTCACGTCACCGGAGATCGATCAGATCCGCGATACCAGCTGGGAACCTCAACTGCGGCTCGGCCTGTATGTGAAGTTTGCCCGAGCTCGGCTGGTCGGCATGGAGCAGATGCGCAATGATCCGAAGACGAAGGACCGAGCGCAGCAGACGCATGACCGGCTGGATGACTTTCTGCTGATTTATGACGAGTTGAACGACAACATCGATACTTATATCGATCGCAAGAACGACATTCGCAAGCCGTTGAAGGTGATTATCGACGCCGATACTGAGTTCCAGGCGAAACTTTTGGCCTTGCGGGATGCGGCGAACGTTCCTCCGGAAGAAGCCAAGCAATACGAATTTATTCTGAGCAGCGCGCTGGATACGGTCGATAGTTCGGCGGAAGACCACCGCAGCCTTCTCGCAGATCAAGAAGAGGCGGCAAAGCATAAAAAGAAAACGACGGCCGGACCAGCGGGTAGCCGATCGGAGTGAAGGGTTGGTGCGTATCGGCTCTGGTTACTTCGATGCGTATCTCTACTAATCTGGCCTGTCCATGCTAATCTGGGCTCACCGTGCGTGAGGGATTGCTCGATATCTTCCATGAGGAACACCGGCAGCTGCGTCCCAGTGCTGCGCTCCCTGAATTAAAGATTGAGTTCTTCGCGTTTGCGAATGTGAATAATACGATTCGCTTGCGCGAAGGCAGGCTTCTGGTGAGGCTTTCCGACCTTCTGGAAGGTGCGCCGGAGGTGGTGGTACGAGCCATCGCGCACATTTTGCTTGCGAAGATGTATCGCAAGCCGATTGATCGCGGGCATGCGGCGCGCTATCGAAAATATGTTGGCAGCCATGAGGTGGTGAACAAGGCACACCTGGTGCGCCAAATGCGCGGGCGCAAGCGACTGCATTCGCCGCAGGGGCACGTTTACGATCTCGACGCTATTTTTGAGGATCTGAACCGACAATTTTTTCACGGATTGCTGGGGCGGCCGCGAATGAGTTGGAGCGCGGGCAAGACCAGGCGCATCCTCGGACACTACGACCCGGCGCATAATGCGATCGTCATCAGCCGCGTCTTCGATCATGCGTCGATTCCACGCTACGCCGTGGAATACATTGTCTACCACGAGATGCTGCACCTGAAGCATCCGGTAAGGCTGCGCGGAAGCCGGAGGTGCGTGCACTCGGCGGAGTTCCATGCGGAGGAACAATTGTTCCCGCAATTGGAGCAGGCGAATGCGTTTTTGAAGCGGCTGTGAGTGAAATCGAAGCGCGGATTTCTTCTTAAAACGCTCGAGGGCCAATCTGATGCCGAGTTCGGTCGTTCGCGTCGAATCGATTGCGGATTCGCTGACCGAGCGCTTCGTGCGATTGTACGGAACACGTCCACAGATTTTTCGGGCGCCGGGCCGGGTGAATCTGATCGGCGAACACACCGACTATAACGATGGATTCGTAATGCCGGCCGCCATCGACTTGTTCACGTGGGTTGCTGCGAGCCGGCGAAGCGACCGCATCGTGCAGGTGCATTCAGACCATTTCGCAGAAACCGTTGATTTGTCGTTGGAGGCGCTTGCCGGCCCGCCACGAAAACATTGGAGCGACTTCATCCGCGGCGTGGCCGCGACGATACAAGCCGCCGGGCATGGTCTGAAGGGCGTGAATCTTATCATCGATGGGCATGTGCCGATCGGTGCGGGATTGAGTTCGTCTGCTTCGCTGGAGGTCTCAGCCGCGCTCGCGCTCCTGTGGGCGGCAGAACTCCAATTGCCGCCGCTGGAAATGGTAAGAATCTGCCAGCGCGCCGAGCATGAGTACGCGGGCACGCGCTGCGGCATCATGGACCAGTTCATTGTTGCATTCGGACGCTCCGGGCAGGCTCTGATGCTCGATTGTCGTTCGCTCGAACACAAGCTGCTGCCAATTCCTGCTGACGTTCGCCTGGTGATGTGCGACAGCATGGTGAAGCACGAGCTGGCGACGGGCGAATACAACCGTCGCCGCGCGGATTGCGAGAGTGGCGTGAGGACATTGAGACAGCATCTGCCGAACGTCGTTGCGCTGCGCGATGTTACGGTGGCCGATCTGGACAGGTATGGGAATGAGTTGCCCGAAGTGGTTTATCGGCGGTGCCGTCATGTGATTCGCGAGAACGAGCGTGTACGGGCGGCGTCGGATGCACTGCAGGGTGGGGATCTGGTGCGGTTTGGGCAGTTGATGTACGAGTCTCACGCTAGCCTGCGCGACGATTACGAAGTTAGTTGCAGAGAGCTCGATCTGCTGGTCGAGCTGGCATCGACTTGTGAGGGCGTATATGGTGCGCGCATGACGGGCGGAGGATTCGGAGGGTGTGCCGTTAACCTGGTCCGGTCCGATGCGGTGGACCGCTTCGAGAGTCGGATTATAGATGCATACGCGAAAGCGACGGGAAAGACCCCGGATATTTTCGTGTGCTCGGCGGCGCAGGGAGCAGGCGCCTGGTAGCCGATTCGCAAGTGGAGGTTCTTGTTGCGAACTGCACGGTTAGCGGTGACTGAGGAACTAGACGGATGGCGCTCGACGATTTGAATCAGATACCGCACCGGCGCTTCAACCCGCTCAATCGGGAGTGGGTGCTGGTTTCGCCACATCGCGCGGAGCGGCCGTGGCAGGGCCATATTGAGAAGAACGGCGCCGCGAAAGCTCCTCAGTATGACCCAGGTTGTTATCTGTGCCCCGGCAACGAACGTGCGGGCGGCGTGCGGAATCCTGCGTATCACTCGACTTTTGTCTTCACTAACGATTTTGCGGCCCTCCAGCCCGATACGCCCGACGCGAGAATCGACCAGGGCGGGCGCGGATTGCTGGTTTCTGAAAGTGAGGCCGGGACCTGCAAAGTCGTCTGTCTTTCGCCGCGCCACGACTTAACTCTGTCGCGGATGAGTCTGGAGGAGATTGCGGCGGTGGTCGAGGTCTGGACGGATGAGTACAAGCAGCTGGGGTCGCTGCCTTACATTGATTACGTCCAGATATTTGAGAATCGCGGCGAAATTATGGGATGCAGCAATCCGCATCCACATTGCCAGATATGGGCGAACCATACGGTCCCCAACGAACCTCGCAAAGAGCAAGATTCGCAGGCGGCGTACGCCGAGAAAGACGGATCCTGTCTGCTTTGCGATTACCTGGCGCTGGAACGAAAAGCGGGGAGCCGTGTGGTGTGCGAGAACGATTTCTTCGTGGGGCTGGTTCCCTTCTGGGCGGTGTGGCCGTTTGAAATTCTTTTGGTCTCGAAGAGCCATGCCCGCGATCTTGTCGCTCTGGATGGCCCGATGAGAAATGGTTTAGCCGACCTCCTCAAGCGAATCACCACGCGCTACGACAATCTCTTCGACATTCCATTTCCGTATTCCATGGGCTTCCACCAGGCGCCCACCGATCGAAAGCCTCATCCCGAGTGGCATCTTCATGCCCACTTCTATCCACCACTACTGCGCTCGGCTACTGTGCGCAAGTTCATGGTGGGGTATGAAATGTTGGCTGCTCCGCAGCGTGACTTCACGCCAGAAGCAGCGGCCGATAGGCTGCGAGAAGCCGGCGAAGTGCACTACACGGATCGTGAGTAGGAGGCTGCGTGGGAGCCGGCGGTGCGTGCACTTGGCGGAGTTTCACGGGGAGGAGAAATTGTTTCCGGAATTGGAGGGGGCGGAGGCGATTCTGAAGAGGTTGTGAGGGGAAATGCCCCCTGATAACGTCAGTAATTCCAAGAACCTCAATACGCAGAGTATCGCGGAGCACACCTGTCGGCTAGTTCTCGTTTCAGTTTAGGAGTCAGGATCAAAGCCTTCGCATGCAGAGCGTTAATAACGTCGATCACATAGATCGGGTCAGCATAGGGAACGGAATCGTCGCCTTCGACAAATACTTCCCAGTTTGCCCGTGTAGACAGCTTGGTTCTTAGCGCTCGTTGTAGTTCTTCGCGACTTACTTCCGTTCCATTCAATAGCATCTGACTCGATGCATGGTGCTGGTTCACCGTAACGACTATCGGACCTGCCAGACAGTCTTCGTCAGGTTCCCGGCCACGTAGTGGAGTCAATCGTATGTAAATGCCCCTCGACTCTTGAGGGGAAATCAAGAGGAACATGAGGACCAGTAGGAGCAATATCACGGCTCCGCCAATCAGTCCTCGATTCGGAAGCGTTGAGAGTCTTTTCTTGAGCGGTAAGCGCTGTCGACGGCGAATCTCCACTGATTCGTGGCCGAGACCCTCTCCCATCTTCATGGAGGCGTCCGGCGCATAGTTATCGAGCATGCGAATGAAAGTCGGCGACAACAGGAGGATTACCCCTCCCACAATCAGTAGATACCCCAACTCAAGTTCGCTTGGAGCGTACATCGAGACGTGCAAGGGGGACCAGTTTGTCCGCAGGAATGTGTACGTGTCGTAGAGAAGCGATAAGCCGGCGGTTATGAGGACGTATCCGACCCATCTTCTGGGTGGTATCGCCATACTGAATTTAGACTCCTCCTTGAATAGTCATGTTCCCAAACCCCGGGAAAGAGAACCGGGGCTAATTCCGTTTAATCCCCTGTTTCTCCGTGTGATGCGAATCACAGCCGTTTGTGAGATGGCACATTGACGGCCCTGCGGCGAACAGAATATCCTTGAATTTGAAATTGAAATTCATTTTCAAGATCATACGGACTGATTAAATGCTGCAAGCTTTCATCATCACGCTGCGCGAAGGGGTCGAGGCGGCCCTCATCGTTGGGATCACGCTGGCCTATCTTGCCAAGATTGGGCGCAATGACTTGCGGAAGGCCGTCTATACCGCGCTGGTCGCCGCTTTTGTTGGAAGCATCGGCGTTGCGGTATTGATGTCGCGGCTGAATCTGAACGAAGACGCGTTTGAAGGCTGGGTCATGCTGGTAGCGGCCTTCTTCGTCATCACCATGGTGATTTTCATGATGAAGACGGGACGCAAGCTGAAGGGCCAGATTGAAGGCAAGGTCGGGTTGCTGGCGGGCAATGATGCATGGATTGGCCTGTTCTTTTTTGTGTTCCTGATGGTGCTGCGGGAGGGCGCGGAGACGGTGCTGATTCTCTCCGCGGTATCGCTGAATTCCACGGAGCTGATGAGCTTTCTGGGAACGCTGCTGGGGGTGCTGTGCGCGATCGCCTTCGGCGTGATGTTTGTGAAGGGCAGCGTGCGGATCAACCTCCAGAAATTTTTCCGGGTGACGACCGCCATTCTTTTCCTGGTGGCGGCGCAGTTGGTGATTGCCGGGCTGCACGAACTTTCGGAGAGCGGGGTTATTCCATCGTCGAAGACGGAGATGGCGATCATTGGGCCGATTGTGCGCAATGATCTGTTCTTCTTTGTGACGATCTTCGCGTTGGCGGCGCTGATGGTTTTGTTTGATGCCAAGCGGCGCGAACCGGTGCTGGACTCGCCCTCGGCGGCGGAGCGGCGCAAGGCGCTGTGGACGGCGCGCAAGGAACGGTTGTGGATGGCCTCGGTGTATGGCTTCTCGTTCGTGTTCATCGCGCTGGTGACGGCGGAGTTTATATACACCAAGAGCGTGAGCGCGCTCTCGCCCGCGGCAGAAGTTAACTTCACGAACGGTCAGGTAAAGATTCCCTTGGCGCAGGTTTCGGATGGCGATTTGCATCGCTTCCAGGCGAAAGAAAACGGGGTCGAGGTGCGGTTCTGGCTCTATCAAAAGCCGGATGGCAAAATATCGACCGTGCTGGATGCCTGCGAAATCTGCGGCGCCGTGGGGTTCTATAAGACGGCGAACGGGGTGGTTTGCAAGAACTGCGCGGCGCCGATTAATCCGCAGTCGGTGGGAACGGCCGGCGGGTGTAACCCGATTCCGCTGAAGGCCACGCAGACGGCGGATGCGGTGATTATTCAGGAGGCGGACATCGCAGCGGGTAGCCGCTTGTTCGAAAAACAGTAAGGGATGTTCGTCCGCCTCGTTTACGAATCGTTTCGGCGCCAGAAGCGGCGCAAATTGCTGGCTGGAGCGGCGATTACCCTGGGCGTAACTGTGGCCACGGCGATGATTGCAGTCGCTACCGATATTGGCGACAAGATGAATCGCGAGCTGCGCACGATTGGCGCAAACCTGTTGGTTACCCCGCAAGAAGACACGCTGGACGTAGAGATTGGCGGCGTCAACCTGAAGCCGCCGAGCGATGGCGCTTTCCTGAATGAAGCTGACCTGCCGAAGATCAAGGGAACGTTCTGGCACAACAACATCACGGGATTTGCGCCGGTGCTGCCGGTGAATGTGACGCTCGAGCGGGACGGCAAGATGGAAAATCTGACTCTACTGGGGACATACTTCGCCAAGGAAATTTCGTTTGGAAAAGAGGAGTTCACGACGGGCGTGCGGTCGACGCATCCGTGGTGGAAAGTTTCTGGCGCCTGGCCAGGGGATAGCTCGCAGGATGTGTTGCTGGGAGAGCGGCTGGCGGCGCGGCTTTCGGCGAAGACGGGCGATGAAATTACACTTTCTGGCCGGCAGTTACGGGTGAGTGGAATTCTTTCTACTGGCGGCGCGGAAGATGATGAGGTCGTGGGGCCGATTGCCTTGGCGCAGGAGATTCTTGGCAAGCCGGGAGCAGTGCGGCGAGTTTATGTGAGTGCGCTGACCAAGCCGGAAGATGCACTGGGACGGCGCGATCCGAAGAGCATGTCCGGGCCGGTGTATGACCGCTGGTACTGCTCGCCGTATCCGCAGTCGATTGCGTACCAGTTGCAGGAAGCGATTCCGCACTCGCATGCGGAGCAGATCCGGCAGGTAGCGCAGAATGAAGGGGCGGTGCTGACGCGGATTGAGGGCCTGATCTTTTTAGTCACGCTGGCGGCCCTGTTCGCCTCGGCGCTGGCAGTTTCGGCAGCAATGGCTACGGCGATTTTCGAGCGGCGCGCCGAAGTGGGATTGATGAAGGCACTGGGAGCGGGGCGGCTTGCGGTTGCCTCGATCTTCTTTGCGGAAGCGACGCTGCTGGCTTTACTCGGTGGGCTTGTGGGCTTTGCCGCGGGCGGGATGCTGGCGCAGCAGATCGGGCGGTCGATCTTCAATTCGGCGATTTCGATTCCGCCGGTGCTTTTGCCGGTGATTCTGGCGATTGCGGTGATTGTCACATTTGCGGGGAGCGCGGCCGCGATTCGAAAAGCGGTGGGACTGGATCCGGTGTTTGCGCTGCGAGGTGAACTGTGAGCGGCTTCACTTCAGAGCAGCAGCACTCCGCAAAGGATGTGGCTGCCGGGCGCGCGAACGCTCCGCATACTTCCATGTTTGTACGGATGCTGGTGCGGGCAGCGGTGCTGCGGCGGGGACGGGCTGCATCGGCGTTGTTTGCCATGGTGGTGGCTGCGGCGGTGGCGACGGCGATGCTGAATCTTTACGTGGACGTACAGGCCAAGCTGCGGCGCGAGTTTCGCAACTACGGAGCAAACATCATCGTGGTTGAAAGAGACGGCGCTTCCCTTCCCGCGAATGCTCTCGCGCAGGCGGAGAGTGTGGTCGCGGGGCGGGGCGTGGTGGCGCCTTTCGCGCTGGTGGTCGCGAGAACCAGCGACGGTCAGCCGATTGTTGTGGCTGGCACGGATTTCGATCGAGTACGGCAGCTGGATCGGTGGTGGTCGGTGAGCAACTGGCCTTCGGCAGTTCCCACTTCTCGCGCAGAAGACGCGCGAGAAATGGGGCACCCGCAGGCGCTGGTGGGAGTGCGGGCGCTTGCGGTGGTCTCGCCGAAGAATCAGCCGTTCGATCTGGAATTTCAGGGACACACGGTTCATCTGGCTTCGGCTGGGACGGTGCAGACAGGAGCGGCGGAGGATAGCCGAGTTTATCTTTCGTTGCCGAATTTTGTGGCGTGGACGGGAGTGCAGCCTTCGACTATTGAGGTCGCGGCCACGGGGTCGCCGGAAGAGATTGCGGGCATCATGAGGCAGCTTGAGCAGGCGATTCCGGCGGCGGATGTTAGGCCGGTGCGGCAAATTATGGAGGGGGAGGCGCGGGTGCTGAGCAAGACGCGGGCGACGCTGCTGGCGGCGGCCGCGCTGATCATTTTGACGGCGGCGTTATGCGTGCTATCAACGCTGATGGGATGGGTGTTTGACCGGCGGCGCGACTTTGCGATTATGAAAGCGCTGGGCGCTTCCGACCGGCTGCTGAACGGATTCTTTGCGGCGGAGGCGGCGGCGTTGGGAGCGATTGGCGCAGTTGTCGGGTTTATTTTCGGCATCGGCATTGCGGCCTGGATTGGGCGAGCGAACTTTCATGCTCCAGTGGTGCCGCGGTTCAGCGTTCTGCCGTTTGTGCTGGCTGGTAGCATAGTGGTAACGCTGCTTTCGGCAATCTTGCCGATTTCGCTGCTGCGGCGGGTGCAGCCGGCAGTCATCCTGAGGGGAGAGTGAAATGATCCAGATCAAGGACGTGACCAAGCTCTACCCGGCGAAGGCTGCGGGAAATCCCACTTCTCCCAAAGGAAGGGAGAAATGGGGCACCCAAAGCGGAGAAAATGGTGCCATACACGCGCTCGACCATATTTCGCTGCACGTGGCGCAGGGCGAATGGCTGTCGATCATGGGGCCTTCGGGGTCGGGCAAATCGACGCTAGTGAATTTGATTGGCTGCCTGGATCGACCGACTTCAGGAGAGATCTGGCTAGACGGACAGAATGTTGCGGGGATTTCCGCGAATGAGTTGAACCGGGTGCGGGCGGAGAAGATTGGATTTATTTTCCAGCAGTTCCATCTGATTCCGTTTCTTACGGCGGTGGAAAACGTCATGCTGGCGCAATACTTCCACAGCATGACGGATGAGAAAGAGGCAGCGGACGCGCTGAGTAGGGTTGGGCTGGGCGACCGGGCGCATCATCTGCCGTCACAGCTTTCTGGCGGCGAGCAGCAGCGAGTGTGCATTGCGCGGGCGCTGATTAATGATCCAAAGATTATTTTGGCCGATGAGCCTACGGGAAATCTGGATGCTCTGAATGAGGAGCTTGTGCTGCGGCTGTTGCGCGAGTTCCACCAGCAGGGGCGAACGATTGTGATGGTCACACACGATCCGGTGGTGGCGCGGCTGGCGGACCGGCGGATTGAGTTCCATCACGGCAAGATTGAGTCGCAGGAAGTTTTTGCGATGGCCGATGAGGAACAGTTTGACGAAGTGCTGGAAGAGCTGTGGGTGCTGGCGGAGCACGGCGAGATTGCCGAGGTGGAGCGGATGGAAGTTCACGGGGCGCTGCCGGTGAGCCTGGCGATTGAAAAGATGATGCAGATGGGGCTGGTGGTTTCGGCGCCGCATCCGCCGCTGGCGCATGGGCACAAGCCGTTTGTGAATCCTTGCCATGATGCCCTGAAACCTGTGTCGGCATCGGTGGGCGACGGGACGTTGATTGTGGAACTCACGCCGCGTGGGCGCGAGCGAGCGGGAAGCATTATCCGGCGTCACCGGCTGGCGGAGCGGTTGTTTACGGATAGCCTGGCGATGGACAGCGAGTCGGAGATCGAGCAGCAGGCTTGCAAGTTCGAGCATATTCTTTCGCCCGAAGCGACTGACAAGATTTGTGCATTCCTTGGACATCCGCGAACGTGCCCGCACGGGGCGCCGATTCCGCCGGGGGCTTGCTGCGGCAAAGGCTCGGAGTTTGCGGGAGAAGTCGTAAGTGGCGTTGCCGGTAAGCATCTTTAGGATGCAGGCGTAGTTGGCGGACCTCAGGGGCTTAAGCCCCTACGTATTTTGCTCTTATACGGCACGGCTGAAGCCGTGCCCTTCCCGATCTGTGTCGGCGTTCCTGACCGGTCGCAGCTTTCCCGATACCCCTATCCCTTTCGAACTGGCGCAAGGAGCTGGCTCTGGTGTGACCCGGAACAAATCTGGTCATCGGTCCTGGTTCGTCTGCGCTGCTATGATCGAGGTGCTACCGCTTCTACGATGACCACGCGACGTCCTACGATCGGCGTATTTGACTCGGGCTTTGGAGGGCTGACCGTCCTTAAAGCGTTACTTGAACTCATTCCGGGCGCTGATTACATCTATTTTGGCGATACGGCACGGCTTCCCTATGGCTCCAAGTCGGTGGAAACGGTGGCGCGCTATGCGGTAGAGGCCGCTCATTACCTGGAGGATCGGGGAGCGGAGGTGCTGGTGATCGCGTGCAATACGGCGACGGCGTTGGCGCTGGATCGGATCACGGCAGCGGCTCACGTGCCGGTGGTGGGCGTGGTGGAACCGGGGGCGGAGGCTGCGGCCTCGGTGAGCAGGAATAAGAAGGTTGTCGTCATTGGGACGGAAGCCACGGTTAGCAGCCACGCCTACCGGAGGGCGCTGGAGGCGCGCGGACTGGAGGCACGGGAGAAGGCGTGTCCGCTGCTGGTGCCGCTGGTGGAAGAGGGATGGGTGGATCATCGTGTCACCGAAGAGGTGGCGCGGATTTACCTGGGTGAGGCTTTTGGGGATGGATTCCATGACGCGGATGCGCTGGTGCTGGGCTGCACGCACTATCCGCTGCTGAAACCGCTGCTGCGCCGCGTGGCACCGGCGCATGTGGGCATTGTGGATTCGGCGGAATCTACTGCGCGCGTGGTGGCTGGCCAGCTGGAGAGGCTCCTGCCGGTTACGCCAGCGATTCATGAGGAAAGGCGGGTGAAGCCGCGGCTCAAGTTCTTTGCGACGGATTCAGTTGAGAAGTTTCGGCGGCTGGGAGAGCGGTTCCTGGGACATGCGATTGAAGATGTGCAGCATGTGGATTTGAAGGAATAGAGAGTCAGGTCGCAGGGGCTAAAGCCCGCACCGCAGCGGCTAAAGCCGGTTGTGAAAATCAGACTTTTATCGCAGCGCTAGAAGCGCTGCGCCATCCCAAATCAAAGAGACATTGCAACGGAAAGCCTCGGGGGCTGAAGCGCTGCGCCTTCGGCCGTTCGCATCGCCACGGCTGAAGCCGTGCCCTTCCCGAACTACTTTCAAACAGAACTGATTGGTGTTTGCAAGCAAGGTTCGGATAGCGTCGTCTGACCTTACACAATTACTGTGACCAAGCGGTCGTTCCATCCGTCAAATCAAAGAGCGAATAAGAATGCACATCCTCGACAATGTCATATGGCAGGCGCTGAGCACGCGGCAAAGTGAGTTTGCCGAATCGTTGGGGCAGTCTTGCAGATTTACACCAGAGGTGAGTTCTCTCGGAGGGTTTCGAGAGGCCTCATCGGAGGGCTATACATCTTTAGAGGGATTGGTGGGGGCGCGTGGAACGATCAGGGTATTCCTGGACTCTCCGTATGAAGACAGGATGGGATGGACGCTCGTCGCCAGCGCTCCGCTGCTGCAGATGGTTTGGGAAAACGGTCATGCGCCGAACGATTCGCGAGCTTCATCTGATGAAGCTGCCTCCAGACCGGAGATCGTCGAACTCAATACCACTCACGCGACTGAGATGATGGAACTGACGGCGCTTACCAAGCCCGGACCGTTCGACAAACGCACGCATGAGTTGGGGAGATACATTGGAATCTTTCGTGAGGGGAAACTCGTTGCGATGGCGGGCGAGCGACTGAAAGTTCCAGGTTATACGGAGGTGAGCGCGGTCTGTACGCATCCGGAGCATACCGGGCATGGCTATGCGCGATTGCTGATGGCCGATGTGATGAAGGGTATCCGGCGCCGCGAGGAAATTCCATTTCTGCATGTCAGGGAAGATAATACGCGCGCGATCCAGCTCTACGAGAGGCTGGGGTTTCGACGGCGCGTGGTGCGGCATTTGGCGGTGATTCGGAAAGCGTAAAACCGAGTGTCTCAGTACAAATGGAAGTCGACTTCGACGGCCATTTCGACTTTGACGGGGTGGCCATCTTTTTGTCCAGGCTCAAAGCGCCAGGTGCGAACGGTCTCGAGGGCTTTTTCGTCCAGGCCCATGCCGAGGGAGCTTACCACGCGAAGATTGATGGGCTTGCCATCGGTATCCACAACAATCATCAGAGTGCAAGTGCCTTGATACTTGGCTTTGCGAGCTTCTTCGGAAAACTCTGGCTCGGGAGAATAGATGGGACGCGGGGGTGTAACTCCGCGGCCCGGGCGGTAAACACCACCACCCGTGCCTGCTTCTTCACCGGGCCCAAGGCCTCGGCCGTTACCGGAACCTATGCCACCGCAGCACCCGGTGCCGATGCCGCTTCCATAGCCGGTGCCGTTTGACGGTATGACAGCCGAAGACTTAGGGTCGCCGATCATAGGCAAACTGTTCATCGCCACTTTGATATCCGGAGGCCCAAGGAGTGTAGGATCGGCCGTCAGCTTGGGATTGAGATTTCGTATGACAGCAGTCGGAGGGGTGAGCTGCATCAGCGCAAATTTCGGGGCATGGCCTCTGGACGCTTGCAGCACATCGCGATCGCCACCACCGCCGCCGCCGCCAGCTTGCGTCTTGGCCGGCTTCAGGGCGTAATCGCCGGGATCGATCAACTCGGTAGTGCTTTGAGGTTTGGCCTCAACCTTGGTAACGATGCGGTCCAAAATTGTTCCGCCGATTATCAGAGCGATGACGATGATGTGCGCGACCGTGGAACCGAGCGCCCCGTTCTTCTTGTAGTTGTAGAAACCCCAGATATCCTTGACCGGGACGGGTTTCGATTCCAGCTTAAGGGGCGGAAGTTTCTTGGGAAAGAAAAATTCGTCCAGGCCGCGAAAAAGGGATTTCCACAGCGGCTCGAAAGTATCGGGAGCTAGCAGGAGATGGAGTTCCGGTTCTTGGCCGGATGGCGGTTTCACTTCTACGGATGACATGTTCCCCGATTCGGCTTTCCCGGGTCGGATAGCGAATGGAGCAATCCTCGCCCGACGCCCTGCTCTACACAGATGAATAGTCTTTGCAACGAGTTGCCTTTTTTGCTTTGTCTTATTTTGTGCATAACCCAGATCGCTACCCGGCGACCGGATCGCTCGTTCTCGACTATACACAAAATTGTACCTCTTCTTGCGTCGGTTTACGAAGTGTATTTCCGAGTGTTGAGGCTGGAGATTACCTTTTAGTGTCGGGCTGGTAACTAGTTGGCTTCGCAAGTCCTTATCGCCGCATTTGCGGGCGCATGGACGTTCCCGGCGGGGCTCCCTATAATAAAAAGATTCAATCCATTGGGAGAAGCCAACCGAGTGCCGCTCGAACTGAAAGCGACCATTAACCTGCCGAAAACCGCCTTCCCGATGAAGGCCAATCTACCGCAGAATGAGCCCAAAATGCTGGCCCGCTGGGAGCAGGCGGGAATTTACGAGCGCATCCGGGAGGCGCGCAAGGGCTCGCCAACCTACATTTTGCATGATGGACCGCCGTATACGAGCGGACCGATCCACATGGGGACGGCGCTCAACAAGTGCCTGAAAGATTTCATTGTGAAGTCGAAGACGATGGCGGGATTTGACGCGCCATACGTGCCGGGATGGGACTGCCACGGACTTCCCATTGAGATCAAAGTGGACAAGGAACTGGGCGGCAAGAAGCTGCAGATGCGGCCGACGGACGTGCGGGCGGAATGCCGGAAATATGCGCAGAAGTTTCTTGATTTGCAGCGGCAACAGTTCAAGCGGATCGGGGTGTTCGGACGCTTTGAGCGGCCGTATGCCACGATGAATCCGCAGTACGAGTCGGTGGTGCTGTCGACATTTTTTTCGTTTTATGAAAATGGATTCGTCTACAAAGGGCTGCGCGCGGTGTACTGGTGCATGCATGACGAGACGGCGTTGGCCGAGGCGGAGGTGGAATACGAGAACCACACGAGTTCGACGGTGTGGGTGAAGTACGGACTGGTCGATGATCCGGCGGCAATTGACGCGGCTTTGGCAGGAAAGAAAGTTTCAACGATTATATGGACGACGACTCCGTGGACGCTGCCGGCGTCGATGGCAGTGGCTTTTCATCCGGACGAGGAATATGTAGCGCTGGAATCGGGCGGCGAAGTTTACGTGGTGGCGGCGAAGCTGGCGAGGGATGCGGAAGAAAGGTGCAAGCTTTCGAATCCGCACGAACTCGCACGCTTCCCGGGACGCACGCTGGAGCGGCTCAACTTCCAGCACCCATTTCTGGATCGCAAAATCCTGGGCGTGCTGGCGGACTACGTCACCATGGACACGGGAACGGGCGTGGTGCACACGGCGCCTTCGCACGGCGCGGAGGACTTCCTTACGGCGGTGAAGTACGGACTCGACGCCACCAGCAATGTGGACGAGAAAGGGATCCTGCGCAACGGGCTGCCGGAGTATACGGGCAAGCGAGTGTGGGAGGCGAACCAGCCGATCATCGATTTGCTGAAGAGCCGCGGCGCGCTGCTGCATACGGAAAAGACCGAGCACTCATATCCCCACTGCTGGCGCTGTCACAATCCGGTGATCTTCCGCGCTACCGAACAGTGGTTCATTTCGATGGAAGCAGGGATGCCGGGGCCCGGTAGTCGAGGTTCACAAAATGACACGCTGCGCACGCGAACGCTGGAAGAAATCAAGCATGTGAAGTGGGATCCGGCGTGGGGCGAGGAGCGGCTTTCAAACATGATCGCAACGCGGCCAGACTGGTGCATCTCGCGGCAGAGGGTATGGGGGGTGCCGATTGCAGTATTTCTGTGCGAGAGCTGCGGCAAGCCGCTCAACGATCATGCGGTGAATCGCAAAGTTGTGGAACTATTTGCACGGGCTGGCGCCGACGCTTGGTTCACTTCTGAATCAGATTCAGTTCTTCCGGCAGATGCGAAGTGTCCGCACTGCGCGGGCAACAAATTCGAAAAAGAAACGGACATCTTCGATGTGTGGCTGGAATCGGGGGCGAGCTACCTAGCATTGATTGACGATGAGCCGACGTATCCCTGGCCGTCTGATCTTTATCTGGAAGGCGGAGATCAATACCGAGGGTGGTTTCAGTCTTCCCTTCTGTGTGCCATGGGCACTCACGGAACACCGCCTTACAAAGGGGTGGTCACGCCGGGATGGACGCTGGATGAAAAAGGCCAGGCCATGTCGAAGTCGCGGGGGAATGATGTGGATCCGGTGGACATATCGAACCGGCTGGGCGCGGAAGTGGTACGGCTGTGGGTAGCGTCGGTCGACTTCCGGGAAGATGTGGTGGGGTCGGAGCCGTTGATGCTGCGGATCGCGGAAAACTACCGCAAGATTCGCAATACGTTCCGATACATCCTGGGGAACCTCGGAGACTTTGATCCGCAGACGGATGCGGTGGCGTTCGATGAGATGGAAGCGCTGGATCAATACATGCTGCGCCAGACGGTGGAGTTCGCAGCCGACGTGCGGACGTCCTATGAGGAGTTCGCGTTCCATAAAATCTATCATCGGCTCAATCATTTCTGCATTGTGGATTTGAGCGCTTTTTATTTTGACGTGCTCAAGGACCGGCTTTACATCTCTGCACCCAAGTCTCAGGCTCGGCGCAGCGCGCAGACTGCGGTTTGGAGAATCGGCGAGGCGTTGGTGCGGCTGCTGGCGCCGATCATGAGCTTTACTGCGGAAGAGGTCTGGGATTATCTACCGAAATCTGCGGGGCGGGCGGGGAGCGTGCACCTCGCGTTGTTTCCCTCGGCGGCGGAGATTCTAGGCGATGCGAAGAGTGCGGTGGGTGACTCTGGGAAGTCTGGCGAAGATTGGACGACGCTGCGCTCGGTACGCGATGAGGTACTCAAGGCGCTCGAAGAAGCCCGGAATAATAAGCTGATCGGCACCGGGCTCGAGGCGCAAGTCACGGTGGCGGCCTCGGAGCCGGTTTATTTTGTGCTGTCCAGACACGCAGCGGAGTTGCGTTATTTGTTCATTGTTTCCGCGGTCAATCTGGTGCAAGGATCGGGCAACGGCACGGGAGGCGTGCACGTTGAGGTGAAGAAGGCGGATGGGGCGAAGTGCGACCGGTGCTGGAATTATTCGATCCATGTCGGCGAGGACAAGGAGTATCCGACGGTTTGCGAGCGCTGTAGCACGGTGCTGAAAGAGTTGGAGTAGTGAGTTAAGGCAGCGTGAGAGCTTCATGGAGTGAGCGACAGGAAAGGAAGTCAAAATCCCCACCCTGTCGCGAAGAACGCGACAAGGGTGGGGCACCTGCTTAAGCATCAAGATAGAGAACTGCATACCCCGATCGGACTACCCTAAATTAGTAAAAGCTTGTTGCCGTGCGCCGATTCTGTGCATCATTATGACGATGGTATAAATTGCCTCGCTCGAGCGACCTGTGAACTGGCGAAAGCTGCGAACGTTTGTGCTGACGGTGCTGGTCCTCTGTCTCATCCCAGCCATGCGCTACAACCAGATTGACGTGCCCCTCCTGCATTATTTTGCGGGCTCGCGCGAAGTCGATCCGTTGTCGCTGCATCTCGCGGGGGAGTTTGTTGAGAGTAATCTGGGAACCCAGCAGGATGCGGATGGCTCAGTGACGGTGCGCATGATCGCGCAGCAATATTTGTTTGTTCCGCATTGTGTTGTGGTTCCAGCGGGAGTCCCGGTGCATCTTCGGATCACGAGCGCCGATGCGGTGCATGCCCTCGCCATCAACGGCACGGACTACAACGTGAAGGTTTTGCCGGGGACGATCAGCGAGGCGCAACTTCAGTTTTCCGCTCCCGGCGAATATAAAACGATGTGCCGAGAATTTTGCGGGGCGGGACATTACGCCATGCGATCCGAGGTGAAGGTTGTGCCGCGAGAGCAGTTCCCTGTCTTGCAGCCGGGAGAAAGGGGAAACTGTGCGGCGCAATAGAGCTGGGTGGGGGCACGGCGCGGGCGTGGTTTGGCGCGGGATTGCCATTTTGATGGCAAGCTCGCTGGTCTTGCTGGCGAGCGACAACGCGCCGGAGCACATCCCCTCGAATGTATCGTGGACCGCGGAGACGGTCGCCGCGGCTTCCTCGGGAGATGCTTTTCGGGGAATGCTGCTGGCCAAGCGTTGCGAGCATTGCCATGGCTCGGAAGGATTCAGTGCCGAGCCTGCCACGCCCAACCTGGCCGGGTTCGACAAGCTGGCCATATGGAAAGAGTTGCAAGATTTTCGCAGTCACAAACGGATATCGCGGGCTATGGAGCCGATTGCGGACTCGCTTTCGGCGCGGGACGTGGCGGACGTAGTGGCCTATTACTCGAAGCTGCCAGCGTTTGCCGACCCGCAGGACAACCGGAGTTTTCCTCAGTCCATGCCTAATCCCGCGCACGCAGCGATTGCGTCGCATCTGATTGCGTTTGGAGATGGCGAGCGGGGAATTCCGCCGTGCCAGGCTTGTCACGGTCCGGTGGCGTATCGTCCGGGAGTGCCGTCGCTCATGAACCAGAATGCTGATTATGTTTTGAGCCAACTGGAAGCATTCGCGAATGGGAGGCGTGAAAACGATATCAACATGCCGATGCGGACGATTTCTATTTTGCTGACGGACGACGAGAGGCACGCACTGGCGGAGTATTACGGGTCGGGGCTCGGGCTGCAGCCGGGGAGCGCGAAATAACCGAGGAACAGAGACCCTGACCTCAGCGGCTAAAGCCGCATTCACAGCAACTCAGTGATCGCAGCGCTGAAGCGCTGCGCCACCCAAAATCAAAGCGCGACTACGACCCAAAACCAAGCCGAGTTTTGCAGCCGGTGAGCCGTGTTCCTGCGAACTCCTAGCGCAATTCTTCCATCGCGGCTTCCAGGGCTTCCCTGCCGGGCCGCGTCATGGATTCCGGCAATGTGGCCAGCGGTTCGTCGACCATATTCAGCATTTCGAGGAAGCTGGGCGCCTTTGTGTTTACGTAAAAGACTCCGGTCAAGACTTCGCCTTTATCGTGAGCCTCGCTGAGGCGGGTCATGGCGGCGATCCGGTCCGTGGGGTCGTAATCTTCTTCGAGCTTGCGCAGGCGCAGGCTGGAACCGTCGTGCATAGTGACGTTGGCGGTGGTCCCGGGATCGTATTCCACGTCGATCTCCTCGAAGTGGGGGACGAAACTCAACTCCTGCAAGGCTTCGTCGTGATCCTTCACGTACTTGTAGGACTTGGTTGAGCCTTCGTGGTCGTTGAAGGTGACGCAGGGCGAAACCACATCGAGCATCACGGTGCCGTGGTGCGCGATGGCGGCTTTGAGCATGGTGCTGAGCTGGCGCTTGTCGCCGGAAAACGAGCGGCCGACAAAGGTTGCTCCGAGTTCGATGGCCAGGCCGCAGGTATCGATGGGTGGAAGATCATTGATCACGCCTGACTTCAATTTCGATCCGAGATCGGCCGTTGCGGAGAACTGGCCCTTGGTCAAGCCATAGACGCCGTTATCTTCGATGATGTAGATGAGGGGAAGATTGCGGCGCATGAGGTGAACGAACTGACCAATGCCGATGGAGGCGGTGTCGCCATCGCCGCTGACGCCGAGGGCAATCAGATTGCGGTTGGCCAGCAGCGCGCCGGAAGCTACCGAAGGCATGCGTCCGTGCACGGAGTTGAAGCTGTGCGAGCGGTTCATGAAGTAAGCCGGGCTCTTGGAGGAGCATCCGATTCCGCTTAATTTCACGACGCGCTCGGGCTTGACGCCCATGTCGTACATGGCTTCGATGATGCGCTCAGAGATAGCGTTGTGGCCGCAACCGGCGCACAGCGTGGTTTTGCCGCCTTTGTAGTCGAGGACACTCAGGCCAATGTGATTGGTTTTCGGTTCTGCGCTGGGCGTGGTCGCCATTTACTTACCCTCCATGGTGCTGAGTTCGTCGGTGACGGAGCGGGCATCAAGCGGCAGGCCGTCGAGATGGCTGATGCTGCGCAGCCGCGTAGTGAGCTCCGGTTTCAGATCGAGTTTGAGCAGGCTGAGCATCTGGGCGTCGCGGTTTTGCTCGACAACGTAGACGCGATCGTGATGCTCGATGAATTCGTGCACCTCGCGGGTAAACGGATAAGCCCGCAGGCGGAGATAGTCGGTCTCAATGGCGTACTCGATGCGGAGCTGATCGCGGCTCTCGATGATGCCCCAATGGGAGGTTCCATAGGCGATAATTCCAATTTTTGCGTTCGCGCCTTTGAGAATTTCCGGACGAGGAACGAAGGAGCGCGCGGTTTCGAATTTACGGTTGAGGCGCTCCATGTTGTTTTCGTAGTCGTCGGGGCGCTCGCTGTAGTTAGATTTATCGTTGTGTCCACTGCCCCGCGTGAAGTATGCGGCGGCAGGATGGTCGGTTCCGGGGAGAGTACGGTAGCCCACTCCGTCGCCATCTAAATCTTTGTAGCGGGCAAAGCCGCCGAGCTTTGTGAGTTCCTCTTTGTCCAGCACTTTGCCGCGCTTGATCGGAGTCGTGGGATATTCGAAGGGATCGGACATCCAGTTGTTCATGCCGAGATCGAGATCGGACATGACGAAGACCAGCGTCTGGAATTGCTCGGCGAGATTGAATGCGTCTGAAGCCATGTTGAAGCACTCGGCGACGGAAGAGGGAATCAGCATGATGTGCTTGGTATCGCCGTGGGATAGAAAAGCGGTGGAAAGAATATCGCCCTGGGAAGTGCGCGTGGGCAGTCCGGTAGAAGGGCCGACGCGCTGGATGTCCCAGATGACGCCGGGAATTTCCGCGTAATAGGCCAAGCCGGAAAATTCTGACATGAGCGAAATTCCGGGACCGGCGGTCGCGGTCATGCTGCGGGCGCCCGCCCAGCCAGCACCGATTACCATGCCGATGGCGGCCAACTCGTCTTCGGCCTGAACGATGGCGAAGGTAGCTTTGCCGTCGGGGCCGATGCGGTACTCCTTCATGTACTCGATCATGGTCTCGACCAGCGAAGACGAGGGTGTGATCGGGTACCACGTGACCACGGTGCATCCGGCGAACATGCAGCCGAGAGCCGCGGCGGAGTTGCCGTCGATGATGATCTTGCCGGCGGTCTTGTCCATGCGTTCGATGTAGAAGACACCACGTTTCTGCAGGCTGGCCTTGGCGTAGTCGAATCCAGCTTGGGCCGCGGCGAGGTTCAGGTTGGCGGCTTTCACTTTCTTCGCGAACTGCTTGCGAATGGCCTTCTCAACCTCGCCCATTTCGATTTCGAGCAGACTAGCGACCACGCCTACGTAGACCATATTCTTAACCAGCTTGCGCAGTTTGGCTTCCGGGCAGACAGTGGCCACGATTTTGTCGTAGGGAACGGAATAGAAAATCAGATCGTTGCGCAGCTTGTCCAAGGCGAGCGGCTCGTCGTACAGCACGGAGGCGCCGGGAGCGAGCGACATGACGTCGTCCTGGGCGGTTTCGGCGTTCATCGCGACCAGGAAATCGATTTCTTTCTTGCGGCCGATGTAGCCATCTTTATTGGCGCGGATGGTATACCAGGTAGGAAGGCCGGCGATATTTGAGGGAAAAAGGTTCTTACCTGAAATCGGCACGCCCATCTGGAAGATGGCGCGTAACAGAACTGTATTGGAACTCTGGGAACCTGAGCCATTCACGGTCGCAACCTGAATGCTCATGTCGTTGACGATGCGCTTGCGCCCTAACTGCCCGCCCGCACCTTGGGGCGCAACATCCGTAGTGGCCATCCCAACACCTTCCTTATTGATAAGGGGCGGAGTGGTCCGCCCGGGTTCTAGTTGAGGGGAACAGATGATTATACGGCGAGGGCGCGCTCCCGGCACGCCAAATCGCCCGCCTGGAGCCGGGGGAATCTGGTTGAGAACGAGAAACAGAGATTTCCCCGGGGTCAGGACGCGGTTTTGAAGAACTGGGCCATGTTGCGAAACTTATTATATCGTGACACGAGTAATTCGTCCGGGGAGAGTTTCTTCAATTCGGAGAGGTGCTTCTGCAGGCTCACATCGAGCAGGTTGGCAGCGGCTTCGTAGTCGCGATGCGCGCCGCCTTCGGGCTCGGGAACGATATCATCGATGCAGCCTAGTTCGCTGAGATCAGTGGCCGTGATGCGCATGGCTTCGGCAGCTAACTCTTTCTTTGTGGCATCGCGCCACATGATGGCGGCGCAGCCTTCGGGAGAGATCACCGAGTAGATCGAGTTCTCCATCATGAGCACGCGGTCAGCGACGGCAATGGCCAACGCTCCGCCGCTGCCACCAACGCCAATCACGGTCGCGATGATAGGAACTTCGAGACGAGCCATCTCGCGCAAGTTGTGAGCGATGGCCTCAGCCTGTCCGCGTTCCTCGGCGTGGATGCCCGGGTAGGCGCCGTCGGTATCGACGAGGGTAAAAATGGGCCGGCGATATTTTTCCGCGACCTGCATCACACGCAGAGCCTTACGGTAACCCTCGGGATGGGGCGTGCCGAAGTTGCGGTAGACGCGCTGCTTCATGTCACGGCCCTTCTGGGTACCGACGATGAGAACTTCTTCGCCGTGGAAGCGAGCCATGCCACAAATGATGGCGGCGTCGTCGCCAAAGGTGCGGTCGCCGTGAATTTCGCTGAAGTCGGTGAACACGCGCTCGATATAGTCGAGAGTCTGCGGACGCTGCGGATGGCGGGCCAGTTCAGTTTTCTGCCACGCGGTCTGCGAGGACTTCATCTCTTCCCTCAGAGTGTGAACGCGTTCCTGAAGCAGGGCCAACTGGCGATGAGTTTCGTCGTTCTGTCCGGTGCTGGCCTCGAGAAGCGCCACCTCGCGCTCGATCTGATCCAATTCCCGCTGCGCTTTGTCGTTTGATTCCATCAAGGTCAGCCGATCGTCTTCAGGAGATCAAGCTAAGAAATCACCCGCACACTACCGCGCCCGCATAATTGCTCCACGCGCGCGATGAAGTTGCGATCTGGCAGGACATTATAGCCTTCCGCCTCCATGACCACCATAAAATCACCGGCCCGTTCCACATCAAACAATACCCGGGCTTCGCCTTTGCGCTCGCGGAAGAGGGCGTGGAGATCGTCCACCGTGGATTCGGCTGCGGTTTCGAGCGGAATGCGAATGCGAAGCGCGCGCGGAAGAGGAACCTTGGCGTCCTCCAGCGGCATGATTTCGGCAGCGGTTATTTTAGGATTCGCGCCTTCTTCGATGCGTACGCCGGCGCGCACCAGCACGGGGACTTCGAGCTTTACTTTGTCGCCCAGGCGTTTGTAGGCCTCGGGAAAGACGATCATGTCGATGGAGCCTGACATGTCTTCGAGCGTGGCCTGGGCGTAGAAGTCTCCGCGCTTGGACTTGAGAACGCGGACGTTGCCAATGATGCCGGCTGTCGCGATAGTCTCGTCTTTGCCGGTGGATTTGGTCATCGCGCCAATTTCGAGGATGGTGAGAGCTTGTAGATCTTGCAGCTTGTCTTTGTATTTCTCGAGGGGATGACCGCTGATGAAAAACCCCAGGATTTCTTTTTCCGCAGCCAAGCGGGCCTGCTCGTCCCAGTCAGGAATATTTGGAAGCTTGTCGTTGTCGGCGGCGGACTCTTCCTGTTCGAAGACGCCGAACAGGCCATGTTGACCGGATTCCACGTCGCGTTGTGCTTTCTGGGCGCGCTCCATGGCGCGGTCGAGCACGGTCATTAATTGCGCGCGGCGGCCGAGAGAATCCATGGCTCCGCTTTTGATGAGCGATTCCAGTACGCGCTTGTTGAGCAGGCGGAGATCGACGTTTTCGCAGAACTCGTAAATCGATTTGAACCGGCCTAATTTCTTGCGCGCGGCGACGATCGATTCAATGGCGTTGCCGCCGACATTTTTCACTGCGGCAAGGCCGAAGCGGATCGCTTCTCCATGCGGCGTGAAGTTGGCATCGGAGACGTTGATGTCCGGAGCTTCGACGGAGATTCCCATCTCGCGGCATTCGTTGATGTACTTCACGACGTCGTCGGTGCTGCCGGTGACGGAAGTCAGCAAAGCGGCCATGAACTCGACGGGATAGTGCGTCTTCAAGTACGCGGTGTGATAAGCGAGCAGAGCGTAAGCGGCGGAGTGCGACTTGTTGAAGCCGTATCCGGCGAACTGGGCCATGAGATCGAAAATCTTTTCAATCTTCTTCGGCGGGAACTTGCGCTGGGCTGCGCCTTCTACGAAGCGCTCGCGCTGCTGCGCCATCTCCTCGGCTTTTTTCTTGCCCATGGCGCGGCGCAGCAGATCGGCTTCGCCGAGGGAGTAGCCGGCGAGGCGGTTGGCGATCTGCATCACCTGTTCCTGGTAGACGATGACGCCGAGCGTCTCCTGAAGAATTTCTTTCAGCTCCGGCAGTTCGTATTCAACTTTCTTGCGGCCGTGCTTGCGGTCGATGAAATCATCGATCATGCCGCCCTGGATCGGGCCGGGGCGGTACAGTGCATTGAGTGCAGTGAGATCTTCGATCGTGTCCGGCTGATATTTTCTCAGTACGTCGCGCATGCCATGCGATTCAAACTGGAAGACGCCGGAAGTTAGTCCCTTGTGAAAGACTTTTTCGTAGGTTTCCGCATCGTCTAGAGGGACGGTTTCGAGAGTGATGGGCGTACCACTGGTCTGCACGATGAGCTTCAGAGCGTCGGTGAGAATGGTCAGCGTGGTAAGGCCGAGGAAATCCATCTTGAGCAGGCCCATCTTTTCGATGGCGACCATGTCAAAGGCGGTGACAATTTCGTCGTTCTTGGTTTTGTGTAGCGGAACTAACTCAGTGAGAGGTTTCGGCGAAATTACTACGCCGGCGGCGTGAACGCCGGAGTTGCGAACCATGCCTTCGAGCTTCTTCGCGGTCTGCATCAACTCGCGAATCTGGCCGTCTTTTTCCATGGCCTCGCGCAGTTGCGGAGAATCTTCGATAGCCTGATCGAGCGTGATGTTGAGCTGCGTGGGGACCATCTTGGCGATGCGATCGACATCGGCGTAGGGGATATCCATGGCGCGGCCGACGTCCTTGATAGCGGCCTTCGCGGCCATGGTGCCGAAGGTGATGATCTGGGCAACGTTGTCACGGCCGTACTTTTGCGTGACGTAGTTGATGACTTCGCCGCGGCGGTTCATGCAGAAATCGATGTCGATATCGGGCATGGAGACGCGTTCGGGATTCAGGAAGCGTTCGAACAGTAGCTCATGCTGAAGAGGATCGATATCGGTGATGCCGAGGGCGTAGGAGACGAGAGATCCGGCGGCTGATCCGCGACCCGGGCCGACGGGAATGTCGTGCTCTTTGGCGTAGCGGATGAAGTCCCAGACGATGAGGAAATATCCGGGGAACTTCATTTGCTGAATGATGGCGAGCTCGCGCTCGAGGCGCTGCTCGTAATCTGTGATGGAATGCTTGAGCTTGCCTTGCTCGTGCAGCGGGCGCAGAGCGGCGAGGCGGCGGGCGAAACCTTCGCGCGAGACATGGACGAAGTAGCTGTCGATGGTGTAGCCAGGCGGGACATCGAATTGGGGGAATGGCGTTGCGACTTTTTCGAGGCGAAGGCTGCAGCGCTCGGCGATATCGAGAGTGCGCGACACAACCTCGGGCGAGTCTTTGAAGACGCGGTACATCTCGTCGTGATTCTTGACGAAGAACTGCGTACCATCGAACTTCATGCGCGCGGTGTCATGAATCGACTTGCCGGTCTGGATGCAGAGCATTACATCCTGGGCGTGGGCATCGTCTTCGCAGAGATAGTGACTGTCGTTGGTCGCGACTAGAGGCAGGCCGAGATCTTTTTCCATCTGGAACAGGCCAGGATGGATTTTGTGCTCCATCGCCAAGCCTTGATCCTGAATTTCGAGATAGAAATTTTCTTTGCCAAAAATATCGCGATAGGTTCCGGCTGCGGCGAGGGCGGCGTCGTACTTCCCTTCTGTGAGACGCTCGGCAACTTCGCCCTTCAGGCATCCGGAAAGGCCGATCAGGCCGCGGGAGTGCTCGGCCAGGAAATTCTTGCTCACGCGCGGCTTGTAGTAGAAGCCGTGCAGCGAGGCTTCGGAGGTGATCTTCACCAGGTTTCGATAGCCCTCTTCGTTCTGGGCCAGGACCAGAAGATGGTTGTAGGTATCGCCATCGGGAGGCGTGCGAACAATGTTGTGATCGTCTTTCTTGCAGATGTAGAGCTCGCAGCCGATGATGGGCTTGACGCCGTACTTATGCGCGGCGTTCACGAAATGCACCGCGCCAAAGATGTTGCCGTGGTCGGTCATGGCGACGGCGGGCATGCCGAGTTCGCTCACCCGCTGGCAGAGTTTATCGACGTCGCAGGCGCCATCGAGCAAGGAGTAATCAGTATGGAGATGCAGGTGAACGAATTGGGACATGGGGCTCAATATGATTTTACGTTGGGCTCATTCTAATGGGAAACGAGCGCAGGTAAGCGGATAGTTATCCACAGAGATGAGACGCGCGGTGGAAGACGCGAGGAAATCTATTGCCCTTCGTTGGCGCCGGGCACGCGGAAATCGACACCGCGTTCGTCGTTGACTCTTGTGGTGGCGGGGATGTCGAGGTCAGAGAGCGGAATTTTTTGGGTATGCTGCGGAGCAAATACCCACACGGTTTGGCCGACGATGGCGTAGTTCTGAATCTCCTGCTGGTGCTGATCGCGGAAGATTAAAACCGTGGGCTCGACCGCTTCCGAATGCTCTGATTGGCGGGGCTGTGTAGGGGCCGAGCGGGCATATACATACGGGTCGGCTTGCTGGCGCATTCTTTGCTCGTACAGGCTTTGCTGGTTCATCTCATTCGCCAAACCGGTTTGTTCTTCCTGATCCTGATCATCGGACGAGCCATCCCATCCCCAGTAGGGATCGACTCCCCAACCGTAGTAGGGATATCCGTAGCCGCAGCCATACCCGTAGCAATTGTTTCTGAAGCCGTAGTTGCGGAATCGCCGTCCATTGAAACGGTTGAAGCCGCGTGGGTTGAATCCACGGGAAGCGAGAGGTGAATGGAAAGAGGATGATCCGTGCGGCGCGAAGCCCGAGCCAGAGTGCATGCCGCTGAAGGAGTGTCCGCCGCCAAAGCTGCCGTGCGAGGAGAATCCGCCATGCCCACCACCCGACGCATGACCGCCACCACCGTGCTGCGCCGCAAGCGGCACTGACGCTGCCAATACCAGGAACGCCGCAACTGCAATGAGGCGCCGCATGGCCGTATTATATGCCTGATTTGAGGCCGCCAGAACGACAAATTACGACGCGCGGAACTCCTAACGTTTCTTGCTTTTAGCCTTTTTTGCCGGCGCTTTCTTGGCGGAATGCCGGGCAACATGGGCTTTGGTAGCGGGCTTCGCGGGTTTGTGCGCGGGCTTTGCCTTCGGTGCGGGCTTAGGCGGTTCTGGTTTCGTCTTGGGCGCTGGCGGCGGAGTTGCCGGGGCAGCAGCCGTTGCGGCCACTCCTGTTTTCTTACCCTTGCCTTTTACCGGCTTACCCGGAATTTCTGCCGGAGGCGCGGTCGCCGCAGCGGCTTTCGGTCCGCGACCCCGCCTGGGCGGAGGTGGAGGCGGTGGTGGCGGCGGAGCGAATGGCTTAAGGAATTTGAGAGTTTCGGTGCGCGAACGCAGCTTGCCATCGAGCAGCAGCATGAACACGTCGCGGGCAATCTTGGAATACTCCGGCAGTTGCGGCGTGATCAGCAACTCCGTCATCTCGGGCAGAGGAATTCGCTTTTGGACGTCGCGCCACTTGGTGAAGAAATTCTTGATCTTCTGCGCCACCGCCTGCTGCTTCGCGGTGACGGCCAGAAACAGCACCATCTCCGGACGAGCGGAGGAGAGCAGATTCCAGGTGCGCGACGGAGTGGCCGCTTCCTTGCCCATCAGGCGTTTTGCCAGCTCCTTGGCGTGGTCTTCGATATCGCGCCAGGCTTCAACTAGATCTTTGCGCGGAATCTGGCGGCGCAGATCGGAAACATCTTTCTCGGAAAGGTGCGCGGTCAGGAAATGCATCACGGCGGCTGAAGGGTCGACGGTGTAACCCAGATCAACAATTTGCTGGCGCGTCTTCATCAACTGGCTAAGGCCGTTGGTATCGACCTTGGCGACCGTCCAGTGCGGGTGCAGCACCTTCAGGAATTCTTCTTTTTCCAGAGCGCGGACCACGGCAAGCGGATCGTCTTCATGGGCCAGTTGAGCGATCTCGTGTCCGATTGCGCTTTTGGAAATGTGCTCGATGTATTTATTTTTTTTGGCGGAGTCGTAGCGCTGCTGAGTGCGCTCTTCCAGCGGCCAGTGGAAGCGCGCGGCAAAGCGGGTAGCGCGAATCAGCCGCGAGGGATCCTCGACGAAGGAATAATTGTGCAGGACACGCAGCACTTTCGCTTCGATATCGGCCACGCCGTTGAAGGGATCGAGCAGGAGGCCACGCGATCCATCGTTCAACGAGAGGGCCATGGCATTGACAGTGAAATCGCGGCGGCGGAGGTCTTCCTGAATGCTGGCGGGGGTGATGACCGGAGGCTTGCCGACTTTTTCGTAGTGCTCGGTGCGGGCCATGCCGATCTCGGCGCGGACGTTGCCGGGCAACACCAGAAAAAGGGTGCGGACATCTTCCTCGTGGCCGGCGATCTGCGCACCCGCGCGTTCAAAATCCTTTTGCAGCTTGAGAGGATTGCCCTGGACGGTGAAATCGAGGTCGCGGATGGTGAAGCCGCTGATAATGTCGCGGATTGCGCCACCGGTAAGATAGAGGGTGATACCCGCCGTGCGGGCTACTTCTTGCACCAGATTGACGCCCTTCATCTGATCCGGCGTCAACCGGATTTCCATGGTGTAAATGTAATCAGCCATTCGTCTTCGAACGATCTACCACAAACCAGCGAGGCGACTCCCGGGCGCTAATTCCGAGCGCGATCGCGCCTATGCCGGCACTTTTTCCACACGATTTCCACAGCCTGTCGAGGCCAAAGCCCGCCAGTTGGGCTCCAGGCCATGCACAAGCCGTTCAATACAAAACACTTATGAAGACTTGAGTCGCACTAAGGCAACTTAAAGGAATAACACAACGTTTACAATTTGGCTACTGCCAACGTCGATTCCCGCGATTCCTCGCTAAATAGTGCGAGAATCACGAGGCGGACTTCCGGCTTTCAGCTAGCAGGCTTAGCAGGAGTCTCCTCGCTGAAGCCGCAGCGCGAACGTCGAAACCCGATACTGAATGCCCTCAACTCATAAGAAAGTCATCGTCCGGAAGATGGACCGGGATTCGGTCTCGGGCTACGTGTCGCCCGAGCAATTCGTGCATGAAGGCAAACTCGAGTTGCTGAACACCGCGGGAAATGTGGTAGCGATGGACCTGCGGGAGATCAAGGGGGTGTATTTCGTGCGGGAGTTCGGCGATTCGGAATCGCTGACCCGCAAGACTTTCACATCGCGTCCGCGATCCGAAGGGCTGTGGGTACGGCTGCGCTTCAAGGACAATGAAATCCTGGAAGGCCTCATGCCCGTCGATCTTACCCAGACGACGCCCGAAGGCTTTCTGATCAATCCTCCCGATCAGCGTTCGAACACACAGCGCATCTTCGTGCCACGCACTGCGCTGGAGTCGCTGACGGTGCTGGCCGTAATCGGGGCCACACGCAGGCCAAGGCGCGGCGCAGTAGAGGATCAGCGGCAGGTGACGTTGTTTGAGGAGTAAATCGCTTTTCCCATTGCCTGGAGCCCAAAACGTCCTGATTTCTCACTGGTCTTTTCGCTGCGAGCATCCCGGAAGGCGGCCGCTGGAGCCCAATAGCGGTGCCAAAATGGAGTTGCAATCCTGAGGAAGTTGGGATAAAAAGGCTGGTCCCACACGATCGGGAACCTGTTCGTGTGGCGAGATGGATCGGGCCACTTCCTTCCTCCTACCTCAGTCCGTTCTCCGCGGGCGTAGCTATGTCTCACTCCAAGGTGCCGAAGTCATGAGAGCTTTCTACCGTTTCTCCTCTCGTCTGGTGCTCGCCGTAATCCTGGTATTCGTGGCGTTTACTTTTCCGCTGGCATTATTCGCGCAGGAGGCCAGTTCGGGTTCAAGTGTGGGCCTGGCTCCGCGTCCGCTGATTACGCAACCTGTCGATGAAACACAGATGACTGTGCTGAAAGGAAACACGCATCGTTTGGCGCGCCCGGAATTCGACTTGGGAACCGCGCCAGCCACCCTGCCCATGCAGCGAATGCTTTTAGTTTTGAGGCGGAGCCCGGAGCAGGAAGCCGCACTGCGGAAACTTCTGGACGACCAACAGGACAAGGCTTCGCCCAGCTATCACAAATGGCTGACGCCTGAGCAATTCGGTCAGCAGTTTGGACCAACCGATGGCGACATGCTAACGATCACATCATGGCTCCAGTCCCACGGGTTTCAGGTCAGATCGACCAAAGGACGCACTGTGCTTGAGTTTTCGGGGTCCGCCAGCCAGGTGAAAGAAGCGTTTCACACTTCGATTCACAAGTACGTGGTGAAGGGAGAACAGCACTGGGCGAACTCCAGCGATCCGTCGATCCCGACGGCGCTGACGCCGGCGGTAGCGGGGGTGCTGACGCTGCATAATTTTCTCAGCAAGCCGCAAAGCCATTTAGTGAAGTCCGCTGTTTTGGCGCAGGTGGTCCAAGGAAAAGGGAATAAGCCGCACGTGACTTTCCCGGCGCAGAACGGCCAGCCCGCGTTCAACGCCCTTGAGCCGCAGGACTTCGCGGTGATCTATAACATCAACTACAACATCTATACGGGGGTCCGCGTGACGATTGGCGTGGTTGGCCGCAACGATCTTTACAACGGCGGCCAAGACGTACAGAACTTCCGCGACACGATCGGAACGGGGAACAGTAGCTCTGGCGAGGGCAGTCTCACTATCATCGAGGATGGTCCCGACCCAGGTGACGCGGGCGGCGACGAGGAACTCGAAGCCACTCTGGATGTAACCTGGTCCGGCGCCATTGCACCCGATGCAGTCATCGACTTTGTCGTCTCCGGCTCAACCAACACGACAGATGGCATCGACCTCTCCGAGCTGTACATCGTCGAGAACAATCTCGCCGACATCATGACGGAGAGTTTCGGCACTTGTGAGTATTTTGCGACCGATGCTCAACTTACGGGGATCAACGCCGTGGCAGAACAGGCCGCAGCTCAGGGCATCACCTACTTTGTTTCCACGGGTGACACCGGGGCTGAGGGATGTGATGATCCGAGCAATCCTCCAGCTACCGGGCCGGTCTCCGTGAACGCGCTGGCTTCGACGCCTTTTAATATCGCGGTGGGTGGAACGATGTTCAATGAAAACGGCGACCCCAGCAAATATTGGGCTTCCACCGCGCCGATTTCCGAGACAGCGCTCTCCTATATTCCAGAGGATGCGTGGAACGAGAGCAGCCCGACCAACGGACTTTGGTCCGGCAGCGGCGGGGCCAGCGCTGGAAATATCGGAGACAATCAGATCTCTCCACTTGGCACAACCAATGGCGTGCCAAAACCTTCCTGGCAAAGCGTCTCTGGGTTGAACATACCCGCGGATGGGGTGCGCGATCTGCCAGACGTCTCGTTAACCGCTGCCGGGCATGACTTTTACCTGCTCTGCCTGGAAGGATCTTGCATCCCAGACGGGCAAGGATATATCTACCTAGCGGGCGTTAGCGGCACGTCAGCCGCAGCGCCCTCCTTCGCCGGCATCATGGCGCTGATCGATCAAATGGCGGGTGGCCGGCAGGGACAGGCAAACTATGTGCTGTATCCTCTGGCCGCGGCGCAGGCGACGCAAAGCATTTATCCTTCGCAGTGTAATGGATCAAACACATCCAGCCCTCCCGCCAGCACGCGCATCTTCCATGACGTGACGGTTGGGAACAACGTCGTGCCCGGCGAAGTTGGATCCGATTATCAGGCCGGGCCCGGATACGACCTGACCACGGGACTGGGCTCAGTCAATGTCGCGAACCTGGTCAACAACTGGAACAGCGTCACATTCAACGCGACGACAACGACTTTGTCACTGGGTTCGACCACTAACATTACACACGGCACTCCTGTAAATGTGACGATCACAGTCGCGCCGAGTAGCGGAAGCGGCACGCCCACGGGCGGCGTTTCCTTGTTGGCGGCAAACCCCATTTGTTTTAGTACGACGGAAGCGACCGACGGTGGGAAGCTAACGGCAGGATCGGTATCGTTCTCCACCATCGCTTTGCCGGGGGGAGGCCCGTACTGTGTCTGGGCTCACTATTCTGGGGATGCGACGTACGGACCCAGCAATTCCAATAGTTCCATGGTCACCGTGAATCCGGAGTCGAGCACTACCACTTTGAGCTTGCAAGGATCCAGTTTGAGTGGAAATTCGCTCACCAGCCCGTTTCCTTTCGGCAGTCTTGTGTTTGTGCGGGCTGATGTTGCCAGTGCCACCCACAGCACGACAGTGTGCCAGAGCCCTTCTTATGCTGGCTGCCCGACTGGGAGCGTCACTTTCACTGACACCTTCGGCGCCCTTCCCACGACGAATCCTCAGGTAAGCCCCCCGGTTCCAGTGGTCAGCTATCCGGCGCTCAACAGCCAAGGCAACACCTCGATCGGCGATGGGATCATCAGCTTCGATGCTGGCAACCACAGCATTTCGGCGAGCTACTCGGGTGATCCCAGTTTCACCACCAGCAGCAGCAACAGTCCAGTCACCTTCGCGATTCAGCCCGGCTTCACTGCGGTCTCCGGTCTGGCACCGGTAAGCATCTCGGCTCCCGGCGGTACAGGCAGTACTACTGTAGCCATAATCGCATCGACGGGTTTCACCACGGCGATCACCTTCACTTGTAGTGGTCTGCCCGCCGAAACCACCTGCTCTTCTTCGCCCGCGACCGGGCAGGGGCCGACCACAGTGGTGACCACCACTATTACGATTACCACCACGGCGCCACACATCACCATGCTTCGGACCAAGCAGCGTACTTATTTTCTGGCGACGCTTTTCGCAGGCGCATTGCCGTTGGGTGGAATTTTCCTGTTAAGCTTCTCTCGACGACGGCGCTGGATCCTCATGCTTGGCCTGATGATGCTGCTTGCGATGCTGGTGACAATCCCTGCGTGTGGTGGCGGCGGAAGCGGGGGCGGTGGGGGAAGTCAGCAGAAGCAAGATCCCGGGACACCGGCGGGCACCTCAACCGTGACGGTGACTGCTACGGCGGGATCGCTTTCTGAGCAAGGAAGCTTTGTTTTGACGGTGCAATAACGCGACTGGCCCGTCATTGCTGTTAGGCGCAGCGACATAATGGCGAAGCCTCGTCGTCTCAGGTGTCGGTCCGTTACAATCGCGCTGACACTCTCTTCACAGACCCTATGAAACTATCTGCCATTGCGTCGGCGCTGGATGCACGACTCGAGAACGGTTCTCCTGATATCGAGATCAGCGGCCTTAACGGCATCGAGCAGGCGAGAGCGGGCGAACTAACGTTCGTCTCCAATCCAAAATACGCGGCAGCGGCACGATCAACCAAGGCTTCTGCTGTAATCGTCGCCGAGGACTTCCCTGCTATTGCAGGGCCGATGCTGCGGGCCAAGAATCCGTATCTCGCGTTCGCGCTCGCGCTGGAACTCTTTCATCGGCCGCTGCGATACGCGCCGGGAGTGGATCCGACGGCTCTCGTACACGCCTCCGCGAAGATCGGGCGGAATGCGCATCTTGGTCCGTATGTGGTGGTCGACGAGAACGCGGTAATTGGCGACGATGCGGTGCTGCTGGCGCATGTAGTGATTTATCGCGGAGTGAGGATTGGCGACAATTTTTTCGCGCACGCTCATGCGGTGGTGCGGGAGAATTGCCGCATCGGCAACAACGTCCTGCTGCAGAATGGAGTCGTGATTGGATCTGACGGCTTCGGTTTTGCGAAGGCTCCCGACGCGCATTGGCACAAGATTCCACAGCCCGCGCCAGTGGTGATTGAAGATGATGTGGAGGTGCAGGCGAATTCCTGCATCGATCGCGCGAGCGTGGGGGAAACTCACGTTGGACGCGGGGTCAAGATTGACAATCTGGTTCAAGTGGGCCACGGGTCGCAGGTCGGCGAGGATGCGCTACTGTGCTCGCAGGTCGGTCTTGCGGGCTCGACGGAAATTGGTAAGCGCGTGATCTTAACAGGACAGGTCGGAGTAGTTGGACACTGTAAAGTTGGCGAAGATGCGATTGTGACGCCGCAGAGCGGTGTGGCTCACGACGTTGCCTCCGGCGCTCTCGTGAGCGGCGCTCCTGCGGTCGATCACAAATTGTGGCTGAAGTATTCTGCGCTGCTCGCGAAGTTGCCGGAGATGGCGCGGGCGCTGCGGACGAAGACACAGAAAGAAGGAGATGACTAGAAGGAATCCTGCTATTTTTCGCGAGACGTTGTGAACTTCGCAGCTACGGCGTTTTCTCGGCATTCTTCCGGCAATCCGCTATCGATTACCGCCCGAACTTTCTCCATCAAACATTCGCGGCTACCGAAGTCTTGAGGTTCAATTGGTCGATGAAAGTTCACGGTCACCATACCGGGCCTGATCGCAAACCTTCCTTTCGGCGTTATCGCGTGCGTGCCCGTAATGGTGATCGGAACTACGGGCACTTCGCACTCCATCGCGAGATAGAACGGTCCTTTTTTAAACGGCAGAAGTTTGCCGTCAAAGGAACGCTTGCCCTCGACGTAGATCGTCATGTTGAGGCCTTGCTGCACGACTTGCTTGGCCGCGCGCACGGACTCGATGCCGGCATCACGGTTACCGCGGTCGACGGGGACGAGCGACCCCATACGCATGGCCTTCCCGAGAATGGGGAAAGCAAATAGCTCTTTCTTTACCATGACCGAGGTGCGCCTCGGAATCAGGGGAACCGTGATGGGAGGATCTAAATTCGAAACATGGTTCGACATGAAGATATAGGTACGGGCAGGATCCAGAGTGTCGAGTCCGATGGTCTGGACTCGAACGCCGGTGAGGCGCACGCCATTCCAAGCGCCGACCATGAACATGCGATAGAGCAGGCGAATATCGCCGGTAATAAACGTCCACGGGAAACCGATCAGAGCCGCGGCGGGTGCGGCCAGTGCCCAGAAGACGAGCATCGCGACGGTGCGGATCATGAGTCGATATGCCTCGAGCGTGAACCGGGGCTCAGTGTGAGGCCGGCACTGCCTGCGCCTCTCCCTTTAGCCACGCAGTGCGACGTGCCCGCTGGTCTACGCTCACTTTGTCCATATCTTTGAGTTCGTATGTGGTCTCCTCGCGAGCGCCCACTTTCCATTTCAATTCGCGCTCACTTCCTCGGCTGCGCACTTTAACCGTGATCATATCTCCGGCGGCGAGCCCGGTCGCCTCCTCGGAAAATTCCTCTCCCGGCGAAATGCCGTTGATGGCGAGGATCGTATCACCAGTTTGCAGACCGGCACGCTCGGCGTCGCTAGCAGCGGTGACCGCGCCCACCACCATGGGGCCATCGAAGTTGCGCGAAGCGACAAAACCCGCATCCGCTATCGTGTTCCTTCCCTCGACCAGATGCAGGCCGACGCTGCGGAAAAAATCATTCCACGGAATTTCTTCTGTGCCCGAGACATATTTCGCGAAGAACCAGCTGAAATCGGTGTGGCTCACCGCCTCGGCGGCTTCGCGGACACCCTCGGAATCGGGGAAGAATTTTCCCTTCCTGGCGTAATTTTGATTCATCCATTGAAAGACTTCACGGAGCGAAGCCTGCCCATGACTGGCTTCGCGTACGGCAAGATCCAACAGAATTCCAAGCAACTCGCCCTTGTTGTAATAGGAAATACTGCGCTCCGGGCGGCGGTAGTAGGCATCGCCTTCGAGCCAAGCGTCCAGGCTTGAATCTTCGGCCGATTGGGTCAAGTGGGCTGGGCGGCGCTCCAGTTCTGCGATCCCGGAAGCAATCGCTCGCTCGAACTGATGCTCCTCCATGAGTCCGCTGCGCAATTGGATAATATCCGCTGCCGTGCTGGTGCAGCCTTCGCTGAACCAGAGAGCCCGGGTGTAGTTTTCTTTTGTGTAGTCGACCGGCTCAAGCGTTTGCGGACGAATCCGTTTCACATTCCACAGATGAAAAAACTCATGCGCCGTCACTGAGGTCAACACTTCCGGAGAACGCGAGAGCACGTCGGCATTCACATCAATCGCGGTGGAGTAGGAATGCTCCATTCCGCCACCGGCGGGGCCGCGCGGAAAATGGTAGAGGAACATATAGGTATCAAAGGGACGGTCGGCCATCCAACTGGTCGCTGCCGCGACGATTTTGCGCAGCATGGCGTCGATTTTCCCGACGTCGTAATCGCCGGATTCCGCGTCCACTACTACCCGATAATGTCCGCCCTCCTCGTCGAAGTCGGATTCTTTGAAGCTTCCGACCTCAACGGGCGAGTCGACGAGCCGATCATAATTTTCGGCGGTGAATCGGCCGTCCGGCAAGGACAGCAGAGGAGTGGCGATGTGCCATCCGTCGGGAACACCGTTGAAACGCACGATCATCGGACTGTTTCGAGCGTCGACCGGATACATGAGAAGCTGCGCCAGATTAAAGAAGGCATGCTGCGAGCTGAGTTGTGCTCCGAACGGGCCGAAGGAGTCGACGTAAATTTGATATTCAACTATCGCTCCGGCGGCGGCACCGGAAAGCTGCCAGCGGCTTTTGTCCAGTGCGCGCACCGTGATCGGATGGCCAGAGCGGTCGTGTGCGTGCACCCAGTTTACGTATTGCGCGAAGTCACGAACCTGATACAGCGCGTTCCATACTGGAAGCTGAAGGTCCCGCTGCGCGAGTCCTTCTGATAGGTGCAGCTGTACTTCCACCAGATGCTGCTCAGGATTCGCCAGAGAAATTGTGTAGTCGGTAGCGGCGTAGGAAGAGGCCAGGGACGTAACTAAAATAAGCGCGAGACGAAAAAGGTGACGCAGTGTTTTCCGTCTCGAATCGAAATCGATCATCGCTTCCCTGCCGCATTCGCCGAATTCGTGGTAGCGGCTTCTCCCGCAAGTATTTTCAGGCGCGCAGGCAATTTTTCGTAGATTCCGCCGAAACCACCGTTGGAGAGAATTGCGACCACATCCCCGCTGCGCATTTCCGGGGCGATACTAGCGACGATTTCGTCGGCATCGCTGATCAGGCGCGCGCGCCCGCCATGCTTCTGGATGTCAGCAGCCAGTGCGGGCAGCTCCAATCGCTCATTCTCCGGCACCGCCTCGGAACGGAAGACTCCCGCGACAATTATTTCGTCGGCCACGGCGAGACTTCGCGCCAAATCGGCTTGCAGGACGCGTCGGCGTAGCGTGTTCGAGCGCGGCTCGAGAATTGCCCACAAACGCGCGCCCGCATAACGCGCCCGCAATGCTTTCAGTGTTCCGGCGATGGCAGTGGGATGATGCGCGAAGTCATCAATAATGGTGATGCCGTTTACCTGCGCCTTCACTTCCAAGCGCCGCTTCACACTCTTGAAAGTTTTCAGTGCCGCCGCAATTTCGTTCTTCGAGATGCCGTAGGCCGCAGCCAGGGCTGCCGCCGCGGTTGCGTTCCACACGTTGTATTCGCCTGCCAGCGGGAATTCGAGATCTGCCCACGGGCGGCCTTCATGAGACACGGTCCAGGAAGTTTTGCCTACGCCGAGCACAAGAGTCGAGATCTTCCAGTCCGCTTTCGCGCCGGATCCATAACGTTCCACTGGGCTGAATGCCTTGCTCAGGCAGCGTTCGAGGCTCGCGCTCTCCGCGGCATCGCCCACGCTCCCATCGAAGGCGATGATCCGGCCACGACGCGGAATCAGATTCACCAGGCGCTTGAACGCAAGTTCCACGGCATCGAGATCTTTGTAAATGTCGGCATGATCAAATTCTACCGACGTGAGGATCACTGAATCAGGAAAGTAATGCAGAAACTTGGGACCCTTGTCGAAGAATGCGGTGTCGTACTCGTCGCCTTCCAGAATGAAGTGTTTACCCTGGCCCAGATGAAAACTGGAGCCGAAGTTTTCCGCGATGCCTCCAATCAGAAATGAAGGTTGCATTCCAGCGGTGTGGAAGATCCATGCCAGCATGGAGGTCGTGGTCGTCTTGCCGTGGGTGCCCGCCACGACGAGAACTTCCTTGCCGCGCAGGAATTCGTCATGAAGAAGTTGGGGCAGCGAGCAGAACGGGATGCGTTGATCGAGGATATATTCCAGTTCCGCGTTGCCCCGCGAGATCGCGTTGCCCACGACGACAAGATCGGGAGCAGGCTGCAGGTTGCGCGCGTCAAACGGCTGCGCTACTGGGATCCCGAGTTCCGACAGAAAATCAGACATGGGCGGATATGCCGCCGCGTCCGAGCCGGTCACGCGAAACCCGCGGTGCCTTAGCATTCCCGCCAGCGAGGCCATGGCCGTTCCGCAGATGCCGATCAGATGAATGTGTTTTGTGTCTTCCATGTTTTCTTAGCTAACTGTTCCGGCGGTGGTCACGCTGGCTTCCAGAATTCTCAGACTTACCTGACGGTCATGCACTGTCAAACGAGCCCGAACACCGATCGGTAGCGTAATATTTCTTGTCGTCACGTGTCCCGAACCAACTCCGTAGGCCACGGGAATTCCTAATGGTCTAACGATCCGCTGAATTACATCTCGCAGCGTATAGCCTTGATTCTCAGTTTGAAGGCAGTCGCGCATCTCGCCGAAAACTATACCGCGGACGCCCTCGAACTTTCCTGCGAGCTTCAACTGCATCAGCATACGGTCGATCTGGTAAGGCTTGGCCGCCACATCTTCCATAAAAAGGATCGTACCTGACGTCTTCATCTCGTAGGGGGTGCCAAGCGAGGCTACAAGAATTGAGAGGCAGCCGCCGTAAAGAATGCCTTCGGCTTCACCTTCCACTAATCCAGTCGCTCCAGGACCCGTGCCCAGATTGGGTTCCCATGGCGCCCCTCCGGCGAGTGCTGCCTGCCAGGAAGGCATATCGACGCCATCGTCATGCGCCCAATCTTTCGCGGCCATAGGTCCGTGAAAGGTTACCAAGCTTCCAGCGTCGCAGAAGTACGTGAGCAGGGCTGTGAGATCGCTGTAGCCCACGAAAATCTTCGGGTGCGCCTTGATCTTTTCCAGGTCCAAAGCTTGCAGCAGATAGTTCGCCCCGTAGCCTCCGCGCGCGCACACAATCGCCTTCACATCCTCGCGAATAAACATTGCTTCGAGCTCACGCGCCCGACGATCGACGGATCCGGCAAAGTAAAGATCCTGATCCACGACAGAGTCGAAATAAAATGGCCGATAGCCTGCCCGGCGAAGGGCGTCGCATCCGGCTTCCAGATCGGCGCGCTTGATATTACTGGCCGGCGCGACAATACCGACGGTGTCTCCTGCAACAAGGGCTGGCGGCTTGACGCGCGAAATTGGCGATGAGGACATGCAATTCAGAAGCAGCTTGCGGATACAGTGCCGTTCAACGCAGAGCGATATAAGAACTTAATCCCTGCGTTCGTCTGCGAGGGTAGCCCGTCAATTCATAAAGAATTCGCCGCGACACACTAACCGCGCTGTGCCGCGAAGAAATACGGTTGCGCCTTCCTGGCGTACCGTCTGTGTACCGCCGGGAGCATGCACCCGAACTGGAGATTCGTTTTTGCCCGCAGCGATCGCAGCTACAGCGGACGCGCAGGAACCGGTTCCGGACGATTGCGTCTCTCCCACTCCGCGCTCGAAAAAGCGTACGGTCACATCGTGCTTTCCATCGACCACAACGATTTCGACGTTCACGCCGCGCGGGAAACCGTTACTGCGCTGAATTTCCGCAGCCCTCGATTGCCAGTGTTCTTCAAGCGCAGGGACGAAAACAACGTAATGAGGATTGCCCATCGAGACAGGGATGCCGGACACTTTGCCGGCGGGAAGCTTTAGGGTCATTTCCTCCGCGACCGCGGCCTTTCCCATTTCGACCTCAAACTCGTATTCGGACTCGCTTCGCCCCGTCAGCTTGCAGATCTTCAGCCCGGCCCCCGTCAAGATCGTAATTCTCTCCCTCTGTTCCGATGCACAAATGTATGCCGCCACGCACCTTGTGCCGTTGCCAGAGATCTCGGCCTCGGAGCCGTCTGCGTTGATTAAGCGAATCTCCAAGTCGGCCGATGCGTGCGGATACATCCACTCCACTCCGTCCGCACCCACGCCCTCGTGCCGGTTGCAGATTTTCCGGGTGAGCGCCGCAATATCTGCCGGAGCCAGATCGTCTTTGAGGATTCCGGAATCGATCAACAGGAAATCATTGCCACAGGCGCTGGCTTTCACAAAAGGAATGACCACAGGCGATAAGCTCACTCCAATTCCACCGGGCCGAGTGACGTGGCACTTCCCAACACAGTGGAGGCCTGAAGCTCGCGCAGCAGCTCCTTTTGGTCACGATTGCACCCGTACACATCAAACTGCAACCGAACATGCTGGCCGGTGTTGCCACTCAGCACATTTTGCATCATACGATGCCGATGCTCAAGAATGCGATTCACCTCCAGCGTGATCTCTTCCGCGCTGCTGCCAGTTACCTCGTAGGTGGTCAACAAGGTCTTCAGGTTAAAGGTCAACTCCAAGTGGCCCAGGGAAAACAGTGCGACCAGAACCAAGCCGGTGGCAAAAATTGCCGTTAGATAAAGTCCGCCGCCCGTGGCCATGCCGACTGAGGCCACCACAAATAGAGTCGATGCCGTAGTCAGGCCAGTCGTCAGGCCGCGGGTGTGGAGAATCGAGCCGGCACCGATAAAACCGATGCCGGGAATAATCTGGGCGGAAATGCGGGTGTGGTCGCCTAGGTACTTTACCGCTAGCGCATCCGAGAGAATTGTGAACAGAGCTGCGCCGAAACAGATGAACATATTGGTGCGCAGTCCGGCCGGCCGGTGTCTCAATTCCCGCTCCAAGCCGATAATGCCGCCCAACAAGGCTGCCAACACGAGCCGCGCTAACGATCTGACGACAATTCCGCTCGCCATCTCTCGGTGCAGCAAGCCGGAAATGTGTTGCCAGTCCATATGTCACCAGCCCATGGATACTCTCTCTAAACCCGGGAAGGCTTGCGATGGCCGGATTTTATCACCGCCAGGTGACGCCTCCGACGCGCGTAACGTTAACCGGCGTGATTACCGTACGCTGCTGGGCGATGGCTGGCTTCCAGCTTGATTTCGACCCTGGAAGATAACTGCTGGAGGTTGTCCGGTAGTATGAATTTCGACCAGTGCTGTCAAATGGTGATCACGCGCCGCAACCCAGACCGGATCGCCCTGGAAGCCGATGACGTAGTCCGAGTAGGCAGCGGGATCAGCGAGTGCTCGCTCCCACAAGCCTTCTGGATCAGACGGGCGCATCCATACGCGATGATTTCCTTCATTAATGGTATGTCGCAGGGGAATCCCGGCTTGCTCCAGCGCGCAGACATGCTCGCCCAGATACATGAGCAGGGTCGAATTCGGGGGAAAGTTCTTGATCCACTCCCCGAGTTGGCGATCGAGTGCGGCGCGGGCTTTCATGTTGACCTCAGCTTCGCGATAGCAGATGGGATCGGCGCGCCAGATTGCGGCATAGCTCGATACCGCCAACAATAAAATTCCCAGCACGGTTGCAGCAATCGGCCAGCGGAGCCGCGATGGTTGGAAGCTGGGAAGCTTCATTGCGGATTGAACCAGAAAAGAGATTCCCATGGGGACGAATACAGCGAACGCAGGAAGCAACTGCAATCCATAGCGCACGTTGTAGATGGAAAACGGCCACCAAGGCGGCACAAAAATCGGCACACTGCCGTAGGCTACGGAGAGTGCGTAGAAAGGCAGTGGAATCCAAAGCAACAGTGCGGCGCGGCCGCGACGACTCAATAACGCTACCAAACTTCCCAGCAAAGCCAGAGCGAGCCACACGCGTCCCATCCAGGTCGATTCACCGACATTCAGTTCGGCAGCCTTAAGGAAGTACGATCCCGCTGCCAACAGATTGCCCTTCGCCGGATTCATGGTTGCGGTTTTCTGCTCGATGGCTTTCGCCGAGTAGGGGCCGTTGGCGAACTCGAGTGGATTCCGGTAGACGGCCGCGTTGTAGGCGAGCCAGAGAACAGGCGCTGCGGCCGCAATCAAAACAAACTTCAGGATTGCGGCCCGCGAGGACGAAGACGCGGCTTCGGCCACGGGATCGCTCTTGGATTCCTTGCGAAGGTGGAAAGCTATTGCGGCGAGCACCAGCACTCCCGCTAGAAACCATCCGTCATAGCGGGTTAAGCATGCGGCCGCAAGACACAGCCCGCACCGAGTGAGCGCTTTCGGGTTTCCGCGAACGAATTCTGCGAAAAACGCCACCGCCCAAATAAAGAAAGCCAGATACAGTGCCTCGCCCATTGCCGTGGCTTGCATGAAAATCAAATTCGGGTTGGCCACGTACAGAATTGCCGCGGCCCATGCACCCAACTTCGCCGCGTACTGTCCTTCTCCGTCCGGGCCCAGTATCGTCCGTACGAGACGGAATATTCCGATCACGCTCAAGGCAAACGCGGCCATGGACGGCATGGAGCCGCCCGCTCCGCTTTGCCACATCTGCTTCGACACAATGAAGGGAAGGATCAGCAAATGCGGAAGGGGCAGCCAGACAGTGCCCAGCTGCAACAGTCCGGGAGTTCTGGAATCAAACACGCGCCGCGCAATGTTGATGTGAGCCACGGCATCGCCGTAGAGCAGAAGATCTCCATGCCGGTAGTAGTAGAAAAAAGAAAATACCGAGACGAAGATGGCGAGCCATAACAACCTGACGATCTCGATTTCGGCTTGGGCCTTCAGGGGCGGAGATTTCGGCTTCATTCGAGGTGGGTAAGTTCGCGAAAAATCTGGAAGCGGGCGTCGATTTCGTCGCGAGTAAGTGACTGGAGACGCTCGGTGCCAAAACTTTCCACGGCGAATGATCCCATCACGCCGCCGTAGAACAGAGCGCGCTTCAGCACTTCACGATTCAACTCAGGTTGCGACGCGACGTAGCCCATGAACCCGCCGGCAAAGGAATCGCCAGCACCGGTTGGATCCTTCACTTCATCGAGCGGAAGGGTCGGCGCACGAAAGGGATGACGACCGACACCGAACGCACCCTCGCGAAAGAAAATTGTGGCACCGTATTCGCCGTGCTTGATCACCAAAGCCTGCGGGCCCATGGACAGGACCTTCTGCGCAGCACGTGGCAGGTTTGGTTCCTGCGCCAGCATCTTGGTTTCGGTATCGTTGATCAGCAGAACATTCACCAGCTTCAAAGTCTCGGCCAGTTCCTGACGCGCACCCTTGATCCAGTAATTCATGGTGTCGCATCCGGTGAGCCGCACACCATTCATTCGTCGCCGGACGTTAGCCTGCAAGGTGGGTTGAATGTTGGCCAGAAAAAGAAACTCGGTGTCCTCATACTCTTTCGGAATCTGAGGATGGAATTTTTCAAATACGTTCAGATCGGTGAAGGTTGTCTTGGCTTCATTGAGGTTGTCGGCATAGGATCCACCCCAGCGAAAAGTTTTGCCGGCAGCGCGCTCGATGCCGCGGGTGTCCACGCCACGCTTCTTCAGAACATTCTCATGCTCCGCGGCAAAATCGTCGCCCACCACCGCGACCATGCGCACTTGAGTGAAGTAGCTGGCAGCCAGCGAAAAATAAGTTGCCGCGCCGCCTAGAATGCCCTTCACGCTGCCCGAAGGCGAGGCGATATCATCAAACGCCACCGATCCCACAACGACAATGCTCATTCGCGAACCTCGTCTCCCCTTTTGTCTTACGCCAGTGTTGCTACTTTGCCCTCAAGTACTTTCCCAGAATGAGCTTCAATTTCTTACGCGTCGCTGGTGGAATCTTTTTGTGATCGGTCAAGATGGCGTGAGCCAACGCGGAACCGCACTTGCACGATCGCTCTTTCGGCATTGCCGCTACAGTTTCGCGCACGACTTTGGCCGCGTTCTCCGCATTCTTCACCAGCACCGCGAGGATCTGATCAACAGTGACTGAATCGTGATGCGGATGCCAGCAGTCGTAGTCGGTGACCATGGCCACGGTGACGTAACAAATCTCGGCTTCCCGAGCCAGCTTCGCCTCCTGCAGGTTGGTCATGCCAATGACGTCCATGCCCAGACTGCGATATACATTCGACTCGGCTTTGGTGGAAAACTGCGGACCTTCCATGCATAGATATGTGCCGCCGTGGCGGCCGGTCACGCCGACCTTCTCGCATGCGGCTTCGACCACAGCCGCAAGCTGTCCGCACACAGGATCGGCAAATGCGATGTGCGCGACCACTCCGCCGCCGAAAAAAGTATCCACGCGATGGCGCGTGCGATCGAAAAACTGATCGGGAATTACAAAGTCCAGCGGCTTGTGTTCTTCCTTCAACGAGCCTACGGCGGAAACGGAAACGATTCTCTCCACACCCAGCTGTTTGAAGCCGTGAATGTTCGCCCGGAAATTTAATTCGCTCGGAGAAATACGGTGGCCGCGTCCGTGCCGGGCCAGAAACGCGACCTTGCGGCCCTCCAGCATGCCGCAGATATAAGCGTCGGAAGGCGCGCCAAATGGTGTTTTCACGCGCACTTCTTTCACTTTGCTCAACCCTGGCATGGAATACAGACCGCTGCCGCCAATAATTCCGATCTCCGCCTGTGCCACCCATCCTCCCAAAGTCCGCGCGTCCACAGAAATCCTTCGCGGGTACGGACCAAACTCGTGATTATACCAAGTCAATGCACGCCCACTGCTCAGGGCGATCCCGACCCGTTACAATCCTTTTCATGTTCATGCGATTTCCTAAAGTCCTTGTTGTGTTGGCAGCGCTAACGTCCATCGCTGCGGCGCAAACGGCCGCGAAGAATGAAGTCGCGCCAAAATTCGTTACCGTTCCCATAACGCTTGACCAGAACCGAGTCATCATCGATATCTATTTACCTTTGCCCGATGGAACGACCAAGCGCGTCCGCGGGTGGGTCGACACGGGCGATCCTGAACTGGAGATGTCCCAGCGTGCGGCCAAAGTGATGGGGCTTGCCATTACCTGTGGCGCCAGCGACTGCTCCGCCGCACCGCCTGGCGAAGTCATGATCGGGACCATGAAGATCTCTCTCGGGGCATTGAAGGAAGTTAAAATCCCGCTCCGACCGGACAGTGCCGCGACCGTCATGGTTCCGGGCATGAGCGCAGAGATCAAGATTCCATCTACGGTTCTTCGCAATTACGACGTGCTCATTAATTTTCCCGACCGGGAGTTCAGCATCGGCCTGCCGGGGAGCCTGGCCTTTAAAGGTGTCAAGAGCAAGATGCTGGTGAACGCGAACACCGGCTTCGTACAGATACCGGGCAAGATTCAAAATAAAAGCTACAACCTGGGCCTCGACGTGGGATCGTCCATCAGCTTTCTCGCGGAAGAATTATTCGAGAAGCTCGCGGCTGCCCATCCCGATTGGCCGCGCATGACGGGAGCAGTGGGTCCCGCCAACATGGGAGAAGTCGGGGACGATGAACCGAAGTGGAAGTTGATGCGCGTGGACCGCCTGCAGTACGGACCACTTTATCTGACGGATGTGCCTGTTGCGGAATTCGACAAGAGCTTTAGCGCATTCTTTGAAAAGGATGCGGGCGGCGCCATTGCCGGGCTGATCGGTGCGAACGCACTGATGAATTACCGCATCGGACTCGACTATGCGCACTCCACGGCGTATTTCGATCTCGGTAACACGTTCAAGTTTCCCGAGTTTGATGTCGTGGGCCTCATTCTTCGTCCGGAAGAGGACACACGATTCACGATCCTCGGGGTCGCCGATTTCGATGGCAAGCCTAGCGTGTCGGAGGTTCTCGCGGGCGACCATCTGATCGCGGTGGATGGCATTCCGGTGCCCGATTCCACCATGGGACAAGTCTGGTCTCTACTCGAAGGGACACCTGGTCAGGAACGGAAGCTGACCATCGAGCGAAGCGGCAAACAATTTACGATCACCGCGCAGGTGCAACATTTTTTGGGAGAGACGGAAGAAAATCAATCTCAGAAGAAATCGGGACGAAAATAAGCTGCAGTGGAAGGCTGCCGATTACTGCTTGAAGACTTCTTTCTCCAGGGTGTCGGTGGTCGTCGCATCCAGGCTCTCGCTCACCAACACGGTATCGTCGTGCTGCTCAATCACGACCGTGCCGTCTTCGGTAGTCCATGCGTGGCGACCCTGCAGAAGGTTGATTTTATATTTGGAGTGCTGGGCAGTTTGGCCGGATGAAGGGTTCCCTACTTCTTCAGCCTTTTGATATCTCTTGGGTAGCGAGCGCGCATAGATGTCGGCGAACTCCGCGGCTTTCTCCGCGTCCGACCAGCGCGACACGTAAAAGAGTCCGAGCGGCGCGGCCGAGTCGCCTTTGGGACGCGCTGCGTAATAGTAGCCACCGCGCCACTCGGGATAGAGCCGCTCCGACAACTTCTTTCCCGCGTATTGCTCGATCAGCACAGCGACATCGAATTCGCCCATGGCGCCGATATCGAACTTCACATAGTCTTTGAAGTCACGTTTGAATTCCACCACGGGCATGGGTGGAATCTCCTCGCCCGCAAGGTAAGTTTCCGGCTGCATGATCTGTCGCGTGGTATGCGGAGGATTCGCCAATACTCCCTCGAATGCTTTCTCCTTGCCGCCCTTTTCCAGCAACTGCACTTCGAACTTTAATCCATAGCTGTAAGGGAAGGTGAGCGACTCCCGCAGGAAAATAGGGGCGTCCTTGAACACGGTTGAATCGTCAGTGCCATTGGCCATTTGCGATTCCATCGACTCCACCAGATCCGGGGAGTCGAGGATCGAGCGACCGACCGGCGCGAGTTCGTATTGCAGCATCACGGTCTCGGCCTGCCCCTCGACCACGGCCTCGCGAGCATCGTCGATCTCGTCGTTCTCAATGTCGGCCGGAGTGGGATCCTTCCTGATTTCACCCAGGTCTTTGTCGCCCCGCTTCATCCACTTGTCGAGACCAACGGCCTGATCCTGGAGCGCGTGCGTCAACTCATGCGCCATCACCGGCTCCTGCTCTTCCATTGGCACCCAGTCCAGGAGATTTACCGTTTTCGTTTTCGGGTCGTAATAGCCAGCCACCTGCTCGCGCAGCAACGAGACGAGAAGTTTTTCCAGGTCGAAGTCACGGGGGAGAAGGCCGAACTTTTTCAGCACGAGTTCCGAGCGCTGCAGGCGCTTCACGTCTTCGTCCTTCATGTGCTTGGTCAGGTACGATTCCACCTCGTCGCGGCTGGTCAGACGGCGCTTGACCTGTTTCTTGATCGCCAGTCCAGTCTGCTTGCTGTCGAATGCCAGAATTTCATCGACGGAGTGGAACAGCTCTTCCGCCTCGCGTGGCGTGATCTTGACCTCGGGCTTTTGTGCGGCGGGCGATTGCGCGGGAGGAGCTTGGGCGGGGGAAGTTGGCGAAGGGCGGATGCTCTTCTCTGACTGGCTCTGACTCTGATCTTGCGAACCCGGTGCGGCCTGATCCTGTGTCTGGGCTGCGGACGCACGGCTCAACCCCACCACCAGCACAACCGCAAGAAATAACCCCAGAAACCTCGCGTCCAGCAGCTTGACGGTATTCATTAGGAACGAGTCTACCCTGTTTCCCTATACTTTCTCCAAGGACAAAACATGCCAGCAAATGCTTCCGTCAATCTATGGACTTCCACCGGCCACGCCAGCGACTACCTGGAACGTGCTGATTCCATTCCGCACCGCAGCGAAGGCGAAGCGACGCTTCTCGAATTCATTCCCGCGAACACACGGCGGGTGCTCGATCTCGGCACCGGCGATGGCCGGCTGCTCGCCCGTGTCAAGTCTGCGCTGGCCCGGGAGAGCGGGCGCGATGGCGTGGCCAAAGTGGAAGCGGTTGCCGTCGATTTTTCTCCGGCTATGCTGGAAGCGGTTGCGAAGCGCTTTGCGGAGGATTCCTCCGTCACCATCGTGACCCACAACCTCGACCAGCCGTTGCCGACGCTGGGTAAGTTCGATGCAGTTGTTTCCAGCTTTGCGATTCATCATCTGGTGCACGAGCGCAAACGCCAGCTTTACGGCGAAATTTACCAGATGCTCAATCCGGGCGGGGTTTTCTGCAATCTGGAGCACGTGGCCTCGCCGACGTCGCGCCTGCACGAAGAATTCCTGCACAGCATTGGCTACACAGTCGAAAGCGAAGATCCGTCGAATCAATTGTTGGATCTCGAAACCCAGTTGCAATGGCTGCGGGAGATTGGATTTGTGGATGTGGACTGTCACTGGAAGTGGCGGGAGTTGGCGTTGCTGGTGGGACGGAAGGCCTAAGTCTGGAGGTTACAGAGATCCTTCGACTGCGTGAGTCGATTCGCGAATGCGAATCGGCTCACTTCGCTCAGGACGACAGAACGGAATGGTTATCCCCGGCTGACTTCTTCTGCGACCCACTCCCCCGCTTCCCGCGTCCCGAGCGTCCCACCGATATCCTGCGTAGTCTTCTTCTGCTTTACCGCTTTCAGCACTGCCGCTTCGATCTTCCCGGCCTCACGCGTTAATCCCAAATGCGCGAGCATCATGGCAGCGGTCAAAATCGCGCCAAAAGGATTCGCGATATTTTTACCGGCGATCGGCGGGGCGGAGCCGTGGACGGGCTCGAACATCGACGTCTTCCCGGGATGAATATTGCCGCTGGCGGCCATGCCGAGGCCGCCCTGCAAGCCGGCGGCGAGGTCGGTGATGATGTCGCCAAACATGTTGTTGGTCACGATCACGTCGAAGGGGCGCGGGTCGCGCACCAGCTGCATGCAGAGCGCGTCGACGTACATGTGCTGCGCGGTGATTTGCGGATGCTCGCCGCTTACTTCCTTGAAGACGCGCTGCCAAAGGCCTCCCGCGTGGGTCATGGCATTTGATTTGTCGACCATGAGCACGCGACCACGCGGCGAGCCGTCGAGTTTCGGATGCTCCTCGCAATATTCAAAGGCGTAGCGGATGATACGCTCCACTCCCTTGCGCGTGTTGATGTCTTCCTGAATCGCAATTTCATCCGGCGTGCCTCGTTTGAAAACGCCGCCGGCATCGGTGTAGACGCCTTCCGTGTTTTCGCGGATGACGACAAAATCCATATCCTTGGGCTCGACGCCTTTCAGTGGACACAATGCCGCGTCGAGCAGGCGGACCGGGCGCACGTTGGCGTAGAGATCCATTTTGAAGCGCATGCCGAGCAGGATTTCCTTGGCGTGAATATTGGTCTTAACACGCGGATCGCCGAAGGCGCCGGTGAGGATGGCGTCGTAGTCACGGGCCAGCATGGCGAAGCCGTCGGGAGGAATGGTCATGCCGTCGCGGAGATAGCGATCGGCACCCCAGTCGAATTCGCTAATCTCGACATCGGCTCCGGAGGCCTGGATTGCCTTGAGGGCTTGCGGAATGACTTCCTGGCCAATACCGTCTCCGGGAATGACGGCGATGCGCTTTTTGGGAGGCTTTTGCGGGTCCACGGCAGAGAACTTAACACAAGGCAGGTCGAATGAGTAGATTGCCCGGTTTCATAGAAACGCCATGCCCGCGCGACACGGGGCTGAAGCCGCCGGGCGCGAATCACGAAGCTGTTCGCTATAATCAATATTCCATGTTCTGCACATCACTCCAAGAAGCTCTTCGCGCGGCCAGGGCGAAGGGCGCGGTGACGATGCGCTCAGGCGAATACCGGGGAGCGGAGACGGCCGCTGAATTTTCAAACCAGCAGGCAGAGTTCGAGGCGATGCGGAATTCCTGCGGAGTTTATGATCTCGGATTTCGCGGCAGGATTTCGCTGACCGGTGGCGATCGAGCGCGCTGGGCAAACGGTATGGTCACGAACAACATTCGCGATCTAGCCGTGGGACGTGGCGTTTACGCTTTCCTGCTCAATCCGCAAGGACGCATCCTGGGCGATATGCTGGTTTACAACGAGGGCGAGACGCTGACGGTCGAGACCGATCGCAGCCAGATCGAGAAGATCATCGCGACTTTCGATCACTTCATCATCATGGATGACGTGGAAGTGAAAAATATCAGCGAGAACTGGACCGCTTTGGGGCTGACGGGACCGAGGTCGCGAGCCATCCTGAATGCGGCGGGCATTGAGGTTCCAGAGTTGGAGCCACTGCAGACGCATATTGCGCGATGCAATTGCGATTGCGGATGCGTAAACTGCACCGTGGTGCGTGACGAGGATGCGACGCAGGAATCGTATGAAATCTGGCTTGCGCCCAAGGATGTTTACGCTACGTGGCAGGCACTGGTTGCCGCTGGTGCGACGGCGGTGGGTAGCGAAGCGCTGGAGATGCAGCGCATTGTCGCGGGCGTCCCGCTTTACGGCGTGGATATTCGGGAGCGCGACCTGCCGCAGGAAACCGAACAGATGCGGGCGCTCAACTTTAACAAGGGCTGTTATGTAGGCCAGGAAATTGTGGAGCGCATTCGGTCGCGGGGCAATGTACATCGGAAGTTCACTGGTTTTCAGATCGAAGGTGTGGCAGCGATCGCGGCGGGCGACAAGATCAGTTCCGGCGACAAGGAAGTGGGCGAGATCACGAGCGTGGCGATTCTGCGTGGCGGGTCTGCCGAACGAACGGTTGCGCTGGGGTACATACGGCGCGAAATAGGAACGCCGGGGCGCGAGGTCAAGATTGGCGAAGTCAAAGCGACTGTTGCCCAGTTGCCGCTGGAGAGCGGTGCGCTGGAAAAGTCGCAAGATGAGGTACTGCACAAAGTCTAACGAAGAATGTGACGGAAGACTTCGTAACATTTGAACGAAGCAGATGAGGACACAGGCTATGGCTGAAAAGAGACAGGAATCAGGTTTCACAGTAACCGACCGTCGTTTGTTCACGGAGGATGGCGAGTTGCGGCAGGAAGCTCGCGAGGAAGCAGAACCGCGCAAAGCCGCAGCACCGGTGGCGCCTGCTGCCGAGGCGACGCCGCCTGCGAGCGAAGCCGCTCCCGAACTAGAGGTGCCTCCGATGCCGACTGCAGCGGAGCAACAGGCGCAGGCGGACGCTTACCGGAAATCCTCCGATGCGCTGAACTCACGCGTGGAACTCAGCGGCCACTCCGCCAAAGAATTCGAGATGACTTTCGAGCGCTTCCTGGCGTCACTGTATATGACAGCCATGTTGCAAATGGGATTGATGCATCAGCAAGGTGAGCAACCGCGCCTGGACATTATCGGAGCGCGGCAAACGATTGATACGCTGGCCTTGCTGGCGGAGAAAACCAAGGGAAATCTCACTTCCACGGAAGAAAACTTTCTGCAGAACAGCCTTTACGAAGTGCGTATGGCTTACGTTGAGGTGACCAACGCGCTGTCCCGCCCTCCGCAACCCGGAGCAGCCACGGGAACCACAGGGCGCTGATCGTGCCAGCATGATGGTTCCAACCAGTTGCAGGATGAAGGTGAAAACATGAAGGCCACGCTGACCGTGCTGGGCAGCGGCACGTCTATGGGGGTGCCGACGCTGGGCTGCGACTGCGCGGTCTGTCACTCGAGCGATCCACACGACCGGCGCACACGTCCTTCGATCATGTTGGAATTTGCCGGCAAGGTAGTGCTGATCGATACGACCCCGGATTTTTACACGCAAGCCATTCGCGAGCGCATCACGCGCGTGGACGCGGTTTTTTATACGCATACGCACGCCGACCACATCCTGGGCATCGACGATCTGCGGCCCTTGAGTTACTGCCACAAGCCTGAAAAGCTTCCGCTCTATGCGCGTCCGGACGCGGCCGCTTTCCTGCGCAGAATGTTCAGCTACATCTTCGATGGCGATTATAAATTTGGCGGGTTGCCGCGCCTCGAACTGCGGCCGATCGACGGGCCGGTGGAAATTTTTGGGGCATGCTTCGAGCCGGTGCGACTGATTCATGGAGAGACGGAGATCTATGGATTTCGATTTGGCAAGGCGGCCTACCTGACAGACCACAGTGAAATTCCGGAGGCGTCATTCCGTCAACTGGAAGGATTGGACGTTCTCTTTCTGGATGCGCTGCGGCACAAGCCGCATCCCACGCACTCAACGGTGGAGAATTCGTTGCGGGTGGTAGAGCGGGTAAAAGCAAAGCGCGGCTTCTTCACGCACATCTGTCATGATCTGGCGCATGAGGCGACCAATGCGACACTGCCGGCGCATGTGCGGCTGGCCTATGACGGGATGAAGTTGGAGTTTGAAATCTGAAGTGCAGCAGTCGGTGGCCAGTGATCAGTGGTCAGTGAATTCTTACGCTGCCAACTGCCCACTGGCCACTCGCCACTGACCACTGCTTATGCAGGTTTTTCATAAACTCGAAGACGTTCCGGCGGGATTCGGGCCGTCGCTGGTGAGCGTGGGGAATTTTGACGGCGTACATCGGGCGCACGCGCATGTTTTGGGAGAGATTGTGGAGCGCGCGCGGAGCAGAGGGGCGAAGGCTATGGCCGTAACCTTCGAGCCGCATCCGGCGCGCATTCTGCGACCGGACTCAGGATTAAAACTACTGACTCCAGTGCCGGAAAAACTCCGCCTGCTCGAGGCCACGGGGATCGATGCAGTGCTGATGCTGCCTTTTGCGCGTGACCTCTCGCTGATGACGCCGCGACAGTTTGCCGAACGCATCCTGAAAAAGAAGCTGCACGCGCTCGAAGTGCATGAAGGCTACAACTTCCACTTCGGACACAAGGCCGCGGGTGACACGAATATGTTGGCGCAATTCGGGCAGGAGATGGGCTTTGAGGTGAAGGTCTATCCGGAGCAGAAGTTGCGTGGCGAGCCCGTTTCGAGCAGTCACATTCGCAGGCTGTTGGGTGAGGGACGGGTAAGCCGTGCGCGGCATCTGCTGGCGCGTCCGTTCTGCATTTTGGGGTCGCCGGGGCGCGGGCGTGGTTACGGATCGAAATATACGGTACCCACCATAAATCTGGCGCGGTATGAAGAACTCGTCCCGGAGGATGGCGTTTACATTACGTGGACGCGCGTCGGCACCGAGCGCTTTGATTCGGTCACGAATGTGGGCAATCGTCCGACATTTGGGGCGGATTCTTTTGCCATTGAGACGCACTTGCTGAACTTTCATCCCATTGAACTGACGCCGGAAAGCGAAGTGGAAATCTGCTTTCTCGACAGGCTGCGAGATGAAATCAAATTTCCCTCCGTTGAGGCCTTGCGGGAGCAGATCGCGAGAGATGTCAAGAAGGCGAGAAGATATTTTCATTTGCTGCAGACACGATGACTGACGATGAACTGAACGGATCGAATCTCTAGAGCTCAGGCGGCGGAGCAGTGATAATATTTCCGCTGGTTCGGCTTTTCTTCCCGAAATTCCGCCGGTCAGGCCACGCAGCCCGCAGCGGGTGAGCAGTAGCGGGTAAGCGTAGGACGACAGGCAGGAGGAACACATGCGCCTGATCACTTCCCTTCGTGCTTTGTTGTTCTTACTCGTTGTGCTGGCTGTGTCAACGGCAGCGCAATCGCAAGTCCGCATCTCAGTCGCGTTCGGTCCGCCAGCGCTTCCCGTCTATGAGCAGCCTGTCTGTCCCGGCGACGGTTATATCTGGACGCCGGGCTACTGGGCATGGGATCCCGACATCAACGATTACTACTGGGTGCCGGGTACCTGGGTTTTGGCCCCGGAAGTTGGCTTCCTTTGGACTCCACCTTGGTGGGGCTGGAGCGACGGCGCCTTCCTCTTCCATGAAGGCTGGTGGGGACCGCATGTCGGCTTCTACGGCGGAGTGGTTTATGGCTTCGGCTATTTCGGTTTTGGCTTCGTCGGCGGACGCTGGGACGGCGATCACTTTTTCTACAACCGTTCAGTCACCAACATCAACGTTGTCGACATCCATAACGTCTATAACGAAACCGTGGTCAATCGCTTCACCGACAATCACATCAGCTATAACGGCGGTCCCGGTGGAATTGATGCGCGTCCCCGTCCGGAAGAGGAAATGGCGGAACGGGAAAGGCACATCGGGCCGGTAGCTGCACAAACGCAACATGTGGTAGCGGCGCGCGGCAATCCCGAATTGCGCGCCTCCGCCAATCACGGCCGGCCGCCGATCGCTGCTACCGCCCGGCCAGGAGAGTTTCGCAGCGGCTCCGTTGTTCCCGCACGGGAGGCCGGCGGAGCCTACAACCCTCCCCCCAGCCGGGGTGGCAATCCTTCCCATGGCGAAAACAACGTGGCTCGCCCTGTAGTTCATCCCAAAGATCTTCCGCCATTTCAGCGCCCGGCTTCGCCCAACACGGGAGACCCCAACCTCGACAAGAAATACCAGCAACAGCAGGACAGGATGTTCGCCAAACAGGAACAGGAACGTCAGAAACTCCAACAGAAGCAGGATCAGGAGCATCAACGGCTACAGCAACAGAACGCCGACGAGGCTAAAACGCAGCGACTGGAGCAGCGCCACCAGCAACAGACTCAGCAATTGCAGCAAAGGCATGTTCAGCAGCAGCAGCGAATGCAAGAGAGGCAACGGCCGACCGGACGGAAGTAGTCAAAAGCAGGGGATCCTCGGAATTCCGGATCTGTTCCGAGGATCCCCTACGTTTTCCGCGGCGAATGGCTTCCTGGCCTTTAAAACGTAAATCATGAGCCCTGACCAGACCGGACGTCTCATAATTCTCAGCGGGCCTTCCTGCGTGGGAAAGAGTCCGCTCTGCAGAGCACTTGGCAAGTTCTATCCTGAACTGAACGCCCAGCTTCAGAAACTGGTGCTGGTCAACAGCCGCGCTCCGCGGCCCGGCGAAGTGGATGGAGTGGACTATCACTTCCGTACACGCACGCAGGTGGATGCGTTGCGAGCGGATCATCGGTACGCTGTGCTAGAGGCGCGGGATGATCTGCAGGCGTTGGACATCCAGGAGCTCGAGAGTTTGCTTCGACGAGGCGATGTCTTGTTCGAGGGGAATCCCTATGTGGGGTGGGCGTTGCAGACGCATCCTCGTATGGCGGAGGTGGAGCGATTGAGTATTTTTCTATCGCCGCTTTCGAAGGACGAAATCACGTACTTGAAAGCGCCGGAGCGCAATGTGTCCCTTCATGAGTTTCTAACTGATGTCATGCGGCGGAAGCTGTTGCGACGAACACGGCGACAGAAAGGCGAGCTATCGCTGAAGGACCTCGAAAACATTGAGACTCGTGCCTCGAGCGCTTACCGCGAGCTGCGAGAAGCGTGCAACTTTCAGTATGTGATTCCAAATCACGACGGCGAGGACAGCGACAACTGGGAGGCGTTCTATTATTTGATCGGCGACGCGCGTAAAAGCCTCGAGGCGTTTGCTGCCTTGCTTAAGGGCTCGGTTCCTCCGGGCTTGGAGCAATGGGAACAAGACTTGTTGACATAAAATAACGGGTTTCACAAGCAGCAATTGTGCCAAATTTGTCGCCTGAGCTGGAAGTCGATATTGTGCCTCACTTAAGTACTTCCAACGATAGGATGTTTGCAGATGTAACCGCGATCCCCTTTCCTGTGTACGTTTTCGTTGAGTAGTCTTTGCTGAAGACACGGTGGGTTGTGAGATATACGCGGTACTTTCCCGGTCGATAGGGCAGGACGGCGGTTGGATAACGTAGAGGCTTGAACCCATCCCAGGTTTGTGCATAACGGTATGGCACCTGGACTGGATCCAGGTTAAGCCATACGTGCCGCGAGTCGCAGCAGATGACGCCCCGGGGACTATACGCAGTCCATGTGCTTTTGCCGTCCGTGACGAATGCCACATCAAAGCTGCTGGCCTCGTTCCAGCCATCGAGGATTTCGATGTGCCATCCGGGATACTTCGACGTGTAGAGTTGTTCGAGCAACAGAGGCTCGCCTACGTGGATTTTGCCTGATCCATCGAGCGTCCTAATCTGGAATTCAACTCCGGCAGGATTCTGAGCGACAGCCTGATCGTGAGCACGATCAAAGGCGGATTTAGAGCATGCCATGAGGCTCAAAATCGCGGAAAAGACCGGGACCAGTAAGGAACGGCTCACAGCCTAATGCTAGCACTCCGAATTCGGCGGTAGCCTAATGCGGCAGATAGCCTGACTCCATGGGCAATTTGCCGTCCACGCGAATCACATTGATGGTGTTGTCGACGGAGCGCACGTCCACCAAGCCGATGGCACCGGGGGTGGATTGCACAATCTTGAGCACCTCGGCATCGGAATCCACCAACTGTATGGAATCTTTGTGAGCGGCGATGAGCGCCTTCAATTCGGCAGGACTCATCTTGATCAGGCGCTCGAGCGTCTCGCTTTCGCCGGCGGAATCCTTGTGCAACACGAGAACGATGGTCTTTCCGTCAGGCCACTTCTTGACCTCTTCGCGCAAGATTTTCGACAGATGGACGGCCGTGACATTGCCAACGGTGTTGTCCTTATCGACCACGACCGCCATGTGGTGGGCGAAACAAGGGCTAAGGAATGTCACGAGAAAAACGACAAGCGCAGCAACTCGGTGCAATCTCATAAGCACATCCCGATCGAACGATTACCGCAGGGCCCTACGATGAGGCTAACTGAGAATCTCGTCCCGAGTAGTAAAAACATTGTCAAATCACGGTGAGGGTATCCAGGAAGAAAACAGGGACAAAACGAGGAAAAAGACGGAAGAAAATATGTAGATCCGCGTGGGAATCTCGGCTGGATCGGCTCGAAAATCGGAAATTGACAATTCACCGCTGCGCCGTACAATCCGCACTTCATGGCCATTGGTCCAATTGAACTGATTCAGCGGGCAACGCCAGGGCAACGGCGGACACTGCTGGCGGCGGCGCTGGGGTGGGCGCTCGATGCCTTCGACGCCATGCTTTACGCGCTTGTGTTGGCGCTGCTCATGCGCGATTTGGCCATGAGCAAGACGACGGCGGGATTGCTCGGCACATTGACCTTGCTGGCCTCTGGAGTGGGCGGCGTGCTGTTTGGGTTTGTCGCGGATCGCATTGGGCGCAAGCGGGCGCTAATGGCAAGTATTTTGACGTATTCGGTGTGCTCGTTCGCGTCGGGGCTAGCCTGGATTATTCACCAAGTCTCTAGCCAAAAAAGAAAGGATGCTCTAAAAGGAATGATGAACACTGGGTTTCGGCACCCAGCATTCCCTTTCGGAGCATCCATCGCTTGATACAAAGTGTTGTACCACAGCTGACCTTCTCCTTCTACCGTCATCAACCCGTTCGCGCCGATTTTTCCGGCGGGCAGATCACTAGCGACGCCGGGCTGCTGCCGCTGCGCTCCTTCGACGAGCGCCATCATCTGACGCGCGATCTGGCCGCGCTGCTCAGTGATCCGCGGGAGGACGATCGCGTCCGTCACGACTCGCTCGAACTGTTGCGACAACGCATCTACCAAATCGTCGCCGGCTACGAAGACGCCAACGATGCCGACCGTTTGCGCCACGATCCCATGCTGCAGATCGTCGCCGATCAGAAACTCGGCCACCCGCTCGGCTCCCAGCCCACCCTGAGCCGCTGGGAGAACGCGCCTTGCGCCCGCGACTTGGTGCACCTCAACGACGCTTTGGTCGAGCAGTTCGCCGGTCTCTGCGGCCGTGAGGTGCGCCAGCGCGGCGAGATTCTGCTCGATATCGATTCCACCGACGATCCCACGCACGGCCAGCAACAGCTCAGCTTTTTCAACGGCGCCTACGGTCAGCACATGTATCACCCCATGCTGATCTTCGAGCGTCACAGTGGATGCCTGCTGGCGGCGCGCCTGCGTCGAGGAAACGCCTCCAGTCATGCCCGTATTGTGCCCATGCTCGTGCGTCTGGTGCCGCGACTCGAAGCCGCCTTCCCCGGCGTAAAAATCAAACTGCGTGGCGATGCCGGTTTCGCCCTGCCCCTGCTTTACCAGTTCTGCGAGTTCTTCGAGATCGAGTACGCCCTCGGCATCCCCGCCAACTGCGTTTTCCAGCGACGTGCCGAACCTCGGCAGATGCAACTGAGACGGCGCTATCGTCGCACCCAGCTACCGCAGCGCAGCTTCTCCAGTTTCCCTCATCGCGCCCGCTCCTGGCCGCGCCAGCGCCGCATCTGCTACAAGGCCGAACACACCGCCACCGGCACCAACCTGCGCTTCGTGATTACCAACCGCGCCGGACGTGCCTCCGAAGTCTTCGCTTTCTACAACGATCGCGGCGAGTGCGAGAACCGCATTGAGGAATTCAAGAACGGCTTTCGCGCCGACCGCTTGAGCTGTCACCGCTTTCTGGCCAACGCCTTCCGCCTGCTCCTGCACGCCGCCGCCTACAACCTGGTCAACTTCTTTCGTCTGCAGTTGCCCCAGCCTTGGCGCTCCGCCCAGATCGAAACTCTCCGCGCCCAGCTCTTCAAAATCGGCGCTCGCGTCCGCCACACCGCCCGCTGCATCCGCTTCCATCTCGCCAGCGGCTGGCCCTTTCAGAACCTGTTCCGCTCCGCCACCCTTGCCGTCAACAGCAGTTGATCCCTTGATCTCTTTCCTTGCTTCCCAACTCAACCCCCAGTCGCTGGTTCCTGCGGAGCCGTGTTCAAAATCCTCTCTCTCTCAGGTCGTGACGCCGAACTGTCCCGCACCAAGCTCATGACCTCGATGACTCTGCCTTTCAAAATGCCCGATCGCACATCCTCGCCAAAAAATCTCAGTCTTGATGAATTAAGCAGGCTAGCGACCAGCATCGCGATGTTGGCGGCGGCACGATTTGTGCTCGGGCTGGGCATGGGCGGTGAATGGAACACGGGCGCCACGCTTGTGGCCGAAACTTGGCCTACGGAACTTCGCGCCAAGGCCATCTCGATTGTGCAGAGTTCGTGGGCGATCGGTTTTGCTGCAGCGGCGCTGGTCGCAGGACCGGTAGCACGTTACTTCGGATGGCGAGCGGTATTCTTTGTCGGAATTCTGCCGGCGCTGCTGACCTTGTGGATTCAGCGTGGAGTGCCGGAATCGGAGATGTGGGAGCAGAGTAGAACGTCAGGGGCTACTGCCGCGTCTCCTGAAGCAGGCTCGCGCGATGCGGCAGGATCGAGCTTCCACAGCAGTTTTTGGGAAATCTTTCAGGCTCCGTATTTGAAGCCCGCCATCGCGCTGCTCCTGTTTAACTTTTTCTGCATGTTTGCGTGGTGGGGACTTTTCACGTGGATGCCGCCTTATCTCTCGCTTCCCGTAGCGCAAGGCGGCCGCGGTTTTGGAGTGATGGGAATGACGACGCTGCTGGTGGTGTTGAATCTGTTCGGCATGCTGCCCGGCTATGCCAGCCTCGGCTGGGTAGCGGATCATTTCGGACGAAAGAAAGCATTTATCCTCTATAGCTTGGCAGCGGCTCTTCTAATCCCACTTTATGCTACTGTGCGCTCGCCGGTGGTACTCATGATCCTGGGAACGATCGTGGCATTTTTCGGGACTGGATTATTTTCCGGCTCAGGTGTCATGGGCAGCGAGATTTTTCCTACCAGCCTGCGGGCGCGCGGGTTGGGCTTTACTTACAACGGGGCGCGCACGATGAGCTCGGTTGCGCCGCTGGTAATCGGGAGAGCAGGCCAGTCCAGAGGTTTGGGCTGGGCTTTTTATTTGTGCGCTGCGGGATATCTGCTGGCCGCTTTGATGACCACGCTATTACCGGAGACGAAGGGGAAGAAGCTGGAGTAAGACCGGAGTCGCGGAAAATGCAGCGCTCCTGTTACTCCATCGGCTCGACTACGACTTGTTCATCAGCAATGCTCCGACTGGGGCGCTGCACGATCACGATGGCGGAGAGTACCAGCACAATTCCCAAGGTCTGAACAGGACGGAGAACTTCGCCGAGAAGCAAGGCCGCCAGAAGAATAGAGAAGACCGGCTCCAGGCAGCTGGCGATGATGGCGCGCGTGGGCTCCAGATGTTGCAGGCCGAGGAAGTAAAGAGAGAACGCTCCCAGCACTGAGATCATCGAGAACACGAACAGAAACGCCCATTGGGCAGGTGCGTAGTGGGCGGCAACAATTTTCCAGGGAGGGTTGACGACCAGCCAGAAAGCGGCAGCCGCGGTGAGCGTCCAGACGAGGACGCGCCAGCGATCGTGGCGGGCGAGGATGCGGTGCCCCGCGACGTTATAGAACGCGAAGGAGAAGGACGCGAGCAAAGCCGCGAGGACGCCGTAGGGATCCAGGTGTAGCGCCGCGCCGGAAGTCGTTCCGAGGAGATTGATGACCAGAGCTATTCCGGTAACGGCGAGGGCGACGGCGATGACTTTTTGCGCGGTCAATTTCTGTTGGCCGCGAGCCACCACATAGAGCAGCACCCAGACGGGAGCGGTGTATTGCACGATGATGGCAGTGGCCACGTTAGTTCGTTGGATGGCGACGTAATAGAAATAGTTCGAGACCGCGACACCGAGCATCCCCGAGCACGAAGCAGTAAGCGAGATCGCGTGCGGGAAGCTTGACGCGCTGCCAGCCCTGCGATGCGATAAGAATCGGAAGCAAGACGAGCAGAGAGAATGTGGTGCGCGTCTGCGAAAGAATCAGCGGATCGATTGGACGAAGGGCTAAGGCACCCAGCGGCAGCCTCCCCGTAAAGACCGCGCGACCCAAAGCTGCGGAGATGCCCCATAGAAACGCAGCCGAGGCAATAAAAAAGTATCCGCGAAGAGGATGCGGGGGCGAGCTTGGCTCAGTTTGGTTTGGGATGGCGGCCTCGTGAGTGGATTTGATGATCAGGCAGCCGAAAGGAAGCGGTCAAGGCGGTCGGGATCGAAGCCTTCGATCACCTCGGCGCCGGATGCACTCAGAATAACCACGGTTGGCGCAGTGTTGCTGTGGTAAGTCTCGAGCAATTCGACGCGAGCGGCAGCATCGAGATCCATGTCCCGTTCTTCAAAGACGATTTCTTTTGCTTCGAGAAAAATTTTCATCATCTCGCAGGAGAGGCAGCCGGGCTGGGTGAAGAGGAAAATTCTAGGCGGCATAGGTTCTTGCAATTCTACGCGTCAACATATTCGATCGTGGTGCTGATTTTGGCGGTCTTCTTGAGCATGGCTGAGACCGAACAGTATTTCTCTTCCGAGAGCCGGACTGCATCCTCGACGGCCTTGCGCGAGACTTTCCCGCCGACACGGTAGATGAGCTTGATCTCTGTATAGACGGACGGAGGATTGGGGGCGCGTTCGGCTTCGGCGCGAACTTCGAGGCTGGTGAAGGGCTCGCGCTTCTTCTGCAGGATAGAAACGACATCGTAGGCGGTACACCCGCACAAGCCGATGAGAACAAGTTCCATGGGACTGTTGCCATCGGTCTTGTCTCCGTCGACGACGATAGTGTGACCGCTGTCCGATACTGCGTTGAAACGGTGCTTCTCGATCCATGTCGCGCGGGCGTTCGTCATATGATCCCCGTCTTCAATTCTACCTGCGATTATCGGTGCTGGGCTCGGGATGAATCAACACGCGGAACAACTCGGGCGCGGCTTGCTTAAAGCGGATCTCGAGTTCGGTCTGGATGTCGTGGACGCGCACCAGAGAGAGATGATCGGCGATGGTGCAATGGCAGGAAACGTAAAGCCGTCCGCGAACGCGAGTGATGATGAACTCGTGAACATCCAGGATGTCGGGGAACTCCGTGGCGACCACCTTAAGGCGACGCTCTAGTTCCGCGTCGTGCACCTGTTCTTCCGGTTTCTCGATGGTGGCGGGCTCGCTCTCGATGTGGGTGAGGATGGCCGCGATTTCGGGCACATCGTGGCGGATGTCGGCTTCGAGTTCCGTGACCTGATCGTGGGCCGCCTTGAGAGTCATGCGCTCGTCGAGTTCAACGTGCTGCTCGACGTGAAGCTGGCCGTCGAAATCTTGCACCGTGATGTCGTGGACGTTGAGGTTGTGTCGAGTCGCGACGGCGCGAATGCGGTCGAATGTATTTTCCGAACGCTGGGCGCGGGGGAGCGGTTGAACCGTGACGTCCGCGTCGGGAAGAACACCGTGGACCGCGGCGGTGACCGCCTCGACCAGCTGTTCGGAGCGCTGGAAGGTGACGGTGCGGGCGAAGCCGACGGCAAGATCGGCAAAGTAGCGATTGCCGGCGCGGCGTATGCGCACGCGACCGATTTCGAGCACGCCATCGACGCGCGAAACTTCATCGGTAATCTTGGCACGAACACCGGCCGGAGCTGCGTCGAGCAATGCGTCGATCGTTCGCCGCGCCAACCGCCAACTCACCGAAACAATCACACCCGCGACGAAAAGAGCCGCGATGGGATCGGCCATGCGGAGCCAATCCAGCCGATAGGTGCGTCCCGCCAGGATGAGAACAAGACCGATGACAACGACGCCCGCGGACCAGACGTCGGTGGAAAAGTGAAGTGCATCGGCTTCGAGCGCCTGGCTATTGTATTTCGTCGCGATGCGGCCCAGGGCGCGGGAGCGCCAGTAGTCCACCGCCATCGAGATCAGCATAACGGCAAAGGCCCAGACGGACGGCTCGACATCAACGCGGCGGAAAAACAGGCGCACAATCGCCTCGTAAATCACCCAGACGCAGGTCAGCAACAGCAGGCCGGTTTCGACGAAAGCAGAAAAGTTCTCTACTTTGCCGTGACCGTACTGATGGTCGGCATCGGCGGGCTTGTCGGAAACTCCAACGGACAGATAGGTGAGCGAGGCCGCGATGAGATCCAGCGCGGAGTGCGCGGCCTCCGAGAGAATGCCCAGGCTGCCGGTGGTAACGCCTACCACGATTTTGCCGCCGGTGATCAGCAGGGCGGCGAGAACCGAGTTTCCGGCCACCGCGCGTTTCTCGGCGCGCATGGCAGTGGGTGAGTAGAGGGCCGGCGTCCCGGACATGATGGGATTATCTGCGATAAGTCGGAATTGCGCCAAGAGAATCGCCGCAAAGAGATTCAATGACAAGTGACGGAAGCGCCACTGCTACTGCGCATCGCGGCTCCTATGCTAGGATGCTAAGTTCAAGTTGTTCTAACTTCCCGATGTACCAATCCTGGAGGATTTTTCGTATGCGTAAGAGTTGGCTGCTGTGTGTGTTGTTGGGCGCAATGGCTTGGGGGCAAGCGCCGCCCGGAACCGCGCCGTCGCCGAGTCCGGCTCAGACTCCGAATGGTGCCGCACCCGCGAGCACACCGCCGGCCGCGGAAGTGCCGGAGAACGCCGTCGTGCTGACTGTTTTTGGCGTTTGCCCGGCTACGTCGACGACCACTGCAGCTAAGACCGCCGCTGGCAGCAAGACAGCCTCTGGTGCGGCGAAGACGACCGTCGCGAAGAAGCCCGCCGACTGCAAAACCGAGATCACCCGGAAAGAATTTGAGAAGATCGCCAGCGGGCTTGCGCCGGCGGTTACGCCGCAGTTGAAACGTCAACTGGCCGCGGCCCTCCCCAAGTTCATGGCGATGTCAGAAGCAGCGAAGGCCAAAGGTCTGGATAAGACACCGCAATATGAAGAGACCCTGAAAGTTGTGAAGATGCAAATTCTGACCCAGCAACTGCAGCGCTCGGTGCAGGAGGAAGCAGAGAAGGTATCGCCTGAAGAGATTGAGGCCTACTACAAGAAGAATCCTGAGGCGTACGAGCAATTTTCTTTGGATCGGCTCTTCGTTCCGCGTTTCAAGCAAGCTGAAGTAGCGGAGAAAAACAATGAAGAGAAGCTAACCGAGGAGCAGCAGAAAGCCAAGGAAGCGGCGGACAAGGCCAAGCAGGAAGCAGGAGAGCAGGAGCTGACCAAACTTGCCGAGAACCTGCGAGCCAGGGCCGCGGCTGGAGAGGACTTCGCCAAACTTCAGAAAGAGGCGTTCGAAGCCGCAGGGATGAAAATGGATTCGCCGACGGTCACCATGCCCAAAGTGCGACGCACCGGACTGCCTCCGGCGCATGCTGCGGTGTTCGATTTGAAAGCGGGAGAAGTTTCCGCGGTGATCACCGACAATGGTGGACACTACATCTACAAAGTGGAGAGCAAGGAGGTCCTTCCCCTCGATCAAGTTAAGGACGAAATTCGCAATACCCTGAAGAATCAGAAAATGAAGGACACGATGGAGGCGTACACGAACTCCTATCACGCGGAGACCAACGAAGCATATTTTGGTCCTGCGGGACCGAGTACACAGATGGGAAGGCCGATGCCGCCGCGCATGCGTCCCAATATGCCGCCTTCTGGCTCGCAACCACAGCCGCAAGCGGCTCCGCCAGCGCAGCCTCCGGCGCAACAGGCGCCTCCGTCTAATCCGAACTGATGGTAAGCGATAAACCTGTCGTCGTCGTCACCGGCATTGCGGGCAACCTGGGATCCCGGTTGCTCCCGCTGCTGGGCGAGTTTTCAGTGATTGGGGTGGACGTGAGTTCACCCCAAACTGATTTGCCCCTGCAATTCGAACGTCTGGATCTGGGCGAGGAATCCTCGACCCGCGTCCTCTACGAATTGTTGCGCGACACGCGACCGGTATCGGTTGTACATCTCGCATTTGTCATCGACCCGGTGCGCTCGGGCGTGCTCGACGCGGAGCGCATGTGGCAGATCAACGTGGCCGGTACCGCTCGGGTGATGGAGGCCATCACCGAGGCCAACCGCACCGCCGATTCCGGGATCAAGCAATTCATCTTCCCCAGCAGCGTTTCCGTGTATGGTCCCAGCCTCACTGCACCAGCGACGGAAGAATCTCCTATGGCCGCGCACACGCTGCCTTATGCGATCCATAAGAAACAGTGTGACGAGGTGGTGCAGCAGCGATCATCGGCGCTACGTGGGTGCAGCGTTTATATTTTGCGCCCACACATTTTTGCCGGAGCCAGCGTAAGCAACTATCTGCTGGGTGCATTTCGCGGCACTCCCAACGGCAAGGGTGCGCGAGCAGAGAAAATGCGCAAGGAAGGCAGGCGACTGCCCTGCATGCTTCCGCGCGGCCAACAATATTTGGACAATAAGATCCAGTTCATCCACGTTGACGATATGGCCCGACTGGTTACGCACATCCTGCATCGGGACCCGGAGCCACAGCGGCTGACCATTCTCAATGTCGCGGGACGGGGAGAGCCGCTCACTTTCGGCCGTTGCATTGAGATGGCGCAGGCGAAGCTAGTGCGCGTTCCCGGAAGGTGGGCAATGCGGCTGGTGCTGGAGCTTCTATGGAAGCGGCAAATCTCCGCGATTCCGCCGGAAGCGCTGCCCTACATGAGCGGCGAGTACATTATGAATACCGATCGGCTGCGCAAGTTTCTGGGTACGGAATACGAAAGCGTGATGCAATACAAGATCGCGGACGCGTTCGCCGACAGCGTCAAGAGCGTCGCTGCTAGTCTGCACGAAGCGAGACCAAGCTAGAGACTCGTCGAAAGATTCCTGCAAACCTCACGAAATATTTTCTCTGGCACATGGAATAAATCCCAGGGTGGCTGGTTTACTCTATGCGGGTGTCTGAAGAGCGGCTCAGCGCGGCGTCGTTTGAGGATCTCGCACTGCCCTTGTTCGATCAGCTTTATAACTTTGCGCATTGGTTGACGCAGGACAAAGCTGAGGCCGAGGATTTGGTTCAGGAGACGTACGCCAAGGCGCTGCGCGGATTCTCGTCATTTCAGGCCGGCACAAATTTTCGCGCTTGGATGTACCGCATCCTGCGAAATTCCTTTCTCAGCTCGCGGACGGGATTGAAAACCATGGTTGTTTTGGATGAGGAGAGCGGCGAGAGTCTGCCGACAGAAAACGCTACGCCCGAGGCTCTTTTCCTCGAACAAGCCAATCGCGAAATGGTGCAGGAGGCTCTGGAAGGACTGCCCGTGCAATTCCGGGAGATATTGCTGCTGTGTGAAGTGGAGGAGATGTCCTACCAGGAGATTTCGGAAACGCTGGCGATTCCGATGGGGACGGTAATGTCCCGGTTGTATCGCGCCCGCCAGGCACTGCGCGCCGCTCTGCGAGCCAAGATGGGAGGGCAGCATGGCATGTGAGCAGTGGCGCGGAGATCTCGACCGCTACCTTGACGGTGAACTTGCGGCGGCGGAGTCCGCAGCATTGGCGGCGCACCTGCGAACGTGTGCGGCTTGCGCGGCCGAGGTCTTGGAGCGCGTGCAACTGAAACGATCGATACAGATGGCGGGGACGCGATACAAGGCGAGCGCGGAACTGCGGAATAAGATCACCGAGAGCGTTGCGGCGAAGTCGAGGAGTGGAATTGCCCGGCAGGGGAGACTCGTTTTCGTTCCGGCGCTGGCCTTGGTGGTTGCAGCACTTGTGCTGAGCGTCTACGTGGGGCAACAGCGGACTGCCCGGCAGCGCGTTTATGGAGAGTTAGTCGACCTGCATGTCGCCACTCTGGCTAGCAGCACGCCCGTCGACGTGGTTTCATCCGACCGCCATACGGTGAAGCCGTGGTTCCAGGGGCGAATTCCCTTCACTTTCAATTTGCCCGAGTTGGCGGGATCGGACTTTACATTAGTTGGGGGACGGGTCGCCTATCTCGAACAGACTCCGAGCGCACATCTGATTTATCAGATCCGGAAACACTACATCTCCGTTTTCATTTTGCCGGATCGTGCGGCGGAGATGAAGAACCTACCCTCGGGAACAGCCAATCGACTCTCGTTCCGAATGGAAAGCTGGACGCAGAACGGTCTGCGGTATTTTGTAGTCGGAGATACAAGCGAACAGGATATGCGGGCCTTGAGTAGGCTGCTGCGGGATGCCGGGTAGTAAGCCACGATCAAGATTCACTTTTTCCCGCGGTACAAGCCGGCAATTCCGAAAGTGTAGGGCGTCCAACTGGCTTCGCGGAATCCGGCGGCGCGCATGCGGTCGAGCATTTCCTGCGGTTCGGGAAAACGCTCAACCGAATCCGGCAGATAGGCGTACGGGCCGCGGACGCCTGAAAGCATAGTCCCCACGCGAGGAAGCACTTGCTTGAAGTAAATGCGATAGAGGCGGCCCATCATTCCTTTGGGCTCGCTGAAGTCGAGAATGCCGCACTCGCCTCCCGGCTTGAGCACGCGCACGATCTCGCGCAGGCCGGCATCGTAATCCGCGAGATTGCGAAAGCCGAACGCGGAAGTCACCAGATTGAAGTGCTGGTCAGGAAACGGAAGGCAGAGAGCGTCGGCTTCGATCCAGCGCGGCATGGCTGGCGCGGTCCGTCCATTCTTGCCGAGGGACTTCGACCGCGCACGCTGGAGCATGGCGTGGGAGAAATCGGCACCTAGAATTTGGGGACCGAGCTTCCCTTCCGGCGTCCCTGCCTGCTTGCGTAGAGCGAAAGTCATGTCGCCAGTGCCGCAGCACAGATCGAGAATACGGCAGTCGGGTTGCGCGAAGATATGCGCGAAAGTGTGAGCCGTACGCCGCCACCAGAGGCGATCCACATTGCAGGACAATACGTGATTCAGCAGATCGTAGCGCGGGGCTATTGAGGTGAACATCGCACGCACGGCGCGCGCAGCGGAATGCGGGTCAAGTGCGCCCTCTGGAGCGGCACCGATAACCGTGGGCCTTTGAGCCTCAGCCATGCGAATCATTTCTTCTACGGTTCACTTCTTCCATACCCAGCCGCCGTGCGACAAGCGGCGCAATTCTTCCACGGAATCGAGCACGACTTTGTCCGGCACATCCGAGGCGATTTCGACTTTTCCAATCTCCCGAGGCAAAACAAAATGGACCGCACCGTTTTGCGTTTTCTTGTCGGCCTGCAGGCGCTCGAGAATCTTGCGGGCGCTTACTTTCAGCTCCGGTAGACGACCCAGGCTCAACACCGCGTCAGCGATGCGGCCAGCGGTGACGCTGTCGGTGCGGCCGACCGTAAGAGCGATGTTGGTTGCGGCGATCAATCCCCACGCGACGGCCTCACCGTGAAGCAGGCTACGGTAGCCCGTTTCCGTCTCCAGTGCGTGTCCGATAGTATGGCCCAGATTCAGGACGCGGCGTAAGCCGCCCTCTTGTTCGTCCGCCGAAACGATTTCCGCCTTCAGCTTGACGCTTTGAGCAATGAGACCTTCCACTTCGACAGGATCGCGCTTCAGGATCTGTGCGCGCTTCTGCTCAAAGCGCAGGAAAAGATCGAGATCGCCGATGATGCCGCACTTGAGCGCTTCATAAAGGCCCGCGCGATACGCGCGATCCGAGAGGGTGTGCAGAACCTCCGGATCAATGAGAACGACACGGGGATGGTGATAAGTCCCCAGCAGGTTCTTCCCTGCCCCGAGGTTCACGCCGGTCTTGCCGCCGACGGACGCATCTACTTGCGCCAAGACCGTGGTTGGAATCTGAACGAAGTCCACGCCACGCATGTAGAGAGAAGCCAATAATCCGGTCACGTCGCCGACGACGCCTCCGCCCAGCGCGATGAGAACGGCTTTCCGATCCGCGCCCAAGCGAACCAATCTCTCAGCCATGGTTTCAATGGTGGCCAGCTTCTTGACGGGCTCGCCATCGGGGATCTGCAGCACTTGTGGTTTGAAGCCCGCTGAAGTCAGCGAGGCCAGGAGCTTCGCCCCCCAACGCCGGCGGATGGGAGGAGCTGTGACTACAAATAATTTGCTCGATTGCGGCAATAGTTCTGCCAGCAACGCACCTGCCCGCGATAGCAAGCCGTTCTCGATGCGAGCCTGATAGGGACGCGGCGGGACATGGATGGTAACTTGCGCCATGGACTTCCATAATAGCCTATGGGCCATCGTGGTTTGGAGAGGCGAGATTGGGAAGAAATGAAGTTCCCTATCTCCGCTCCGGGGCTGGAATAAGGATCGAGGCTACGATCGAAACCGTCAGTACAGCCGCCACTACACCGAGCATTGCCAAAGTCGGAACCTTGAAGTAATCGGCTGCGATCATCTTCACGCCGACCAGGACGAGGATTAAGGCCAGGCCGGTATGAAGAAAACGGAAGGCTTTCATCAATCCGGAGACCGCGAAGAACAGCGAGCGCAGTCCCATGATTGCGAAAACATTGGAGGCGTAGACGATGAAAGCATTGAGCGTAACGGCCAACACAGCGGGAATCGAATCGACGGCGAAAAGCAAATCCGTGGTTTCGATGACTGCAAGAACGACCAGCAACGGCGTGGCATAGAGCCCCGCCTTCCCTTGCCAACCGCGGACAAAGAAGCGGCCGCCCTGATAAGTATCCGTGACCGGCATCAAGCGGCGCAACGCTTTCACCGCCGGATTTTTGGATGGGTCGACTTGATGTTCACCAGCAAAGCCGAGCCGGATGCCGCTGTAAATGAGCAATGCACCGAGGATATAGAAAATCCAGTGGAAGCGCTGGATCAGGCCGACCCCGGCCAGGATGAAGCAGCCGCGCATGAGCATCGCGCCGAGAATTCCCCAAAACAACACGCGGTGCTGGTGCTCCTCAGGGACGGCGAAGTAGCGGAAGATTACCAGGAAGATGAAAAGATTGTCGACGCTTAGAGAAAGCTCAAGAACGTAACCGGTTACGAATTCGATGGCGACTTGGCGGCCTTGCCAGAAAAAGACGAGGGCGGCAAATGCTGCTGCAAGGCCGATCCACATGGCGCTTCGAGCGAGGGCCTCGCGCGAACGCACGCGTCCGGGGCGATGGAACACACGAAGATCCAGCACCAACATGCCGAGCGCGAAAAGGTTGAAGATAATCCAGAAATAGAGCAAGTCAGATTGCCGATTGGCGATTGCCAATTTTCAAGTGGCAATCGGGAATTGCGAATTTGATCACTTCTGGCGGCCAATGCTTCCGCTCTCCCACGCGTCCCACATGCCTGCCGCTTTGAACATCTGGTCAGAGCCAGTTTCGCGCATGGACTGCTCAATCTGTGGGCGGGTAAAACGCGGACCGATCTTCTCGGGGAGATTCGCCAAGGCAAAAGAGAATTCGGCCGCTTCGGCTACGTGTTTTTTGAGCTGGGCGAAATCAACCTTGTCATACGTGTCGGAGACGGCGTGGTAGTTTTCGAGATAGTTCGCCTCCTCTTGGTCCGCAAAGAACGTCGGGACGCCTTCCAACATGAAATCGAAATGGTCGGTACCCCATTCCATGTCAGTCTTAAGATCCTTGACGCCAAACTGCCGGAGCGGAGCGAGGATGCGTTTGGCAGTGTCCAGAACATCCTTGCGTCCGCCAGTGGCAAATCCGGTGGTTTTGCCTGTGCCGGAATCGTAGATGATCACTCCGGCGGCTTTATCGAGCTCCGGCCGGTGGGCCTTGGAGTATGCGCGCGAGCCGAGCAGGCCTTCCTCTTCGCCGGAAAACAATATGAAGCGAATCGAGCGGCGCGGCCGCAATCCCGAGGCTTTAATCGCTCGCAGGGCATCGATCACGAGCGCCGCGTTACAGCCGTTATCGAGCGCGCCGGTGCCGAGTTCCCAGGAATCGAGGTGCGCGCCGACAATCACGAATTCGTCAGGCTTCTCGCTTCCTTTAATTTCGCTAATTACGTTTGCTGCTTTGATTGGACCACCGAGCTGACTGGGGATGCTGAGATCAGCCCACACCGGATGTCCGGAGGCCAGCAGCCGTCCTATGCGCTCTCCATCTTCGCGGGCCACCAATACTTGCGGGATGCGATCGATTTCACCTGCGAAAGAATTGGTGTGCCGGTAGAGAATGTCGCGCTCGCGGGTGGCGATAAAGGCCACAGCTTTCGCCTTGCCGTTTAGGGCAGCCGTGATCACGGGGGGAGCATTCGTATATTCCGCGAAAAGATCGTCCCAAGTCTTCAGAACAGTGGAATGGACCAGAACAATTTTTCCAGAGATATCCCCGGCTCTCTTGAATTCGTTCGGACTGCCATTGCCAACATCGACGACCGGAACATGCTTCACCGCAGCTAACGCAGGGGCCCATGCAATGGAGACACAGCGTACGCGGAATTCAACTTTAGGAATTTGCTTGAGAGAGGGGTCGAGAGCAGTCCCCGTCGCGCTAACCGTCATCTCGGTTGCGCCTTCGGCCCAGGAATGAGGAATGGTGAAGGCTTCTGTGTGGACGCTATCGGCGCCTGCGGCCTTAAACATCTGTACGCCCCACTCAACCGCGCGTTGCATGGCCAGCGTGCCGGGCACTCGGCCGCCGACCTCGTCGGTGAGTTGGCGCAGGTTGCTCTCGATCGGAGAGGGCTGGAGGGCAGCCTGAATGATGCGGGCCGCATCATCGTTTTCAGTTGGAGGAGTTGCTGCAAGGCAAACTACAGAGAGGATAAAGCAAAGACAAAAGGCTTTCCGGGTTCCCATATCCGGTGAATTAGAAATGAATTTCTGGAAAAGAGCAAAAGAGGCGAATCACTTCGGTGGTAGCGGGTCCATGCGGTTGAGAATATTGACCGTCTCGAGAATCGTGCTGCCCACAATCTCCAGACTCTTGGGGCTGAGCTTGTCTACGGTGTCCTGCGGCGTGTGCCAGAAAACGTTGTCATATCCGTAGTCAAAATCGATGAGATCCGCACAGGGGACGCCTCGCTGCATAAAGGGAAGGTGGTCGTCGGAAACCTGATTCTCGCGCGCAAAAAAATGAGATTGATAGCCCAGGCGGGTGGCTGCCTGGTACACGACCTCTTCCAGCCATGGGGTGGAGTTCTGGTCATGATCGATATTCAGGTCGGCATCACCGATCATATCGGCCAATAGAAATGCCTTCATCTTCTTCAAGGTGCCGTCGTCCTGCCATTTCTGCGCCAGGTGTCGAATTCCGTACAAGCTGTCGGCGTCGGTCCAAGACTTCATGGCTTCTTCGGCGTCGTCCCATACCAGCCAGATGCTGTAGCCATCACGCTTTTTGCCGCGTAGTTGATTCGCAAGTTCGAGCAGCAGCGCGCTCGAGGAAGCACCGTCATTGGCGCCGATGTAGGAAGTATTTCGCAGTGGATAATTTGTATCGTAGTGGCTGGCAATTACGATGATGCCGTCTCGCGTCCCGGGAAACTTGGCGATGATATTTCGCACGGGGAACTTCCCTTCCGTTGTGTCGGCCGTGAACACATCGTCTTCAACTGGGTCACCGTTCAGATGAGAGGTGATGTACTCCTCGACCTTCTTGTGATTCGCGCTGCCGATGGGGCGCGGGCCCAGCTTGACGATCTCTTTCACATACTGCATGGCGCGCGTGGAATCGATGGTTGGTGCGGGACCGGTGTCCGGAGGAAGTGAAAGTTTAGGAGCGGACGATTCGGCGGCTGGAGGCGGCGCCTGAGCCTTTACCGAATTCGCATTTTGGTCATGGTCGCAACCGAGCCACGCGGCGATCGAAAATACCAGGACTGGAATCGCGATTCTCTTACTGATCATTTGAACAAGCCTAAACGAGGGAGCAGACGCCGCAAAGAATTATGCTACCTTTTTTTCCTTGCGGGCCTTGCGCTGCTTGGGATGCACGGCCCAAGCGATCGCGATGCTGACGACGTACAAGGCAATCATGGGCGCGGCAAAGATGCACATATTCAATACATCGGGAGTCGGAGTGACGATGGCCGCGATTATAAAAATGAGCAGAATGGCGTAGCGGAAATTCTTCCACATAAACCCGGCGCTGACGATGCCCATCAGAGCCAGAAAAAAGATCAGAATGGGCATTTCGAAGATCAGGCCCATGCCGAGGATGATGCTTAGAAAAAGCGACGTATATTCCCCGATCGTGATCATCGGCTGGAATTGTCTTCCAAAGTGAATCAGGAAGCCGAGCGCCTGCGGATAAACAACTTTGTAGCCAAAGTATCCACCGGTGGTGAACAGCGCGATGGTGGAAACCATGAACGGGACGACGTAGCGCTTTTCGTTGCGATATAGGCCGGGAGAGATAAACATCCAGACCTGGTAGAGGACGAAGGGTGACGTCAGGAAGAGCCCGGCAAGGGCGGCGATCTTCAGATACAAGTTAAAAGGCTCGGTGGGATTCAGATAGACAAGACGTTCCGACATGCCATTGTCTTTGAGCGCCTTCATGATGGGGCGCTGCATGATGTCGTAGATGGCCTCCACTTTCCACCAGCAGGCGAAGAATCCGACCGCAACGGCTGCGATGGAGTAGACCAGGCGCGTGCGCAATTCCTCAAGGTGATCGAGGAAGCCCATGGTGGGCATGGCGTCGCGTTTCGGGTCGTCGCCTGTGGCCGCGGTCTGGCTTTCAAACATGCGAGTCCTGCGGCGCGGAAACGATCGCTGCTTCACTGACGGACGAGGAAGGCGCGACTGGCGCGGTCTCTTGACTCTCGGCGACAGAAGTCGCGACGGGCGAATGCAAATCGGCGGAATTGGAAACTGCCGAGGTAGGATCCGCCGGAGCAGTTAACGTAGCGCGCGTTTCGCTTGCCACCACGTCGCTGGATGCAGGATTCAGACTCAAACTGGCCACCGCACCCGGTGGCGGCCCGCTGGGAGGCAGAATCTCCTGAGCCTTCTTTTCCACTTCCAGATGCGCGATTTCGGTTTCAATCTGTGATCGAAACTCATTCGAAGCGCGACGAAGCTCCGCGAGCAGACGTCCGGCTTGCTTGGCGATCTCCGGCAATTTCTTCGGCCCAAAGATAATGAGGGCCAGAAAGAATAGGAAGATCGTCTCGGAAAAACTCATGGTTTCATCATAATGCGGAGTTGGGCAGGCGGCAATGCTGGCCAATCATGCGGCCCCGAATCTTGAGCTAGGGGCCGAGCCTGCGATGGCTACGGGGAGGGTTTGAGGACCATAGTATTACGTTCATCACTCGCGATGATCCGATAGAACTTTCTAAGCTCTTCTGCACGGCTGACCGGCACGCTCAATTCTTTGACCTCGAAGGTTCGCGTGTAGTCAACGACGTTGCCTGTCACGACCGTTTTCGAGTGATAACTGGCGAAGCCATAATCTGCGTCCACCGGTGGTGGAATGTCATCGACGACGTAGCCGGAGGGAATTGTAATTTCAAAAGTGTCGGTATCGCGCGTCGGTTCTTCGAACTCGATGGGAAACCTGCGCGGCTCTTTGGTTTCCAGCAATCCCGAAGCTTTGTTTCCAATCACGCGGGGCCGCACCAGGAGCAGGTTCCCCGCGGACTTGGCGTAGTTCGGCGACTCAAACGAATAGTTGAAACCGAAAGGCTGGTCGGTTTGTTGAAAGTTGATCAGGCTGGCATGTGTCAGGCGGAAACTCGCAAGCGAGTTGCCTAGAAGCTCTTCGATGGGCTTGAGGCGATCGGTATCTTTGGTTACCGTCCGCAATCGCCACCGCTCAGAGGATGCTCGCTCGCCCAGCCGCACCTCTTTGACGTCGCCCCTTAAAGTGCCGGTCGGGTCAAGAGTCAGTTTGGCGGTGCGTTGGACGCTGTTCATCATCGATGGCTGCTGCGGCAGTTCGATCAGCTCGCCACCGGCAGGCGTCACGAGCAATCCGTAGTTGGCCTGAAGATAGCCCGGCAATTGGCCGAACGGTATAAGGTCATTGGTCGGATCGAAGAAGAGGATCCTACCCAGCTTGGGATGTTCAACGGTGGCTATCAGAGAGGGATCGCTCAGTCCTTCGGGCAGCTGGATGGCGAGGATGGCATGGTTGAAACCATGGTGAGCAGGCGTCTGCGGCGTGACGGCGCCGCGTTCGGTGTAGATCGCCACGTGATAAGTCTCGATTCCGATTTCCAGCAGCATGGCGCGAAGCAGGGTCGCCTTGTCCTTACAATCTCCGTAACGATGAGCGAAAACTTCGGGTGCGGGGTGTGGCTGCCAACCCCCGATACCTAGTTCGATCGCGACATACCGGATGTCTCGCTGAACAAATTCGGCGAGCGCCTGCATCTTCTGCAAAGCAGTGCTCTTCGAAGCGGTCAACGCGACGACTTCCTGCTTCATCGCGGCCGAAGCCTCCAGCCTCCCATTGAGTAGACCCACGTACCATTTCCCCATGTCGTTCCAATTCGCGAATCCCTTTAAAGCTCGGCCACCCGGCGGAAAAAATGAAACAATCATGGAGCCGGCGACGCCGTCCCGAGGGGGCATTTCCGGTTCTTGACGGATCTCCTTGACATCCTTAAGGACCCATTGCGACAAGCTACCCACCTGCGTGGGATTAATCTCTGAGTGGTTCAGCCAAGACGCTCTGTATTCCCAGCCCTCCGGAAGCTGGAGCGAATAATGGCTTTCCCGAACGGGGTCCATTTCCTGAAAATTCCACTCGTGCTGCAGAAAGAAGGGTTGCTCCTCCACTTCATATTCGTAACCCACGATGTTTCCGGGCTCTGGAGCCGGGATGCGCAGAACTTTATATTTCACGTCCGAGATCAGTTCGGCGCCCGGCATACTCGGGGAAACCTCTATCGCGTCGTTGTCGCGGACTTCAAAGTCCTTACCCTGTGCAGGAATGCACCACCCATGAAGGCTCTTGACCTTCCTTTGGGGATTAATGGCGACGCCCACTGTGCCATGTTCACGGCCGTTGGGGCGAAGAATCTTGTAGGCTTCCCGAACTTGCGTGCGCATCTTGTCGGCCGAAATTACGGTTACGTTCGTTTCGGAATACAGGAGTACCGCATCGGTCTTCTCGTCGTAGGTCGGAAGCGGAACGTTGACTAAGGCGTGCATCCACGCAGGCGCGTCCCCGCCCGCGAGGGCACTCGGTACGAAGGCCAAAGTGCACCCGATCACCCACACCAAAGACAGCCACGTTCTCGACCTAGTTGCTAGCACTGGCCGCTCCGGGTTGCAACACAATTTGCTCTTCATCGCCCGTCCTCACCGCCTGGAAAAAGTTGCGTAACGCCATGTAGTACTTTGGCTCGAGGATCAGAAAGTCCACGGTCAGCTTCCTGGTCAAGTGCAAGGTGTCCTTGCCATTCTCGACTTTTATGCTATAGGTCACGATGTGGCCATCTTGGGTTCGGGCTGCCGGCACGCTGCTCACGGCCCATCCTGGCGGTAGTTCAACGGTTATGTCGTCGATCTTCTCGTACGGATACTCAAAATAGATGGGGTGGACGCGGTTGGTGTGTTCGAAGATGTGCTTCTCCACCTGCGTAAAAATGCCGGCAGGCAGGATCACGCGCCTGCCCGCGTTCGAAGCCCAGCCTGGAATTTTTACCTCAAACTCCGCCACCAGAGGAGTTTCCGAGCCCGTCCAGTCAGGCTGGTTCACCAACTCTGCTTCCGATGCGGCGGGAATCTGAGTCTTGACGCGCTCCTCCAGGAATTTCTTCCGCGCAACCTCATCGGAGTGCCGCACGTCAAGCCGGTGATACATCGCTTCGAGTCCGGTGTAGGTAACCGTAACCTTGCCTTCCAGGTCGCCTGCATCGGTAAGCTTTAGGTTTGCCTTGCGTTCCATGCGAGATTCAGAAGCGGCAGGAAGCGTGGTCTGGATCCAGGTACCACCATCTTTATCCAGACGGAGCCCTACGACTCCTGTTTCCGACCACGTTAGTAGGCCAAAAGGGGTAAACTCCGCGCCCGGATCGAAATAAAGATCTTTGCCGTTTAGCTTCACCAGCACAACATTCGAATCCAGCTTGCCAGGCTCCATGCTGTTTGGTGAAAAGAAATACTGCTGCCGGCCCGAGACCCAACATCCGTAGGCCTCAAAACCCGCGGCACGCACCAGCGCGAGATACAGCCACGTCAACTGCACGCCGTCGCCATAGCCGCGCTTCCAAAGGTCCTCGACGTTCTCTACCGGTTTTTCCTTCTCGCGCTTTACTTCTTGCTCGGTCTTTCGCAGCTCATACGATTTATTTCGGATCTGCTGAACGCGATCGTAGATTTTTCTTAGCTTCACCTCGGGAGGGTCGCTGGGAGAAACGATCTGCGCCACTGCCTCGTCCATGGTCTTGTGCTTTCCCACAAAGCTTTCCAATTGTCCGTTTCGTTTCTTCCCGACGTTCTTCCAGAACTTGTCCGGGTTATTTTCTGGGAGTTCGTCGGTGTAGATAAAATCCACGCGCGACTTCAGTTCGTTGACCGGAGGCATGAAGTCCTCGGTTTGAAAAGCAGGAATGTTGCTCGCCTCCATACGGACGACGTGGTCCGGGCCCTCCTTTGGAACGGATCCCACCGGTAGCTCGTGCCAGGTCCAACGGAGATGCATCGTCCCGTAAGTGGCGACGTACGGCTTCAACGAGAACCTGGCGTTCTTGGTGAAGAGATCGGAGCTAAGAATCCACTCCGAACCGTAAAGCATGACCATGTGTTGATAGATCGAGTCCTCTCTGAAATCGTGGGTAAAGTAATACTCAATGACGCTTCCCACCTGGACATCGGGAAGGGTGAAGCTCTTCGCCATTAACCGCGATCCCCTCTCCTTCACCAAGGGTTTTTCAAAGACCCTGCCGTCAAATTCCGCGATGGAGCCGTCGGGTTTGATGGTTCGAGCTCGGACGTTAACGATGTCCTCGGTTTCCTTGAAAAACGGAATTTCTACATTTCCGTGCTGTCTGCCCTCCTCGGTGAAAATCTTGATCCGGATGTAGTCGTCTTCGTGAGTAGTCTGACCGTTGTCGTCGCGATCGACTTGCCGGTAAAGGATGATGGCGGGCGCGCCCGGAGCAAGCGGTTCGCTCGCCATCTTGAGCTCTTCAGGATTGGGCGGCTGAAAGCCGGCGGATGCCAGAGCTGGAGCAGGAAGAAAACTAGCTGCGGCCAGAATCAGGGACACAGCACAGCAACCAGTGGAAAATACTCGACGAAGTAACACGATCGAACTCCCGAGCGTTCGCTTTCACCGGACCGGGCCCCCGCGCGTTTCGGTGACTGCACACGATATAGCGGTATTTCCCGCCCGTCAATAGCCTTTTTCGGCTGCCGTTTTTGCCGGGGAAGAACCAAAATCGCCTCCGGCCGCATCATAAATTACGGAAGACACGGGAACAGTTACCCTGGTGACTATCCCGGTCCGGGGCAGTCTAATGTGGTGATATACTGCCTATATTCAGCGCGGTAGGTGGGGAAGCTCGAGATCCCTCAACCGAAGGAAATGTTCAAAATGGCACGTAGTTCTCGCCGATCACTCTTTCTGGTGGTTTTTTTTCTTCTCGTGTGCGGCTTTCTGGGAATTCTGTTTGCCCAGCGCACTGGCCAGCAGGCCTCCTCGACCTCCAGCGACTCAGATGTCAAAGATAGCCTGAAGCAATTCACGGATGTCTATGCCGTTATCGAGGATAATTACGCGGAGCCGGTCAATCCCGACAAGGCGATCTATAACGGCGCCATCCCGGGGATGCTGCACGCGCTCGATCCGCACTCGAATTTCTTCGATCCCAAGTCTTACGCGCTGATGCGCGAGGACCAGCGCGGCAAATACTACGGCGTCGGAATGACCGTAGGGCCGCGCAACAATAAAGTCATCGTCATCTTTCCGTTCACCGGCACGCCCGCCTATAAGGCCGGCATTCATCCCGGCGACGTGATCATTGCGGTCGACGGCAAGTCCACCGAGAACATGAGCACGGGAGACGTGGCCGATCTGCTGAAAGGGCCAAAAGGGACGACCGTACACATCAGCATCTCGCGCGAAGGGGTGGAGAAGCCGATGGAGTTCACGCTGATTCGCGACGAGATTCCGCGCTACAGCGTAGACGTGCATTTCTTGATCCGGCCGGGCATTGGATACTTGCATGTGACCGGCTTCAACGAGACCACGGAAGAAGAAGTCTCCAAAGCTCTGGATGAGTTTGGCGATCTCAAAGGTTTGATTTTGGATCTGCGGGGAAATCCCGGCGGCCTGCTCAGCGAAGGCGTTGGCGTGGCCGACAAATTTCTTAAGAAGGGTCAACTGATCGTTTCGCATCACGGCCGCGCTTCGGCCGAGAAACGTTACTCGGCGCAGCATGGCAACGGCGGGAAAGATTATCCGCTGGTAGTGCTGGTAAACCGGCTGACCGCTTCGGCGGCAGAGATTGTTTCTGGAGCGATTCAGGATCACGACCGCGGCTTGATTGCCGGCGAAGTTACATTCGGCAAGGGGCTGGTTCAGACCGTATATCCTCTCTCGGAAAACACCGGGCTCGCGCTCACCACGGCGCACTACTACACGCCGAGCGGACGGCTGATTCAGCGCGATTACAGCAACATTTCACTCTACGATTATTATTACAACCGCGAGGCCGAATCCGGCAGCAACGCCAATCGTGAAGTGAAGCTCACTGACAGCGGCCGAACGGTCTATGGTGGCGGCGGAATCACGCCCGATGTGGTGATTCCCCCGGTCAAGGGCAACCACTTTCAGGACACGCTCTTGCAGCATTATGCGTTCTTCAACTACGCCAAGCGGTACGTGGTAAGCCATCATTCGACCAAGAGCTTCGAAGTGGATGATGCGATCCTGCAGGAATTCCGCAAATCGCTGGACGAAGCGAATATTCCCTACACCCAGGCCGATCTGGTGGATAACAACGACTGGATCAAGTCCAACATCAAGGCCGAAGTCTTCGTAGATGCTTTCGGTCAGGATGAGGGCCTGAAGGTGCGGGCAGAATCGGATCCGGAAGTGGTGAAGGCTCTGGAGCTTCTGCCGCAAGCCAAGGCGCTGGCTGACAACGCCAAGCGCATTGTGGCCGAGCACAACAGCGTGGGAGCGTTCAGCCGCTAAACTCCTAGTTACGAATAAAGGCCCGAAAATAATCGGGCCTTTATTTTTTGATGCGAGTTCGCCCGAGTCATTGCCCTGTCGCATCTTTGCCGTCGCAATGGCGTTGACGCCCTTTCGTCCACGCTACTGCAAGGTTGACGGTAATCGAGAAGCCGAGCAGAAATCCGCACAAGGCGTGGCCTAAATTCTTACCGAGTTGAGTGGCCGGGTGAAAGAGATACGGCCACATAATTCCGGCGATCATGCACGCCGTCGCGATCGGCATCAACATTTTCGATTCATACAGCCGTTTTCGGAAACTCATGATTCGCACACCTTTCTTGTCAGTCGGTTAAGCGGTACCACGCCAACACCGTCAACTTGACGGTCACAATCGTGATGGCAACCGTGAAGAGATCCCAACTCCAGACATGATTCACGTAATAGTGATAGCCAAAGAGAAGAATGGCCACAATGCCGCCAATGATTCCCGCGAGACTTGTGGCACGCAGCCGGTGGTTCAGGAAACGTTCATCGATCGCACTGCCGAGAATAGGAAGATTCATGGTTCGTTCTCCAAGGTAAAGATCTCATCGGTGGAACAGCCGAAGATTCGCGCGAAGGTGAGGGCCAGCACCAAGCTCGGAACGTAACGGTCGCGCTCGATCGAATTAATGCTTTGGCGAGAAACGCCCGCGGCGGCCGCAAGCTGTTCCTGGGTCCATCCGCGAGCGTTGCGGAGCTCTTTGATCCGGTTTAGTACCTGGCTCGCCATGTCAAGTTAGCTTTCCAATTGAATGGTACCTCGAGGCGCGTTCGATGTCAAGCTAACTTGTCATTGCAGGCTCAATAGCTTAGGTGATGATCGTCACGCCCATCACCATCCTGTTCATTGACTTCGCTACCGGGCTATGTGAGAATCCGCGACAGCAGGGGCTTGTCTGCGTGAGTGGCAGCGAAGCTTCCTCCCCTCGCAAGTCGCCGCCGTCAGAAGATGGAATTCATTCACAAACTTCCGCCAGCCATGTCAATGCTCAGGAGGTTTCCTACACGGGCGGAGTCGGTTTGAAGCCGGTTGTATTGGGGTTGGCGGTGGCGCTGGCGGTAGTTGCTGGTTATACCGATTGGCGGAGCCGGCGGATTCCTAATTGGCTGACGGTGTCAGGACTTCTCCTGGGGGTGGTCGCCAACGCTGTGCTTGGCGGGTGGAGCGGACTGAAGACTTCCCTGTTGGGTGCTGGTTTGGGACTGCTGGTGTTGTTGCCATTCGTCATCGTGCGCGCTTTAGGCGCGGGAGACTGGAAGCTGGCGGGAGCTCTTGGCGCGATCGTAGGACCGGGAGTGCTGGCCGACTTGTTGATGGTGTCGGTTTTTGTGGCCGGGATCATGGCCCTGGGGCTGGTGATCTACAAGCGGCGATTTAAAGAAACGCTGCGGAACATGGGACGGCTGCTGGCATCGATGGGAACGTTTCGTATGCCCGGGTCAGAAGTTTCGCTGGATAATCCGCAGTCGCTGAAGATTCCCTACGGAGTGGCCCTGGCTTTGACGACTGTGCTTTACGGGATCGGCAGGGTTTCGGGATGGTCATAACCAGGATGAAATCGCTCTGGACAAAGTTCCGCGATGTAGCATCGGGCACGAGTGGCCAGGAAATCGTGGAAAGCGCTTTTGTCCTGCCCCTGATCTTCATGTTCGTGATCGGAATTATCTGGTTTGGCCTGGCATTTTTCATTTACGGCACGCTGACGCAAGGGGCACGGGCCGGCGCTGAAGCGGCCGTAGCTCCAGTTTGTACGACTTGTGCTGCGGGTTCGACTCCCGCCACCATCGCCCAAACCGCTGTCTATAATGCTCTGGGCGCCGGGCACTTGAGCAAGAGTCAGCTCGTTCCTACCAGCAGTTGGGCGCCACCTGTACTGTGCGCTTGTGGCAGCGTCAGTTCGAGAGCGGCGTGCACTACTGCGCTTGCCTGCGATAACAGCGTCACCGACGTTTGTGTCCAGGTAAACGTGCAGTTATCGTACTCAAGCCAAGGCGGCGCCGGGACTTGCGGCACATCGGTAAGTGCGCGGTATAAATATCCTTTTCATTTCAGTATTCCCCTAACGAATCTGGATATAGGGAATGTGCTTCTTCCTGGGCAAGCTCAGATGAGGGCGGAGACGCAATGATGTTTGCCACAGGTCGGGGGACCGGATGGTTGGCATCGCTCAAGCGAGGCTGGACGGATGATTGCGCCTCCCAGGTGGTAGAACTCGCGCTTTCGCTGCCTTTGCTGGTGTTTTTTGTGGTCGGGATTTTTGATTTCAGCGGAGCACTCACCCTTAAGCAGAAATTGACCAACGCCGCGCGCGAAGGAGCAAGAGCTTCAGCAGCCGATCCAGCCAGCGATATGTACGCCGCCGTGCCCGTGTCTGTCAGCGACGCGTTCCAGGTCGTTGATAACTATCTGTACTCGGAGAAGATCAACGACTGCGGGGTGGGACCGACTCCGGCCGCGCCGACGCAGACCAACCTTACGTGGACTTACACGGCGACCGGTTCCGGCTGTCCGGGGACTGGGATTAGCATTGCGATCAATCGAGGCTGCTCGACAGTAGAGAACGGAATCTATTTGATCGGGACCTGCGTCACCGTCACCTACGCCTACAAGTGGCAGTTCAACAGCGTAAGCGGCTTAATGCCTGGGAAGTTTCTCGGTCCGGCCACCATCACTACGACTGCTGCAGCGTTCAACGAGAATTGAGGAACCGAGAATGCTGCCACCGCTAATTCGTCGGCCGCGACAGAGAGCCGTTCGCCGCTCCCGTGAACGTGGCGCGACCATGGCGTTGGTCGCCCTCGCGATGGTTTCCATTATCGCCATGGCCGCGCTCTCGATCGACATCGGCACACTTTACGAGGCCAAGGCGGAAGCTCAGCGCGCCGCGGATGCAGCGGCATTGACGGCAGCGAGGGTGATTTCGATTTCTGGCATCACCGGAGATCCAAACAACAGTGCGTCTTCATGGCAGCCGGCCTGTGGCGGATCGACCAGCCTAGCCACCGTAGCCGCGACCAGCATGGCGCAACAGGATTTGATTGGCGGAGCCGCGCCTAGCACCGTGACTGTCAATTATGGCGCTGGGAGCGCTGGCGGGTCGAACGCGAGCTGCGTCGGAGTTGCAGGTTTCGCCGTGAATCCAGTTGTCACGGTGAGCGTTAAGCGCACGAATCTTCCAGTCTTCTTTGCCCGAGTTTTTTCCTTGTTTGGCAGTACTTATTCAGGTTCGAGCGTGAGCGCTACGGCGACGGCGGAGGTGTTCAATCCCTCGGGATCGAGCCCCATGATTCCGGTGAATCCCCGCTGCATGAAGCCGTGGATGGTTCCAAATTCGGATCCGCATAATGGGACCTGCACTGGACTCGCCTGCCCGAACTTCGTGAATACCGCGAGCGGAGCGATCGTAAACCCAGGGACCCTAGCTGGGAACAGCGGCATTATAGGTGAGACCTTTGACTTGTCAGCAGTCTGTACAAACGCACACCGGCACAAGTGCCATTTGCCGCTCGGCAGTACTGGACCCGTAGTCATCTCAGCAAATACTCTCCAATACGCTCCCGGACAGACTTCTAACGCCTCCGTCGCGGTCGCTGCCAACAGCTCCATCAGCGGATGTTCAGCGACTGCTGTTGATGCCAACTACTGGAACGCCGTCGCTGGGTGCGACCAAACCACCGTATACTCTTGCGGGAGCTCACTGGCCAACACCATAGATCTCTCCTCGGATAATCCGGGGCCGCCGGGGAACGATAGTGTGAGCGCAGCGCAATGTCTTATCAATGCTAGTGCATCTGGCCTGGGAAACGGCCAGGATGTGCTTATCCCTGCCACCTATCCCTTTCAGATCCAGGCGGGTGCCAACAGCGCGTTGACAGTAGCCGGCATAACTAGTAGCAGCCAGATCACTAGCAGTCCTTCCATTGTGACATTGCCAATTTACCAAAGTATTCCCCTAAATCCCCTCAGCACGACTCCGGTTACGGTTCTAGGTTTCTTGCAGGTCTTCATTAACAGTGCTACCACCAACGGCACCACCGGAACCATAAACGTGACGGTCATGAATGTGGTTGGGTGTGGCAACGGAAGCTCTCCAGGGCCTCCTGTGGCTCTCGGCACTTCCCCGGTCCCAATTCGTCTGATCACGGCGCCGTAATCAAACCGCAATTCAAGAAATACAAAGAGCTAGTCTGGAACGTTATCCGGCTGCGGATTTGCCTGCGCGCCTGGAACCGGCGCGGGGGGCGGAGGAGCCTGAGTTCTGGTGGGGGCCTCGGGTTCGGGATCGTTCGCTTGAACTACCTGCTGCAAAGGCTGGAAAGCAGGCGCCGGACCGTCCGGACGCGCGCTCAGAATGACGCGGTCCAGAGTTGCGGGATTACTGGCCGAACTTAGAATCAGGAAATTAAATCTCGATCCGTTCAGCAGGTGAGACAAAACTTCCGGAGCGGATGCTGGACCAATTTGCGCGACCACCTGCTCCTGCTCGGCCCCAGCCGGTATAGCGATCTCAGCCCCGGTATGCTGGTGCACCGCGAAGAGAACTTCCGACAGACTGGCCTTGTTCGCCGTGATGGTAAGCATTCCTGACTGGAACGAAACGATCAGCGGAGGCGGTGGCGGTGGCGGCGTGATCTTTGCCGACTGCGCGGGATAATTCGTGTTCACCAGCCGTGGTCCGGACGAGGAAATCGCTACGGCTTTGGCTCCAACGCCGCCGACCTTGATGATCACAGTTCTGCCGGAAGGAAAAACCTGATAAGCCTGCGGACCATTCAAATCGAACACCACGCGCGTTACCGGCGGCTTCGCTGCGAACAGGCCCACGCGCACGCTCTTCACGTCGGCGCGATTCAAGCTCTGATTGTGCAATTGAGCGGCGGGAACTGTATTCGCAAAATCCACCACCAGCCGGTCGGGGCCGGTCAAAACCTGGGCCTCAGGAACGAGAGGTTCGCTGCCTTCAATCTCGATCTCGATTGGATTCCGGTTCCCGAGCACCTGCACACGCCGCACGGTGGGCGCGTTTTGCGCTTGCCCCGAAAGCGTCGCGGAAGCCAATATTGCTGCCCACGCCAATACCCCGGCGGCAGCTCTGGCAGAGCGGTTCATAAACATCCTTGATTTGTATGCGGCGCGCTAGGGCGATTCTAGCAGGGATTGTGCGCCATCCCCCTTACCAAAGGATTAAAACCTTGGGTCGCTCGGGCGTTGCGGTGTCAATTTGGTTCTACTTGGTGAGCGGAGTCAGCATCACGTCCAGAAGATCGGGTTGGCCGGAAGCTCGCTCCAGATGCGGGTTCTTGTCGCCGTCGTGATACAGGACTGAATAAGTCTGGAAGAACTGACCGTTTTCGACGAGAAGTTCAACCGGCGCTGTATTGCCTTGTGCCGCTTTGATTGCGGCACGAAGAATCTCGGGCGTCCACTTCCGGCCGTTCACCGCGATCAGCTTCATCCCCGGACCGATGCCGGATTGATAAGCGGGAGAACCTACGATCACATCATCCAGTTTGCCATCCTCAGTAATGGTGAAGCCGAGGGAGTAGGAGAAGTCTGCGAATTTGAACAGTTTCTCCGATGCCTGGGTGAAGGCGTTGGGGTGATCGTTGTAGACCAACTTCCACCCCTCCCGCTCAATGCCGCCCAGCGGGGCGTGAGAGCTGGTCGCAGCAACGCGCTCCCGCAGCAGGCTCGCCCAGCCGTAAGGAGCAACATCGTTCAGCGTGTGAACCACATCGTCGAAGGTGTAAGGCACAACCATCGGAGGTCCGCTCTGCCCGCCATGAAAGCGGCGGCAAAAATCATCGAGAGACCGCTGCCCGTGCGTCTGCTGACGAATGATCGAGTCGACTTCGAGCCAGATCAGCTCCCCTTCGGGATAGTAATCCAGTCCGCGACGCCAACTGGACCATGGTTGTCCGAGCATTCGCAGAGTCTGCACCGAGCGCGCGGTATCTTCCAGGGGACGCCATGTGCGGCCCGGACGGTGGTCAAGATTTGCAGCGGTTAAGGCCAAGCCTTCACGATATTGCTCCGCCGACCGCAAGCCACTGCGCTCCGCCAGAAGGTTGCCCAGGTATTCCGTGAGTCCTTCATAAACCCACAGCAGATCGCCGACCATGGGCTGCTGATAATTTTTCGTTGCCAGCCCCGCAGGCCGGCGGTACTTGCCGTTCCAGGAGTGGGCGAACTCGTGCGGGATTAAGTCCGCGTAAAGCAAGTGCAGATCGGGATCGAGCAGCGTGCGTTCGGCTGCGGCACTGTCGTTGGACTCGTGATGCTCCAGCCCGTGCTGGCCGACGTCGGCGCTAAGCGTATACAGAAAGTGATACCGACGATAGTGGCGCGCCCCGAAGAGCGCTCCGGTTTCGGCGACGAGTTTGTGATAGGCGGCCAAATCTTCCGGCTTCATCGCCAGATCAGCCTCGCTGTCGGCCACCAGATCCATCTGATGAGCGGGGCTCTCGGAACCTTTAGTCAGATCAATGCGGCGGTAATGTTTCCCTGCGATCAGCGGCGAATCCACGAGTGTGGTGAGGGAGACGGGGGCGAACTCGACCTCATCGCCGGATACATGAGCAGGAATCAGCGCCGTTCCGAACTTCCACCCGGATGGAAGAGTGACGGAGGGGATGAATTCTACGGCGTCAGAAGCGGCGCCCTGCGGGTAGAGCACGACTGCGTTCCAATTTAAATCGAGTACGTTGCTGGAGGCCGCAGGCCCTCCTCCGCCTAAGCTGTCATTGGAGGTAATGGCGTCCAACGAGACGACTAATTCCTGTGCGGCTTCGGGGACGACGACATGAAAAGCGTACATATCGATAGCGTCACGCTGCCAGGTTACCGGCTTGCCCGCCGCTTCCATGCGTATTCCCGTGAGACCGGCGATCGGACCGCTCGGACGATGATTACCTGGGATCCACTCCGGAAAGACAAGCGTCATAGCGCCCGGCTTGACGGGTAGGGTCAGCTTCGCATGATAGATATTGCGCGGGGCATCTGTGAGGTCGACGTGCAGACGGATCGATTGGGCGAAGACAGAAGAGTTTAAGACTAGCGATCCTAATAGCAGCAGAAAAGACAGACGGCAGTCACGACGACTCGGAGAACCCACCCTCGACCTCCAAAACTCTGAGCTGTGAAATTGAAGGTTTGAGCCTATCGAAAGAGAAGACTGGTTCGCAAGCGAGGTAACCACTGCGAATGTTTGCCGATCAGGAAACTTTAGACGCGGCTTAGTTTCCGCCGTGCCTGCCAGGAGATGGCGGCAAGGCCCGAAACGAACATCACCCAAGTGGAGGGTTCGGGCACGGTTCCAGTCCCGCCGCCCCCGCCGCCGCAGGGACCTCCCTTTTTCTTCTTTCCGACACCCTCATCGCCCGCGCAGCAACCGGTGTTCGTGCCCTTCTTTCGGTTGGGACCGCAAAGCGGAGTGGGGATTGGAGGAGGCGAAATTGGGATCCAATTACCGCCGGGAAAAGGATCGTACAGACCGAGCGGACCCGTGGACCCCAGACCAGGCCCTCTGAGCAACGCTGACTCGAACGGAACCGGTGGAGTATGCATGGCGGTGCCGACCGGAAAGCGAATCGGCTGATCGAACTTTACCGCGGGAGGCTCGACCGGCGCGGCCGCCTGTTGCGGAACCTCTTCCACACGGTTGGCGCAACGCGTCCGCGCCGTCATTCGTCCGTCGGTGAGAAGCTTTTCGCCTTTGTGGAGGGTGACCCTGTGACGGGTCCAATAGACGTGGCTCCCAATGCGAAAAGAAAGATAGACGGTGCGATCCAAGGTGAGCCGCACGATCCTGGCGTGGTCGTAGTCAAAGCCGGCATAGTGAGCGGCGACAATCGGATCATGCTCGGCGACCCACTTCAATTCCTTTGCATCCTCCACTCCTCCGGGCACGACGGAATAGGGATAAACCGGGCGAGAACTGGACGGCTCCGTGTGGTTAAGCAACTGATTTAGCGTGATCACGCGTTCGCGGCTCAACTCTACCTGGTGGAAGTCGGGAACGGCCGGCCGCTGCGCACGGAACAAGGAGGGACTAAGGTACTTGAGCGCCAGGGTAGAAGCACCCACGCTGAGAAGAATCACGGTGGCGAACGCTAAGCATCGACGAATTAGACGGTTACGACGATGACGACGGCTGCGCCGCCGCCTGACGACCGGGACGTTTCCCCCTACGGGATCGCTCACAAACCGCTCCTACCTGCAGCATCGTCCTGGGCTCCGGACTGGACGCACTCCACCGCCAAAAGATCGCGGCAGTTTGAGTGCCATACTGCAGGGTGGCAGACCTAAGACAATAAAGAAGATCCGCGTCCTTTTGGCGATGATGCTAGCAGAAAGAGAAATGCTTTGCACACATAATGACCGGGATTTCTACAACCGGTTCCAGATCGGTAAACGCGACACTGGGCTATCAGGAACTCTGAAACAACATATGCATCAAGAGGACTCCGGTCAGCGAAGCTAGCAAGGCGACGGGCATTGCTACGGCACCGACCTTGAGGAAATCCCAAAAACTTACATCGATTTTCTCTTTGCGCAGGGCGATCAACCAAAGGATGGTCGCGAGCGAGCCGGTAATGGAGAGATTCGGTCCTACATCGACACCGATAAGAACCGCTTCGGCAAGCAAATCTTTCGCGTGCGCGGCCTGAAGAGTGCTTCCTGCGACGAGGCCAAGCGGCAGATTGTTGACCAGATTGTTCGCGATTGCAACGAAAGATCCCGTGATCCATATGGCTGCGGTAGGGCCGAGATTCTCCGCCCAGGCTAACCACTCCTTCGTCCTACCCATCGCACCGATACTTTCCATGGCGTCCACCATGACGAAAAGCCCTGCCACTAGAGCTAAGGTTGCCCAACTGATTTCGCGAGCCAGGCTCAGCGGGCTGCTCCGCGCTTGTACGGAAACTACAGCTGTGACTGCAAGAGCGGTCAGGCAGGTCGGCAGGCCCAAATCCTTGCCCAGAGACGATGCGGTTAACAGCACAACCACCATCGCGGCCAGCCCACCCAACACCAATTTGCCATTACGGGCTAGCGGCTTAGCTTCTACTTCGCCTTCGATCGTGGCGCGTAATTCATCCCGAAAGAGCCAGCGCATGACCGCGAACGTAGCAGCAACGGAAAGCAAACAAGGAACTGCGAAGGAAACCAGCCAACGTCCCAACGGGGGCATTTCATTGTGGAAGACAACCAGGTTCGCAGGGTTGGAAATCGGAAGAAGAAACGACGCCGCGTTCGCGATAAGAGCACAAACGAAGAGGTATGGCAGAGGCCGGACCTTGGCCTTGCGAACTGCGGCGAGGATCGCTGGCGTTAGAACCACCGCGGTCGCATCATTCGACATGAAGATCGTGACCAGGGTCCCAGCGCCATACACCAGCGCAAACAGAGTTGAGCAGGAGCCGTTCGCATTCCTTACTGTGATCGATGAGAGCCAATCAAAAACACCATGCTCACGTGCGAGTTCAGAAAGCAACATCATGCCGATAAGGAAAAGACAAACGTCCATTGCTTTTGCGACGGAATGAGCCGCAAGTTGCACGGGCACCAATCGGAGGATGAGTAATGCCAGCACCCCCGCACCAATCCAGTAAGCCTCGGGAATATTGCGCGGGCGGATAAGCATCAGCACAATGCTGATCGCCACGATCAAATAGAGCAGCACGTGCGAAGGCAGCATCAACCACGCTCTCTCTTTCTATGAACATCGCTCGCAAAGGCATACATTTTCGCTCGGGTTTTGATTCCAAGGTCCGACCGAGAGTTTTCGCCCCTAGTACGGCGATTCCTGCGAACTGCCGGCAAACTTGACGCTTTCAGAGGTTTGAAATGGTGGAGCTAGTCGGGCTCGAACCGACGGCCTCGTCGTTGCGAACGACGCGCTCTCCCAACTGAGCTATAGCCCCGTACCGGATGGATTTCTAATTTCCTGTACATTTTAGCAGCGTTCCCTCATCGACACCAACGGTGCTTGACGAATGCCCCCGTGCTACGTCTAACCTAAACGGAGCGCCGTAGGGAGTTTCCTTCTTCATGTTCATGCAGCTCAATGCCGATGAGTCGAAGAATCAGCCTCGGACGCTTACGGTGTCGCTTGCGCTGCACGGCTTGTTATTCGCTTGGCTGCTGTACGCGCCCGAGCCTCGATTGTTGAATCCGTCTTCCGTCGCGCTTGGGCGAAACGGCAAGCTGCTCACGCCAATCTACTTCCCTACGGATTCGCCCGACGATAGCGCGACCAGCTCGCTCGACCGCGCCACTGAGGTGTATCGCCACCAGCGCCTGGGCCACGAGAAACTGATTTTGAAACGGAATGTTGCGCTGGCGAAGCCCTCGCTTCCGGCTCCCCTGGCTCCATCTACGGCGGAGGACAATTCAAAGACAGCAACACTTTCAAAGCTGGGCCATGGCGCCCCAGCCGGACTGCCGTATGGAACTTTGCCCGGTGGACCAGTGTTTGGTGACGAGATTCGTCCAGCATTGCCGGTCGCCACTGTGGATCCCGTGGTCTATCCGTGGGAGCTTCCCGACTCGGAAGGAAATGTGGTGGTGGAGATCACCATTGACGAGCGCGGCGAGATTGTTCGGAAAACCGTTCTCCACAGCATGGGCGCGAAGCTCGACGAAAGGTTTCTTGCCGCGTTGGAGAGTTGGCGCTTTCAACCTGCCATGCGCAATGGCGTAGCTATCGCCTCCAAGCAGGATGCCATCTTCCATTTCCGCGCCAGGGGCTGATCCGAAGGATCGAGATTTCCCTGAGTGTCCATGCACCGTGGCGAAGGATTCTGTTTCCATCCACAACCGCTATAATCGAAGTGTGACCGCTAACGACGTTCAGCAGCTCGCATCCGCGGATTTTCCCACGCGTTGGGGCAAGTTCCGGATTCACGGCTTTCGGGCTGAATTTGGTTCCGACGGAAACCGCCGGACTGAGGAAGCTGTCGCCCTTGTGATGGGTGATGTTCAGTCCACGCCTCCGCTGGTTCGAGTTCACTCGCAATGCCTGACCGGCGACGTTTTTCATTCCTTGCGGTGTGACTGCCGTCAGCAGTTGGAGATGGCCCTCTCGATGATTCGCGACCTGAGTGCGGGCATTCTGATTTACGAACAGCAGGAGGGCCGTGGCATCGGCCTCATGGCCAAACTTCAAGCTTATGAGTTGCAGGACGCGGGTCTGGACACGGTCGAAGCCAACGAGCGACTGGGCTTCAAGGCTGATCATCGCGACTTCGCCTTGCCCGCGCAGATTCTCAAGGCGCTGGGCGTCACAAAAGTGCGACTACTCTCCAACAATCCAGAGAAGGTGGAGGCGATCGAGCGCGCCGGGGTTGAAGTGATTGAGCGCGTTCCCTGCGAAGTTACTCCGAGTCCGCACGCGGAGGAGTATCTCAAGACCAAGAAAGAGAAGCTCGGTCACATTTTTACTTCGAGCTAGCGCGGCCGCCAAGCTTCATTAAGGGTGCTAGCTTCTGTTTCTGGTCCATCGCAATAACTTCAAAGCCTTTTCAAGCGACGCCTTATTCTTCCCCGGCAGATAAGCCAGGGCTGCGTGAGCGAGCGAAGCATAGACTCCCTTCTCGACAGGCATGCTGCGCAAGACGCGCAGGTGGCGCTTCACGGTGTCGATGTCGCCTCGGATCATGGGTCCGCTAAATGCTCGCGCCGCATCGGACGCCGCGTAGTTTGCCAAAGTTTCCTTCAGGATCGGCAGCATCCTTCGCTTTGCTTCTTCTGGTTGCAAACCGGCGGCAGTAGCCACATGTTCGGTGGTCACGAGTAAGGCCGTCAACAGCGGCGACGCGAAGGTGCCCCAGGCGTGGTAAGCCGCCTTATCTTCTTTTCGAATCGAATACGTACGACCACCGAGGTTCTTTACGATCTGACGTGCCGCGCGAACCGCCGCGACGTCTCCTTCGATGGCGAAAGGTACGCCCACTAGCGACGGACGTGAGCCGCGAACAAACGTCATCATCGGATGAACCGAAGCCACCGCCGCCCCGCGTGCTCTAAGTTGTGCGAGTTCGTCACTGGTAAGCGCGCCGCTGGAGTGCAGCGCGACTTTGCCGCTCCAATCCGCCGCCGGTTGCAGCGCCGTTGCAGCGCCGGCAATTGCCCGATCCGGAACACAAAACCAAATCACCTCCACCCGAATCTGCGCCTTCCGTGCGGTCACGGCCGATGCACCTACCTCGGCTGCCAATCGCCGCGCTCGCTGCAGAGACTGAGAGCAATCGCGCGAGATGATTTGCTCGATCCTGTATCCAGCTCGGTGCAAGGCAACAGCCAGAGCACTGGCCAGATTCCCGGCACCGACGATTGCAACCCGCCGCTTCAGGGGCTTTGCAGAGCGCTGTCCCGGCATGCCCGGCAGCATAGCAGACTTTGCCGCGCGTCCCGCATCGTCAATCCGTATTCAGAAACATCCGCGAGGGATGTCGTGCTTTATATTGTTGTGATGCGAAAGCTTGCTCCCTCAGAAAAATCCAAGCCGTCCAAATCCACCAAAAAGTCTGGCCCGAAAGCTCGGATACTCTCGTCGCGCACGGTGTATCGTGGGCCTGTGTTTTGGGTGACGACCGACGAAGTACAGGAGCCCGGCGGTATTCGCGCTCGCCGCGACGTGATTCATCACACCGGCTCGGTCGTCATTCTGGCTGTCGATGAATCCACCGCGACGCCGCGGGTCCTGCTCGAGCGTCAGTATCGTCATGCCGCGAATGATTTCCTGTGGGAGCTTCCCGCCGGGCGCATCGATCCCGGAGAAAAGGCCTTGCTCGCAGCCCGGCGCGAACTGCACGAGGAAACCGGCTACACTGCCGCGCGCTGGCAGCTTATCTTTAATTTTTTCGCGAGCCCCGGATTCGTAGCCGAAACCATGTCCGTGTTCCTGGCCACTGGACTTCGGGCAGGCAAGGCACAACCCGAGGCCGATGAAGTCATCCAAAAGCGCCTGGTCCCCCTGACCAGGGCCGTCCAGATGGTGCTGACGGGAAAGATTCGGGACGCCAAAACAATCTCGTCCGTTCTTTGGCTGGATCATCAGAACAGGAACGGTCGAAAGCTGCATGCCCGCAAGCCCGGTGCCTAGCATCGCCGAGCCGACTGACTGGTGTGTTGATAGGCCTTTTGAATTGTAAATTTCTCCGGAGAGGGGCACGGTTTCGCTGCCTCTTTCGCCTTGACACTCCATCCTAATCGCTCCAAAATGCATCCTAAAGCCGGTCACGTCTTTGGGTTCCCCGACTGGACGTGCAGAAAGCGGGGGTTACGCGTGGAACGTCTGAAAGGTACGGTGAAATGGTTCAATAATGCGAAAGGCTACGGGTTCATCGGACGCGCAGATGGTCCCGACGTTTTTGTTCACTACAGCGCGATTACATCCGAGGGATACAAGAGCCTGCAAGAGGGTGATGAGGTCGAGTTCGAAATCACCGAAGGTCAGAAGGGTCCGCAGGCGGCAAATGTAAGCAAGCCTGCCTAACTCTGTCACTGATGCAGATCCTCGAACCCGCCGTCGCGGCTCCGCGACCAGGCAGTTGCCTACTCTAATTCAGTCTCTGCGGTGAAGTGTGCGAGTCTGCGACATTCGTGAGCTCTGGCGCCACACTCTATTCTTGTTTATCTTTAACCCGTGGACAATAAATCCATCGCCACCGTCCTCTATGAAACCGCCGACCTGCTTGAAATCGACGGCCAGGATTCTTTCCGCATCCGCTCCTACCGCAACGCAGCCCAAGCCATTGAGAACCACACGGAGCAGATCAAAGACATCATCAGCGAACCCAAGCAAGTTCTGGCAATTCCCGGCATCGGCAAGGGGATGCTGGTCAACCTGCAGGAGCTCTTCAAAGACGGCCAGCTTAGCGTGCAAGCCGATCTGCTCAAGAAATATCACCCGTCGATGCTCCAGTTGTTGAAGATTCAGGGCCTGGGGCCGAAGACGATTGCGCTGATTTGGAGCGCCTATAAGGTCTGCGACGTCGACGGCGTGGAGAAGCTTGCGCGCGAAGGAAAGATCCGCGAACTGCCGCGCATGGGCGAGAAGCACGAACAAAAATTGTTGAAGGCCATTGAAGACTATCGCCGAATCTCTGGACGGTTTCTGATTGACGTTGCCGAAACCGAGGCGCAAAAACTTACTGCTTATCTCGCGAAGTTTCCTGGCTTCGACAAGATCACTCCCGCCGGCTCGTTGCGCCGCGGCCGCGAAACCGTGGGGGATCTCGACATTCTGGTTACGGGCGCGGCCTGCTGTAGCCCGGAGGAGCGGGAGAAGTCAGTGCAATACGTCGCGAAGTATCCGCCACTCATGAACATCATCGCCCAGGGTGACAACAAGATCAGCTTCCGCCTACGCAACGATCTGCAAGTGGACGTTCGCCTGCTTCCCCCGGAGTCGTTCGGCGCGGCTATGCAGTACTTCACCGGATCCAAGGCCCACAACGTCGCCCTGCGCCAGCGCGCCCTCAAGCTCGGTTATACCCTCAATGAGTACAGCCTCGCGGATCTGAAGACTGAAAAGCCGGTCGCCGGCAAGACGGAAGAAGAGATTTACGCCAAGCTCAATCTCGACTACATTCCGCCGGAGCTGCGCGAGAATCTGGGCGAGATCGATGCCGCGGAAAAACACACTTTGCCCACTCTCATCACTCTGGAGGACTTGCAGGGTGACGTGCACATGCACACGGTCGAAACTGACGGCAAGAATACGATTGAAGAAATGGCCGAGGCGGCCAAGGCGCACGGCTACAAATACATGGCCGTCACGGATCATTCCAAGAACTTGGCTTTCGCCAATGGACTCGATGACACGCGTGCCGTGGCCCACATTCAGCGCATCCGCGAGGCCGGCAAGAAAATCGATGGCATCGCGATTTTCGCCGGCATCGAAGTCGATATCCTCGCTGACGGCGATCTCGATCTTTCCGACGATGTGCTCGCGCAAATGGACTTGGTCATCGCCAGCGTGCACTCCGTTTTCAATCAGGAGCCGGCAAAGATGACCGAGCGCCTGCTCAAAGCGGTGGAGAATCCGAATACTTCCATCATCGGCCATCCCACCGGCCGCCTTCAGCTTCGCCGCGACGCCTATCAATTCGACATGGACGTCATTCTCACCGCCGCGGCAAAACACGAAGTGGCCATGGAGTTGAACTCCTACCCTGACAGGCTGGATCTGAACGATGTTCACCTCCGCCAAGCCAAGCTACGCGGTGTGAAAATCGTGATCAACACCGACTCCCACCACACCTCGCATCTGGACAAAATCCGCTACGGCATCCTGCAAGCCCGCCGCGCTTGGCTGACGAAGGACGATGTGCTCAACACACTGCCTGCAGAGAGATTCGCGAAAGCGATGAAACACGGATGGAAATGAGAATCGGGCGGCGAGGAAGAGCGCGGAGTAAAATCGGACATTGCGAGAGATTTCGCCTCGGGCCTTGCCATGCAACGGAGATCATTCCTGAAAGGTGCGGGAGTTGTTACCGTCGTAGTCATCGGCGGTGGAGTCTGGCGCGCCTACGACCAGGGGGTATTCAGCGTTGGTAAAGGGCCGGCTTACGAACCATGGAAGCACTGGCGCAACGATTCCAGCCACGGGCCTCTTGCGCTGGTGCACGCCGCTATTCTCGCCGCAAGTCCCCACAACACTCAACCCTGGCTTTTCAAGGTAACAAATTCTTCCATTGAGTTGTATATCGACACCCAAAGGAATGTCGGCGCGCTCGACCCTTATCTGCGTGAAGAACACATTGGGATCGGTTGCGCTCTCGAGAACCTGATGCTGGCCGCTGCCGCCAACGGTTATTTAGCCAACCTGACATTTCTCCCCGGCAAGCTGGGGCCAATTTCTGCCGAGCTCGCTCCGAAACTCCTGGCGCGCGTCGATCTCGTCGCTGGGACTCGGGAACAAAGCGAACTCTACGACGCCATTCCTCTCCGCCATACGAATCGCGGACCATATGTTCCCGATAGACCACTCCCTGCCGAATTCGTCGACAGTCTGAGTCGGTTAACCACCAACGAATCGGAGGTTAAAATCTTTCTTTTCACATCGGAGGCCGAACGAAAACAACTCGTAGAAATAGTCTCTACCGCGAACGACGTAATCTACGCCGACCCAGAGGTTGACCGTGGAAGCGGGCGATGGATTCGGAGCCACTGGAGTGCGGTTCAGCGCTTTCGCGATGGTCTCTCGGTCGATGCTTTCGGGCAGCCCCCAATGGCGACCGCAATATTCAAGATGATGCCTCTGTGGATGCAGCGCTGGGTTATGTCGCATCGAGAGAAAGATGGATACTCTAAGCTGATGTTGCGTGCACCGCTGATGGGAATCATTTCGGTGCGCGACCGTTATGACCAGGAGAATTGTCTGCGGGCGGGACGGATTTGGCAGCGCGCTCATTTGTTTGCAACTGCTCGCGGCGTGGCCGGTCGGCCCTGCAATGAGGCCGTGGAAATGATCGACTACGAGAGATCACATGACAAACCGGCGCAGCGGGCTAAACTGCTTGGCGAACTTCTGGGCGACCCTACGTGGCAGCCAACCTTCGTTTTTTATATGGGCTATCCTACGCTGACGGCCCGCGCCAGCCCACGCCGCCCGGTTGAGAGCGTCGTTCTTTAAGGCCTCCGACGCGTTCCGGAACGGAGATACGATATCTATGACTGAACCAATGCCCGACTCCACTCCTGTCCCTTCGGCACCTCCGAGCGGACCGACGGCCAGCACGCCGCCAGCCGCACAACGCGGTCCCACGATCCATATCGGCGATGAGTTCGGCACAGCCAAGCGCAACCTGCCGCCCGTTAGAATCCTCCTGATCGCGCTAGGAGGGGTGCTCGTCATCGCCGGCATCGTATCCTTCCTGCAGCGCGCCAAGCCGCAAGGCGCGGGATCACTCGATCTCGTCACCGCTGTTCAGATCCCCAATCAAAAAGCCTCGCTCGTGGCCCTGACATTTACTTTGCACAACTCGGGGGAGAAGCCGCTCTGGGTTCATCACATTCAAGGAAAACTTGTAACTTCGACCGGAGAGCTAACCAGCGACGCGGTCTCCGCTGTTGACTTCGACCGCTATTACCAGGCCTTCCCTTCTCTAAAAGAAAATGTTCAACCCGCTCTCGCTCCCGAAGACAAGTTGCAGCCGGGTCAGGAACTCAAGCGCACCGTGATCGTCGGTTTTCCCGTCACACTGGACGCCTTCAATCAGCGCAAGTCGGTGAGCGTGGTCGTCCATCCCTACGACCAACCCGTGCCCGTTACGCTGACCAAATAACGGTTACCACTTGCGTCATTGGTATGCCATGCGGTTTTATAGAGTGATGAATCGAACTCCGCTTTCTCTTTGGATTCTCGGTGCCCTGTGTTTAATTGCGTTTGCGATGGCCGCACCTGCTGCGGCCAAAGACAAATATTTCGTGTATGTCGGAACCTATACGCAGGAAGGCAGCACGAGCAAAGGCATTTACGGCTACCGATTCGATCCCGATGGTGCGAAGCTGACATCCATCGGCCTGGTTGCGCAAACGATCAACCCCTCCTTCCTCGCGGTGCACCCAAACCACAAATTGCTTTACGCGGTCAACGAGGTTGGAAACTATGAGGGCCAGAAGAGCGGAGCGGTCAGCGCCTTCTCCGTCGATCGCACTACCGGCAAGCTAACGCTGTTGAATGAGGTAGCGTCTGGCGGCGCTGATCCTTGCTATATCGTCGTCGACAAGACTGGAAAGTATGTTCTGGTCGCGAACTACACGGGTGGAAGCATTGCGGCATTTCCGATCCTTGCAGACGGCCGATTGGGTGAAGCTTCGGCCTTCATTCAGCACTCCGGCCACGGCACGAATCCGCAGCGCCAGGAAGGTCCGCACGCGCACTCCATCGACCTCTCACCCGACAATCGTTTCGCCATCGTGGACGATCTCGGGCTCGATGAGACGCTCGTCTACAAATTTGACAGCGTGAAGGGCACGCTCACGCCTAACGATCCTCCGTTTGCCAAGGCCCCTCCCGGAGCCGGTCCCAGACACTTCGCGTTCCGTCCCGACGGCAAGTTTGGTTATGTGATCAACGAAATGGGGTCGAGCGTTTCGGTCTTTGGCTACGACACAGCGGGCGTCTTGCGTCCGCTGCAGACGATTTCAACGATTCCCAAGGACTTCACCACCCTCAACGAAGACGCTGAAATTGAAGTGCATCCTTCCGGCAAGTTCCTCTATGCCTCAAACCGTGGGCATGACAGCATTGCGGTATTTGCCATCGACCCGAGCAAAGGAACTTTGACGCTGGTCGAGTACGCTCCCACGAAGGGGCAGAGCCCTCGCAATTTCGCGATCGATCCGTCCGGCACGCTGATCTTTGCCGAGAACGAAAAATCGAACAATATCGTGCTCTTTCGAATCAACCAGCAAACTGGCAGCCTGACGCCAACCGGCAAAGTGCTGGAAATATCGCAGCCAGTTTGTGTGAAATTCGTGCCGATCGAATAAGGCGTTATTGTTTTTTCTGAATGAATCTACGCCGGACAAGATGGGTATTGGCGTCGGGTTTAATCTCGTCGTATTTCATGCAACTGATGGAGCCATCGACTTCGAGCACGGCCAAAGCGACATCGTGTACGTGCGCGATACCGTGCTCGCGCAGCGCCCGCTCCAGTTCATCCATACTGACGTGTTCTCTCGCCATGTGCGACTGGATGGTCTTTCCATCGTGAATGAGAAGGCTGGGCTCGCCCTCGACCACGCGGCGAAAGCCACGGTTGACGCCGGAGACAGTCCCGACTAGATAGTTCAACAACAACAGAGTGGAAGCGGCGACGACGCCACCCACAAGTGACGTATCCGGCCCCGTCATTGCATTCTGCACGGAATTGGAAAGAAGAAGCAGTAGCGTCAGGTCGAACGGAGTCATTTGTCCGACCTCACGTTTGCCGCTGAGACGCACCCCGATCAGCACGACAAGATAAATCACCCCGGTGCGCAGCGCGATCTGCAGCGCGACGTGCGCACCCGCAGGGAAAAGCACTCCGTTCAATTGGCCGTCACCGGAACGGGCGCATTCTTCGGCGTGCTCAAGTAACCCGTAGCTTTATTTTTGTCGACTGTCCAAACCACCAACTCAAACAACAGATGCTCGCGACCGGAGTAAAACTGAATCGGCTCGGCGACGTTGCGATCTTTTTTCTCGATGGTTTTGTCGTCAGAGCTCACATTTAGCGTGAACTTGCCGTGCTTGGCATCCGTCTTCTTGAGTTGTAGACTCACCGTCGCTACCGGCTGTGGTTTTGCACCACGGAGCAATGTGAACTCGTAATAATTCCGATCGCCTCTATGTTTGAGTACTTCCAGATCACTGCGCGTGTTAGCGATCAATCCGCTTTGCACCCCAAGGTCGCCGACTGCACTTTGCAGTTTGGCCTTGGTGGCTTCCAGGTCGGCCTTGGTGGAGGCAACGTCCGTCTTGACGCCACCTACATCGCTTTTCACGCCGGCCACTTCCCCGCTAACCTGACCGATCTGCTCTTTCTGTTCTTGTTCCAGGCGGGATTCCGCGGCCCTTTGCTCCTGCTGCAGTTGGGCGGCGCGTTGCGCCAATTCTTTTTTCGTCATTCCGACCTGCCGCGCCAGTGTCTCCTCCGACGCTTCGGCGGTCTGCATTCGGTTCTTCAGTTCGGCGACCTGAATCTGGCTGTCGCTCAAATCTTTCGTTAACTTATCCACGTGCTGCTGCGTGGTCACATAGCCGTAGACGGACGCCGCGACAAAGGCGAGCGCTAAAATAATCAGGATCCATTTCCCTGCGGTCGACTGATGTTCCACGTGTAGTTCTTCGCCTTCGTCCGGCATCGTTCCTCCAAGAAGTGAGACTGCCCTGTTTTGTGGGGTCGCTCCAATTGTTTAGCACAAGAGCGGCGCTGTCAATGTGCGCTGGAGATCCTTACGGTTTGTGTTAACGGCGTAACGCTAACGCTTCATTCAAACTGAGGCCGGGATTACGCCGTATAGCAGCGGCTTCCGGCCCGGTCTGTTTTGCCGCCGACCGGATGGCATCCGTGCGCAACTGCTGCTGCGACGCGTTGGGCAGAATATCCTGCAACATCTCAGATTTGACCAGGCATGCGTAGGTCATCCGCGCGGGAAATCCAGCTCCCTCGAGAAAACGGCCGTAAGCGAACCAGTCTTCGGCGCTTGCCGTCCGATCAGCAATCGACTCATCCAACTGCAGGGCATGCTGATAGAGCTGCAGAGCCTCGTCCAACTTACCGGCTTCACCCTGAAGTGCTGCTGCGTTCACGTCGGCGACGCTCTCTAGTCTGTCCTGCTTGGTTTGGGCCGCGATTTTCGCAGCTAGTTCGTACGACCGAAGGGCCTGTGGCTTTTGCGATGCGCGCACTTGGCAATCGGCCATGCGAAGCAGAACAGCAATCATTTTCTGCGGCTCCGGACGGCTTGACGGCGCCTGCCGCGTCGTTTGTCGCGTGGTGATTTCAAGAAATGCCTTGTAATGTGCCGCTGCATCCAGCGGCTTGTCCTGGCGATCCAGTTCGTCGGCCAGATAAAGATGTGCCGAAGCATGGCCGGGATCGATGGCGAGCGCCTGGTTCCAACTTTCCACCGCCAGATCGGGATAGCCGCGACGCTGCGCCAGAAGGCCGCGATCCATCAGGAGATTTACATCTTTGGGCGTGTAGCGAAGCGAGGCTTCCGTCAAGTGGAACGCTTCATCAAGGCGATTCTGCTCGATCAGGAACCGAAGCAGCGCCTGGCGTGGGCCGGGATCGGCCGGATTCACTTGTATCGCCTTTTGCCACGCAGCTTCCGCTGGCTGCGCCTGACCTAGGTCTAGTTCTTGGCGAGCCAGTCGCATTTGCAACGAACTGTCGAATGAGTCCAATGCGGCCGCGCGTTGCAAGTCCTTGAGATTGTCGGCGTGAAGCGCGAGATAGTAGCGCACCTGATCGATCGTCGCCCACAACAGCAGCACGAGAGCGGCTCCGACCCGCAGCTGGCGGGCACCGGCGGTCCCACCAGTAAGCCAACGCCGCGCGAAAGATAACCGGCTGCTGGTTTTCGAGGCGGCATCGGAAATCCGGACGCGCGAGTTCAGTAAAAGGGACGCGATCCTTCCATCCCTCAGCTTCCAGATCGCACCGTCCAGAATAAAGTGGTGAATGTTCACGAGCGACGTGAAGATCAGGAAGCTGCGGGTAAAGTCATGGTGGAACAGTCGGCTTGCCAGCCATGGGCCGGGAACAAACAAAGCGATGCCGCCGGCAATCAGCACTCCGAAGTAAGCCCAGGGACGCCAGTCCCGGCCGCTCTCGCCTGAAGCCTCACGCCGGGTGTAGTAGCTCGTAATCCAGAGGTATTGCGCCGAATGCATGACCGCCAGCACTCCGGAACTGTAACGACTCTGCGGAATGTCCAGACCTTTGATCAAGGAAATCGCCGCCGGCAAGAGAAACCATAGGCACTGCGATGAGAACAACGTGAGCGAAGGCAACAGCTTGCGCCAGCCGGTTTCCCGAGCCAGCCGCAAAAGTCCGAAAGATGCCAGAGCAACAAACGCAACCGCAAGCAGGATTTGCTCCCAACGGCTTACGGCCGCCGGAATCCCGATGGAGATGAAAAGAGGATCGGTGGAAGGGCCAGTATGAAAGCCCAGGAACAGGATCAAGTAGGAAACGATGAAAGCGCCGTAGAGTGCGCGGCGCGTAGAGTCGCTCGGGATCGCTCCAGCGCGGCGAGCGAACATCATGAACAAGCCGTAGTTCTGCCCGCTGTAATGCCACGGGCTCCAGGTCAAGTAAATCGTGAAAATCCACGGCAGGATGCGAACCCAGGAGTGTGACAAGATCAGCGTCAGCGCAAGCAGAGCTGTGATATGTACGGTGAAGATGCGGTACTTTTGAAAATCTTCCGCGCGATGATAGGCGCGATAGATGGTCGCCATGAAGTGCGGATAGTTGAAAAAGAGCGCCAGCGCGTAGAAAACCACCGACCATGCTCGAACGCTCGACGCAACTGAGAGGTACGAGAACAGCAAAAGCGGTGCCGACCACGCTCCGCATCCCACGATCAGATCGAGCCAGGGATTATAGATCCAGGTTGACGCTGGAACTGCCCGCTCGCTCCCATTGTGCTTCGATTTCACGATCGTCCTTACTGTTTTGAGATCTATCTCTCTGCCATTCATCGAGCTGTTGGCTGCTCCTCAAGCCCAGAGGAAAGGAGCGGCGTTCTGACCTGCGATGCTTGCGGTTTGTCCGGATTATAGGGGCCAGAAAGGTAACTTCACTTAACCAGATGTGTCCCGCGAGGGTAACGAAAGTAATGGACTGGGACACTCTTCTACAATGCGGAGATGAAGAGTTGGGACGTAATTGTCATCGGCGGGGGCATCATTGGGCTATCGCTGGCGCTGGAACTCCGAAAGAAGGGCGCGAGTGTGTTGGTCGTCGAGCGCGGCGAGCCCGGCCGGGAAGCTTCCTACGCCGCCGGTGGCATGCTGGCCGATTCCATCATTGAAACTCCGGCCGCCATGCAACCTCTAGCCTCAGCCAGTGCCCGCATGTATCCGGAGTTTGTGCATGAGCTGGAAGTTGAATCCGACGTGAAGGTTGATCTCAGGGATCAGGGCACGCTTCTCAGTCTGTCCTCGGAACATGTTCGCCATCCGGGATTGCGGACCGCAGCTTTGTATCCCGCAGACTTGGAGGAACTGGAACCCGCAATGGTGAAGCTCACGCTTGAGCAGGAGTTCAGCCTCAGAGAACGCGGCCTCGATCCGCAGAGGATCGCGGAGTCTCTTAACGCAACACATTCGTTCTACTACCTCAAAGAGCGCAGCGTCGACCCTCGAGCAATCACGGCGGCAGCGCTGGCCGCGGCCAAACACCACGGTGTGGATTTTTCATCCGGCGATGCAGTCACGGCCGTGAATCCGTCCGACGGGCGGGTCAGCGGAGTCACCACCAAGAAAACCTCGTTTCTCGCCGCAAAAGTCGTCAACTGCGCCGGGGCGTGGTCCGGCCAAATCGCTCCACATACATTTCCTACCCGTCCGGTGAAGGGACAGATGCTCTGCCTGCTTTCGCCCACCCGCGAACTTCTGAAGCACGTGATCCGGTCGCCCGATGTTTATCTGATCCCGCGCAGCGACGGACGAATCATCGTCGGCACTACGGTGGAAGAAGCCGGATTCGACAAGCGAACTGATGTCGCGACGATTCAACGTCTGCATCGCGCCGCCATTGCCCTGGTCCCGGAACTGCGGAATGCGAAGATTCTTGAAGACTGGGCGGGACTGCGTCCCGGCACACCCGACTCGTTGCCAATTCTCGGCGCAACCAGGACGCCCGGCTACTATGTCGCGACTGGACACTTTCGCGACGGTATTCTCCTGGCCCCGATCACCGCGCACGTCTTGGCGCAAATCATCGAAGGAAAGAGTCCCGATCACGATCTCGTTGCATTTTCACCCGCTAGGTTTCCGCAATAAGCTTCGGGGCATTGTGCCTCGCCCGCTGCCCTTCCCGGATTCCTTCGGGTATATACTGGAGCGTTTCCGCAACCGCAGCAGTCCGCACTGTTGCGTTCTAGCACGAGAAAGGACCATCTATGGCTTCCCCGGCAGTTGATTTTGCTCGCAATAATCAGCAGCGTTTCCTCAGCGAACTAAAAGATCTCCTCCGCATCCCCAGCGTAAGCACGCTTGATGAGCATAAGCCGGACGTTCAAAAAGCGGCTGACTTCGTCGCCAACGAACTGCGCCGTATCGGCATGGAGAATGTCGAGGTCATCCCCACCAAAGGCCATCCCCTCATTTATGCCGACTGGCTGCACGCGACCGGCAAGCCCACCGTGCTGTGCTACGCGCACTATGACGTGCAACCACCCGACCCGCTCGATGAGTGGCATACGCCGCCCTTCGAGCCCACCGAACGCGACAACAACATTTATGCGCGCGGCGCAGTCGATGACAAAGGCCAGCTCTGGATGGAAGTGAAGGCCCTTGAATCGATGATGAAGTCCAGTAACGGCAAGCTGCCCATCAACGTGAAAGTAATCTTTGAGGGCGAAGAGGAAGTCGGTGGCGAATCCATTGCCGAATATGTTCGCAAGCAGAAGGCCAAGCTGAAGGCGGATTTCGCCCTGGTCTGCGACACGGAACTTTTCGCGCCAAATTTGCCTACTCTATGCGTCGGACTGCGTGGCTTGGTTTATACAGAGATCGAAGCCTACGGCGCCAAGACTGACTTGCACTCGGGCGTCTATGGTGGCGCGGCTCCCAATCCCTTCTTTGCCCTAATCGAAATCATCGGCAAGTTGAAAGATTCCAAAGGCCACGTACTGATCCCCGGCTTTTACAAGAACGTGAAGGCCCCCAGCAAGGACGAGCTGAAGGCGTGGAAGCGCCTGCCTTTTAACGAAGAGACTTACCGCAAAACGGAAGTTGGCTCCAAGGTTCTCACCGGCGAGCCAGGCTACTCGGTTCTGTATCGCACCTGGGCGCGGCCCACTCTGGAAGTCCACGGCATGCCTGGCGGATTCGTAGCGGCCGGTGCAAAGACGGTGATTCCAGCCAAAGCGGCTGCGAAAGTTTCCATGCGGTTGGTGCCCAACCAGGATCCCGATGACATCCTGAAGCGGTATACCGCCTTTGTGAAGAAACTCACGCCCAAAGGCATTGAAACGAAAATTAAAGTGTGGAGTAAGGGTCCGGCCTCCGTGGTTGGCACTGACAATCCTTACATCAAGGCCGCGACCGAAGCACTACACGATACATTCAAGAAAGAAACGGTGTTCATTCGCAGCGGTGGTTCGATTCCCATCGTCAACGATTTCTACGAGGGATTGAAGATTCCTACCGTCATGATGGGCTTCGGCCTTCCCGACGATAACCTGCACGCTCCTAACGAGAAGTTTCACATCCCGAACTTCCACCACGGGATTGAAACCATTTGTTTGTTCTTCGAGAAGCTGGGAGCAAACTAGCCCCTGTACTGCGTATTGAGGGACGAGCCGAGTTGCTCGTCCCTTTTTGTTTGGTAGCCAAGTCTTTACTCTCTTGCGGCAATGGCAGTACTCGGTCCCTGCGGGTATACCTTCGTTTTCCCGAGGCAATAGTAATGATGTGAAAGCCAATTTAGCTATAATCGAAAGAAATAATAATCATTGACAATCAATCGTAACTCACCTAAGCTTTGCCAATTCGGCATCCAGCAGGAAGCCACTCGCCTCGATCATTCAAAACCACACGTTCCGCAATCAGGAGATTCCGAAATGACATCCCTTTGGAAACTGCGTTTTGTCTTTGTCGTATTCCTCTCGACCTCTCTTCTTGCACAATCTGGAGCAACCTTCTACGTATCCAAGAGCGGGAAGGACACGAACTCCGGCAGCTACACCGCGCCCTGGCTTACGATTCAGCACGCTGCCAATTCGGTCTCGGCAGGAGCGAAGGTATACGTCGAAACGGGCGTATACAACGAGTCAGTGACGTTCCCCGCGTCCGGGACAGCATCGAATCCCATCACCTTTGAAAACTATCCCGGGGAAACGGCCGTGATCGACGGGACGGGACTCAGCGTGAGCGGAACGCAAGGCCTCATCAACATCGTGAACCAGAGCTACATCACGGTGAACGGATTTGAAATTCGCAACTACACCACCAGCAAGGCAGCCCTAACGCCTGCTGGCATCTGGGTCACCGGTTCAGGGAGCGGCATACAGTTGTTGAACAATCTTGTGCACAACATCACCACGACATCGGAGAAGAACGGCAACGCCTTTGGCATTGCCGTGTACGGCACGTCCAGCACTCCTATTACGGATCTGATAATCAGCGGCAATCAGGTCTACAGCCTGAAGACGGGCCAGAGCGAATCGGTGAACGTGGACGGGAATGTGACCTATTTCTCCATCACCAACAACATCGTGCACGACAACGATAATATCGGAATCGATGCCATCGGATTCGAGGGAACCGGGCCCACCGGCTACGATCAGGCGAAGTATGGCGAGATCAGCGGCAATACCGTTTACAACATCAGCGGAATTCACAATCCCGGCGAGGGGAATTCGTACGATGCCGACGGCTTGTATTGTGACGGTTGCGCGTACGTCATCTTCGAGCGGAATACAGTCCACAATTGCGATCTGAATATGGAGGCGGCTAGCGAGCACAAAGGACACGACAGCAGCTATGTCACCATACGCAACAATCTCTTCTACGATGCCAATGCCGTAGGCATCTCCATCGGAGGCTACGCCAGTGGCGTGGGTGGTAGCGACCACATAGTGATCGTCAACAACAGCCTGTACAACAACAACACGAAAAATCAAGGCGCAGAGTTTCAGATTCAACACAATGCCCCGCCGAGCAACGGGAACATCTTTGAAAACAACATCGTGTACGCCGGCAGCCAGAATGTATGGATCTACAGTTACGTCAGCGGCTCGACCGCGACAGCTAACTGGAACCTGTACTATTCCGCGGCCGGGTATGTGCAAGGAACTTCGATCGACTGGGGCGGAAAATCAAATTACAAGACTTATTCGGCCTATCAATCGGGCAGCGGAGAAGACGCAGACTCGCCGAACGCAAATCCGCTGTACATTGATCTCAGCTCCACGCCGCCGAACCTTGACGTGGCTTCTAATTCCCCGGCCGTCAATGCCGGCGGTACCAGCCTCACCTGCAGCGTGGGGTATTGCAACGGCACGACCATTTACGGCAGCACCGATTACGCCGGCAATCCGCGCATCAACGGCAGCGGCCAGATCAATATCGGGGCTTACGAGCAGTAGGCGGAACAAACCGGGAAAGGAATCATGACAATGCTTGTGCGTACGGCGCCTCGCGCCGTCTCACCAGCATAAAACCCGCACAGCCTGAAGAGCACGACTCGCGGCTTCAGCCATGTAACCAAAATGTAATGCCGACGGCTTAGAATTAACTTCCATTTCGCGGGAGGCCTCGGTGTTGGTTCGTGTCTTCAGGCTTGCGTCTTCGGTCTGTGCTCTGCTCGTGTCGGTTGCCGGCACTACGATCTGTCGCGCCCAAGTTGCGGAGCAGCTCTCCCAAGTAAAGACGTTATATGTCGATACTCTGGGAAGCGACAGACACGCGGCCGCTATCCGAGAGCAGGTGGTCCAGCGCCTGCGAAAGAGTCACGAAGTTCAGGTGGTTTCCGATTCCCGGCAAGCGGACGCGATGATAAAAGGCACTGGTCGGGTCTGGACCACCGGCCACGTTACGCTCAGTCCACATTCCAATAGCGTCAGCCATCCTACATTCGAAGGATTTCTGTCCGTGGAACTCGTCAGCAAGAGTGGCGACACTTTGTGGTCCTACCTGGTGAGTCCGAGCAAATTTCCCTGGAACGGTATCGCGGATGACCTCGCTCGCCAGCTTGTGAGCAAACTACTGGTGGCTCTTAAGGGAGAAGATCAACCCGTCCCCGGTGTCGCAGGCCCGACGCCGCGTCTCGAAGCAACGCTGAGAGGCGCCGGAGCTACGTTTCCGGCTCCTTTGTACCAGCGCTGGTTCGAGTTGTTCCAGGAGTCGCATCCCAACGTCCACATCAGTTATGACGCTGTCGGGTCCGCCGAAGGGATCCAGCGGCTCCGGGAACAGAAGGCAGACTTCGCGGGTTCGGAGATGCCCTTGTCAGACGAGGCCATGTCGGAGGCACATCAACGCCTCATTCATCTCCCAGCCGTGCTCGGCGCCGTAGTTGCCATCTACAACGTGAAGGGCGTTCGCCAGAACCTCAACTTCACGCCCGAAGCCCTCTCCGGAATTTTCCTGGGAAAGATCAGGAAGTGGAATGACCCGGAGATCCGAAGGTCGAACCGCGGTGCATCTCTCCCGGACGCCAACATCGTTGTAGTGCATCGGTCCGATGGCAGCGGCACGAGTTTTGTATGGACTGATTATTTATCCAAGGTCAGTCCGCAGTGGAAAGCCGCAGTTGGCGCCGGCGCGTCAGTACCGTGGCCCGTGGGAATTGGAGCGGAGCGAAACGAGGGCGTGGCTTCCACCGTGCAACGCACGCCCAATTCGATCGGCTACGTTGAATTCATCTACGCAATCCAACATGAACTCAGCTTCGGGGCGGTCCGGAATTCGGCGGGGGAGTTTATCAAGGCGAGCATTTCCAGCGTAACCGCAGCGGCTGCAGCAGCGGCCGAGAGTCGACCCCAGGATTTTCGCGTATCAATCACGAATGCAAACGGCAAAGATGCCTATCCGATCGCTACCTACACGTGGCTTTTACTTCCTGAGGAAATCGCGGACAAAACTCGCAGGGAAGCTCTGACAGAACTGCTTCGCTGGGTGCTGACGTCGGGCCAGAGAGAATGTTCCGCCCTGGGTTATGCGCCCCTTCCGGCAGAGGTTGCGAAGCGCGCTTTAGAATCGTTCGATACGAGCAAGTGATTCAGGCAATAATCTGCTTCTGCGACTGCGGCTCCAGTCGACCCAACTCTGGATTGTTAATCGCTGGTGGCTGCGATACGATAGTTGTGCTCTCGCGATTCTCCCCACCTCGTCCTTCCTCACCCGTAAACTACTCAAGTGCTGCAATGTGTGTGCAACCCAGAGCGCTGATCGATAAGGCCATACAATATATAGTGTTATATTGCTTGACCCCGCCCCCATTTCACCGTTACAGTTGCTTAAATTTGTGGTGGCCCTACCAGCCGGGGACGAGACTGAGCCGAACTCGGATCTTAATTCGGAGCAAGGGTATCCGTCTGGTTAACAGCTTGCGGCGCAGCACAACTGGCAACTGGCCATCGATAACCGGCCACTGTTTCTCCCAAGGAGTTCACGTTGCTTAAACTGAAGCGGCTTCAGATTCTCGGCTTCAAATCGTTTTGCGATCGCACCGACCTCAAATTCCACGGGGACGGTATCGCCGCGATCATCGGGCCAAACGGCTGCGGCAAGTCGAATATTGCCGACGCCATCTCCTGGGTGCTGGGCGAGCAATCGGCAAAGACTCTGCGTGGATCGCGCATGGAAGACGTGATCTTCGCTGGCACGCGCGACCGCAAGGCGACTGGTATGGCCGAGGTGTCGCTTACTCTGATTGATCCGCAGGAATATCCCGGCGCGGACGCCAACGCACCCACCGAGATCGACATTCAGGACGATGTTCCCGTCAGTCCACTATCGTCCAAGCACGCCGACGATTGGGACGAAGCTGCCATCCGCGCCCGCGCTGCCGCCGAGACGGAAGCCGCCGTGGAAGAAGCTCAGCCCGGCAGAACCGAAGAAGTGGAAGTGCCGCGCTCGAAGGTGAATACTTTGGCTGTCGCCTTCCCTGACGACGAGCCGGTCTTCGCCCTACCAGCTCACAATGTCGCTCCGGTTGCTTCTTCGGCCGCCGTTGCGGGCGCGCCACAGGTAGTGCTCAAGATCCGCCGCCGGAAATTCAATCAGCAGCAGTTCCATGCTGGAGAAATCGTGGTTACAAGGCGACTGTTCCGCTCCGGCGACAGCGAATATTTATTGAACGGCAAACTCTGCCGCCTGCGCGACATTCAAGATCTTTTCATGGGCACAGGCCTCGGACCAGAGACCTACGCGCTGATCGAGCAGGGACGCATCGGGCAGATCCTCAGCAGCCGTCCCACGGATCGCCGGGCGATCCTGGAAGAAGCCGCTGGAATCACGAAATTCAAAACCAAGAAGCGTCTCGCGGAAGCGCGTCTGGAAGATGCCAAGCTGAATCTCGCCCGTGTCAACGATATTTTCGAAGAAGTCACGCGGCAAATGAATTCGCTGAAGCGGCAGGCATCCAAGGCCGAGCGCTTTGCCAAGCTGCGCGAGGAGATGCGGGCACAGTTGCGGGTGGTCCTGGCCAGCAAATTTGCCGCAATCGAGCAGGAAAGCACTGAGCTTGATGCGCAACTCAACGCACTCGCCGAGGACATGCAGCACCGCACCGAAGCCGTGCAGCAGCTCGAAGCCGAGCATGGCGAAGCTACGGAGCGGGGCTACACGATTGAAACCGAGTTGCGTGAGAATCGCGACCGCATCAGCCAGCTTGCCATGGAGATCGATCGCGCTCATGCCCGCCGCCGCCACAACGACGAGCGCTGTGCGGAACTGGTGGTTCGCTCCGCCTCGGCGGAAGCTGAACTTGCCCAGGCCCATCACCGCCTCAGTGCGCTCGAGGCCGAGCGCGATTCCAACCGGCAAGTCCTGGAATCCGCCGCCGCCGATCTGGCTGCCGCGCAACACGAACTTTCGTTGTCGCAACAGGAAGCCGCGGCCGCGGCAACCGCTCTGGCGGAACTCGAACAGCAGCAGGAAGAATCGCGGGTTGCGATTTTTGACACGGTATCTTCGGTCTCCCGCCTTCGCAACCAGCTCGCCCAAGCAGAGGAGCGAATGGCAGGTGCGGACCGAGAAGCACGGCGTCTGCAGACTGAGCTCACCAATGCGAATCTGCAAATAGAAACCTTTGGCGGACAACGCGGACAACTGGCTCTCGAATTTGAAACCATTACGCAGCGCGTCACTGGAATCGCCGATGAGATCAGCCAACTCCGACGCCTGATCGAAGCCAAGCGTCTCGAAGAGACGCGGGCCAAGACCAATCTCGATGTGCTTCGCGCCGAGTTTGCCACCGCCCTCGGGAAAAAAGGATCCCTCGAAGCAGTGATCGCGGAGCATGGCTATTCCACCGAATCGGTTCGTCGGCTCTTCCAGTCGGGAGTAATGCAAAGCGGGCTGGCGCCGGTCGGTGTCCTCGCGGATTTTCTTGAAGTCGAGCCACGATTCGAGCGCGTCGTGGAAGATTTTCTGCGCGATGAGTTGAATTACATCGTCGTGAAGTCCTGGGATGCTGCCGATGAGGGCCTGCGCCTGTTGCGCAGTGACGTCGACGGTCGCGCCACGTTCCTGGTTCATCCCGAGGACTCGCAAGCGAAATTCTCGTTTGTGCTCGACGAAGCTGCGCATTGCGCGCCGCCAACGGCTTCCATCGTGCCTCTAAAGAATACAATTCGAGTCCTTGACGGCTTCGGCAAGTCGCTGGAAGTTATTCTGCCTAAGCTGCGCGACGGCTACATCGTTCCCGGCTCCGATACGGCGCGGGGTCTGGCGCTGGAAAATCCCGACGCATTTTTCCTGGCGCAGTCCGGAGAATGCTTCCACAACGTCACGGTGACGGGCGGCAAGCAGCGCGCGGAAGGCCCGCTTTCCATGAAGCGCGAGCTTCGTGAAGTTTTGCGGCAGCTTGAAGATCTCGAACGCGCTCTTCGCGACGAAGAGATGCGCGTTCTAACTCTGGGCAGAGAAATTAAAGAGTTCGCTTCCCTGCTGGAGCGCCTGGAAGGGGAAAAACGCGAGGCCGAGCATCAGTCGATGACCTCCGGCCACATGCTGCAGCAGCTCGATTCCGAAATGTCCCGCGTGACCGAGCGCATCAGCGTTTCGCATGCCGAGTTGCAACGGCTAGCGGGTGAACGTGCTGAGCAGGAATCGGTAATCGGTGCCCGGCAAGCGGAGATAGCCACACTCGAACAGACTCGCGCTGAACTCGAGCAGCAAATCGCAGCTGCCCAGGAGTCGCTTGGCGCTTTGCGCCAGCGCCGTGAAGACGCGGCCCAGACCAGTTCGCAGCGCGTGGCGCGGGTTGCGGCGCTGGAAGAACGTCATCGCTCAGCGACTGCGGTGCTGGGAAGAATCGATTCTCTGTTCATCGAGATGAGCGAGCGCGTCCAGACTCTCGTCTCACAGATCGAAGCCGCTGGGGCCGAAAAACTGCAGCGCGAAACGGAAAATCTCCAACTCGAGCAACAAGCCGCTGACTTTGAAGCGGAGCGAAACGCAGGCCAGGCCCGTGAAGGCTTGCTGCAATTTGAAAAGGACCAACTCCGCGCGCGGCTCTCAGAGATCGATGAATTGCTTCGCAGCGCGCGCCAACTGCTCGATCAAGCGCGCGACCGTCGTGGTGAGATACAGGCCGCCGCAGCTAAGCTACAAGCCGACGCCATGTATATGGCAGAGACCTGCCTCAACGAACTTGGCATCGAGAGGCCCGCTCTGATGGCCGATACAACCCTGGCTCTCGTCACCGGCGACGAACTCGCTGCCCGCGATCAGTCTTATCGCGAGATGCGTGCCAAGCTCGAAGCTATGGGTCCGGTCAACATGATGGCGCTCGAAGAGTATCGCGAGACCGCCGAGCGGCACACCTTTCTCGATGCGCAGCGCAAAGACCTCATCTCCTCCATCGAGAACACCACGGCAACGATCCGCGAGATTGACGAAGTTTCACGGCAGAAGTTCCAGGAAGCCTTCGCCAAAATCAACGAGAACTTCCAGACCACATTCAAGAAACTCTTCGGTGGCGGGAACGCCTTCATGAAGCTCACTGATGCGGAAAATTCCGCCGAAAGCGGTATCGACGTGGTGGCTTCGCCTCCCGGCAAGCGTCTGCAGAGCGTGCTGCTGCTTTCCGGCGGCGAGAAGGCCCTCACCGCGCTCGCCCTGCTGGTCGGCATTTTCCAGTACACGCCAAGCCCATTCTGCATCCTCGACGAGGTGGACGCACCCCTCGACGAAGCCAATATCGGCCGCTTCACCGAGCTTGTGAAGGAGATGAGCGTCCAAACCCAGTTCGTCCTCATCACCCACAGCAAAAAGACGATGAGCATCGCACCTGTGCTTTACGGCGTCACCATGCAGGAGCCGGGAGTGTCTAAACTAGTTTCGGTGCGCTTCGGCGCGGCGTAATAGAGTACAAGCGAGGATTTGGCAGACCCGAGGTCACAGTAAAGCGCCACGATATCCACTTCGATCCTCAGCTTTTCCACAACCACAGCCTCGCGCAGCTCTTAGTTCTCCTCTCATTTGGTCTGTGCAATGCAACCAACGTTTTCCTGCTCAACAGGATAGGTCCTTACCTTCAAGCGGTGATCTCTGTCGTTGACAAAACTTTCTGAGGGGCTAAAATACGGCTCGCTCCTGCCTTAATATTTCAATATGACCTCTGAACTTCTCGATCCCGTCCTTCTACAAACAGACTTTCCAGATCTCCAACTTCACGCCAGCGGTAAAGTGCGCGACGTTTACCAGCTCGACGCTGACCGGTTGCTCTTCGTCGCCACGGACCGCATTTCCGCCTTCGACTACGTGCTCGCGACCGGCATCCCGCATAAGGGGCGTGTGCTGAGCCAGATGTCGCTGTTCTGGTTCGACTTCCTGTCAGATATCGTCTCCAACCATTTGATCACTGCGGATGTGGAGCAGTATCCGCAGACACTGCAGAAATATGCCGATCAGTTGCGCGGCCGGTCGATGGTGGTCCGGCGCGCGCAGATGTTTCCCGTAGAGTGCGTCGTCCGCGGCTACATCTCAGGGTCTGCCTGGAAGGAGTACAAGGCGACCGGTAAAGTGTGCGGCATCGAATTGCCAGCAGGGCTTCGCGAATCGCAAGCATTTCCCGAGCCGATCTTTACGCCGTCGACCAAGGCCACCAGCGGCCATGACGAGAACATTTCGTTTGCGCAGATGTGCGATATCGTGGGCACGGAGACCGCCAGCACTCTGCGCGATCTCACTTTGCGCGTCTACAAGAAGGCGGCCGATTACGCACGTCAGCGTGGCATCATCATTGCTGACACGAAATTCGAATTTGGACGCACCGCCAAGGGGATCACGCTGGCCGATGAGGTCCTCACTCCGGATTCATCCCGCTTCTGGCCCGCCGATAAGTACGAACCGGGCCGGGCGCAAGAGTCCTACGACAAGCAATATGTCCGCGACTACCTGGAAGAGATTCGCTGGAACAAGCAGCCACCTGCGCCCGCTTTGCCGGCCGAGGTTGCGCAACACACCAGCGAAAAGTATCTGGATGCTTACCAGCAGATTACAGGGAAGAAACTGGATGTGTGAGCGCAGGGTCTTCCGCGGTATCCGGGTTCGCCGGAGCGCGACATGACGCCGGCGGATTGGGCGATTGTTGCGCTGATCGCTCTGAATGTTTTGTTAGCCGCCATGCATGGGTTCTTCGCCGAGGCGCTCAGCATGGCGGGTTTGGTTGTAGGCTACGTCGTTGCGGCCTGGCAGTACCAAAGGCTCGCCGACTGGCTGTTGAAGTTTTTGAATTCGGAGTTACTGGCAGAGATTTTCGGTTTCCTGATGATTTTTTTCGCGATCTTGATCGTATTCAGTGTTGCGGGACGCATCGCGAGAAGGCTCATGAAGGAAGCTGGGCTAAGCGGTTTTGATCGCCTTCTGGGCGCGCTGCTGGGCGTGATGAAGGGCGCGCTGGTGGTGGCTGTCGTCCTGATGGGGATGACGGCGTTCACTCCGACCTCTTCGATGCTGGAGAAGTCGGTATTGGCCCCTTATTTCTTGGTGGCCGGGAGAGCGGCAATCTGGGTGGCGCCATCGGCTTTACGGGCCAGGTTCTACGAGGGTCTCGATTTCCTGCATCGAGCTCCGAAGGATTTGACAGGGACTCCGGCCGCCTCTGGGAAATAAGTACTGTTGGCTGTTCGAGCGAAGACATCAAAACGACGACTTTAAACGAAGAGAGAGACCTACCGTGAAAGATCAACTGGAAGCACTCATCCTGCAGATGTACAAAAGCAACATCCTCTACTCCGAGGGCGTGCGTGAGTTCAAGAAACGCTTCATTCTCACCGTCCTTCAGGAAAACAAAGGCAACCAGTGCCGCGCCGCTCGCGAATTGGGTATGCATCGCAATACCCTGAGTCGCACTATCGATGAGCTCAAGATCGATGTGCGGCAGCTACGGGATGGCGCCAAGCGTCCGCCGCGCAGTGCACGTCCGGTCACCATGGAAAAGAAAGCGATCCGCTAGCACACGACCCTTTCGCGTAGTCAAAAATTAAGGCAGCCCTTGCGGGCTGCCTTTCTTGCCAAATCCCTAACAACTACTGGGAAGAAGCTGCTTTGTGGTGAACTGCGGGCTTCGCTGGAGTCGGGGCTGCAGCTTTTAACAGCTTGCCCTTCTCCATCACCATCATGAACGGACTGGGGGTATACGAGGCAGGCTCGCCTTGGAAGTCGAGACTGGCTCCTTCTTTGGGAATGAGCTTCAGCGGAACCTTCTCCTCAAACGTGAGCGTGATGTCAGCCTTCTTGGCTTCGATATCATCCTCACTGCCCGCGATGTCGAACTCGGTCGCAGTAGCTTTAATGACGGTTCCGTTCATCTGTACAGGCTTGCCCTTGATGGCGTTCCACACGGCATCCTGATCTTCCTGTTTGCCGTTGGAGAGAACGAACTCCCAAGTCGCAAAGTCCATCTTGTCCGGCGGCGTGGCTACAACCATGTTGTGAGCTTGTTCCGGTGGGGTAGGTGCGGGCTTGATCGTAAATCCAGCGGGTTCAGCCGGGTTTGCCTTCGCCTGAGCCAGAAGATCGGTCCAGCCATCGTCTCCGCCGTGATATTTGATGTACTGATTCCTCGCGTATTTCTCAATCTGCTGCTGATACTGCGGTGTCGGGGCAACGGTTGATGCACGGGCGGCGTACCATATCGCATTGATCGAATCAGGCGGAATTTTCGGGTCCGGCGGAGTGGGGCCGGCATAGGCCAGGGCTAACGGATAAACCACGCTAAAGTCTGTGGGATTGGCATCAGCCGCGACGCGAAGCGCTTTCCGCGCATCGTCATAATCCTTGTCGGTAAGATCCGCGATGCCGATGGCCGCGTTGAAAATGGCGGTCATCTGATCTTTCATCTTCTGAAAATCGGCGTCAGAAGTACCTTCGGGCTTGGCGAACTTCGGCAGCGCGTCCAATCCCATCTGCCCGTATTTCTTGGCATCTTCCAGGTCTTGCTTGGCATTGGTATCCCCGCCCTGTGCCTTCAGGCGATCAAAGTAGGCCAGCAACGCCATCCCGCGTACGTTGTTGGGATCGGCTGCAACCAGCTTCGTGGCAGTCTCGATCGTCTTCTGCGAATTGTTCGTTCGCTGGTAGTCCTGCATCAGAGTTTCGAGCGCGGCGACCTTCATCACGCTATTCGGATATTGCGTCATGAATGCTTCCAGCCCGCTGATCTGGGCCGCGGGGTCGGTCTGCTTGATCGCTCCCACGTAGGCGTTGTACTCGGCGGGGTCTTTAATGACTGGCGCGGCAGACGCTGCCGGTTGTTGTGCCGCTGGCTGTGATGGTTGTTGCGCGGGCTGCGCGGCACTCTGGGCCGCTGCGGTTGCAGCTACCCCAAGCACAACCGTAACCAGAATCTTTTTCATCAGTGTTGGCTCCTTGCACCTTTGGGAATCGATAATGTCGTGAATAAGCTTTCTTGCTGAATTGTCGGCACTCTGCTTGGACCGTTTACGCGCTCCGCATCCTGTCTGGAAATCCAAGTCGCGTCCGGGCAGGCCTCGCGAAATCGGGGCGAACTGGGGGTTAAGGCGAATACCCTTCTTTCCCGGTTGGCCGGATTATAAGTACCTCGTCCTCCGAAGGCAAGCAACTTCCCAGTTTCCCCCCGCCATTGTATAAGATGCACGAGTGGCTCCCCGGGGAAGCCGTGGTTGCATCCGCCGCTTCGCCACGATGGAGAACTCAGAGATTACCTATGAATGCGCTCTCCAACGATAAAGCTCGTTCCCTTGCAGGGCAAGTAACAGTGATCACCGGCGCCGGGCGGGGCATCGGAGCTGCCATTGCAATCTCGCTCGCTCGACTGGGCGCGATCGGGGTGCTGTGCGGACGAAATCGCCTCGCCCTCGAATCAACCGCGCAAGCTATTGTCCAAGATGGCGGAAAAGCCGAGATCGTTCCCTGCGACGTAAACAGCCTTGAGTCAGTCGAAGCTGCGTCCAAACACGTAACGGACTCTTTCGGGCGCGTGGATGTTCTGGTCAACAACGCAGGCATAGCAGGATTCGGCGGTCCACTACATCAACTTCCTCCTGATGCGTGGGAGCAGATTCTGAATACGAATTTGCGTGGTGTTTACTACGTCATCCGCGCCTTCGCTCCCTTGATGATTCGCGCCCGCTCGGGGCACATCATCAACATTTCTTCGCTCGCGGGAAAGAACGCGCTGCCGAATGGCGCTGCCTATGCGGCGTCCAAGTGGGGGCTGAACGGACTCACGTATTCTGTGGCAGAGGAACTGCGCACTCACAGCATCCGCGTGAGTGTGATCTGTCCTGGGTCGACTAACACAGACTTCAGCCCGCACGCCGGCAAGGACCCCGCGAAGATGCTTCAACCGGAGGACGTGGCGCACGCGGTGGAGATGCTGGTGACGCAGAGTGCGCAGTCGTTTGTAAGCGAGATTCTTCTGCGGCCTACGGAGAAACCGTGAGGGCAAAGCAGCTTGCGCGATGGATCGTGAGGATCTACCTGCGCGTCACTTCTTGAACAGATTCTCGAATGCCTGCCGCGCGTCGTTCGGCCGCAGGGCGGCCGGCGTTGAAGTTTCTTTTTCGCGACTCACACGGAGTTCGTAGAATGTGCAATCGTTGCGGGCATCTTTCTTTTCGATGCGCTTCGGCACGGGTTGCATGCACTCGAACCGGCTGCCGGGATCGAAGTACGCGCATTGCTTGCAAGAGTGCAGCTCGAAGCCGCACTTGGGACAAAGGCCGGTGGGCGGCATCCCTGGCAACACGGTTCCACACTGCGTGCATCGCGAGACGGCACGGGTTCCGGGCAAGTTCACGGGCTTTGGCCCCATGCTGTAATCGCGTCTGGCCGGAGGGACCGCTGGCGGCTTTTCTACAGACTCCCTGCGCGGCTTTTCCTCGCGATCGCGATCCTGATATCCGTGCTGACGGTATTTAGCGGCCACAAAGCCTCCCCAAGCATGCTGGCGTATTGTCGCGCCAGTCGCGCTTTACGGCAAGTCTGAACCTGATCTTTCCGTCTACTCCACTGCTTGTTACTCGGTACCTAGAACTCACTTCGCTACAATGGAAACATGATCCACGAAATCTTCCCCGTCGGACCGCTGCAATGCAACTGCTCGATCATCGGCGACGAAACGACACGCGAAGCGATGGTCATCGACCCCGGGGATGACATTGAAGACGTTCTCGCTCTTATCCGCAAGCATAACCTGCAAGTCAAGCAGATCGTCATCACGCATGCCCACATTGATCATGTAGGGGGCGCGATGAAGTTACGCGCAGCCACGGGAGCACCAATCCTGCTTAACCAGAACGACTACGCCCTGCTCAAAATGCTCGACGTGCAAGCCGCGTGGGTTGGCATGGCCACACCCGGTGCAGTCGAGATCGACCAGAGTATAAGCGCTGGCGATAGCGTAAAGGCTGGCGTCCACAGCGCCAGCATTCTGCACACTCCGGGTCACACCGAAGGCAGCATCTGCCTATACTTCCCTGCCGAAAAAACTTTGATTGCCGGCGACACGTTATTCGCTGGCTCCATTGGACGCACCGACCTACCCGGCGGATCGATGCAGAAAATCATGGAATCGCTGCACGGAACAGTCCTCGCGTTGCCGGACGATACCGTCGTCGTGCCCGGCCACGGGCCGCTGACCACGATCGGAGAAGAACGGGAGAGCAATCCTTTTCTGGTGAAGAGATAGTGCTTGTTGATTACTGATCCGCGCGCTTAGTGCGCCTCTACTAATTCCAAAAGTCGCCTGATCCCTTCCGCGAATTCATTCTCCGCTGCGATCAAGCTCAGCACTAGATAACCATCGCTGGGAAAATCATAGAAGTGCCCCGGATGTACTAACACCGATTTTCGGAGCAGCAGATCAACTGCTAATTCCTCATCGGTCTGCGTTACCGGGATGCGCAAAATTGCGTACCATCCGCCTTCCACATCTAGGCGCTGGCACATCTTCTGCGCGTCCAACTGACGGTCGAGTTCAGCGAGATTCACAAGCACTCGATCCAGTAGCTGGCGTTGAACACATCGCCGCTGCTCAAGCAGCGCCGGAGTGGCCCACTGGATGGGGGCATTCATGGAAAGATAGGTGTCGGCAATTACCTCAAGCCGGGCCAGCGCCGCCTCTCTCTGCGCCGCCGGGCCGCTGGTGACAATCCATGCCAATTTCATTTGCGGCAGTGCTGAAATCTTAGAGACTCCGCTCAGAGTAAAGCTGAGCACATCCGGATTCACGACAAAGCTTCGTTGCGGCTCTCCGTTGTGGGCATAGTCGAGAAATACTTCGTCCGCGATGATCGCCAGCCCGTGTCCCGCGCAAAAGGTGTTGAGCGACTCTTGCTCTTGCACGTGGACATACGAACCTGTGGGATTGTTGGGATGAACGACCACCACGCCGCGCGTACGTCGCGTAACCACTTTCTCCAGGGACGGAAAATCCATCTGCCATCCGTGGTCATAAATCAAGGGATAGGACACGAGCTTCACGTCCTGCAAGTCAGCAAGAAACTCAAACAGAGGATAGCTCGGCTTCGGAACCAGCAACTCGTCGCCTGGATTGCAAAGCAGGCGAAACACAAACGAATAACCTTCACTGGTGCTGGTGGTCAGAATCAGCAGCTCCGGGTCGAGGCTGTCAATCCCATGTTGCGCCCGGTAGTAGTTCGCAACCGCAGTCCGCGCGCTGCCCAAGCCCTTGGGCTGAGGGTCGTAATCCATCGCCTTCGGCGAAGCCAGCGATTCAAGAATCCGTGCGGTGTCAAAGTGCAGGCCGACCCTCGTCGGATTCGAGATCGTCAGATCCAACACATGGGCGCCGCTCGATTTCACCTCTTCGAGCGTGTCCGTCAGTCTATTGCGCGTGAGTTTCCAGTTAGTGCGGTCGGAAAACATCGAGGGATGCATCTAGTTTATGGTTGCAAGTAAAAGCCTAGATCCTGCGGTGCCACAAGAGTCTTGGTGGTCTCGTATTGGCGGCGAACCTGCCGCACCGCGACGATCTTTTGCTGAAACTCGCGAGCCAGGGTGTCATAGCGTACCTGAACATTATCCAGCCAGAACGGGTTGTACTCCCGCAGCCATGCTTCCCGGTACATCTCACTCAGGCGCGTGGTCGCATCGCGCAGATCTTCCAGCCGCGCATTAGCGTCCGAGATTTCCGCCAGGTCATTGTCCACGCGCTCTGCGTCTGTTTGGTTCTGGAAAGCGTCCCAGTAAAAATTGTTGATCTCCTGGGTAAATTCGGCCTTCATGCCTAAGGTGTCCCAACGCCACGCGGCCAGCGTCATGTCGGGCAGCGTGGTCTGGCTGGCGTGCGCCTTGTCAGAGCTGCGGTAGAGCGACTCCAGCGCATGCTCCGCGCCCAAACGCATGTCGACCGCCGCCGGCAACATCTTCTGCATCAGCGCTGCGCCTTCCTGCGTGAAGGGATCGGCCCAGAACAACTCATCCGTCTCCAAGACAATGTGATTCTTCGCCAAGGACTGATGCCCGCTGTCCAGATTCTCCAGCACGTTGCGGAAGGTGGAATCCTGGTTGCGATAGAAGGCCCAATCGTAGTCATTCTTGAAGTCGTCGATATTGGATTCGCCCGCTTGCCATCCTGCCGCCGCGCCAAAAACCAGTGCGGGCCATGCCATCCCGTAGATCGACTCGCCATCGTCGTTCCACGTTGTGTTCAGCATCCCCATCGCTTCCAGCTTTTGTCCGTCGCGTACAAAGTTGCGGATATCCACGAAGGCAACATCCAAGTCCGGCCAGACCTGGCTCCAGTTGTTTGCGCCCGGAGCCACAACCACGCGGAGTCCGGCGTCGCGATACGGTTTGATAATGCTCTCGTAGCTGGGCTTCGCATCATAATCCCAAGGAACGGCAATCATGTCCTTGGGCAGAATGGTGAGAAGTTGCGGATACTTAAGCGCGATGTCTCCCCAGAACATGAGTTGTTTGTGATAAGGCTGAAGAATGCCGCTCACTTTCTGCATGTGCTCGAGATACACGCGGCCCAGACCGATTTCGCTGGCACGCGCCGCGGTTTGTCCATGACCTAGTTCAAATGTCTCATCGCCTCCCACGTGCAGAAAAGGTCCGGGAAAAAGCGGCACCAGGTCTGCATACAATGCCTTGATCAGGTCATAGGAGCGATCCTTGGTCGGCGTGAGCACGTGGCCATGCGGCCGCTCCGCCACGTCCGCGTAGATCTCATACTTCAGCATGTGATGGAGGTGTCCGAAGGTTTGCTGCTCGGGAAGAATCGTGACGTAAAGACTCTTCGCATAAACCACCAGCGCCTTGATTTCCTGAGGCGTAAGCGCGGCTTCTTTTGGCGCCATCAATGGCTGGCTGGCGAAATCGAATACGTGCTCCATGTAGAGAGCAAACAGATTTACTTTGTACCCGGCCAGGGTGCGGATCTGGCGTTTCATAAATTCTTCCGTCGGAATCGGACCTCGGCTGATGTCGTCTTGCACGCCGCGCCACTCCATGCTGGGCCAATCGCGAATCGAAACCGCCGGACAAACCAGGCTTCCGCCATCTTCGTGAAGTAGTTGGCGCAACGTCTGCACGCCGTAGAACAGTCCCTGGCCAGTGTTCGCGGCTACGATGAGGTGAGTCTTGTCGGAAAACAGCAGGTAGCCCTGGTCGCCAATCGAATCCGCCTTCAGGCCCCTCGCTGCCAGGAAATTCTTGACCTTTTGGTCCTGCAAGCGCGCAAGAACGATAGTGCTGCGCTCCTGCTTTGCGTCAGGCTTTTCACCGGTAATGCTCACCTTCAAACCAGAACGGTCATGGATCTCTTCCGCCAGCGTTTCCGCCGCGATGCGATCTTCGGCCTGGTGCCCAAACTCGACAAGGATTCGGGTGGTGGGCTTCACGCGAAAGTTGCCGGCATGCAGTTGCACTTCCTTCGGCTGAGGGATCAACTTCAGTGGATTGTGCGGCTCGGGAGTTTCCGCGAAGGCGATAGAAATCAGAAGCAGAACGACCGGAAAAAACAAAGCGGCTCTTTTCATTCGGGTCCTTGAGACAAAACGGTCTGGGGTCTATTCTAGCGGCAACCAAAGACGAAAGACGGCAGAATCAGCTAAGACTTTCCGAACGCCTCTTTGTTTACGACATAAGGCATCTTCGTGACGTCACCGCCGTAGTTTGCTTCGAGCACATCGATCAATCCCTGGACACATCGTCCAGCCATGCCTTTGTTGGGATCGACGTCGAGCCGCGTGATGCGGGCTGCGCTGGCGAAGTGCGGAAATAGGCGGCAGCGATCGGCAATCGCAGGGTCGCGAAGCGGTGAGTCCGCGGGTAACGGCTCTTTTTCGTAAACATCAAGGGCCGCACCCGCGATCCAGTTCTCACGCAGAGCGCGCACTAGAGCTGCCTCGTCGACTACGGGTCCACGGGAGTCGTTCACTAAAAATGCCGTCGGCTTCATCAGCTTCAACGTCTGCTCGTTAAACAGATGGTAGGTGGGCGTAGCACTTTCGCCGGGGCGCAACAGCGGCACGTGCACGCTCACGAAATCGGCCTGGCGCAGCGCGTCTTCAAACGACACGTACTTGATCCAGTTTTTCTCTCTGGTTATGCCGCGCGCGTGGCGCAAGTCCATCGTCTCTTGAATGGCTTTGATGTAATCGTGATTTTCGTAGGCCGGGTCGTAGCACAGCATGTTCATATCGAAGCCGGCGCACTTCTTGATCAGCGCCAACCCAATACGTCCCGTGCCTATGATCGCAATCGTCTTGCCAGTGACTTCATCCCCGAGAAAGGGCAAGTAAGGATGCCAATATCCCCACTGGTTATCTCGCGTGAGGTGCTCGGCTGGCCACATCTTACGGGCCAGCACACCCAGCATGAAGAAGGCAAACTCCGCAGTGGCTTCAGTCAGAACGTCGGCCGTATGAGTGAAAGGAATCTTAAAACGATTGGCGTCGGCGCGATTGATATTGTCGAAGCCGACCGCGATCTGTGCCACAACTTTCAGCGTATTCTTGCCGGCTTCGAAGACCTGCGCGTCGATCGGATCTCGAAGGGTGGTAATCAAGCCATCTATGCCGGACTTGACCTTGTCGATGATCAGGCTCTTCGGGGGAGCTTCCGGCTGAGGATAGACTTCAACTTCGTATCCCCGGTTACGCAGCAGGTCAAGCGCTTCTCCAATATCGCAGGTCGCAAAAATACGCAGTTTCTTATCCATGTCGCTTTCAGAACGACTGAGATTGAATTTGCTCAGCCTGCCCCCAACACTGCAAGACACCGAAAATATCATACGTGACAAGCCGACGACGTTCGGAAGCCGCTTCTTCATCACGGCCATGCTGCGACGCGTAGCCTTGGGCTATAATGGCGCACCCATGCCACTCGCCTCTGGCACCAAGCTCGGCCCATATGAAATTCAATCACCGCTAGGCGCTGGCGGAATGGGTGAGGTGTACCGTGCGCGCGATGCCCGCCTCAACCGCAACGTGGCCATCAAGATTTTGCCCTCTTCGTTCTCCGCTGATCCCGACCGCCTGCAGCGCTTCGCGCAGGAATCCCGCGCCGCGGCAGCGCTCAACCACCCCAACATTCTCTCGATCTTCGACATCGGTGAAGATCATGGCGCGCCGTACGTAGTTTCTGAACTGCTCGAAGGCGAAACTCTCCGCGACCGCCTGCGCGAATCAGCGCTTCCCTCCCGTAAGGCCATCGACTATGCCCAGCAGATCGCAAGCGGCCTGGCCGCCGCCCATGACAAAGGCATTGTCCATCGCGACCTGAAGCCGGAGAACATTTTCCTTACGCATGACGGGCGCGCCAAGATTCTGGACTTCGGCCTTGCCAAGTTCACTCGTCCGGAGGCCGATGCTTCGGGCGAAGCGCCGACGCAACAAGTCATTGGCACAGACGCAGGGACCGTCATGGGCACCGTCGGATACATGTCGCCCGAACAAGTCCGGGGCAAACCCGCCGACGCGCGCGCTGACATCTTTGCCTTCGGGGCCATCCTCTACGAGATGCTTTCCGGCAAGCGCGCCTTCCATGGCGACTCTCCGGTCGATACCATGAGCGCGATCCTTAAAGAGGAGCCACCCGACCTTAGCGAGACCAATCGCAACGTATCGCCTGCGCTTGAACGGATCGTCCGGCACTGCCTCGAGAAAAATCCTGCGGAGCGCTTCCAGTCCGCGCGCGATGTGGCCTTCAACCTCGGGGCTCTCACGAACATTTCGACGTCCAGCCGTGGCGGCGTGCGCGCCATTCCAGAAGAGCCGTCTCCCCGGCGGTGGCTTCTGCCCGCGCTCGGTGCAGTGCTTTTGCTCGGATCGTGGGTGGCCATTTATTACTTCGCTCATCGCGCCTCCGCCACGGCAAATCCAACATTCCACGAAGTCACCTTCCGTAACGGTACCGTCTGGGACGCCCGCTTCGCGCCGGACGGACAGACCATCGTTTACGGTGCAGCCTGGGAAGGCCAGCCGCAGGAAATTTTCTCCACCCGCTACGACAGCAGCGACTCCCGCACAGTGGGTTTGCCGTCCGCGCAGATTCTATCCATCTCCGCCAAAGGCGAGATGGCGATCTCCTTACATCCCACGAACACGGGAGCTTTCGTTCAGAACGGAACTCTGGCTCGAGTCCCGCTTGCGGGAGGCGCGCCGCGCGAGGTGCTCGACAAAGTGGCTTGGGCGGACTGGACACCCGATGGCCAGTCTCTTGCGGTTATCCGTCCCAGCACTACAGGAATTCTGCACCTGGAATTTCCGGTCGGGAACGTGATCTACGAGCCTCGCGGCTGGGTCAGCCACGTGCGTTTCTCGCCGAAGGGAGATTTTTTGGCGATCGCCGACCACGTACCCGGCGGCGACGACGGTCGCGTAGCCATCCTCGATGCGCACGGAAATCCCAAAGCGAGTTCGTCTTTTTACTCGAGCGTCGAAGGGCTGGCCTGGGCTCCCGGCGGAAAGGAAGTATGGTTCTCCGCTGTCCCTGCCGGATCGGAACGTGCGGTCTATGCGCTGGATTTCTCCGGCAAGGAACGCCTCATCTACCGTGCGCCCGGCGGCCTGACCATACACGACATCAGCCGCACTGGCCTGGTTCTCCTGACTGCGGATAAATCTCGTATGAGCCTTTCGGCCCTCGCTCCCGGCGAAACGCGAGAACGGAGCCTGACCTGGTTTGACTGGTCTCTACTGGCTGATATTTCCGGAGACGGCAAGACCATCATCTTCTCCGAGACCGGCGAAGCGGAAGGTTCGAACTATAGTATTTTTCTGCGTAAAACCGACGGATCGCCATCGATCCGGCTGGGCGACGGCGGCTTTGGCTCACTCTCTCCCGATGGGCAATGGGTGGTGTCTGTCGTAGGAGCACCGGCAAAGCTGGTACTGCTACCCACCGGTGTGGGAGAACCGAGGCAGCTTACCGACGACAAACTCGACCACTTCGACACCGGTTGGGCGCCGGATAGCAAGTCGATCGTTTTCTCTGCCTCCGAGCCCGGACATAGTGCTCGCACCTATCTTTTGGATATTCAGGGCGGTCCGCCGCGCGCCCTGACCCCCGAGGGCACTTCCGGCCGACTCGTCACACGAGACGGCAAGTACCTTCTTGCTGGCGACGTAAAACGCCAGCTCTGGCTGTACCCACTGGCTGGCGGGAGTCCACGGCAACTGGACTTAACTCTGGGCTCCGAAGAATCTTCTGTCGGCCTTTCCGGGGATGGCAAGGGCTTGCTGGTGGCGAGTCGCGGCATCCCACTGAAACTTTTCCGATTGGATCTCGCTTCCGGCCACCGCGAGCCTTGGAAGGAGATTGCACCCGCCGATCCAGCGGGCGCGCAAGGCATCCCAACCATCAGGTTCAGCGCGGATGGAAAGTCGTACGCCTATTCCACATTCCGCGTGCTCTCTGACCTCTACGTGGTCGATGGCTTGAAATAAGTCACGATTTTCTAGCGGCAGCCTCGTTTACCGCATGCCAGCATAGAACAGATGCTCGCGCTCTTCCCTCTTTTCTTCCGCACGCTTCTTCTTGAAGGCCATCAACTCCGCGGCTTTGAGCGCGATGTGCTCGCCACTTACTTCGAATTCCTTGATCAACTCCCAGGGTGCGCCGGAGTCGCCAAAGCGGTCTTTTACTCCGATCGCGCCCGTGATTATCGGCAGCCCATACAGTTTCGGACTCTCGGTCAGAATCGCGCTGACCCGCCAGGCCAGAGCTCCGATCTGATGCTCTTCGGCCGTGATCACCACACCCGTATCTTGAGCCGCACGAATGACGGCCTCCGCGTCGATTGGTTTGAGTGTATGCAGGTTCAGCACACGAGTTTCGTAGCCGTAATCGCGCTTCAGAATGTATGCCGCGCGCATGGCTTCCGGGACCATCGGCCCACAAGCAATAATGCTCAGATCCTCCCGCTCACTTTCATACGCCGATTCCAGCCGCGTTTCAAAGGCGTCGGCGAAATTTGTTACCTCGCCACGCAGGCGAATGACGTTCGCTTTGCCAAATACAAACGGCGTCTTCTCATTCGTAACCACTGGTGTGGCCTCGCGCGCAAAGCGAATATATTTCGGCCCCACATGCTTCAGCAGCAGGTAATTGGTGGCCTTGCGCGTCTCCTCCACATCGCAGGGCACAACCACTGACATGTTCGGCAGACCTTGCATGGCGAAGAGATCTTCCAGCGCCTGATGCGTGGCGCCGTCGGGACCGACTGAAACTCCACCATGAGCGCCTGCAATCATGACATTGAAATTTCCGTAGCAGACTGAGGTGCGAATCTGGTCCAGATTGCGCGCCGCGGCAAAGGTAGCATAGGTTCCCAGCACGGGCAGCTTGCCTTCCTTGGCCAAACCGGCGGCCGCCGACGTGGCCGATTGCTCGGCGATCCCGAGGCTGATCCAGCGCTTCTTGCGCTCGGGCTTATTGGCGTAGAAGTCGCTGATGGTAATCGATCCGGAAATATCCAGCCCCAGGCAAACCACGCGCTCATCGTCGCCATTTTCTGCCAGCGAACGGCCAAAGCCCTTGCGCGTGGGCTCCATCTTGACCTTCATGGTGTCCCCGGCATTCCACCAGTAATCGCGCGAGAACTTCGGCATCTGGGCGTCGAGCTTGTGCTCCACTTCCGCTTGATAGCCCTTCGCCTTGTCGAGCAGTTGCTGCACCGGGAGGCGTTCGCTGAGGCCGAGTTCCTTCAGAGCCTTGGTCAGTTCTTCATAGTTCGGCGCCTTGCCATGCCATCCTGCCTGATCCTCCATGAAGCTGACGCCCTTACCCTTGACTGTATTGGCGAGAATGACAATCGGCCTTCCCTCCGACGTCTTCGCCTGCTGAAGCGCGTCCACTACCTGACTCATGTCGTGTCCCTCGATCCGCATCACGTCCCAGCCGAAACTGGCGTACTTGGCGCAAAGGGGCTCAACGTCCATCACGTCTTTCACCCAGCCATCAATTTGCAGACGGTTGCAGTCGATGATGCCGATTAGGTTATCGAGGTGGAAGTGCCCAGCCTCCATGGCCGCTTCCCAAATCTGTCCTTCCTGCTGCTCGCCATCGCCCATCAAACAAAATGTTTTGTGACGCTTGTCATCAAGTTTCGCTGCTAACGCGATGCCCACCGCAATGCTCAAGCCTTGTCCCAGGGATCCGGTAGAAACCTCAACCCCCGCCAGCTTGAGCCAATGCGGATGCCCCTGATAGGCGGAGCCAAGTTTGCGGAGCGTCATCACATCCTCGACGGGACAAAAGCCTGCCACGGCCAATCCGAGATACAGGCTAGGAGCCTTATGCCCGGTCGACCAGATGATGCGGTCGCGGTTGGGCCAGCAAGGATTCTTAGGATCGTGATTGGCGACCTTGAGATAGAGCGCGGCGGTAATATCCATGATCGATAGCGTGCCGCCTGCGTGGCCCGACCCCGCCGCGCACAGCGCGATCAGATCGTAGCCGCGCATCAGGTTGGCAGCGTCCTTCAGTTGTTGAATGGAATAGTCCCGGATGATATTGCCAGTAGTGGAATCTGTGAGGGCCATGGCCTTCCCCTTCGCGCCGGAAGAAAGAAAAACACACGGTGCTACGCCGAGCTTAGTGGGATGAAGTACGCACTGCTGTGACGGAGATCACTATACGGGGTGACGGAGCAGCCAGGAGCAAATGAGGACGTTCGCTGCGCTTGCTTCTGTGCCGCAGGATTCAGCTAACATCCTTAACGATGAAGGATCTGGACAAGAAAGCCTTCGCCGGACTTCTGCGCCTTGTCATTACCCTCACACTGCTGCTGTTCCTTTCTGCGTGGTCCCTCCGCTACTGGCAAGCGTGGATTTTTCTAGCCGTGTTTTCCCTGTCGTCGCTAATGATCGGCGTCTACCTGATGAGAAACGATCCCAAACTGCTGGAGCGGCGGACTGAGGCCAATCCATTCGCCGAGAAGGAACGAGGCCAAAGAGTCATCCAGATTTTCGCAATGACCGGATTCCTCGCCACCATTGCCTTTCCCGCAATTGATCATCGCTTCGCATGGTCTACCGTACCGCCGTATGTATCGATCATCGGCGATCTCCTGGTCGCGCTGGGCTTTCTAATCATCTTTTCGGCCTTCAAAGAAAACACCTTCGCCTCGAGGCTCATCGAGGTCGACCCTGAGCAGAAGGTCATATCGACCGGGCCGTATGCGCGAGTACGCCACCCGATGTACACGGGAGCCCTCGTTATGCTTGCCGGCGTCCCTCTTGCGCTGGCCTCGTGGTGGGGATTGTTACCGGTCATTCCGATGACCTTGGTGCTCATATTCAGGCTTCTTGATGAGGAAAACTTCTTGGTGAAGAACCTGGCGGGTTATGCCGAATACCGGAACACGGTGAGATATCGACTGATCCCGTTCATTTGGTGATCGACTGCGTCTCAATCACTCTACTCCGACTCAAATTTCCAGCGTGTGGATTTCCCCACGAATTGCTTCTCCCACAGGCCGAATACCAAGCGGGGGCGAACCGCGAAAACTGGCTCTTTCATGGAGAGGATGTCCTGCTTCATTCCCTTCATGTCGAATTTGTACTTGCGCTCGTATTTGGGAAGGAACTTGCGGCGCGCCGGAACGTCGGCGATCTCGGCGACGCCTTCCACAATGACCGCTTCCTGCGCGTGCTCGGTGCACAGTACACACTTATTGTTGTGCGCCAGGTTGCGGGCCTTGCGCGACTTGCTGCCGGTGCTGAACAGAAAACAGCCATCCTGCCACAAGCCCCAAACCACCATTGTGTGCGGGGAACCCTCCGGCTTGACCGTGGTGATCCAGTAATTGTGCGATTTCTTCAGGCGCTGTTCCGCCCAACTCCACGGGAGCAAGCCTTTATTGCCTGCAGGCAGGCCGTAGCCGGGTGCATGCGGACGGCTGGCCCTCGGCTTTCCAGTTCGTGATGGAATCTTTTTTGCCGGCATGAATCTGATCGGTGCAAATGAGCCCGGTGCAAACGAACTTACAGATTCTTCCCCGTCCACTGATCGATGCGATCGAGCGCCTGTTGCAGGTTCTCCAGCGAATTCGCTACGCTGAAGCGGAGGTAGCCTTCGCCGAAGGCGCCAAACGCGGTTCCCGAAAGAGCCGCTACTCCGGCTTGCTCGAGCAGCGCATCTGCCAGCGGCTTCGACTTCCATCCGGTGTTTGTAATGTTGGGAAAGACGTAGAACGCGCCCTTCGGCATGCGGCAGGAAAAGCCTTTGATCTTATTCAAACCGGCAACAAACACGTCGCGACGCCGTTTGAACTCACCACACATGTGATCGACCGAACTCTGATCTCCGCGTAGGGCCTCAATCCCAGCAATTTGCGTAAAGCTGGCGGTGCAGGAGCTGGAATTCGTCATGAGTCGAGTGATGTGCGCCGCCAGATCAGGCCGCATGACCCCGTAGCCCATGCGCCATCCCGTCATCGCGTAGGTCTTCGAAAAGCCGTCGAGCAGGATCGTGCGCTCCTGCATCCCCGGCACCGACATGATCGAGAAGTGTTCGCCTTCAAAAAGCAGCCGGCTATAGATCTCATCCGACAAGACCAGAATGTTGCGGTCGCCGATTATCTTCGCGACCTGCTCAACCTCTTTCCGTTGCATCACGCCACCCGTAGGATTTTGGGGTGAATTAAGGATGATCAGCCTTGTACGGTCGGTGATGAGCGCCGCAAGTTCGCTTACATCCAGCGAAAAATCATGATCTTCGCGAAGCCGGATCGGAATCGCTTTGCCGCCCACGTAATGAATCATCGACTCGTAGATAGGGAAACCTGGATTGGGATAGATGACCTCATCCCCTTCATCAATTAACGCCAGGATCGTGAAGAAAATGATTGGCTTACCGCCCGGCACGACCACGACTTCTTCCGCAGCAACTTTAACTCCACGAGTGCGGCTCACATAATCGGCGATGGTCTGGCGCAGTTCCGGCAAGCCGGCGGACGGGCCGTAGTGAGTCCAACCTTTGTGCAGCGCGTCGACGGCGGCTTCGATCACATTCGCGGGAGTATCGAAATCCGGCTCGCCGATCTCCAAATGGATGATGCTCTTTCCCTGACGCTCTAGCGCCCGCGCCTTGTTCAAAACCTCGAAAGCAGTTTCGGTGCCCAGCCGCGACATACGCCGGGCCAGCTGTAATTCATGTTGTGTGGTTGGCATGATTGAAGAACCTCGCAATGCTAAACGGCACATTATACGCCGGGGTTGGAGGAGAGATTGCGAGGGCTCTGATGAACGCCTGGCTGTGACAACGATGAGCGGAAAAGACTCAGCGGCCCGATTGCCCTATTGGGAAGTTTGGACTTCCATGTTCTCGTCAATCGAAAGTTGCGTGGGCGTGCCCGAGTTATCGTCCCCGGAGCGGGTAGCGACCACACGAAAGCCGCTGGAACTGGTCTCAATCTCGTAACTATAGGGAGGACGCTGCCGGGCGACAGTCACATAGTGGTTCGAAACCAGTTCGTCGAGGGATGCATATTTCGCTTCGCTGGCGTAGTACTGGCGCTCCGCAGTGGCGATGCTGATTAGATCGGCTCTCACGCCGGTGATGTTAATGGCGGCCTTCGGGCTATTGGCTCCCGCAGCGGCAGAGGAGCTCTGCGCCTGCCGGGAATAAATGTACATGCCAACGGCTAATGTAATCACTACGCTGAGAAAGCCGAACGCGCGGCCCATGTGTCCCCTCCAAAGCCAATTGCACCGCGAATCGCGATTACTGACAAGTAACCAGAGGGCAGGACCTGTCTGGCGCGGGGTTCTGAGGGTTATTACCTACTAAGTCAACTATCCCGAACTCTACTCTGAGACGCTGTGTTCTTCGTTTTGCGAACGAAGCACGCGGTCGACAGAATACGGAGCTCGATGGCGGGGTTCGTGATAGTGCCGCACCTGCATCTCACCGAGGAGGCCGATGGCGAGCAGATTCAGACCGCCGAGCAGTAATCCGAGAGCCAGCATCATCAGCGGGCCGTGAGAGGCCATGACGGGAACATGGCGCAGGAACTTCTCCACACCGAGCCAGGCTACGACAGCACTCCCACCAAATACGCTCAGCAGGCCGAGGGTCCCGAAGAAGTGCAATGGACGGGAAAGATACCGGAGCAAGAAACGAATCGTGATGAGATCAAAAAACACCCGGAAGGTGCGCGAAATACCGTAGTGAGAATTGCCCCGCTCGCGGTTGACATTGCGAATGGGCACTTCGCAAATCGACGCGCCGTACCACGACGCCAACGCTGGAATGAAGCGGTGCAACTCGCCATAAAGCGGAACTTGTTCGAGAATCTCGCGGCGATAGGCTTTGAAGGTGGTGCCGAAGTCGTGAATATCCACACCGCTTAACTTGGCCATCAGCCAGTTCGCCATGCGCGAGGGGATGCGGCGCATCCAGAAATTATCCACGCGCACCTTGCGCCAGCCGCTGACAATGTCGTAGCCGGCCGCAATCCTCTCCAGAAACACCGGGATGTCTGCGGGATCGTGTTGCAGATCGCCATCCATGGCGATGATGTATTCGCCACGGGCGTGATCGAAACCCGCGGCCAGTCCAGCAGTTTGCCCGAAATTCCGACGGAGCTTGACCACCGTCACGCGACTATCCACCGCCGCGATCTCGCGTAGCATCGCAAACGTGTGATCGCTGGAACCGTCATCCACCAGCACGATTTCGAAGCTTTCGCCAGCCGTCTCCATCACCACTTTCAGTCGGTCGTAGAGATCGGTGACGTTCTCTTGCTCGTTGTGCAGAGGAACGACGATGGAATATTTTGGCACAGTCTTTTTATTATAGCCTGAACTGTTCCAGGTTCACGATCAATTTCTTCAGGCGCTTCCAAACTTTAGAAACTCCAACGGAACCGGTACTAGGAGCTCAGCCCTGCTCTTTAAGCTTCAATCGCGACTTGTTTTCTTCCATGAAGGCTTTGATATCATTGGCCGCTCCCAATAGCCGGTTCCACTGCTCGTAATACAGCGTGACCGGAAAACGCCCCAGCCCGTAGACGCTGACGCCACCTTTCTCCCCTACTTTGAATATCAGGTCTCCACTGCGCTTCTTCGTTTCCACTTCTTTTTCCAACTGGGACAATCGGGCTTTCAGCTCTTCGTACGTCGGCTCTGTCATGCGGGTTCCTCGTTGATGAAGTTTGCTGGATGATTCTACAGTAACTTACCCAAGGCTTATTCACGCCGGACAACCTACGAGGAGAGATCGCGCACCCCGAGATGGCAATTCAGGATGCGGGCTCTAGGAGCACGCTGGCGACTGCGTCGCAAAACATCAGCCACGTCGCTAAGCCGGTTTAGTATTTTCCGTGAAATATCGCCTGATTGACGTCCGGCCAAAACTCTTTTAGCGCGTTGAACAAGCCGTCCAAGCCCACTTGCGTTCCCCAACGTTGGTACGTTTTCACCCACTGGTTGTTCTGTGCCGGGTAATACGCATTGCCGATGCCGGCGGCCGCTCCCGCCCCCACGACCTCCGAGAGATTGAAGGTGCTGCCTCCCGAGTTGGTTCTGGTGATGAAAAGCCGACTTACCGCATAACCGGTCCGCTTAACGAATCCGCCTTTGCCCATCGTGTAGTATCTCGGGTCTTCTTTCGTCGCCGCTGGAACGATGGCTTCCGTCATGTAGTTCTCAATGCCGCCATCGACAAAGACATGCCAGTAGTACTTGCCGAAGCCCTCGGCGCCTTGGCCAAAGGTCGGCTGCGATTTACCAGCCATGTCAACTCCCGCGAGCGCTCCCACGAAAATGAAATCGGAGTAGTCGAACGTATCCTGGGTCGCCAGCCAGAGTTCACCCTTGAAATCCAACGGAGCCAAATGCATGTTGGCACTGACCGCACGGTAATTGGGGATGACCCACAGGATTCTCTTGTTCTGGTGACCGTACTGGTCGGTGGGATTACTTGTCGTTGAAGGACTGACCGCCGGCGTCGGCGCGTCGGGTAGGGTGGACTTTCCATCCGTTGGGGCTGCTCGCGGTGGGTCCTGGTTTTGTGAAACCTGGTTTTGCGCGACATCGGCGAGCGCAACATTGGTCATCAGCGCAACATCGACCGGCCCCGACGGCACCGTTCCCTCCGTGGATTGTTCTCGCGCGCTCGCTGCTTCCTGAGCTTGAAGAGGCGCCGCTGCCAACATCCCGGTCAGCGCCACCGCCATGCAAAATAATCGAATCGCTATCAAATCTCCCCCGCGTTAATATTTTCCCGTTCGGGTTCTATCTGCTGTGCTTTCAGACGATTCCTTCCAGTCATCCAAGCTTGGATTGTTCGAATCGGAGTTTGGATGCACGGAGCGGAGGAAAACGGCTAGGGGGAATCCGGATTGGAAGGGTTGGCAGTGTGCATTTTCTGCAGCTTTCTCTCGTGGTAACGCTCCTCTCTCCTCTGCACATAGCGGTGAATATCGGGCCAAAACTCCTTCAGCTCATTTCCAAAGGCGTCGAGGCCCATCTGTGTTCCCCAATTGTTGATATTCTCTGAAAAGTTCCGATCGGCGGTGGGATAATAGACATTGGAAATGGCAATCGCCGTTGCGTTGCCCGCGAACTCGGGAATGTTGAACATGTGCTCCCCAGAGTCTTTTCGAGCGATGAAGATCCGGTCGATGGCATAGCCAAAGCGGTGCACGAACGAGCCTCTGCCCAATCGAAAATAGCGAGGATCAATTTTTAGCAACGTGGGGTAAACGCCGCCAACCATGACATTGCCATCCACCTGATCCCCGAAAGCCGCTCCATAACGCTTCGAATACCCCATGAATCCTTGTCCGAACTCCGGAGGGGAATTTTCCGAGTGGCGAATGCCCGCCACAATACCTACGATCGTGAATTCATAGGGATCGAAGGAACCTTTCGCTGCCATCGCGAACTTCTCTTTCCCGGAGACTGGCGGCACCTGCGATTGACCATCTACCGTCAAGTAGTTCGGCATCACGTAAAACATGCGGTCGTCTTTGCCCTTCTTTGTATCTTGTTGGACCGGACTGCTTGGGTCCGGAGAGTCACCCCGGGCAGACGATGGGTCTCCGGGTTTATCCTGCCTCGAAGAACTGGTCGCTGGCGATTGGGCAGGGTCCGAGGTTTGAGTCTGCGGCGCGCTTTGACCTGCGCAAAAAGCCACAGAGGATAAGATTGACACGATTAGTAGGCCTATACGCGCTGAATGGCTCAGTTTCAAATTAATGAAGGCTCCAGGTCCAGTTGATTAAGGTGTCGCCGAGGCGATGTTGGCCGTCCACTGTTGGCGGTCCATTCTGCGCGAACAGACTTCACAATCCCGCCAGTGTGCCGACCTTATGAAATTCCGCTATAACGAGTCGTTTGCGATTCTGCGGTCAGTTTCTCCCACATGTTCCAGGATGAATCCGCGCTCGGATCGTGTCGCAAGCGAGGGACCGTCTCTCCCCACTTTACCAGTAGGATGCAGTTAGGGGCGAGCGGGCCGTCCACGCCCATGGTTTTCAGGTCGCGTAGGGTATCGACGCGGTAAAGACCGTTCGAGCATGTTTGGGCAACGGGTTTTCGGCAATTTTCGAGGTTGGTCGCAACTACAGAGGGAGAGTGGCTGCCTCCGGTTTTAACCTGCCGGCTTGAAGATAACTCCTTGGCTGGTTCGACTGTTCATAATCACGCGCACGGGCGTTTCGAATCGCAGATGGCGGACGCATCCGTCTTCATCCACGGGTGGTTGCTCGGTCAGCCACTCCCAATCGACCGTTCCTTCTCCGGCATCCGGATTCACCGTGAAGTAGCCGATCTGGAATGCGGTGAGGTTCTGGAAGAAATGGCTGCCTTGCGAAGGCGTCACGCGAAAATCCCGAAATCCCGCTTCAACAATCACACGCGCGCCTGAGATTTCATCCCACTCCACTGGAATTCCCAACCAAGGATCGTTCGATCCCCAGCGGCCCACTCCAATCAATAGATATGGACGATTGTCGGCGCTCAGCAATCCGTTAAAATGTGCGACGGCTTTGGCCACTTCCTGGCTGCGGCTGCGCTCGAAGCGCTGCGAATCGACGACGACGACGTCAAGCAGATTCTCGATGCGCCCGTTGCCCAGCACTTTGTTGCTCTGGCAGAGGAGTTCTCGCGGATCAACATTGCCGACCGACAAATCCTGGTGATCGCGCGAAAGAGTCAGCGGGCGAATCTGCAGGAAACCGAACTCAGCAGCTTCGCCTGATTGCCGAGGCAACCGGACCGCAAACTCAATTTCCACAGGAATGCCCAGAGCATTTTCCCCCGCCTTCACCAGGGTCTCAAGAATCGTTGGGAGCGGAAATAGATTGTGCTTGAGCATGGGCGCGAAGCTCACGATGCGTACGCCTGGGCGGCTCACACCGTCATACACCGCTTCGTTATCGTCCGAGTAGGTGGAGCCGACTGGAGGCAAGGTGCCGTCGGCCTCGGCGACGTCCAGGCCGAAACGCATCTCGTGGAGATGGCCGGCGCATCCCTCGGGAACGCCGTTCAAGGAGAGCGCCCAGAATTCCGTTTGCGAGTTCGCGAGGATATCTTCCACCGACGAAAATTGCACCAGATTCTGTGGATACCGCGGACAGAAGCTCAGACACTTTCCTCCATCGACCACCGACCGGCCAAGACCGAGCGCCACGGCTGCGATTCCATCGGCAAACTTCATCGGCGGCACGGGATAGAAATTGTGCGAGCGCACCACGCCCGAGAAATCCGGGTAGAAGCGTCGGTCGTGCACCGCTCCGACGAGTTGCTGCACAATCACAGCCATCTTTTCTTCTTCGAGCCGATAAGGCGTGGCGCGCACGTAGGCCTTGGCGTGGCGGCTAAAGGTAGAGGCGTAGACACGCTTGATGGCGTCAATCAACTCCGCGAGACGCGCTCTGGAATCAGGCTGTTGGTTGCCCAGCATGAACGTCTCATACACTCCGGTGAAAGGCTGGTACTGCGAGTCCTCGAGCAAGCTGGAAGAGCGCACTGCGAGTGGATATGTGACTTGTTCGAGGAAGGCCTGCAGGTCGTCTTGCAACTTCTCGGGGAGCGGAGCGGCGAGAAATCTCTGCAGGATTTCATCGTCATCGTCGCATCCCAATGCGAAGTCCAACAGATTATTCTCGGCCATGAATTGGTCAAAAGCGTCTGTTGCCAGCACTAGAGCCGCCGGCACCGCGATACGAATGTTAGGAAAGCGGCGTGTGATGCGATTCTTGCGCAGGAGATGACGCACGAAGGCGAGACCGCGGGCCTTACCGCCCAATGATCCCGAACCGATGCGCAAGAAACCTGATTCGGAGGGTTTGAAGGTTTCGGCGTTGAAGTCGCCGATTAGCAGTTCACTCTGTTCGCGCCGGTAGTCCTTGATCGATGCGATCACATCACGGCGCAAATGTTCCGGACCGTCGAAGTCCGAAACCTTGCGCGGTCGCAGCTTGGCTGCCAAAGCAAATTCGGTTCGCGCCATCAGCCAATGGGAAAAGTGATTGCTCTGAGCGTGGTACATCAGGCTCTCGGCGGGAACTGTCTGCAGTTGTTCCTCGAGTTCATTTAAATCTTTAGCGCGGCCCACTTCCCTTAAATCAGGCAGACGAAATACGAAATCGCCAAAGCCAACTTGCTCGGTGAGAATTCGCCGCAAGTCCTTCAACAATGTCGGCGAGCGCTTTCGCAGAAACGAGTATCCTGCAGCCAGAGCCCGGGGACGAAACTCAGTGCGGCTGGTCTGCAGCACAACCGGCACATCCGGCACCAATGCTTTCATTAATCGAGCGAGCTCAAAGCCAGCCTCCGGACTGAGTTTGCCCTCCCATGGAAATTCAACGTCCGATACCAAACCAATCAAATAATCGCGGTACTCCTGCACCAGCTGCGCCGCATCTTCAAAGTTCGAACTCAGCAAAATCTTCGGGCGGGCCTGCATCCGCACCAGTTTGTGCGCAACATTGATCCCTTCCTGAATGACTCGTCGCGATTGCTTGATCAGCTCGGTGTAGATCACCGGCAGGAACGACGAGTAATAGCGGATGTTGTCCTCCACCACCAGCAACACCGGTACTCCCATCGCTCGCGTGTCGTGTAGAACGTTTCGCTTGTCTTCAATGTATTTGACGATGGCGATCAGAATGCGCGCATTCCCCTGCCACAGAAAGATTCGTTCGACATCGGTGACCGGATTTCGGCTGATAAAGTTCTTTACTTCGCGATAGTCGTAAGCGAGCACGACCACTGGAACATCGAGGCCACTACGCTTCACTTCGTGCGCCAGCTGCGCCGCCGTCATATCGGCTACCGCCAGGTTGGTGACGATCAGATTGAAGCGCGGCTGCGAGCGCGCCATCTCCAGCGCCTCGGCACAACTCGAAACATGGGTGATGCCGGGAATCTGCCGCAGGTTCAGTTCGAGCGATTCGTCAATCAGGAGCTCGTTGAGCCGACCATCTTCACGCAGGATGAAAGAGTCGTAAAGGCTCGAGACCAGCAGGATGTTCTGCACCTTGAAGGGCATCAGGTTGTCGAAGCCCTCCAGGCGCGCTTCGGCATCGAGAAAAGGCTCGGTCATGGAGCGGACGGCCATGTGGCAGTATCCTACGCGAAAACTCAGACGACAGAAGATGGGGGTGCCCCATCCTTGTCGCGTTTTTGGCGACAGGGTGGGGACTTTGATTTAGAGATTTGAAGACTGAGCTTTCTCTCTCGGATTCGCACCTCGAAAGTCAAAATCCCCACCCTGTCCCTGCAAAAGGCGCAGGGACAAGCGTGGGGCACCCAGTCATTTCAGGCTTGAACAATTACACCAAGCCCTGATCCAGCATTGCATCGGCTACTTTCAGGAACCCGGCAATGTTGGCGCCGTTCACCAGGTTGCCGGGCGTGCCGTATTTCTCGGCCGTCTCGTAGCAATTGCGATGGATGGAGATCATGATTTTGTGCAGTCTGTCATCCACTTCCTCCCGAGTCCAGTTCAGCCGTGCGCTGTTCTGCGCCATCTCAAGACCAGACGTAGCCACGCCACCCGCATTCGCCGCCTTCGCCGGACCATACAGGATCTTGGCATCCAGGAAGAGCTTGGTTGCATCGAGCGTGCTTGGCATGTTGGCGCCTTCCGCCACCAGCTTGATGCCATTCTTCAGCAGGTTCGCCGCATCTTTCGCGGTGATTTCATTCTGCGTGGCGCTGGGGAATGCGCAATCAGCCTTGATGTTCCACAGCGGGTTGTGCTCCAGCTTCACATCCGTCGGCATGAAGATCGCTTTCTTGTAGCGATCCGAATAATCGCGGATGCGGCCGCGCTTCACATTCTTCAGTTCGAGAATGTAAGCCAGCTTCTCGCGATCGATCCCATCCGGATCGTAGATCACGCCGTTCGAATCGGACACGGTCAGCGGCTTCGCTCCGAAGTCGAGCAGTTTCTCGATCGTGTACTGACAGACGTTGCCGCTGCCTGAAACCAGGCAGAGCTTCCCTTCCAGCTTGTCCTTGCGGCTCTTCAACATCTCTTCGGCAAAATACACGCAACCATAGCCGGTCGCCTCTGGACGAATTAAAGATCCGCCCCATCCCAACCCTTTGCCCGTGAGCACGCCGGTGAATTCATTGCGCAACCGCTTGTACTGCCCAAACAGGTAGCCGATTTCTCGCCCGCCCACGCCGATGTCGCCCGCGGGAACGTCCGTATCCGGTCCAATGTGCCGCTGCAGTTCCGTCATAAAGCTCTGGCAGAAGCGCATCACTTCGTTGTCACTCTTGCCCTTGGGATCGAAATCCGACCCGCCCTTGCCGCCGCCCATTGGCAGCGTGGTAAGCGAATTCTTGAATACTTGCTCGAACGCCAAGAACTTCAGAATGCCGAGGTTCACCGACGGATGGAAGCGCAGCCCGCCTTTGTAAGGTCCGATCGCGCTGTTCATCTCAATGCGGAAGCCGCGGTTTACCTGCACCGCGCCTTGGTCGTCGACCCAGGGCACGCGGAACATCAATACGCGCTCCGGTTCCACCACCCTGTCGAGGATGCGGTTGGATTGATACTCCGGATGTTTTGCCAGCACTAACCGTAGAGAATCGAACACTTCCCGAACCGCCTGATGGAATTCAGGCTCGGCTGGATTCTTCGCCTTTACGCTAATCATCACATCGTCAATGTAGTCGCCCGGAGCCTTGATTCCGGGCGATGTCAGAGTGCCAGACGTCATGGTCCTACCTCCGTAAGTGTGTGAGTTATGAAACCCTTAATTCTGCTCTTATCCCCGCAACAAGCAATGACCCGGAGCACCCGCCGGGGTGATCCTTGTCACGGCAGTTACTTGCTTTTTGAATCATAGGGTTACAGCAAGAGTCGCTTCGCATAGGAGACGCCTCGCGAAGTGCATCAGCTCACAATTGAGTCGGAACGACTCAAGCCGCCGTTCAAAAGCATACGCCTTCCAAGACTAGGAATACCTGATAATTGCTGCCAGACCGTAAAAGTCCTCCTGTTGAGGGAAGGCAAGGCGCGATCGCCAGATTGACCCCGATGGCCTCTCGGCGTACTGTGTTTTCCCAATTCAGGATCGGAGACCAGCTTGTTCTGTTCAGCCTGCGGAAACAGTGTGCCAGTCGGTGAGAGATTCTGCAGGGTATGCGGGAGCAATGTTTCTGCTGTCTCGACGTCACCGCCCGCGGTTGGACCAGCAGCCGAAGGCACGATTTTTCCAGCGCAGACCAGCAGTATGGCCATTGCCAGCCTTATTTGCGGCCTTTTCCTGTTTGCGTTTCCGTTGTCGATCCTGGCGATCATATTCGGCCATCTCTCGGTCTCGGAGATCCGCAAGAGCGCAGGCCGCTTGAAAGGCGAAGGCATCGCGATCACAGGACTAGTCTTAGGCTACGTCGGATTGGCGATTATTCCGGTCATCCTAATCTGTGCCGTGATTGCGATTCCCAATATTCTGCGCGCCGGCATGGCAGCGAATGAATCATCGGCAATCTTTTCGGTTCGGCAACTCGTCGCAGCTGAGAACAGTTACTCTGCATCGCATCCCGATGCCGGCTACACTTGCAGGCTGTCCGATCTGGTTGCAGCCGGATCGATCGACAAGCAATTGTCAAGTGGGCAAAAGAACGGATACGTATTTGAGTTATCAGGCTGCCGCGCAGACGCCGCAGGCAGCGGTAACCTGCACTACTTGGTGTTGGCTTACCCATGGCTCGCGACCGCACTGGCAGCGAATCGTTTTGCTCCGACGAAACCGGTCTCGTCAAGACCGACGTCACCGGCTCGCGCCGGCATTGCATGATCAACGGCTCAGCCTCGCAATAAGATGAGCAGAGACTCAGGCCCGTTGCTGCTTCTTCCGGCAGTCTTCACAGACCCCATAGATCTGAAAGGTATGGCGGGTTGTGGCGTAGTTGTGGCGGCGTCCGATTTCCTGTTCCAGCAAGTCCACGTCGCGGGAAAAGAATTCCACCGAACTTCCGCACTCCGTGCAGACCATGTGGTGATGGCTGCGCCGGTTGTACTGGTGCTCGTAACGGGCAATGCCGTCGTGGAAGGCGACCTCGCTGGCCAGTCCGCACTCGGCTAGCAATTTCAGCGTCCGATACACCGTGGTATAGCCAATGCCGGCGTCTTTTTTCTGCACCAGGCGGTGCAGTTCATCGGTGGAGAGATGATCGCGTGTCTCCAGAAATGTCCGCAAAATCGTATCGCGCTGCGCCGTCTGCTTCAGCCCGACCCGCTTGAGGTGCTGATGCAGAATGCCCTGCGCTTCGCGCACCATCTCGCGCGAGATTGAAGGCTGGTCATCGATGCGTTTCTGCAGCATGAAAGCTCAGGATAGCATCCGTGCATCTTGCAGATAAAATTCATTTTGAAAGACGCGCTCCCAAGCAAAATACGGCCTCATTTGTGCCTTATGCCCGTCTCCCCCTAGAATCAAGTTGCTCATGAGTACCTTCATCGCAACTGGCGCCCCTGCATCCCGGCGTTCGCCCGGACTAAGCATTTTCCTCTGGCTGCTCGCGATCCTGGTGCTAGCGGCTGCATCCACGATCGCCTACGCCTATTTCGTAGCTCGCTCTGCCCTGCCCCAGCTCGATGGGAATCTCCCTGTAAGGCGTTTATCCGCGCTGGTGAAGGTAACGCGCGACACTCACGGGGTTCCTACCATCGAAGCGGCAACCTTGGAGGATTTATTTTTTGCGCAAGGCTACGTGACCGCGCAGGACCGCCTCTGGCAGATGGATGTGATGCGTCGCTTCGCCGCCGGGGAATTATCCGAGATTTTGGGCGAAGACACGCTCAAGATCGATCGCGAACAGCGCATTCTTGGACTCCGGGCGGCGGCGAAGAAATCACTCGCCCTGGCTACCCCGCGAGACCGCTCTTACTTTGATGCCTACGCGCGCGGCGTGAATGCCTTCATCGAAGCCCACGAAAAATCCCTTCCCATCGAATTCCGCATTCTGAAGTACCGGCCGAAGCCGTGGCAAGCGGAGGACTCTATCGTAATTGCCAACCAGATGGTGAAGGACCTCAACTTCTACACCTTCGAAGACTCGCTAACGCGGGAAAAAATCCTGGCGAAGCTGGGGCCGGAGTTGACTGCCGATTTATATGTAAACCGCTCCTGGCATGATCGTCCGCCCACCGTCATGCGCGAGGACATCAACGAGAATCAGCCGAATCAGGGCGACTCCGATGATGACGATGACGACGATGACGATTCAGGTCCTGACAATGCTGTAACCCAACGCGACCGTGCGCTAGAGCTTTGGGCGCAGCACGCTCCCGAAGCCGTGAACGGATCGAATGACTGGGTAGTGTCCGGAGCGCACACTGTCACAGGAAAGCCCCTGCTCTCAAACGATATGCATCTCGGCCATCAGATGCCGAACCTGTGGTATGAGGCGCATCTGAAATCCGGAGTTCTAGATGTGGCCGGCGTGACGCTGCCGGGGATGCCCTACGTGATTGTCGGCCACAACCAGCGCATCGCCTGGGGATTCACCAACGTCGGCCCCACCGTCACCGACGCATTCATCGAAACCTTTAACCCCCAGGGTGCATACCAGACGCCGCAAGGCTGGCAGCAGCCGGAGCACCGCGAAGAGGTGATTCACGTCAAAGGAAAATCAGATGTCACGGTGGATGTGGAGATCACGCGGCATGGGCCGATTATCAGCGAGTTGATTCCCGGCGAAACGCGTCAGGTGGCACTGCGCTGGACGCTCTACGATGGCCTTCGCATGCCATTTTTCGATGTTGATACCGCGGAGAACTGGGAGGATTTTCGCAAAGCATTTTCCCAGCTTGACGCTCCCGGACAGAATGTCGTCTATGCCGACGTCGATGGCAACATCGGGTACCAGACCACCGGACATATTCCAATCCGCGCTTCCGGCGATGGCAGCCTCCCAGTCAGCGGCGCCGACGACGCCCACGAATGGACCAGCTACATTCCCTTCGACAAGCTGCCGAATGTTTACAACCCTCCCTCGGGCGTAATCGCAACCGCAAACGGCCGCATCACGCCGGATGGATATCCCTATTCGGTCAGCGTGGAGTGGGAGGCACCGTGGCGCACCGCGCGCATTTATCACGTGCTGGAGTCTGGTAGAAAATTCGCGCCCTCCGACATGCTAGCGCTGGAGAACGACGTTCAATCGGAAAATGATTTGTTTGCAGCGGAACGATTCGTGTACGCCGTCGACCACGCATCCAAGCCCTCCGTGCGGGCCAAGCAAGCCGCTGACTTGATGCGCAACTGGGACGGGCGCATGCTCGCCTCCGGCGCCGCACCGACTATTGCTGTGCGCTCTGCAGAGCAGTTGACGCGCTTGTTGCTAGAACCCCGCCTTGGAAGCGCGCCAGAGGATCCAAAACAGCAAAAGGAAACCTTAAGCTGGAAGAGCTACGCCTGGGAGATGCGAACCGTGTGGCTGCAGAATGTCATGCTGCACCAACCCAAGCGCTGGCTGCCGGAAAAATATCCGAACTATGAAGAACTGCTGACGGCCGCTGTAGAAGCTGCGGTAAACAAACCAGATGCCCCAAAGGACCTCTCATTGTGGCATTGGGGTGCGGTCAACGCGGTTGAAATTGAGCACCCGATTCTGAGCAAAATTCCTCTGCTGAAGCGCTGGGCAGCACCGGGCGTAAAGGAGCAATCGGGCAGCGGCTACACGGTCAAGGCTGTGACCCGTCATCACGGGCCCTCCGAGCGCTTTACCGCGAATCTGGCAGACCTCGATCAATCCACCTTGAATACCGTAACCGGCCAGGGCGGAAATTTCCTGAGTCCCTTCTACATGGATCAGTGGAACGCTTGGTATGAAGGCTCGACGTTCCCGTTGCCTTTCACGGCGCAAGCGGTGGAGAGCTCCGGCGTACACCGCATGACTCTGCACCCTGCCAAATAATCCGGCTGCACGTTAGAAAAAGTCGATAGCTTTCACGTCGGTGATGTAGCCTGGGATGATGATCGTCCCGGTCTCAATGTATTGGTTGGGAGGAAGCAGAGCATCGGTGAATAAATCGTAGACACGCAGGTTGCCGCCCTCGGCAACGTACTCCACATAGCGGCCGTTAAAGCTCTGGAAGCCAGTCACGTCGCCATTGTCCGGAGGAATCACCACGCTCGCGTTCGTCGTGTTGTAAATCGAGAGACAACCGCGTACCTCGCCGGCGACATTATTGACATTTCCAATGTTGGTGCAGTTCATCGAGCCAATGAAAAGCTGGCCGCCGTTGCCCATGTCGATACGGTCATGGTAGCCGTCGGTAATGACCGCACTGCCAGTCACGGTCATCGAATTGAGGTTCACCAGATCGAGACGTCCGCAAACGGTGGCCGCGGTGGTCTCGCCGCTGCAGGCGGAATTGGTTGGCGAATTGCCGGCTACGTAAAGGGTTGACCCGCTCAGAAACGCGATCGTTGCGCCGTCGACGTTTACCGAAGCTCCTGGTGTCGGCGGAGTGGCGGCCATGTCCAGAATCTGCACGCTGGCTTGCGTGCCCCCACATTCGGCCCCACAATTCAACACATAGGCAGTGCTCCCATCGCTGCTGAACACTGCATTCACCGGACGGCACCCCGTACACAGCGGCACCGTGAGCGTGACTGGACTGGCGGTGTTCAAGAGCGCCGGCGAAACGACCGTCACTGCATCTGAGTCGTTACTGAAAACCAGCAGCTGCGTTCCGCTGGGATTTGATACCACGGTCTGCGCGTTCGGCACACCGATTGTCGCCGTGATACCGCCGGACGTAAGGTTCATCGCCACTACTGCGCCGGGCGACGTCCCGGTCAGCGGAGCTGAAGGCACAGCGGCGTAGCCGGCGCCAGGCTGCGGTACCACCATGCTCATCGTCGACCCCGGAAGCTGGATGCCGCCGGTCAGCGTTTCCTTTGTGGTGTTGACGACCTCGACCTTGTTCGCCGAAGAATCAAAGGCCAGCAAGGTTGCCCGGTCGGCAGAAATGGCCATCAAGCCCGGTGAGTTACCGGCGCCGATTTCGCCTCTTCCCAGCGTATCGTATTGGCCGTCGATGATTACCAATCCTCCCGACGCAGTGGCACTGGAGACGCTCTGTGAAACGAGAACGCGTTCGGTCAAATTACTCGGAGGCTTGGACCCCGCCGTCGATGAGTTGCCGCAGGAGACAAGAGTAGAAGTGGCAACGGCGAGTACAACCAACAAAAGAGCGGATTTCTTCAAACGTCAGGCTCCTAACTACAGGAAAACCAGAGATTTAAGTGCGAAATAGCGGATTATAGCAGAGCCCCATGCAGAGCACCTTATTCGACATCCGCTCCATTCGTACTCTTCCCTTCAGATGCAAGATTTTGTGTTCATCTTGTATGCTTTCAATATGGCGGAAGATATTCTTGCACGCATCAAACATTCCCCGGTTCTCTGCGATGGCGCGATGGGGACGCTGCTCTATTCCAAAGGCGTCTTTATCAACCGCTGCTATGACGAGCTCAATCTATCGCAACCCGACCTGATTCGTGCCATTCATCACGAATACCTGCAAGCCGGGGCTGAAATTATTGAAACCAATACTTTTGGCGCGAATTCCTTCCGGCTCGCACGGCATAGCCTGGCTGACAAAGTACGTGACATGAACCGGATGGGTGCAAAGCTGGCGCGCGAAGCCGCCAAGAGCTTCGATGTGTGGGTGGCGGGATCAGTTGGCCCATTAGGGACAAGAATTGAGCCCTTGGGAAAAACTTCGTTTGAGGAAGCCCGCCAGGCATTCCGCGAGCAAATCGCGGCCCTGGCGGAGGGCGGCGTTGATCTCCTGATCCTGGAAACTTTCGGATATCTCGAAGAACTTCATCAGGCCATGCTGGCCGCAAAAGACGTTGGAGGAAAATTGTCTCTCGTCGTGCAGGTGACGATCGATGAAGATGGCAACTGCCTCGATGGCTCCGACCCCGAAACATTCACGCCCCACCTCGAAGAATGGGGAGCGGACGTGATCGGTTGCAACTGCAGCGTGGGTCCAGTGGCTATGCTCGACGCCATCGAGCGCGTCCGAGCCGCCACTTCCCTTCCGCTGGCCGCGCAACCCAACGCGGGCATTCCGCGCTCGGTGGAGGGCAGAAATATCTACTTGTGCTCTCCGGAATACATGGCCAGTTATGCGCGCAAGTTTGTCGCAGCCGGAGTCCGCATCGTCGGAGGATGCTGCGGAACTACTCCCGACCACATCCGGGTGATGAAGTCCGCGCTGCGAGTCGGTGAGGCCAGGGGGAAGTTGAATCCGGGTCACGTCGCGGGAGGCGCAGCTTCGCCGGTAGCGACACCGGCGCAATCTTTGGAGGAGCGGTCCCTGTTAGGGGCCAAACTTGCCCGCGGCGAGTTCGTAACCATGGTCGAGGTGGTTCCTCCGAAGGGAACGGACATCAGCAAAGAGTTGGAGGGTTCACGTTTTCTGAAATCCGTAGGTGTCGATGCGGTCAACATTCCCGACAGCCCGCGGGCTTCGGCACGCATGAGCAATCAGGCGCTTTCATTGTTGGTACAGCGCGAGGCGGGAATCGACGCCATTCTGCATTACACCTGCCGCGACCGCAATGTGCTTTGCATCCAGAGTGATCTTCTGGGAGCGGCTGCCGTCGGGATCAAGAACCTGATCTGTATCACGGGCGACCCGCCGAAGATGGGCAACTATCCCGATGCGACGGCGGTCTTTGATGTCGATGCCATCGGCCTGGTGAACATCGTCCACAACTTGAACCGCGGTCTGGACCTGGGCGGAAACCCCATCGGCACCGGCACCGGATTTGTCATCGGCGTAGGCGCGAATCCTGGGCTCACGGACCTCGATGAAGAAATTCGCCGTTTTGAATACAAAGTAGCTGCCGGCGCTGAGTATGCGGTCACCCAGCCTGTATTCGATATTCGCCTCTTGGAAAACTTTCTGCGCCGCATCGAGCACTGTCGAATTCCGGTCATCGCCGGAATCTGGCCGCTGGTCAGCGTCCGCAACGCCGAGTTTATGAAGAACGAGTTGCGCGTTTCGGTTCCGGATTCGATCCTGGAACGCATGGCCAAGGCTCAAACTCCGGAAGCCGCAAGAGCCGAAGGTGTGGCCATTGCCCGGGAGATGCTGCTTGCTGTCCGCCATACCGTGCAAGGGGCGCAGATCAGCGCTCCCCAGGGCCGCTACAGCTCGGCGGTGGATGTTCTCGAAGCTCTCGGAACAAAAAGTCCTGCTTCGGCTTAGATTTCCCCAAATGGTTGCACGAAGGTCTATTTTCTCTAAATATTCACAATAAAAAACTGGACATCCGCAGCGATCAGGAGCATTACAATAGAGGTGGAGCGAAACCCCGTTGGCCAAGTTTGAAGAATGCCTCCAGCGACTGGAGAAAATTGTCCAGGAGCTGGAAAAGGGAGATGTGCCTTTGGAGACGTCTCTCACCCTCTTTGAAGAGGGAATGAATCTTTCCTCCGCTTGCCGCAAGGAACTGGAGCAGGCGGAAGGCAAGGTTGAGATTTTGCTCAAGAAAAATGGGAAGCTCCAGGCCGAGCCGTTTGAGCCCTTGGCGGAAAAAGCGCCCGCCCGCAGATAGGCAGCCGATCCGCAATTGGAGCTTGATTGTAAATGTCTGTGGAGTAGTGGTTTTGAACCCTTCCCCGCAGCCCTAGTCCGCCGTTACTGACGGTTTTAAGTCAGGAGGATCTATGGGCTTTAATGTGGTAGTTCTGGAAAGCGATCCCAGGGTCGCGCAGTGTCTGGCGGGTAAACTCTCCTCCCATTTCCACGCTGTACACCTGACCCACTCTGGCGACGAACTTCGCGAGCGTGTCGCCAAGAACCGTCCGGAAGTCGTTGTCCTCGACATGGAATACTCGCGTCTCACCGACGTACGCAACCTGCACCATGATTTTCCGTCGCTTCCGATTGTGTGCACTCATCGCATCCCGGATGAGCAGTTGTGGATCGACGCGCTGGAAGCTGGCGCTAGCGATGTGTGCGGTTCCGATGACGTTCAAAATGTTCTTACGTCGGTCTTGCGAAGCGTAGCGATCGCTCAGGCCGCGGCAGCATAAATCGACTGTATTGTTGAAATGAGGGCGCTTCCCGGCGTCCTCGTTTTTCGTTTGGAATGAAACGTTCCGCCTAGCTTGCGCCTGCTACGGCGGCCTTCCGTCAGCCGCCGGAATCCAATTTGAACTGGCTCACGATATTCTGCAGATCGAGAGCCATCCCGGAAAGATCGCTGCACGCCTTCGCCGTCTGCCCGGCGGCGACGGATGATTCCTGAGTGGCGCTCGAGATCTGGGCGACGCTGGCGTTGATCTGTTCGGTGGCGCTGGATTGCTCGGTGGCTGCGGTTGCAATTTGTGCAATCATGCCGCCCACATCGTCTGACATTTTGATAATCTCTTCGAGTGCTGCACCCGAAGCCGACGTTTTCTTGACGCCTCTTTCCACTTCCCGGTTGCCCAATTCCATTGCCTCGACCGCGCTCTTGGTTTCGACCTGGATCGACCCGATCATCACGGCAATTTCTTTCGTGGCTTGGGCGGTGCGTTCGGCAAGCTTTCGAACTTCATCCGCTACTACGGCAAAGCCGCGGCCTTGCTCCCCAGCCCGTGCCGCCTCAATCGCGGCGTTCAGAGCCAGCAGGTTGGTCTGATCGGCAATGTCGTCGATCACAGCAACAATTCTGCCGATCTTCTCTGAACTCTTGCCCAGTTCGGTAATTCGCATTGCGACCTTGCACGTGGAATTGGCGATGCTGCGCATGGTAGCCAGCGTCTCCTGCACAGTCTGACCACCCTGGCGGGCTGCTTGGGCAGCGTTGTGAGATGCATTCGCAGCCTTCAGCGAGTTCTCCGAGACCTCATGAACCGTGGCGGACATCTCCTGCATAGCGGTCGCAACCTGTGTGGTTTGATCTTTCTGCGTATCGGCTCCCTGCGCCTGCACCGTAGCCGACGAGGAAAGTTCCTCACTGGCGCTGGCTACGTGAGCAGAATGGTCCATGATGGCCACGATCATGCGTTTCAAGCCGCCACTCATCCCGTTGATCGCAGCCGTCAGTTCCCCCAATTCGTCCCGGCTGGAAACCTTGAGGTCATCACGGGTCAAGTCACCGGCAGCAATGGCCTCCGCCTGATTCAGGACAGATCGGATCGCTCCCGCAATATTGTGGCCCAAGAAAATGGCCACGAAGATTCCGACGCCCAATCCCGCCAACGTAATCAGGCCCATCGTCAGGTTGAGGGAGCGGTTGTCTGCGTTCAGCTCTTCCCGGCTCTGGTCTACTGATCTGTCAAACGATTCCGCCATCGTCCCAAGCGATTTCTTCAGCCCGATGTTGATCGGCGTTGCCCCCTCGGCGGAGTCATTACCCGCCTTCACCACAGCCCCGTGCTCACGGCCTGCAGCCCGCTTGATCGCGGCTTCCTGAACCGCGCGCAGCAAGGGAAGCTGCTTCTTCATTTCGTTTAACCGGTCTCGATTCTCCTGCTCCCACTTCGGAGCCAACTGGTCCATCCCCGCCATGTCCTTTTCAATATCGCTCCAGGTTCCATCGAACAGCTTTTTCGTCTCCGCTAGCCGGACCGGCTGGGTCCCGGCAAGAATAGCTTGGCGACCTTTGACCTGGGTCTGATTCAAATCCCGCTGCAGCCTGATCGCAGCTTTGAGTGACGGCACGCGCACCTCGAAAGCCGCGTCCTGGCTGCGCTTGATCTTGCCGGCCTTCACGTAGGTCACCGTGGCACTGAATACCATGAGGCTGAGGATCACTCCAAAACCCAGCCCCAGCTTCTTTCCAAGTGTGAGTTTCATTTCTTCTCTCTCGTTGCCCTCTGTCACAAGTCGGGTCGCGGATGTCGCTCACTCAGTCTCACGATCGTGGTGATGAGTTTATCGGCGAGTTTTATCGGAATCTTTAGAGCTGGCAGTCTTTTCCCACCCCGTAAGGATGCTTCGCGCACCTGCGCCTTGCTATACTCACTGCGCAATGCTGCAAGAAACTCTCGAGCAAGGACAGGCGCGAACCGACGCCGCGCTGGATCGACTGATTCCGCTGGAAACTCAACACCCCGTTTCTATTCACAAGGCCATGCGCCACAGTGTTTTTGCCGGGGGGAAGCGCCTGCGGCCGGTGCTCTGCATGGAGGCCGGTCGCATGATCGCAGGATCATTGCCGCCGAAAATCGAAGAACTGGGCGCGGCGCTTGAAATGCTGCACACCTATTCGCTGATCCACGACGATCTTCCCGCACTCGACAACGACGATCTCCGCCGCGGGCGTCCCACCTGCCACAAGGTGTTCGGCGATGCCATCGCCATCCTCGCCGGCGATGCCCTCCAAACCCAGGCCTATGAAGTTCTGGCGCGCCTGCAATGCCCCGCCGAGGCGAGAGTGCGGATTATCGAAGAAATTGCGCGCGCCACTGGCACGCTCAACGGCATGATTGGCGGGCAGGTCGTGGATTTGGAGGCCGAGCATACCCAGCCCACCGCCGAAATGCTGGAGTTTATCCATCGCGCCAAGACCGCCGCGCTGATTGCGGCGAGCCTGATAAGCGGGGGTCTCTATGCCGGGGCAAAAAACAGTGAAGTCGAGAAGCTGCGCACCTTTGGTCAGTCGATCGGCCTGGCTTTTCAGATCGTAGATGACGTGCTGGACGTGACTCAAAGCTCCGAGCAGCTCGGCAAAACTGCCGGCAAGGATACGGCCGCTCAGAAAGTAACCTACCCGTCGCTGTTCGGCGTTGAAGAATCTTTGCACCGGGCAGATGCCCTAGTGAACGCAGCGTTTGCGGAGTTGGAAAGCTTCGGACAACGAGCCGACACGCTCAAGGAACTGGCGCGTTATTTAGTGGAACGGAAGAAGTAGCAGGAGCACATGTCCGTATCGACTCTCGACATCCTGGCGATTGCCGCGCACCGCGACGACGTAGAGCAGACCTGCGGTGGCACCCTGTTGAAAGCGGCGCAACGTGGCCAGCGCACCGGCATCCTCGATCTGACGCAAGGCGAAATGGGTACCCGTGGCACCGCCGAAGATCGCGCCCGGGAAGCCGCGGATGCGGCGAAGATTCTCGGTGTCGTTTGGCGCCGGGCTCTCGACATCCCCGACGGCCGCGTCGAAAACACCTGGGAGAATCGCTTGAAAGTTGCGGGCGTGATCCGCGAGACTCGCCCGCGCGTAGTGATTCTCCCTTACTGGAAGGGACGCCATCCCGATCACTACACCTGCTCTGTGCTCGGATACGAAGCGTGCTTTCTTGCCGGGCTCGCGAAGTTGCCTCTCGGCTCTCAGCCGTTCACCCCTCATCGTCCCTTCAAGATAATCTACGCCACGCTTTACTACGACGTGCGCCCCACCTTCGTGTTCGATATCACCCAGCAGTTCGAGCAGAAGTTCGCCTCCATCCTGGCGTATAAATCGCAGTTCAGCGATCAGGAGGCTGGCAAAGACCTCTTCCCCGCGCACGACGAAATCCATGCACGAGTAGAGTCGATGGCGCGCTACTACGGTGCCCTCGGCGGCGTCACCTACGCCGAACCTTTTCTTCAAAAGGAGGTTGGGCTGGTGGAGGACTTGTTGGCGATTCCTGTGAAGTCGGTTTGACCCGCGCTAAGAATCACTTCTTCAATGCGACCGCCAGCCCATCGCGAATAGGCAAAATCGTAGTGTAGAAATCGGTCGAGCCATAAAGCAGTCGGTTGAACTCCAGGATCGCCTTGGTTCGAGATTCTTTGGGATTTTTCTCCGCGACCCGGCCGCTCCACAAAACGTTGTCGGTGATAAACAATCCTCCCCTGCGCAGCCGCGGCGATACCATTCTCAGCACGCGTGGATAATCCTCTTTATCCACATCGTTGAAAATGATGTCGAACTCCTGTGTCTGTTCGGAGAGCACTTCCAGCGCATCTCCCGTGTACAGCGTAATGCGGTCGGAAACGCCGGCCCGGTCGAAATAACCGCGCGCCCGCTCGGCATTCTTCGCATCACCGTCGGTGTAGATCACGCGGCCTTTTTCTCCTACTGCCTGCGCCCACCAAATTGTCGAGTATCCGATCGCAGATCCGAGCTCGAAAACCGTTTTGGCATTGATCATCAAGGCAAGCTGCTGCAGCACGCGCGCCACGGCCGGACCAACGATGGGTACGTTATGGTTGCTGGCGTACTCTTCCATCTCCTCCAGTACTGGGTCGCGTTTGGGCAGCATCGAGTAGAGATAATCGTCGACCGGTCCGGTGGTGGTGAAATTGTAGTGCCGCCAGCTGGGCTTACTTTCTTTTTTCGTTTTATTCGCAGGCAATTTATGACCTCGGGATTTGTGATTCTGTGATCCGTTATCAGTTTTTCAATCGTGGAGGGCGATGCCCGGCTTCATCGTCAAAATCTCAACGCCCGTCACCAGCTTCTTCAATTCCCCGGGACTTCCAGTGAGCACCGGGAAGGTGCCGAAGTGCATGGGAATTACCGTTTTCGGCTTGAGCAGGTTGCAGGCGTACGCTGCTTCGCGCGGCCCCATGGTGAAGTGATCGCCGATGGGCAGCATGATGATCTCCGGCGCGTAAAGCTCGCGAATGACCGCCATATCTCCGAATACGCTCGTGTCGCCAGCGTGATAAATCTTAACGCCGTTCTCAAACTCGATCACGTACCCGCACGCTTCGCCTCCATAAATAATCTGGTCGCCATCCTGGATACCGCAGGAGTGGTCCGCATGCACCATGGTGACTTTGATATCGCCAATCTTTTGCGTTCCACCCTTGTTCATCATGGCGGTGTTCTTGGCGCCCTTTTTCTCCAGCCACCCGCACATCTCCGGGATGCCCACAACCTGCGGATTGTGTTCTTTGATGACCTCCACGGCATCGCCGATGTGGTCGCCGTGCCCGTGTGTGACCAAAAGTGTATCCACCTTTTTCACCTTCTTCTCGGACGGCGGGCATGCCGGATTGTTCATGATCCACGGATCGATAATGACGGTTTGCCCTCCCGGCGTTTCAATGCGAAATGTCGCGTGGCCCAGCCACGTAAGTTGAATGCCTTTCAAATTCATGGACGATAGCTCCCCCGCAGCCCTTATGCAATTTACTCGTCATACGCTCCGGCAATGGACTGCGGCCGAAATTAGTTTAATATGAAACGCCATGAATGAACTCAAGGTGCTAATTTCGCGGGAGCAGATCACAAAACGCGTCGCGGAACTGGGCGCCGACATCACCCGCGACTTCGCAGGGCAGCCGGTGATTCTGGTCGGCGTCTTGAAAGGCTCGGCAATTTTTTTGGCCGACTTGGCTCGACAGGTAAACCTGGACGCGACGTTTGATTTCGTCGGAATCTCCAGTTACGGTAATCGCCCCAGTCCTACTCAGGAACTGAAGAGCGGTTGGGACTCCACTGGCGAGGTGAAGCTGACGAAGGATGTCGACCAATCCATGAAAGACAAGAACGTGATTGTGGTGGAGGATATTCTGGACACAGGATTGACGCTGACCGTCCTGAAGAAGCTATTGCTGGCGCACCAGCCTCGATCGCTGAAGATCGCCGCTCTGCTCGATAAGCCCTCCCGGCGCAAGCTTCCGCTCCAGGGCGACTACGTCGGATTCACCATTCCGGACGAGTTCGTGGTGGGCTATGGCCTCGATTACGCCGAACGCTACCGGAATCTGGCCGATATATGCGTCGTGCCGAGGGAGTGAAGACCAATCCCGCGTCGCTAGCAACAAATCCTGGATACTCGGTACTCAAAGAAACGGCTGCTATCATAGAAAAAACATGGGATCTCCTCTGAGCAAGCCTATAGATCATTTACCTGTTGAGCCACTACTGCTGGAAGTCGCGGATGTTCTGGCGACCTCGCTCGACCTCGATACCACGCTGCGCCGCGTGGCCGAAGTGGTGCGCAAGGTCATCGACTATGAAATCTTCGCGATTCTTCTGCTGAACGAGAAGACACAAGAATTGCGCTTTCGCTTCCAGGTAGGTTACCCGCCCGAGTTTGCCGAGCGGGCTCGCGTCAAAGTGGGCGAGGGAGTCACCGGGCAGGCCGCGCAGTTGCGGCAAGCGGTTCTGGTGGATGACGTCACCAAGGATCCAACTTACATCGCCGCTATACCGAATGTGCGTTCGGAATTAGCCGTGCCGCTCATCACCAAGAATCGAGTCATTGGCGTAATCGATCTGGAGGCGCAGAAGCCCGGCTATTTCAACGAGGAGCACAGCCGCCTGCTGACTTTGGTCGCCTCTCGAATTGCGGGCGGCATCGAGAATGCCCAGCTTTACACTCGCACCACGCGACAAGCCCGCATTCTGTTATTGCTCAATGAAATTGCCCGGGAGCTATCCTCCATCCTGAATGTGGATGAACTCCTCAGCCGAGTCGCGGAGTTGCTGCGGCGGCTGATTGACTACCAGATGTTCAGCATTCTGTTGCTGGATTCAACCGGCGAGAAACTGCAGCATCGTTTCTCGCTGCGCTTCCATGAGAGCATCCATCTGAAACACGAGGTGCCACTGGGACGCGGCCTCGTTGGCCAAGCCGCCGAAACGAAACAGGCGATTCTGGTGCCTGACGTAAGCAAGGATCCCCGCTACATCGAGGCCAATCCGGAAACGCGTTCGGAGCTGGCTGTGCCCCTGATCTACAAAGACAAAGTCATCGGAGTGCTCGATTTGGAGCACACGCGCCGCGGCTTTTTTACTGACGACCACCGCCGCACCATGATGACACTGGCGGCGCAGGTAGCCATCGCCATCGAAAACGCGCGCCTCTACGAGGAGATTGCGCGCCAGGAACGCCGCCTGGAGCGGGATTTGGCGCTAGCGCGGGAACTGCAGATGCGCTTGCTGCCGCAGACGCTTCCTAAGTTGGCAAATCTGGAATTGGCGGCGAAATTTGTTCCCGCACGCGCCATCGGCGGGGATCTTTACGACTTCATTCCCTATTCGCTTTCGCGCCTCGGCATCGTAATCGGCGATGTGAGCGGCAAGGGAGCACCCGCTGCGATTTATGCTGCCCTGGTGAGCGGAATCCTCCGCTCACACGCCCCCATCGAGCCTGGCCCCGCCGAGATGCTCCGAGCGGTGAACCTGTCCCTAGCGGAGCGCCGCATTGAAGCGCAATTCGTCTCCCTCATCTATGCCGTGTGGGACGATCAGCACCGGACGCTCTTGGTCGCCAACTCCGGCTTGCCGCGCCCAATTCACGTGCATGCCGGCAAAAACCATGTTATCGAAGCGACCGGCTTACCGCTCGGACTCTTCGACGACGCGAATTACGACGAATTCCGCTTCAAAATGAAGCCCGGCGATGTATTCGTCTTTTTTAGCGATGGCATTCTGGATGCGCGCAACCGTAACGGCGAAATGTTTGGCCGGGGACGGGTAGAAAAACTCATCGCGGAATGCGGAGGTAGCTCGGCGGATTGCGTTGTCGATATTTTGTTCAAAGCCGTGGCCGAGCACTCCGCTGGCGTCGAAACCTTTGACGACCAAACGGTAGTTGCAATCAAAGTGAAGGACGCTCCGCCTTCCAGCTCCCCGAAACGAAAATGAACCGGCGTAACCGAGTATCTGATAGCGAGCGGCCCGGTTTCGTTTTTCGCCAGCACCAGCAACGATCGCTCGGCGAAGTGTTCGCTCTGCACTGCGAGGATATTCCTCTGGCAAAGCTCGCAAAGCGCTTCGGGACGCCTCTCTATGTTTATTCTGCAACCGCTATCCTCGAGCGGCTGGCCGCCTTCGAAAATGCATTCCGCGATTTCCCCCACACAATTTGTTACTCCGTAAAATCAAATTCCAACCTGAGCATACTGCGCATGCTCGCCCGTAAAGGCTGTGGCTTCGACGTGGTTTCTGCTGGAGAACTGGAACGGGTACAAGTTGCCAATCGGCGGGCAGCGAGAAGAGTCGTTTTCTCCGGAGTTGGAAAATCTCGCAAAGAGTTGACCGCAGCCTTGCAGGCCGGCATCCTTCTCTTCAATGTCGAGAGTGAATCAGAGTTGCGGGCACTGGCGAAATGTGCAGCCCGCCGCCGGACGGTCGCGCAAGTAGCTCTTCGGGTGAATCCGGACGTGGCCGCCGACACACATCCCTATATTTCTACTGGATTGCACAAGCACAAATTCGGCGTACCCATCGGCAGCGCACGCGAGCTTTACGCCCAAGCCTCTGAGGCAAAGTACCTGAAGGTTGCTGGCGTCAGCGTTCACATCGGTTCCCAGATTACCGATGTTGCCCCTTTTGGCGAGGCCGTCGATCGTGTGGCCGATCTGGTTCGGGAGTTGCGCGCGGATGGCCACACCATTGACTACGTCGACATCGGCGGCGGCCTCGGCATTGAGTATCACGAGCCCGGCTTGGAGTTTTCCGATTGCGTTTCGCGGTATGCGCGGGCTGTGACCAGTCCATTGCGCGGACTGAACGTCCATTTGCTGCTCGAGCCCGGACGCTCAATCATCGGTCCGGCGGGGATTCTGCTTGCATCAGTTCTTTACAGAAAAGAGAACGACGGCAAACATTTTCTGGTTGTAGATGCTGCCATGAACGATCTGATTCGGCCCGCGCTCTATGGCGCGTATCACGAGATCGTTCCCGTCATGCAGACCAAGCAGTCTTCTGCAAAGAATGAAACGATCGATGTAGTCGGTCCCGTGTGCGAATCAGGAGACTTCTTCGCTCGCGATCGCGAGTTGCCGCATTTGGAAGAAGGCGACTTGCTTGCGATTCTTGACGCCGGGGCCTACGGAATGGCGCTGGCATCCAACTACAACTCGCGCCCGCGACCCGCGGAAATTCTGGTTCGAGGAAAGTCTGCCAAGGTTATCCGGCGTCGAGAAAAAGCGCACGACCTGTATGCGGCGGAGCTGTAACTGCGGCCGATAGCTCGCGACGTGACCCTACCTCTCTCCCCATTTCAACTTCGTCCGCAGCACGTGGAAGAAATCATGATCGGTGCGAAACAGGCTGACGCTATGTTCGGATCGCCGGCACCGAACTCTATCACCGTCACACAAATCCAGCCCCGGCTGCCCGTCCAGACTGAGGTACGCCACTTCTTCGTCACTACGCAACAAAATTTCAACCACCGCCGAATCCGGCACGACGAGCGGCCGGTGCGTGAGCGAATGTGGCGCTACTGGGGTGATCACGAAAGCGTTGACCGTCGGCATCAATACAGGGCCCCCGGCGGAGAGTGAGTAAGCGGTCGAGCCCGTGGGCGTGGCGACAATCATTCCGTCTGCCCGGTAGCTCGAGACGAAGACCGAGTCGACGAAGAGATCGTAATTATTCAGACGAGCCAAAGCGGTCTTGTTGACTACCGCGTCATTGAAAACCAGATAGCTTCCCAGTATCTGTTCGCCGCGCAGCAAATCGCACTGCATCAGCGAACGCTGCTCCACGGCGGCGCGCCCCTGCGCAATCTTTTCGAGCATGGCGAAAAGCGAAGAGAGCGGAACGTCGGTAAGGAAGCCGAGCGAACCCAGGTTCACGCCCAGCAGCGGTACATCAATCGGAGCGGTGGCCCGGGCCGCGGAGAGTAAAGTACCATCCCCGCCCAGCACCACCACCAGATCGAGGGGCCGCGACGACATTTGCGAACGCGCCACTTCTTCTTCGCCGTTCGAGTACTTGGCAGTCTCCGGATCAACGATCACGCTATAGCCGTGAGCATGCAGCCAGGCCAGGAGTTTTGGGATAGTCTCGGCCACCTCGGTCCGCGCCGGACGAGAGATGATGGCCGCTACCTTGGATTGGGAAGATGAGGGCGAGATTGCCATGATGAAAGAGCGAAAGAGAGATTGTACAGAATCCGGCGGGAAATCCTTAACCGACCGTCCGGAGGCCTAGAACTCTCCCCGCAGCAGGAATTCGCGATTCCCTTCCGCGCCAAGGATCGGCGAATCGATCACGTCGAGACTCGAGCAGCCAAGGCTCTCCAGCGTCCTCTTAACTTTTTCTACGGATCCAAGTTGCGCCGCTTCGTCGCGCACAATCCCACCCTTCCCAACAAATTCCCTCCCCGCTTCGAATTGAGGTTTGACCAGAACGATCACCTGCCCGCCGCGGCGCTCGGCGGCAGATTGCGGGAAGACCGCGTTCACTGCCGGTGGCAGCACCAAGGTCGCGGAAATAAACGCTACGTCCACCGCGATCAAGTCCACCATTTCTCCGATACTTTCACTCGTCACGTAACGTGCGTTCGTCTTTTCGAGCAGTCGAACCCGAGGATCCTGGCGGAGTTTAAAATCCATCTGCCCGTAGCCGGTATCGATTGCGATCACGCGCACGGCTCCATGTTGCAGCAGGCAATCGGTGAATCCCCCGGTGGAAGCACCCACATCAAGGCAAGTCTTGCCCTGGACCTCAATCTTCCAATGTTCGAGAGCGTGCTCCAGTTTCAGTCCGCCCCGGCTCACATACTTCAGGTCTTCACCGAGCAAACGCACAGCGGCATCGAACGCAACTCGAGTGCCAGCTTTGTCGAACTTCTGCTCGTCGACCAACACTTTTCCCGCGATAATGAGCGCCTGAGCGCGATCCCGCGACGCAACGAGCCCACGATCGACCAGCAACTTGTCGAGCCTCAGCTTCACCATCGATCCATCCACAATGTCTGGAACGGCGTCGCGTAGCATGGTGCACTTACCACGAAAGTGCCAGCACTCGCTCCGGTGCAAAGTGCTGAACCATTTCTTGCTGAGTGACTTACAAAGATATGGCTGTGCTTTTCCACAGAATTTTCCACGGTTGTGTTGAAAACTTTTTCTTGAGATCGTCTCTGCCAAAAATTAAGAGCCGCCCACCGGGGCGGCTCTCAAAACTTCTCGCGCACCAATCAGCCAGCGACTTCTTCCAGCAACTTTTGATCGATGTCAAAGTTGGAGTGCACGTTCTGCACGTCGTCTTGATCTTCCAGCGCTTCCATCAGCCGGATCATGGTATTGGCCGCTTGGCCTTCCAGCTTGATGTAATTCTGCGGAATCATAGCAACGCTCGACGATGCAGGTTCGATTCCCGCCTTCTTTACCGCTTCGAGCACTGCTTCAAAAGCCGAGGGTTCGGTCAGGATTTCCCAATTCTCGCCATCGTCATTCAAATCTTCGCCGCCGGCTTCAAGGACAATGTTCATCAGGTCGTCCTCTTTCGCGGCGCTCTTGGGAATGATGATGTCACCCTTCTTATGGAACATCCATGAGACGGCGCCAGCCTCGGCCATGTTGCCGCCATTCTTACCAAAACAGTGGCGGATTTCACTCACGGTGCGGTTGCGGTTGTCGGTATTGATATCGAGCAAGATCGCCACACCACCCGGACCATAGCCCTCGAGAGAAAATTCTTCGTAGGTAGCGCCCGGCAGTTCGCCAGTACCGCGCTGAATCGCCCGCTTGATGTTATCGGCGGGCATATTCTCCGATTTTGCCGCAAGAATGGCGCCGCGGAGGCGGGGATTGGAATCAGGATCGCCGCCGCCGTTCTTCGCGGCGATGCTGATTTCCTTAATGAGACGGGTAAAAATCTTGCCGCGCTTGGCGTCGAGCGCGCCCTTCTTGTGCTTGATTGTGGCCCATTTTGAATGGCCAGACATGGCTAGACCTCGTATCTAATGATCTTGATTGGCGCGGGATTCGCCCGTAGATGGAATCACAGGCTGCCTCGATAAATCCGCAGGCGAACCGAAATTATACCACGACCTGTTTCTCCGGCCGCCGCACTACTCCGATAATAAACACCACTGCGAACCAGAGCAAGCACTCACCCGATACTTCACTCACGAATGGGTCATTGACTGCAATGAATATGCACCCTAACATGCCTGCGGGGCGTGTTTTGGTCATGATTGGCCGAGTTATAGGTCACTACCGGGTTATCGAAAAAATCGGCGCGGGAGCCATGGGCGAGGTCTACCGGGCACGCGACGAAAGGCTCGGTCGCGACGTCGCTCTGAAACTGATCCGGCAGAGTTCGAGCGGCAATGCCGATCATCTCCGGCGCTTCGAGTTGGAAGCCCGCGCCGCTGCCGCACTCAATCATCCCAATATCGTCGCTGTCTACGATGTCGGCCTGGACGAGGGATCTCCTTATATCGTCTGCGAGTTGCTGGAAGGCAAAACTCTGCGGCAGCGGCTTTCGGAAGGTGCGTTGCCTGCCCGGCAAGCCATCGACTTTTCCCTTCAGATCGTGCAAGGCCTGATCGCGGCTCACGATCGTCGCATCATTCATCGCGACCTGAAGCCCGAAAATCTGTTCGTGACTACCGACGGCCGGATCAAAATTCTCGACTTTGGCGTGGCCAAACTCCAATCTGCGCCCGAGGAATCCGGCCGAACTCCAGAGAACCTTACCACGGTGACGAAAAGCGGCGCCGTAATCGGCACCGTCGCCTATATGTCGCCGGAACAGCTGCGAGCCAGGGGGGTGGATCATCGCAGCGATATCTTCAGCGTAGGCGCGATTCTTTACGAGATGCTCACCGGTCGACGAGCATTTCGCGGGGAAACCGAGGTCGACACGATCACAGCTATACTGCGCGAGGATCCGCCCGAGGTCGACCTGAGCCAGCCAGGTGTTCCCGTGCCAGTCCAACAGATCGTCCGCCATTGCCTGGAGAAAGAACCAGAAAAGCGCTTTCAATCGGCTCGCGATTTAGGCTTCGCCTTGGAAACTTTGGCGATCGCTTCCGGCGGACGAGCAGCCAGTTCAAGACCTCCGAAGTTGCAGACAAAGATACTCCCATGGGCAATCGCAGGAGCGCTTCTCATTGCGACGCTGTTGATTGCCACTCGCCAAACACCGCCGAGCACTTCGTCTCTTGCGTACCGGCGCCTGACCTTTGACCAGGGCACACTCTATTCTGCCCGCTTTGCGCCCGATTACCGCTCGGTAGTGTACGGCGCCGCCTGGAACGGCAAACCGCTTCAACTCTTTTCCACCGTGGGCGATTCCCTCTTAAGCCAGCCACTTAATCTTGCCGATGCAAACTTGCTGGCGATTTCCAAGACCGGCGAGTTAGCGCTTCTGCTTCATGGCGCTCACATGGCGCACCTTGAAATTGAACGCGGCACGTTGGCGCGCGCGCCCCTCGCCGGCGGTTCTCCTCGGGAACTTCTTGAAAATGTCCGCTGGGCCGACTGGGGGCCGGACGGTCAGTTGGCCGTTGTCCACCGTGCCAACGGACGTGATCAAGTTGAGTATCCGTTGGGCCACGTCTTGTATCAGGGCAACGGCTGGATCAGTCACATCCGTCTTTCTCCGCAGGCCGACAAAATCGCTTTCATCAACCATCCGTCGATGTGGGACGATCGCGGGTCTGTTTTCCTCATGGACCTTGCGGGGAAAGCCAAGAGGCTCACTGATGAATGGGACTCTGCCGACGGGCTGGCATGGAATTCCGGCGGAAAGGAAATCTGGTTTACGGCCGCCGAAAAAGGGTATACCCGCGCCTTGTTCGCGGTGGGCACCTCGGGCAAAGTTCGAACCGTTCTCAAGATTCCAGCGGGAATGACCCTGCAGGATGCCGCACCGGACGGCCGCGTAATGGTAAGTCTGGATGCAGAACGGGTCGCTATGGCCACTTCCCCGGCCAAAGGGGAACCCACCAACCTTTCCTGGCATGACTGGGATGTTGCGAAAGATATCTCGAGTGACGGACAGTCCATCTTGTTCGAGGACGCGAGCGAGGCCGCGCCTCCCACCTATTCTGTCGCAATTCGCAAAATTGACGGAACACCACCGACACTGCTGGGTGATGGGAGTGCCGGTGGCCTTTCCCCGGATGGAAAATGGGCGATTTCAATTCTCGTCGGTAGCCCAGGCCGAGTCACCCTGTACCCCATTGGCGCTGGCCAACCCCATACTATTCCAGTCGCAGGACTGGAACGCATCCACAATGGCTCTTCTCATTTCCTTGCGGATGGGAAGCGAATCACCATCAATGGCAATGAACCCGGCCATGCGGTGCGCTGCTACTTCGTCGATCTGGACACCGGAAAACTAACGCCGGTCACGCCGGAAGGAATTACGGGAGGATTGGTCTCTCCCGACGGCCAATCCATTATTGCCAATAACGGTCCAACCGCCGCGGTGTACTCCGTTGCTGGTGGCCCTCCGCGTCCCATCCCCGGTCTCGAACCAGGTTTCGTTCCGATCCAATGGTCGGAGGATATTTCGGCTATTTACGGATATCGACCCGGTCAGGTCCCTACAGGGGTTTACAAAGTCAACTTAGTCACCGGCGAAGAGACTCTCGTCCAGGACTTGCAGCCCAAATCGCCTGTCGGCATCGTTTACATCGCTCCCGTAGTCGTGAATCGCGACGCTTCACGCTTCGCCTACAGCTACTACCAAGTCTTCTCTGTTCTGTACGTGATTTCCGGATTGCGCTGAGCCCGCAGCTTTTCTAGTCGAGTGATCCCGAAAAATCCGCCCCAACGTAATGGAAGAAAATGGAGGTCGACGTGTATCCTTCGCCAAGGGCGCCTCGATAGTGTGGAACCTTCGTCCCTCGGTAAAATAAGCCATCTCCCAGCGCCTGATAAACCGTAGCGCTACCTTCGGAAGTATCAAGACGAATCGGCCACGAAGTTGCCAGCTCAGGTTCGGGAGAAAAATCCAGGCATAATGTAACGCTGAACTCGCACTGCTGGCGGTCTGTGTGCTTTTTCAGCTCGGCCCCGCTCAAGTAGGACGCCAGATAAACATACGAAGGCTTGACCGGCTCTCCCACGATGGCGCTCACCGCCTTCGTGATCTGGAAGTGAAAGTAGCGGGCCACCGGTTCATTGTGAGCCACATAGCGCCGAGAACTCTGATCGTCCCCCAACCGGATCGCCCCCTTGCGAATTGCATGCCGGCAGTAACGGCGCAAAGCAGCCAGGTTGAAAGGATGAATCAATTTGCGAAGAGGTGCATAGTTCCGCTCTCGAAATGCCAACGCACCTCTGCTTACAATTTTCGACCACTCCGCTGCGCGGCGCTCGGCATAATCGGCTGAAGTCAGGATGCCGGCCTGCGCCAGCAAGAGTCTCACTTCGCCGGGAAGAGAAAGCGCGGATTCCCCCGCGCGGAGCCGCGAAACTGCAGCGTCGAGTCGCGGACCCAGCCAGAAGGGATGCAGTGTGCCGATAGCCGCATCACGCACCCAGGCCACTGTGCCTTGCAAGTAGAAACCGTCGAGCAACTCGCGATGCGTTTGTAGTTCCTCGGGAACTTCTCCCGCGGGCAAGATCACACACGCAGGGTTAAGAAATAACTCCCGGGCCGCTTCTCTCTGCGAGTCTTGCCGGTAGAGAAACCATCGCGGAATCAGGTGCAGTGGCAACTCGTCCAGCAGACAATGAAATTGATGTGGCGGCAGCATCGCGGTCTGTCGTTGCCGCGATGCCGCCCCCATGAGGCCTGCGATCCACTCAAGCCATGCCGTTTCTTTTACTGGTGCAGCCATCCGTTCACCGTGAACCGACTGTCGGCGAAGGCCCGCGAGCGGCATTGCACCGGCGTAATTTCGTGCAGTATCGAGCACGGAAAAAAGACGATCTGGTTCTGCTGCGGCACAATGGTCTCGTAGCTCCCAGTGCCGAGCGGATAGTCGCCTTTTTTCCTGGAGTCATGCAGCCGCAACTCTCCACCCGCGAACTGGCTCGGTTCCCGACGGAAAAAATACACGAACGTCATCCGCCGCGATGCGATCCGTTCCTGCGCGTCGTCACAATGCGCATGGAAGAAGTCTCCATCATTGCTCGCGGTGATTTGCACCTCCGTCCGCGTGATGGGGAACTCCTCCATCCCGAGTTGTGCCAAAACCTTAGGCAACACTCCTCGGATTCGATTCAGGATTACTTGCTCGTGCGCTCCCAACTCCATCAGAACGCGCGAGCGACGATGGCTGTAGTCAGTTTCGCCCGACTCCCCGTTGGGCGAAATCACTTCGCTGTTCCGGAACTCCGCTTCGTGCTCCAGCGTATAGCGAACCAGTTCCTCCACCTCTTGCGGAGCCAGGAACTCATCCAGCACTACGCACTGGGCCCGAACCTCTGCCGGAGTTTCCAGAACAGCAATACCGCTGTTGGAAGCAGGCTGACTCTTCTGTGCTTCCTGTCGCCCGACTGCGGTCGCATGACGCAGATCAATCCCCGGTGGTCCGCTCGGGGGTTGCGGTCCGGGGCCTGGCGGGTGCGGTCCAGGAATGTCATGCGGGCCGGAAGGCGGTTGCGGTCCGGGACCCGGCGGTTTCGGTCCGGCAAACACCGTTGCAGGCATCGTTTCTTCGGAGCCACCGGAAGCCGCGCCACGCGCCACAATCTGCTCCACGATGCTGCTCCCCAACAGGGTAAAAGCCCGTTGCGCGACTGTTTCACCTACAGATCGCGCAATGGCCGCAGTCACTGCGGATTGAGTCTGTGGATTACTGGATGCATCCTTCGCGTTTTGCAGGAGGCTCATGAGCAACTCCCGCTCGCGCGGGCTCAGGATCCGTTCATCCTGCATCAATGTTTCAGAAAAGGCGTCAAGAATCTGTTTCGACGTCATCAAGCACACTCCTCCCTAGATTTCTTCTAGGCATTTAGTTCCAGTGGGGCGTGATGGGAAGCGCTTCGCGGTTACAGTAGCAGGAGATCAGTGGACTTTCAAACAGAATTTTGTTTTTGGCGTAGAAATTTACACCTATTTACATTCACGCGGGGAGTCTAGCGGTTCGCCATTGCGCCCACCATGGACCGAAAGATTTTCATTCCATCGGTGCCGCCGAGTTCGGGTTCAGCGGACCGTTCCGGATGAGGCATCATACCTACGACGTTGCCTTCCGCGCTGCAGATGCCCGCGATGTTCTCCAGCGAGCCATTGGGATTCGCCGAAGCCGTGATCTCACCGTCGGGAGTGCAATAACGAAACACAATGCGGTTCTTGCTACGCAGTTCGTCCAGCGTCCCCGCATCACAGAAGTAGTTCCCTTCCATGTGCCCAATCGGGATGGTCAGCACTTCTTCCTGGGTGCATGCATTTGTGAACGGAGTAGCCGCGTTTTCAACTCGTACCTGCACCGATTTGCAAACGTACTTTAGCCCGGTGTTCCGCATGAGAGCACCCGGCAACAGCCCCGCTTCACACAAGATTTGAAACCCATTGCAGATGCCCAGCACCAACCCTCCCCCATCGGCAAAGCGGCGCACCGATTCCATCACGGGAGAGAACTTCGCAATCGCTCCGGTCCGCAGGTAATCCCCGAAAGCGAATCCGCCAGGAACAATGATGGCGTCGCAATTTTCCAGATCGTGCGATTCGTGCCATAGAAAACATACCGGCTGCTTCGCGACCTGCTGGATGGTCCAGTGGGCATCGTGGTCACAGTTCGACCCGGGAAAGATGATGACGCCAAATTTCATCTTCAGTTCCTTGATGTGGGATTTGTGGTCAGTTTAACACGCGCGATCGAGGGTCGCCGGGTGGGCCTGTGCACGATTATTTTTGGTGAACAGCAACATCCAGATTGGACGAAGGCAGAGTGCCGGGCAGGATCTGCGAACCGACCTGCACTGCAGGGGACTGGACAGGACTTGGGTTCGGATCTGTCATCGTTATCGCTTCTGGAGGAGGAGGCGGTGGCACCCCTTTGGCTTTCACGATCGCCCAATGCCATTCCTGGTCGGGAAAGAGAGCAAAGTTCAGCTGCGTGCGAAACAGCGCCGTCGCGGAAGGCGCAGCCGATCCTTTCACCTTCAACAGCATTGTGACATCCGGCAGCTTCTGCGACGAATTTTGCGCGGGACGAGAAGCACCGCCAGCGACCGCGGGAACAATTCGCGCGTGCCCGTAGTAGGAAGCGGCGTCGCCCGGCTCCGGACGCCTCAGAATGGTGAGGCCAATCACTACCTCGCGGAGTTCCCAGGAGCTTCCGTTGTGTACCGACACTTGCAAGGAGTCCCCGTCGATGGTGGCAGGTCCTTCCAACTTTCCCAGTTCGCTTTGCGGCAGTTCGTTCAACGGGACGGGATCGGCGAGCAGAGAGCTGGTCTTTGCGCTGAAACTAAGACTGCAACTAACATCCGGTGAGGAGACATGGAAATCTTTTCCGCCCGGATCGAAAGAGAACACCATCGTCGAGCCCGCCGCCCGCCGCTTTTCGGCGTCCTCCACCACCTTGGAAAGGTTATCGTTATCAATCACTAAGTCGGATGGAGCGGGTTTGCTGCGAAAACTCCGCGCCACATCCCCCAGCGGTGTATCGTCCGGATCCTCTTGAGCGCGAACCCGCTGCGGCAATGCCAGCACAAGCATGCCCGCGACCAGAAGGGCCATTGTCCAACGCGTTAATAACGATAACGGTGTTCTCACCAGGGTCATCCGGGATCAGCACATCTCGTCCGCACGAAGTGTGGAACGGCATGCGATCCGACTGCGAACTGCAAGCTCGCGGTCCATTACCGCGGACTCAAGCGGTCCTGCCAAGATTGTAGTGAGAGTGGCCTGCAAAACAGAGATAACTTAGGCAAACCGTGGTACTAGACCTTCCGGGTGGACCGGAAAGTTAATGGGCGCGCGCTAGACGAAATGGAGGCGCAACGGGGCGCGCGCCCAAACTCTAAAATCCCAACTTCTACAGCAGGCCAGAAGACCGTAACCGAACCACTGGATCAGCAACAGGTTGCCGTTTGAAGATCCAACGTGCCACCGCGAAGCCTACCGCCGCATAACACAGATGCATGAACCTCATACACACCCCCGAGACAGCCAGTCAGCTACCACATTAGGGGAGGATCAGCATTACTATCGGCAAGTTAGCAGCCCGCAACAGTGTGTACAAGGCACATCGGTGCCATCGAAGTGGCACGGAAGTAATACGTTGGTCACTCGCGAAACACTAGCAAACACTATGCCTAATGAGCGTCGATGTTCTCCACCTCGCCCGCTCGACCCGCAGGTGGCACTACGACCGTGGAGAGGCTGCCTTCCGCCGTCAGTTTCTGGAAAGCAGCGAGATCACGGCGTTGCAGGTCGTCCCATCGGCTCAGCAATTCTCCGCTCTGCCGCTTCAATTTCTCGAACTCAAGCTGCTCAGCCTCCGTGGGCGCGGAGTCCGCAGTGCCCACGTCCATCGCAAGGAAAGCCCACTTGGCATCCAGCTGCGGCGGGTAGGCCAGTGAATCTTCATTGGCGCTGATTGTGAGATTGATCAGCAGATCGCGCACCCCAACCAATTTCTTCTCCAGATCATCGGCTGAGGACACGATCGTCTTCGTGCTGGCATTTTCCGGTAGCCGCCGTTTCAGCCCAGCCACCTGCGCCCGCACGTCTTGAATTTGATTGACGGCGTCATAAACCCGGTTTAACTCCTCGTGAATCTGCGACAGCAAGCTGAATTGCGCCGCCAGATCCGCCTCACTTACCTTCACTCGCGGATCCAACTTCACTTCCAATGGCGCAGTTTGGCTCACACTCCCTACCGTCAGCCTCACCTGATACTCACCCGGCGCAGCCACCGCGCCCTTTGCGCCGCCGTTGTATTCCCATAGATAATAGCCAGGAACACGATGCGCTTCTTCATAGCGCAAATCCCATACGAAACGATTCAAGCCCGCATCCGGCTTGATTTCTTTTTCCGGCTTCTTGTCGTCCGGTCCTAGGGGTTCGTCGGGCAATTGTGCCTCGGCGCTCGAATACTTGCGAATCACCTTCCCCGATGCGTCCAGAATCTCCAGTTTCGTTTCCGTCCCCGTTTTCGGAGCATCCTTAAGGTAGTAATAAATTACAGCCCCGGCTGGCGGATTCTGCCCGGTCCGCTTCGAGGGATGATGTTCTCCAGACTCACCCGCTTGAATCCGGTAAGCCGCTCCCGGCGTGTAGAGATGGACGTCTTGTTTCGCAACGTCGTCGGTAAATTGGCGCAACGGGCTCACGTCATCCAAAATCCAGAACGCCCGCCCATGCGTCGCCACCACCAGATCGTTATCCTTGATCACCAGGTCGTGCACCGGAGTAGTCGGAAGATTTAACTTGAGCGATCTCCACTCCGCCCCATCGTTGAACGAAACGTAAACTCCATTTTCCGTGCCCGCGTAAAGCAGGCCGCGTTTCTTCGGATCCTCTCGCACGGCTCGAACGAATGAGCCCTCCGGGATCCCCTTGGTCAGCTTCGTCCAACTTTGTCCGTAATCGCTGGTCTTATAGATGTAAGGTTTCAGATCATCATTCTGATGCCGATCCACGGCCACATAAGCCGTACCCGCGTCGTGCGGAGAAGCATCAATCTGGCTGATCCGGCTCCACTCCGGCAAATCTTTCGGTGTAATGTTCGTCCAGCTCTTTCCTTCATCGCGCGTTAACTGGATCAGGCCATCGTCGGTCCCAACCCACAGCAAACCTTTCGTGATCGGCGACTCCGCCACGGCAAAAATCGTGTCGTAGTATTCGGTTCCAGAATCATCCAAGGTAATGTCGCCGCCCGAAACACTCTGCTTGCTCTTGTCATTGCGCGTCAGGTCCGGACTGATCGCCTGCCAGTGCACGCCCCCGTCCGTAGTTTTAAACAGGCGCTCGCCCGCGTGATACAGCGTATTCGGATCGTGCGAAGAAATCAGCACCGGCGCAGTCCATTGGAAGCGGTGTTCCAGGTTGGCCGCACCATGAGCGTCAGAAAGTTCGGGCTGCTCGGTGATCGATTTCACCTGTTCAATGTGCTTGTCGTAGCGCGTGATGTTCCCTTGATAATCCGCGGCATAAACAATATTCGGATCCGGCGGATACGGCGCGATGTAACCAGCTTCGCCTCCGCCCACGTCATACCAATCCGTGCGGTCGATCGAACCATCATCGCTGCGGCTGGCGATAGCCACCGTTCCGCTATCCTGCTGCGCTCCATACACGCGGTAGGGCGTAGCCGAGTCCGTAATCACGTGGTAGAACTGCGCCGTTGGTTGATTGTCCTCCAGCGTCCAATTCTTGCCGCCATCCAAAGTTACGGTCACTCCACCGTCATTCGAGGCGATCATGCGCCGCGTATCCCTGGGATCAATCCATAGTCCGTGATTATCTCCATGCGGAACATGGATTCGATTGAACAGGTGTCCGCCGTCGGTCGACTTGTACGCCTCCACATCCATGATGTACACAACGTTTTCGTCTCTCGGATCGGCGATGATGTGCATGTAATACCAGGGCCGTTGCCACAGACTGTGGCTGGGATTCACAAAGTCCCAGCTTTCGCCGCCATCGTCGGAGCGATACAAACCACCATCCGGATTGTGCGCCTCGATCAGTGCATAAACCCGGTCGGAGTTGGCAGCAACTGCAATGCCGATGCGCCCGTAAGGACCTTTGGGCAAGCCATGCTCTTCCAGCCGCTTCCAGGTCGTGCCGCCGTCGTTCGAGCGATAGAGCCCACTTCCCGGTCCGCCGCTGGTCATGCTCCACGAAGTCCGGCGCGCCTGCCAGAGCGCCGCGAACAGAATATTGGGATTATGTGGATCGAAAGCTACGTCGATGCCGCCAGTGTTCTCATCTTTATAAAGAACTTTCTCCCAAGTCTTGCCGCCATCCATCGTGCGGAAAATCCCGCGTTCCGTGTTCGGTCCAAAGGGATGGCCGAGCGCCGCCACGAAAACGATATCCGGATTGTTCGGATTGATGATGACTTTGCCGATCGCCCGGCTGTCGTGGAGCCCAACGTTCTTCCACGTCTTCCCGCCATCCAGAGACTTGTAAACGCCATCGCCGTGAGCAATGTTGCCGCGTATGCAGGCCTCGCCCGTGCCCACGTAAATCGTGTTGTGATCCGAATTGGCCACCGCCAGGCTGCCAATCGAACCACTTCCTTCCTTATCGAAAACGGACGTCCAGGTTATCGCCCCGTCGGTCGATTTCCAGACCCCGCCTCCGGTCGCGCCGAAATAATAAGTCGCAGGATCCCCCGGAATTCCGGCCGCGGTCAGCGAACGTCCGCCGCGAAAGGGTCCGATCATGCGATACTTCATTCCCTTGAAGAGCTTGTCTTCCGGCTTGCCGGAATCGTTGTCCGCGGACTCGTTCGCATTCGGTGCGGTTGTGCCCGCCGTCGCCGCAGATTCGGTGGCCTTGGCCGCCTTCGATTGCCGCTCGGGTTTGGTCTGCGCGAAAGCTACTTGATTCGCGCCGAGCGGCGCCAAAACAAGGATTAACAGTATCCACAGAATTGAATTCTTTGAAGACTTACTCCCACAAAATGTCCCTTGACTGGCCATGTTCGGATTGCTCCCCCAGGAGAATCGTACAGATCTTTATTACGGATGGTCTATCGTACTGCTGCCAGCGCAGAATGCAAACCTCGCCCTATTTCTTCGTGAGTGTCCGCCGGGCCGCTTGAATTTCCTTCTGTTTCGCCGCGTCCACCTTCGGATAGGCAAGATCAAGCTCTTCCAGCGTCTCCACAATCGCCGCCGAAACTACCAGGTGTGTGAACCATTTGTTATCAGCAGGCACTACATACCACGGAGCATGTTTGCTCGTCGTGTGCCGGATCATGTCTTCGTAGGCATCCTGATAATCGTCCCAGTAATCGCGCTCGTGAATATCCGCTTCGGAAAACTTCCAGTGTTTTTCCGGTTCATCCAATCGCGCTAGAAATCTCTTCTTCTGCTCTTTCTTCGAAAGATGAAGAAAGAACTTCCGGATCACCGTTCCATTCCGCGCCATGTATCGCTCAAAACTGCGTATGTCTTCGAAGCGCTCTTTCCAGATGTCCTTCGTCACCAGCGTAGGCGGTACTTTCTCGCTCTTGAGCACCTCAGGATGCACCCGCACCACCAGCACCTCCTCATAATAAGAACGGTTAAAAATCCCGATGTGTCCCCGCTCCGGCAGATGCTCGGTCGTGCGCCACAAGAAATCATGCTGCAGTTCCGTATCGGAGGGCGTCTTAAAGGAAGTGACCTGGCATCCCTCCGGATTCACCCCGGACATCACGTGTTTGATCGTCCCATCTTTCCCCGCCGCATCCATGGCCTGAAAAATCAGCAGCAGCGCCCAACGATCCTGCGCATAAAGCTTGGCCTGCAAGTCTTCCATGCGCGCAACATCCTTCTGCAACTGTTCGTTGGCTTGTTCGACCGAGCGCCAGTGTCCAGTGTCGGCCGGATCGTAGTCTTTTAGCTGGAAGTGCTTGCCATCATCAATGCGGTAGGATTTTGCCAGTTTCGCAGTTTTCATTCGTGGTCGGCTCCGGATCAATCGCTGTAGAAAGTCTACACGCTCTCCGGATCGCCAGCGGCGTCTACACAAATGGAAGCGTTTCCAGCTACCAGGCAGGCGCTGTTCTTATACCCGCAGAATCATCACTTCAGTGGCCTTTATGAGGGCCGCCGCAGTCTGACCACGCTTCAGTTGCATTTCTCGCGCGGAACGCGAAGTGATAATCGATGTGATCTGCTGATCGCCGATGGAAATTCTTATCTCTGCCATGAGCCCGCTAATGCGGACTTCCTCGATCCGCCCAATTAACTGATTCCGCCCGCTGACGTGACGAATGACTTCTTTGCGTTCCTTCTCCGTTCGCCCTCGCGTGCGGAAAAGCAACCGGTCCAGTTCACTTTGCGGGATACGGTGGTGTCCTCCGACGGTCTGGAGGCTGCGAATCTTCTTCTTGTAAATCCACTGCTTGATCGTAGGAAAGCTGATCCCCAGTTGCAAAGCGGCGTCCCGCAGCTTCAGCAGTCCCTCATTCTTATGCTCGGATTTGCTGTTCCTCGGCATCGGAACGCAATCGTAGCGATAACGAAGTTCCCGGTCAACTCGGTCGCATCCCCATGAGTTGGCCCACGGATCATTGCACAACAAGACCATATCGTACACTTATGGACAGAAAAATCGTATCTCCTATACACTTTCGGTTCTTGTCCCAAACAAGTGATTTTTCGAGGTCAAAGATGCGCAAGGCTTACCCGTTTATCGCAGCGGTTGTTTTTTTGCTTTATTCATCCTGGACCTGGACCCAAACGGGAGCCAGCCTTTCCGGCGTGGTGACGGACCAAACCGGCGCAGCGCTTCGCGATGTCGCACTGACAATCAAGAATGCCGACACAGGTGCAACGCGCGAGATCGCAACCGACGGCGCGGGGCGCTATCAGGCGACGAGCCTGACTCCGGGGCGCTTCGAGATTCGCGCGGTAAAACAGGGCTTCGCCAATGAAACCCGCATTGGAATCAGCTTGGCGGTTGGCCAGGATGCCGCGGTCGACATAAAGATGCAGTTGAGGACCCCAGACGCCTGCGCGAGCGGCCACGAGTTCGCCACCACCGATTGCACGCTGACCTGGCACGGCATCACGGTGTACGGTGCCTATGACGTCGGCGTCGGCTGGGTCAGCCACGGCCTACCGGAGAATGGCTACAACTATGAAGGCGCATCTCTGGTGAACCGGAACGGCTTTCAACATCGATTCCTCGTCGCGCCCAACAGCCTGCAGCAGACGGGTCTGGGCATCAGGGGCAAGGAAGAGTTTGCGCATGGCTGGTCCGTTGTGTTCAACGCTTCCGCTGGCATCAATCCGCAGTCCGGCCTGCTCGCCAACGCTTCAAAGACTGACATCATCAACAACGGCCTTCCCAGGAACAGCTATTCGTACGCCATTGACGGCGCGCGCGCGGGCCAACCCTTCAACGACGAATATTATGCCGGGGTATCGTCCACGCATTTCGGCACGCTGACCTTCGGTCGTCAGCGCTCTCTCGGCACCGACGCGATGCTGCTTTACGATCCGGCTGGCGGCAGCTATGCCTTTTCGTACATCGGCTACAACGGCACCATGGCCGGCGGCGGCGACACCGAAAACAGCCGTTGGGATGACGCCGTGAAGTATCGCCTTACATATGGCCCGGTCCATTTCGCTGCGATGTATAAATTCGCCGACGGTTCTGCCGGCTGCTACTCGGCCTCTGCAACCTGGACTGCCACCGCCTGCACGCCGGAATCGGCGCATAACAACGCCTATGGATTCGATCTCGGCGCAAACTACGGCAAGTTCTCCGTCGACATCGTCCCCCAACATTACAACCAGGCGATCAGCGTGCTGAACCCTTTGTTGGGTCCCCAGAGTCTGTCGGCGCCATATCAGTCGACCACGGACAGTATCAATACCAACCCCATCAACGGCGGGGTCAATCTGATCGACCCGAACGACACCGTCTATGGCATCGTGACCGACAACTACGCAATTATGGTCGCTGCCAAGTATGCGTGGGATCCGTTCAAGTTTTCTGCCGGGTATGAATACATCTGGCAGAACAATCCGAAGAACCCGTTGGGCGTGGGCGCCTCGGACCAGGGCGGTTATTTCATGAGCGGGGTCGAAGACAACAATCTCGATTCTGAAAAGTTGGTGAATATCTGGTGGACGGGTGCGAAGTACACCTACCGTGCCAAAACCGACTTCACTTTCGCTTGGTATCAACAGCGGCAGAACGACTTCCGTGTTCCGCAGACGTGCTCGCCTTCAGCCGGTTTCCGCAGTTCCTGCGCGGGCAGCCTCAACGAGGGGTCGCTCTATGTGGATCATCACTTCACCAAGCGCTTCGACGGCTTTGCCGGAATTGCGTATTCCTATGTAAGCGGCGGCCTGGCCATCGCCATTCCTCACAAACCCGGCGTCCCCTATAACTCCAACAACAACTTTGCTCCGACAGTCGGTGGTCGTTTCACGTTCTGATCGCTTCCTCGGCCGGAGGGCGGGATCATCCCTCCATCGTCGACACGTCTCCAGCATCGACTCCTGCTTCCTTCGCCTTGAGAAAGCGCCGCAGGATCTTTCCCGATCTCGTCTTCGGCAACGATGCCACAAACTCCAATGATGATGGAGTCGCGATCGGTCCCAGCTCTCTCCGCACATGGTCGATCAGCGCCGCGGCCAGCGCATCAGAAGCTACGTGGTCGCTGCGAACTTGCACGAACACTTTGATCGTTTCACCCTTCATCACATCCGGCACTCCGATGGCCGCAGCTTCCGCCACCGCAGGATGCGATACCAGCGCGCTTTCCACTTCGGCCGTGCCGATGCGGTGCCCAGCCACGTTGAGCACGTCATCATAGCGGCCCAGCACCGCGATGTATCCGTCTTTGTCTTTCATGGCAACGTCGCCCGTCACATAGCAGCCAGGTATCACCTGCCAGTCACGCTCGTAGCGTGCCGGATCCCGCCAAACCGTGCGCAGCATATGAGGAAACGGCCGCTTCAGCACCAGTCGTCCCCCCACTCCAGCGGGCGCAGATTTTCCGTCTTCATCCAGAACATCGGCCTCGGCTCCCGGCACGGCCACGCCAACTTTTCCCGGACGCATCGCCATCGACGGCGGCGTTCCCAGCGTCGGCCCGCCCAACTCCGTTTGCCACCAATTATCAATGACGTATCCCCACTTCCCGTCGCCCGCGAGATGCGTCTGCGCCCACCGCCAGGCCTCAGGATTCAAAGGCTCTCCCGCGCACGCGATCACCCGCAGGCTGGTCAAGTCATGCGCCGCCGGATAACTCTCTCCGTAGCGCATGAACATTCTCAACGCCGTGGGTGCGGTAAAGATTTTCGTAACGCCGTATCGCTCCACGATCTCCCAGGCCGTCCCGGGATTCGGATAATCGATTGCCCCTTCCCGGAACAACGTGGTCACACCCGCGCATAGCGGCGCATAGACGATATAAGAATGACCGACCACCCAGCCGATATCCGAGGTGCACCAAAAAATATCGCGGTCGCCGACATCGAAATAATTTTCCAAGTGATAAGTGGTCCCCACCATGTAGCCGCCATGCACGTGCAGAACGCCTTTCGGCTTGCCGGTTGAGCCCGAGGTGTAGAGCAAGAACAGCGGATCCTCCGCGTCCATTTCCTCGGCAGGACAGTCCGGTGAAAATTTCAGCAAATCGTTGAAGTCAACTTCGCGCGGACCGGAAAGCTCAGCCTTGCTCCGCGAATACACCACAATTTTTTCGACGAACTCCAACTTCTCCACCGCTTCATCCACGATCGCCTTCAGCGCCACCGTCTTCCCGCGCCGGAATCCCACGTCGCCTACGATCACTACCTTCGCCTCGGCATCAACAATCCGATCCTGCAAGGCCGTGTGCCCGAGGCCCGCATACACCACCGAATGGATCGCTCCGATTCGCGCGCACGCCAGCATCGCGACTGCGCCTTCAATCGTTAACGGCATATAAATGACCACGCGGTCGCCCTTAACCACGCCCAGCGATTTCAGCCCGTTGGCAAAGCGGCAAACCATGCGATGCAGTTGTCCATACGTAATAATCCGTTCGCTCCCATCTTCGCCCAGCCAGATAAAAGCGGCACGATTGCGCCGATCCGAGTTCGCGTGCCGGTCCAGCGCGTTGATCGTGATGTTGGTCTTGGCGCCGGTGAACCACTTGTGATGTACGCCGTCCCACTCGAGTACGCGGTCCCACTTCTGCGACCACACAAAGCGGCTGGCGTAGTCCGCCCAGAACACCTCGGGATATTTCTGCGCGCGCGCACATTCTCCCCGCCAGTTTTTCTGCACAACGTTGCGCGCCACAATTTCCGGCACCGCGTATTCCTGGTCCAGGGCTAAAAGGTTGGAAATGTTCTCTTGCTTGTCAATGCTTAGAACGCTCATGCGGACCTCCACGAAGGCGGTGATTACTGACGGACTGCCGTGGATTCTGCTCTGGGGGTGTACCCTCCGCAGTGACGCAGATCACAATAGACCGTGTCTCCACGACGGAGAAATACGACTCCAAGATCGATCACATTCCCTCGCAACACTCGCAGAACTGCCTCGCCTGATGTTTTAAATCACTTTGATCAGTGATCGCTGTCACAGCGTCGATAACTCGAACAACATAAGTTTGCGCACCATGTGCCCGGCCACGGTCTGAGCCGGTAGGAGCCACCGTCCATGTTGACGATGACAAAGTTGTTGCCGGACATTCGTTCGACTCTCTTCTGCTCCGCAAATCCAGACTGCTCCCGTTTGCCTCACGCAGCCTCTCACCGATCACAATTTGTATTTACAACTAGCACTTTGTGTGGTAGCGTTCCGGCCCCAAGGGCTGATTCGAACATTTCTAGAAACCTTGAGCCCCAATCGGGATCAGCCCCAATCACGATCCCAGGCCGGAATGTTGTGCACCCCAGGTCCCTCGGCAAGCAGAGGTTTTGCTTGCCTATTTCAATGAAAGGCTCCCGGTTAGGAGAACAACACCGTCTATGACCTTGAAGAAATGGCTTTGCAGTTCTCTGCTAGCAGCCGTATCGGTCGCGCCCGTCTTCGTTTTTGCCGGAACGAATGATGCCGCAGACGCGAAAAATACTCCCTCAGCGAATGCCGACGCAGCAGCTACTCCTAATCCCGCGCCAAGCCCCGCTCTCGCGGTTGGCGACGCCAACGTCACAGCGTTGCTCGGTGTGCTGGTGATGAAAGGCGTTCTCTCTGCCCCGGAGGCGAATGCCGTACGCAATGCCGCCCCCAGCGCTCAGTTTCAAGCTCTCGTGGAAGCGCTCACGCGCAAAGGCGTGGTTAGCGCGGCCGACTTATCAGCTATCTCCAACCCGGCGCAACCTTCCACTACTCCGTTGGCGGTCGCGGCACTTCCAGTGATAGCGGCCACTTCCGCTCAGCGCCAGGAGGTCGCCCAGAATCCTCCCCAGAAAAAGCCCGCAGCCCCTAACGTGGTGCCGGCGGTTGCTCCCTTACGCGTGCTGGCGGTTGATCCTCCGGTGAAGGACGGATTGGTTCCCAGCTTCAAGGTTGGCGCTGTCAAGGTAACTCCGTACGGGTTTATCAAAGCCACAGTCGTACATGACAGTAGCGACCCCAATGGCGATGATTTCCCCTTCCCCGGAATCTTCCTGAATTCAAGTACGGCGCTAAGTACCGGCCCGAACCAAGATCCGTCTTTCCACATAAAAGCGCGTTCCTCGCGCTTTGGATCGAGCTTCGAGTGGCCCGACATTTCCAAGCACCTTACCCTTACAGGAAGGGTGGAGGGTGACTTCGAAGGCGGCTTCACCGTAGTGGACAATGCGGATGTGACGTCGATTCGCAACCCCCAACCGCGTCTGCGTTTGGCCTTTGCACGGCTCGACTACGACAGTGGCGAAGGTACGGACGTATTCTTTGAAGGCGGACAGGACTGGAGTCTCTTCGGATCCACCGCCCTGCCGAACATTCTGGAAACAACATTTTTTGGTGCATTTTCGGGCGATATCTGGGAGCGCACCCCGCAATTCCGTTTCGGTCTGGTGCAGAAGTTGGGCGGATCGGCGAACTTTAAGCTTTCTCCTGAGTTTGCCCTCATGATGCCGAGCTCGGCTGAAATCTATAGATTGCAGGGCGCGACGGGTAATGCCGTGGGTGGTCTTACAGCGCAGATTGGTGAAGGCGAACGCGAGGGAGCCGACTCAGGTCGCCCCGAGTTTGAAGGCAGGCTTGCGCTTGAGTTCCAACTCGACAAGGCACCGGCAGTGTCGTCAGCACAGATTTTCTGGAGTGGATTCGAGGGCAAACGGACTTCAATCACAACGAATGGCGATCTCGCTGGCTTGACCAATATATTGGCCCAGTTTCCAGCCGGCTTTACGAACAGCAGCCACATGTTCGGGAATCAGCTGGGCGTGCAGCTGCCTACTCGCTGGTTCACGCTCGTGGCCAGCGCCTATCGCGGCGGCGACATGCGCTTCATGCTCGCCGGCCAGCTAAACACCTTCTTCACCGATACCACCGGACTCTACAACGTCACCAACGTCGCGACCGTGGACAATGTCCAGGCTGCTACCGGAGGGATGTATGTAGGCTGCACGGTACCGGTGCCAACCACCAGTACCTGCTCGGCTTCAGGCGGTATATGGAGGATTGCGCCCGAGCATCCCATCAGCGCTTTCGGGGGATTCGTCAATCTCGGACTACCTCTGTCCCGCTGGTTCAACGCGAACCCAAAGGGGCATAACGCAGCCTGGAATCTTTACCTGCATGCTGGCAAGGATCAGGTCGTCCACCACGATCTCGCTCACGCGAACGGCTTCGGCTGCACGAGCGCAGACGGCCTTACGCCATGCAACGGCGGACTGCCGCTTTTGCAATCCAGAATGCTGGCCGCGACTCTCTACTACAAATTGAATCCGTACGTCACGTTTGCCTTCGAACAGTCGCAATATCAGACCACATTATTGCCGGACCTGACCAACATCGGCGTGACCTACTCGATCGCCGGACATGCGGCCAATAAGTGGAAGGATCAGCGCACTGAGTTCGGGCCCATCTTTACTTTCTAAGAATAGGCCGCACGCTCTTGACTTAGCGTTACAATGCGTGCGGCCTGAATGTACGTGCCTTGTGGGCGCCGCGGTGGTCGTGGAGAAAGACCGGGGCTCCCGGTTCTCATTTCACAGGTTGTAAAGGAGAAAAACTGTGACGAATGCAAACGTTGCACCTACTTCGGATACCACTGGCATAAATCGTTGGTGGCGTGTAGTTGGCGGGTTGTCCATGAACATTGCGCTGGGTTCGCTTTACGGTTGGAGCGTATTTGTGGCACCGCTCGAGAAAGAATTCCATTGGAAACGCGCCGAGACCTCGATGGTTTTCACCATCGCAGTAGTCGTCTTCGCGCTCACCTTCATCGTCGCTGGGCGCCTGCAGGATAAGCTCGGTCCGTTCAAAATTTCCCTGGCTGGGGCTGTTTTGGTGAGCTTGGGCTTTTTTCTCTGCTCCCATGCCGACAGCCTGACCAAGTTCTTCATCTTCTTCGGCGTTCTTGGAGGATTGGGCAACGGCTTTGGCTACGCGACTCCGATTCCGGTCATGTCAAAATGGTTCCCCGATAAACGCGGCCTTGCCATTGGGCTGGCCGTCGGCGGATACGGCGGCGGCTCCGCAATCTTCGGCCCATTGGCTGCCAGCTATCTGATCCCGCACTTTGGCTGGCGCACCACCTTCCAGGTCCTGGGCGTGGTCTTCTTTGCGATGACCGTCTTCGGCGCCTTTCTGCTGAAGAATCCTCCTTCCGGCTACAAGCCTGCCGGCTGGACTCCCGCTCCCGCTTCCAAGGTCGCGGCTACTACCTATGACTTCACTCCCGGCGAAGTGCTGGCCACACCCTCCTTCTACTTACTATGGGTTGGATACGCCTTTGGCTGCGCGGCCGGCCTCATGGTCATCAGCCAGTTGGTGCCCTTCGCCAAGAGCGTTGGCATACCCAGTACCACCCTGGCTTCCTTTGGCCTCGTCGTGGGCGCTACAGGAAATGCGATGGGCCGCATCTTGTCGGGTTGGATGTCAGACCACTTGGGCCGCATCAATGTACTCCGTCTGATGATCGGCATCTCCATGATCGCCATGCCCATCCTCTATCACGTAGGCGGCAACGTGGTTGCACTGTTCGTGATGTTGTTCATCGTTTACTGGTGTTACGGCACGCAACTTTCGGTCAACGCCTCCACCGCAGCCGATTTCTGGGGCACCAGGAATGTGGGCATCAACTACGGCTTGCTCTTCACTGCCTGGGGCGTGGCCGGGCTGCTGGGTGGCCGCATCGGTGGTTGGATGTTCGACAAATACCACAACTACCAGATGGCCTTCTACACAGCGGCGATTCTGGCGGCGATTGCTCTGCTGTGCGAATTTGTTGCCAAACGTCCGGCCGTGCCGCAAGGCGGGCTGGCCGAAAGGCATGCTTCGTCGGCAGCCTAGCTTGCGAAAGTCGGGCTTTGCATAAGAAATTGTTGTAATTGAATCCGCTCCGGGCCTGCGCCAAACTCGGAGCGGGTTCCGCGCGAGTGACGTGCGGTGCTGCTTGACTCTGTCGAGGAAAAAACGCTGGCGGAAAAGCGCTTGATGCATTACAAATTCAGCAATCAAAAGGGGTAATCGATATGGCACAGATTCTTCAGAAACAACCGGTGGTCAGCGAAACCACAGAAGCTCAGATCGCAGTTCATTGGCGAGAGGAGGAATACTATTATCCTTCCGCGAAGTTTGTCGGCCAAGCCAATCTCACCGATCCCAGCGTCCTCGAACGCTTCAGCGAAAAACATTTCCCCGAATGCTTCCGCGAGTACGCCGATCTCTTAACTTGGGACAAATACTGGGACAAAACCCTCGATACCAGTGATCCCCCTTTCTGGAAATGGTTCGTTGGCGGCAAAATCAATGCCTCCTACAATTGCGTGGACCGTCACCTCGCCAAATACAAAAATAAAGCCGCGTTGATCTTTGTGCCCGAGCCGGAATCGGAGACGCCGGTCTCCGTCACTTATCGCGAACTCTACGTCCGGGTGAACGAGTTCGCCGCCCTGCTGCGCGATTTCTGCGGCCTGAAGAGCGGAGACCGCGTCACCATTCATATGCCGATGGTCCCCGAGCTGCCGGTCACGATGCTGGCCTGCGCGCGCCTCGGAGTCATCCACTCGGTGGTGTTCGGTGGCTTCAGCGGCGAGGCCTGCGGCATGCGCGCCGCGGATTCCGGCAGCCGCGTCCTCATCACCATGGACGGCTACTACCGCAATGGCAAAATGATCGACCACAAAGCGGGTGCTGACATCGCTCTGGAGATAGCCAAGAAGGAAGGCCAGATCGTAGACAAGGTTCTGGTCTGGAGACGGCACCCCGGTAAGAACGCCTCCGCCTCACCGTTTGTAAAAGAGCGAGACTTCTTCGTCGACGAGATTCTTCCCAACTATTCGGGTCAAATCGTCCCTCCGGTCCCCATGGATGCGGAGGCTCCTCTCTTTCTTATGTACACCAGCGGCAGCACCGGAAAGCCCAAGGGCTGCCAGCACCGCACCGGCGGCTATCTTTCTTATGTCGCGGGAACTTCCAAATACATCCAGGACATCCATCCTGAGGATGTCTATTGGTGCATGGCCGATATCGGTTGGATCACCGGCCACTCTTACATTGTGTATGGTCCGCTGGCCCTGGCCGCTACCAGCGTACTCTACGAGGGTGTCCCTACTTTCCCCGATGCCGGCAGAGTATGGAGAATCGCCGAACGGCTCGATGTCAACATCTTCCATACATCGCCCACGGCCATTCGCATGTTGCGCAAGTCGGGTCCCGATGAACCCACCAAGTACAACTACCATTTCAAGCACATGACCACCGTCGGAGAGCCCATCGAGCCGGAGGTTTGGCGCTGGTATCACGACGTTGTGGGCAAGGGTGAAGCGGTAATCGTGGATACATGGTGGCAAACCGAAAACGGCGGATTTCTCTGCAGCACCAAGCCGGCCCTCGATCCCATGAAACCAGGTAGTGCAGGCCCGGGAATGCCGGGAATCTATCCCGTGATCATGGACGAAAACAACGAGCCGATTTCCGCTGGTTCCGGCAAAGCCGGCAACATCTGCATCCGCAATCCCTGGCCCGGAATCATGCAAACCATCTGGGGAGATCGCGAGCGCTTCGTCACCCAGTACTACAGCAAGTACTGCAAGGATCGTAGTAGTAAGGACTGGCATGACTGGCCCTACTTTGCGGCCGATGGAGCAGTGCTGGCTGTGGACGGCTATTTCCGCATCCTCGGTCGTGTCGATGACGTCATCAACGTCGCCGGACACCGCCTGGGCACGAAAGAAATCGAGTCCGCGTGCCTTACGGTGCCAGAGGTGGCGGAAGCCGCAGTCGTGCCGGTCGTCGATGAGATCAAAGGCCGCGTGCCCGAAGTCTACATCGCCCTCCAGCCGGGCCTGCAGGCCAGCCCGGCAATTGTCGACAAGGTCAACAAGGCGATTGAAACCATGATTGGCAAGATTGCTCGTCCGCGTCGCATCCTTATTGTTCCGGATATGCCGAAGACGCGATCCGGAAAGTTGATGCGTCGTGTCCTCGCAGCTCTTTCCAACAACATGAACACTGGTGATATCACCACCTTGGCCAATCCTGACGTGGTCGAAAAAGTCCGCGAACTGGTTCAGGGCAAAGATGCGGTTGCACTCGCCGATGGACCCGAAGACTTGAAGAAATTCGGAACGGAAGAGTAACCCCTGCCATCAGGAGCAAACCTCGGCAAGATTTGCCGGATTTGAAATTGCCAGGTTTGCTCCTCACTCCATTCACCCAGGCAGACCCCGCCCCCCACAATCCTTTGCAGACGTGCGCACTTCAAGCGCCAGGCGTATCTCGCCTTTTCTGTGGTTTACAAACTTAACTCATCTCAAAGGTGAGGATAGTCAATCTCCGCGAAAGCCAATCTCCAGGACATTCGCCTCTCGATTGACGTTAGTCGCTATTTTGTTATAGTTACTATCACATTTTTGCCCAGACCCGGTTTGACGTGCGGCCGTTGCATGAGGAAGGAATAAATGGCGAGTACGCTCGTGATACAGAAGTCGGCAGTAGAAAATATTGGAGAGGGCCCCGAGATCGGGCTGCGGCAGCGGAAGAAGGCCCGCCTGAAGCAGCAGATTATCGAAACCTCGATCAAACTATTTCGCAAGCAGGGATACGAAGAAACCCGCATCGACGACATTGTGCACGCCCTCGAAATCAGCCAGCCAACCTTCTTCCGATACTTTCCGACCAAGGACGCAGTTCTGCGGGAGGTAGGCGGACGCGGCTATGCCTGTATCTGCGACCGGCTGCGCTCGGAACTCTCGAGCAAAGCAGGCACGGAAGAGCGCTTGCGTCGTCTCTACGTTTCTATGGCAAAAGAGGTGGAAGCCGACCGAAGACTTTGGCAGGCCGTGGTGCTGTCCGGTGCAATGGATCCCGTGAGATCGGCAGAATTACGAGGTCATGAGGAAGCGGCTGCGAGTTTGTTGCGAGAGATTCTAACCCAAGGGCAGAGACGCGGCGAGGTCACCCGCGCATTTCCGGTTGTGCACCTCGCTGAGTTCATGGAAGGACTTTACAACACAGTCGTGCGGCAATGGGCAGTGGATCTAACCGGGCCGCACAAGCTCACGGACCGGGTGCGAAGCGCGGTGGAGTTTTTCCTGCGGGGCATCCGCTCATAAGCGTTCTTCTTCGATCACCCTACTTCTAGAAAGGAAAGCGAGATGAAGGCCGCTGTTTTGCACGCTTTCAAAACGCCGTTAGTTTTGGAGGAAGTGCCTCGGCCGGAGCCCGCCGCGGATGAGGTCCTCATCGAAGTAGAGGTTTGCGGCGTCTGTCATTCCGATTTGCACGTGGCCGATGGCGACTGGCCGCAACTAGCCAGCATCGTAAAGAAACCTCTGATCCTGGGCCACGAGATTGTGGGCCGAGTAGTGGCGCGAGGTTCAGCAGTCCAGAATTTGCAAGTAGGCGAGCGCGTCGGAGTGCCGTGGGTCCAGTGGACATGCGGGCAGTGTGAGTTCTGCCGCGAAGGCCACGAGAATTTGTGTCTGCGTCAGCGCATCACCGGCGTCACAACGGATGGCGGATATGCCGAATTTGCCAAGGCTCCGGCCAGCCATGTGGTCAAAATTCCTGACGCGCTTTCTTCCGAGCAGGCGGCGCCGCTGCTTTGTGCAGGTGTTACAGTGCATCGCGCCCTCAAACAGGCCAGGCTTAGGGCCGGACAACGATTGGCGGTCTTCGGCGTGGGCGGACTCGGTCATCTTGCCGTCCAAATTGGACGGGCAGCAGGTGCGGAGGTGACTGCAGTCGACATCGCCGAAGAGAAACTCTCGCTCGCGAAGTCGCTGGGCGCCGCCCACACCTTGAACGCGTCGAACACCGACGTCGTGAAGCAGTTGCGCGGCTCCGGCGGAGTGCACATTGCTCTGGTCACCTCCGCGGCTAAATCAGCATATGACATGGCGTTCTATTGCGTGCGGCCCACCGGCACGCTGCTGGCGGTGGGGCTGCCCGCCCGTGAAATCTCGTTTCCGGCGATTCTGATGGCGGCCGGTGAGATTCAGATCAAGGCCTCTGCCGTCGGCACTCGGGAAGATCTGCGGGAAATTCTGGCAATGGGAGCAGCCGGGACTGTTCATTGCCAGGTATCCACACGCCCTCTCACGGACGTTGGTGA
>CAVZCG010000016.1:0-371882 GCA_963773675.1 uncultured Acidobacteriaceae bacterium
GGGGCTACTGAAATTTCCGGATTGCGTCGTAGCGGCGACATTGAAAGTTCCTGACATGCCGGAAGGAATGGTGATGGTCGCAGGGGAAGCGCTGAATGACACCGTTGTGGGTATTGGTGCAGGCGGGGTCGTGCTGGCGCAGCTCGGGCTATACGCCGAAGCTCCGCTGATCTGGTTCGCCAAAGTTGGCTTGCCCACGGCTTGCACGAATATTTGGTAGCTGGCGCTTGGGATTGGAAATCCGCAAAGATTCAGCGAGTGAATTCCGTTGGCAATATCTGTTAGCGGCATCAGGTTCTGCCCGTCAAGGCTGATGTACACCGTGTAATGATCCACCGTGTTTTCGTTTCCGTTCACATCCCACTGTAAGGTATTCGCGGCGACTGAAGCCGACAGGGTCAGGCAGTTATCGATTCCCGACTCAATCTCGGTCGCTTCTTCGTAATCGTTCCACGTCACCAGCTGAAGATAAGGAAGCTGTTTCCCTGCGCTATACATGCTGTTGAGCTCGGAAAACGTCTGCAGCCAGGTCTGCCCGCATTGTTGTCCCATGATGCGGTTCGATCCCCAGGACGCCAGGGTGTCATTGAAGCCTTTGTAGGTCGCTCCCACGGTTTGCTCGTTCGGGTAAGCGATCCCCGCATCGTAGAAACTTGTGAGGTAGTTCATTCCGTAGTCGGTGGTCGTAGGCATCACCCATGAGTAGCTGCCATCGGTGAGAGGCGCGGTAAACCCGCTGTTGTTTTGAAAAATATACACAGGACGCGAACTGAGTGAGGCGTTAGCAGCGTTCCAGTCGACGGAAGGATACGAAAGACTCACGTTGAAATTTGTAACCACCGGTTGCCCCTGGATGGTCATGTAAGCCGGCGAAGAAAAGTACGTTTTTTCGATATATTGCAGATCGTTGACCAAGGCTTGCTGAGGCGAACAGCCTTGGCAGGAGTACCACTCGATCGCTCCCTGATCGATCATGATGGCGAAAGTAAATCCGGGATGGCTCTCCGTCGCCGCCATCACCAGTTGCGTTGCCTGGTCGATGGAATTCCGGGTCCGTACCAGTCAATGATTGCGCCGTCGATGCCGCGGCTGACCATGTCGTCGATCTGACTCTGCACTTGCGCGGCGTTGGTCTCACTGTAGCCGATGTTCATGTGGTTCGACTGGCCGAACCAAAGAACCATATGAGCATAAACCTTCGTCGTGGCGCCTGAATAAAGCAGGGTGTGAATGTCAACCTTGCTTATGTTTCCCGCGCCTCGATTGTCATTGGATTGCGTAGCAAAACTGTTTGCGGCGCTGGTGTTATTTGCAGTCTGAGCGGCGAGAGTGGTGGTTGGCGCCACATAAGAATTGCTGGCCGAACTTAGGTTTGACGCAGCGATGAGTGTGACTGCAAGTGCAAACTGTGCGAGACGCATTGGTCCTCAGGGGGGCGGAGGGTAGAGCCGAGGATCTTGCTTCGGATCTGGGACCAGACCATGGAAGGCACGCCCGCCTGTAGATTTCCACGGGACTGGCTCTTATCGATTGGTCTTTCTGGGAACTGGGTGCAGCTTACGAGAGCCGAGCAACGAGCAACAGATAACCTCGGTCGGTGGCCTAGTGGACGAAGCGCTCGGTTGCCCAATTTCACCAGGTTGACCCGTTGAATCGGTCAGTCAGTGTTCTGTCCCCGGTGACGCCTCTCAGATCGAGTTGTAGCTAGCGGTTCGCTAATTCGGTCACTCCCAAAGCTGCTGCCAGCATCGCCCGCTCGGCCTGTGGATGTCTGTGGGATGTGGCCGAAGACATCGTGACGGATGTCACCCAAACGAATGAGAGTTCGGAAAAGTAAGGTCCTGGGAAGGGAAGAGGTCGGCGATCGGTAGAATCATCGACCGGACTTTCGGCGCTTTCAACACACCCAGGGACAGTCGATAGTTGTTCAAGTGGATCGGAAATGCTGCTTTATCAGGGACTTAAGTCGGATCTTTTCACGGAGGTCAGACCAACATTTTCCCCGTTCAATTCATCCTAAACAGGTCATAAATCTCCGCTCTCCAGAGGATTCTCCATGGACGATTCGGGCCGCAAGCTGTTCGTTGCTTGTCTAACGGCTCTATCCCTCACATTGTGCGGTTGCCGCGGCCTGGCAACCGGCCCTACAACCACGACCACCACGTCCGCGAACCTTCAGTCCATTCAACACGTGGTTTTCATGTTGCAGGAGAATCGCAGCTTCGATACTTATTTCGGAATGCTCAATCCGTACCGCCAGTCGAATGGCTGGACCGTCAGCGAGGATGGCAACACCTACGCCGTCGATGGGATCGATAACAAGTTGTCTGAGTTCGCCAATCCGGATGATGAAGGACAGTCGTTCAACCTTTTCAAGTTCAAGAGCGCTTGCGTAGATGACATGAGTTCCGCCTGGCTGGAAAGCTACGGCGACGTGAATCGTTACGACTTCAGTCCGAGCCGTTCCATCCTGATGAATGGCTTCGTGCACACGGCGGAGGGCTATGCCAAGTCCGGGGCGGGCGATGGCCAGTTCACCGATTTGGTCGGCCAGCGCGCGATGGGTTATTACGATCAGGATTTGCTTAACTACTACTACTACATGGCCTCGCAGTTTGCAGTTTCGGATCGCTGGTTCTCGCCCGTATCCAGCAAAAGCACGCCCAACCGCATTGCGACCATGACGGGAGGAACCACGCAGGGCCTGGTGAACGATCCTTTCGTCGACGACGGCATTACCAGCCAACTCAACATCGAAACCATTTTTCAAGAGCTTGATCAGAGCGGCGTCTCGTGGAAAATCTACTATTCGATTACCGCAGGTGGATGTACCGACAAAGATGGAGACTGCGGCCCAGGCGGCCAGTCCAACGCTTATCCGGTAACAACATTCTCCGATTTCACTTACTCGAACCAATACCTCTACGCAAATCCGCAACATGCTGCATGCACTGCACCGACCGTCGGGTCACAACAGGCGGTGGGTGATTCTACGGATGCCTTCTGTATCGACACGAATCACATCGCACCGCTCGATCAGTATCTTAGCGACGTCAAGAACAACACGCTGCCCAGTTATGCATTCATCGAGGCGGCCTACGGGAGTAGCGACGAGCATCCCGGCTCGGGTCAATCAATTCTGCAGGGTCAGCAGGAGGTTGCAAGTCTCATCAATGCCCTCATGCAAAGCCCATCGTGGGCCAATTCGGTGTTTTTCCTGAGCTACGACGAGCCTGGCGGACCGTTCGATCACGTCCCGCCCGTGCCTGGGCATTCCAACGACAATACTGACAGCTCACTGGGATCGATCACCGATATTAAATCGATTGCCGTGAATGCGGACGGCTACGAGCCTTGTCTTCCGCCCGGAGGAGTTCCTACACTGCACTGCGATCTCGCTCCGTCGGACCCCGGGGCAAATTCGGGTGACGCCCCTGCGCAACAAGGCTTCGCCGCGCAACTCGGCTTCCGGTTGCCGAATCTCGTGATCTCACCGTTTGTGAGGAAACACTATGTTTCCCATATCCCGATGGATCACACTGCCATCATCAAATTCGTGGAGAACCGCTTCATCGGTGCAAGCGCGCACCTGACGAATCGTGATGCCGCGCAGCCGGATTTGCTGGATTTCTTCGACTTCGCGAATATACCTTGGTCGACACCGCCCACGCCGCCAGCCTCTACGTCGCCTCCAGGGCCGTGCACTCCGCAAAGCATGTGATCGAACTACTTGGAATCGACCGTAAGGGTGCGGGCTACGTAACGGGATCCATCAAACTTCGCCACCGTCGTTACCTCCGCTCCGGGATGTAGCCGCTCATCAAATGTAATGACCGATGGATCCAAATAAATTTCATAAGTCTTGTGGTCGGTTACCGATGTGAGAACCAGAAGACCGATCCGCAGATCCAGCCCTGTGATCTGCCCGGCGAAGGTGAAGTCGGAGCCGGGAACTGCCAGGATGGAAACCTGCTGAGCATCGCGATCATTTTTCTGCGCGGCGAAACTGACATCAACCAGTGCTCCAGGAACAAGTTGGCTGGCAAAGGCGGCGCGCCCGTCCTGCGTGATTTGCGTGTTCGAGGTGAAACGCAATTTCACCGGATCGGGAGAAAGCAGATCGCGCACAATCAGTTCGTTCTTGTCGGCGCGATAGCTCATCACAACTCCCTCGCTTTTGCCGCCTGCAGCCTCTTTTGCCAGCCGAATATTGCGGGCGAAGATAGTGCTGCCATCCAGAATCGTGTCGACGTAAACACGATCGCCGGGGCGCAGATCGGGAGCCGAAGCCTGTGTGCTTCCCTGATAGATGTGCGTACGGGGGTCGAACGCGACCTTCATTTTTCCGCCCCCAAAAACCTGAACCGTAAGCTGATCGCGTATCCGGTCTACTTTCTGAATTGTTCCGCCAATCAGGCTTGCTTTGGCTCTGGGCAGCGCGGGTAAGTCAGGAAGCAGGCTGGCTGGGTCGAGTTCAATCTCCGCATTGTCTGTCGTAGTAACAGGCGTGATTGACGATGGAGTCACAGCCGTTGTAGCGGGCGAAACTACGGAACTGGAAGCGACATCCTGTCCGTACGCAGCTCCGAGAACAGAGGCAGCCACCACGCTACTCGCAAGCGCGCTCGAAAAAAATCGCCATGTGATCTCGAAGCTCATGATCTCCCCATGTACCTATATTTCGACGCCGCAATTTGATGCTAAGAATGAGCTCAAGGTAGTCATTTCGCGAGGAAAAATCTGCGCCTCAACGACAAACCATTCCCTGTAATTGGCATCTCAATTAGGCTTTCCGTCTTCGATTTCTGCTCCTGTTCGATTCTGAAAGAGAGGTCTCCGGAATGTCCTGGAAACAGTGGCTTGTCGCCGGATTGGTTGGAACTACGTTGGGCTGGGGATCGCACGCCCAGGCGGGTGACCTGAAAATTACTCTGCCCAAGCGCAGTCACATGACCCCGGTGCAGCGTCTCAACCAGGACGGAGTCGATGCGATCCGCAAGCACAACTACGAAAAGGCTGAGACGTTTTTCTACAAGGCCTATCTGCTCGATCCCGACGATCCGTTCACGCTGAACAATCTGGGCTACATTTCCGAATTGAAGGGACAAATCGACCGCGCCCAGAGCTTCTATGCTCTCGCGGGAAAAGAAGCGAGCGACGCGGCAATCGATAAAGCGAGCTCGCCTCGCGTGGAAGGCCGCACCCTGAAAGAGGCGCTCGCAATCCCGGATCTCCCGCTCCAAATGAATCATGACAATGTGGAGGCCGTGCGTCTGTTGGGGCAAGGTCGCGGTCCGGAAGCGGATCTGCTTCTGCAGCAGGCGTTAAAGACCGATCCAAACAATATATTCACCCTCAACAACATGGGCGTGGCAAAAGAGATGGAAGGGGAATCGCAAGCAGCGCTGAAATACTACGACTCTGCTGCTGCGGTAAATTCTGACGCGGCTGCCGTGGTTACTCTCAATCGCACGTGGAGAGGGAAGCGAGTCAGTGAGTTGGCCGCACAGAACGCCCGCAACCTGCGCAATCGCCTGGAAAGTCAGATGACCCTCGAGACCCGGCTGGCGGAGTTGAACACTCGCGGAGTCTCGGCGATCAATCGCAATGAGTTGAGTGTGGCGGAACAGGATTTCCGCAGTGCCTACGCCCTCGATCCAAACAATGCATTCGCCGCCAATAATATCGGCTACCTGTCTGAAATCGAAGGCGACCGTGAGACGGCGCAATTTTTCTATGACAAAGCACAGGCTCTCGGCGGCGCCAATGCTCCTGTAGGGTTGGCCACGCGCAGCTCGGCGGAGGGTTTGCCGTTGTCTCGGGTCGCCTCGGACAGCGACGCAAAAGTAGAAGCCAAAGAGCGGCAGGAACGCGATGCCCGCCGCCAGCACCAGGAGCCGATTCTCCTGTTGCGCCGCGACGACTCAGTCGTGCAGGAGCCGGCCGTGCCTCCAGCCGGTACTCCGGCGCCGCAGTAAATATTTCTAGAAACCTCGTTCCTGGAAGCGTCCGATATCGCTCTCCGGATCGTAGGTGAAGTACCGGACGAGATTCTTTAGATAGCGCAGCAGCGTATTCACGTTGGTGTAATACCAACAGCACTTGGCCATCTCAGGCGAGAATCCGCAGATAAAACGAAAGCGATTCAGCACAGGGACAGGCTGGCTGAGCAAGGCCGCGGCCATGCGGTGATTGCCATCCAGGATGGTCAACGGCCCCCGGTTGTTGATGCCGATCAGCAGGACCGTGGGATTGACCAGGTTCTCCTCCACCGACGAACTCAAAAGCCGCAGTTTACGAAAGAATTCATCGTCGGAGGTCTCAGCCAGCTTTAGGCGCAAGCGCTCAACCACGTCCTTCATGTAGAAGCTTCCATCGGCAGCGCGCCGCCACTGGGCCCTCGGAAAAAATCGGATACGATCCAGATCCTTGGCACTCAGTTCGACTTCGAACCACTTCGTATCCGCCGGAAGCTCCCGCCACATTGCGCCTCGGCGCAAGAACAGCAGAGCTTGCCGCACTGCGTTCTCGCGAGAGCTACCTAAGTTCGGACTCTTCACCAGAGATTCGAATTCGTGCCGATAGTCGTCGAACTCAGGATGGTGAAACTCACTCCTCAGAAATTCCGACATGACTTCTTCTTCCGTCAGCAAGCGGCGAAGGCGTAGGCTGCTATAGCTGCCGAGCGCCTGCGGCGTCAGCTGATTCCGCAACAAAGGAATCATCAGAACAAAGAGCAGGATTACCATCAGCACCAATTGCACGAGAATCACCTGGCGAAGGGTTTGGTGAAGCAGGTAAACACCCAAGGCCAGGGCGCCACTGAATGCGAGTTGAAGCCAGCTTGTGTTCGCGATCTTGCGAGACATCTCGTAGGTGATGATGACGGAGCTCAGAGAATAAATGCCCGCCGTGATGGCATACAGAATCAGCAACGGAGCCAGCATTCCATAATTGCCCACGGCAAACTGCGTGCCGAATAATGTTTTCCAGAGAAAGCTGGGAACCATCCACAGCCCGAAAATCAAAAAGGACAAGATGAGAAAGACCATCGAAAGGGAAGTGAAAAGGACCGGGCTGGCCTCGTGCTCATCAGCCCCGGCACTGGCGGAGACCGGAAACATGGTATTTACCACCGACCACGCGCACATGTTCACCAGCCGGCCGACCAATGCCACCGCAGCATAGAGCCCAGCTTCAACCGGAGGAAAGAAATGCTTTACCAGAACGATATCGAAATTGTTGATGACCGTTTGCCCGGCAAAGAAAACAATGGCTTGCAATCCTTCACGGGACGAGATCGATAGTCCTCGAAAGCGGAAGGAACCCAGGCCAGGACTCGGGAGCGCGAAAAAATACGCAACTATTACCGCCAGTACGCTGGCGAGCACCGCGCCCCGAACTCCCAAGCCGATTCCGATTAATACAAAAACTCCGCCGAGCCGAACCAGTCCCTCGAGCATGAAGTTAATGGCCAGTGGTCTGAAGGCGTGAATTCCCTGAATGTATCCGCGACGAACTCCCAGCGGGATATAGAACGCCGTACCCAGTGCGAGTAACCAGATAAGAACGGGATCGGGCAGATTCAGATATGCCGTCAGCGGGCGCTCGAACAGACACAAGAGCAGCCCGATTGCGATACCGGCGATCCAGGAGCGCTGGTGCAGGTTGGCGAAAACCTGAAACCGGTCGGGCGCCGAAGTGCTCTTGGCCACATATTTCGCGCACACCACCTGGAACGCCAGCGTGATGCACGAGAGCAGCATCAGGATGGTGTAGACCGCGGTGGCATTCGCGAAGCCCGTAGGCCCCAGCAACCTGGCGGTCACCACGTTGTACACCAGGTTCGTAATTCCAACCAAGCCGGAGCCGGCCAACAGCGTCAGCACGCCCCCGAAAAGTTGTGACTTCAACCCCTTGGCTGCTGCCGGAGACCTGGCGGCATTCTCATCGACGGATGAGACAACCGCATCGCTTTTTGTTGTTGACGCCATTCGGGAGACTGTCGAAATCTAGAACAAAGTGAAGTGCACGATCGGCAGGATCGTGCTCTTGGATCCTCCCGCGAAGCTGTAGAAAGTCTGTTGCTGCACGCCCAGAGAAATTCGAAATGGATACGCCGTGGACGCTCCGCCACTGCCATCTTTGAAAGAGCTGCGGGCTGGACGCGTATAGGAGACCGTGAACTCGCTCTGCGCGTTGTCGTATTCGTGATAGCCTTCTCCGCGCGAGAGCAAGAAGGATCCCTGCACGTCCCATCGCGGATTGGCGCGCACCTCAAACCGTCCTCCGGGCAAGAAAGCTTGCGCCGTCGCGTACTGCGTACCCTGTACTTGCCACGAACGCAAATCCTCTGCCAAGATGGCCGCTGTAATCCTGCTTCCGAACTTTCTTTGAAACCCCACGTAGCTGGACGTGTTGAAGTACTCTTGCACCAGCGGATTAAACAGAAGGTCGCGCGCCGTGTATCCCGTGATCAGCGAAGTGTGTCCCCAGGGGCGCCCCACAGTAAGTTCGATGCCGGCGGAAGCGTCTCGAGAATTCAAGTTCGTATCGGTAAACGGACCAGCCTCCCGAATCGCGCTGCCGGTAAATGAAAGCCAGTTATAAAACGAACTCGTGGAGACATAGAGGAACTGGCGGAAAAGATTTTGGCTCATGTATTGCGGCGAGATCGTGTCGCGCCGGATCGTAAACTGCAATCCGCCGTTGAATGTGATGGAGTTCGAGCCGAGGTGGAGAACGGGAGTAATCCCGCCGTTAAAATAAGTGTCGTACGTGTTGCGATCCTCGACCACGTTCTCGCTGGGAAACAGAAAGCGCCCGGCGGTGAGGCTTTCGCCGACGAAACCCGAGATCACAGGCAAGCCGCCGAGATGGAGTCGATAGTGAGAATCGGCCAGGTTCTGATAGGAATGCCGCGGCGGCGGCAGCAACGCGGGATTGGTGACGTGCAGAATCCTCGCGTCCAGCGTGTAAACGTTGATATCTTCCAGCGCGGGCGCGAATGAGGCCTCCGGCAGAAAACTCACGGTCTGATTAATCTGCCGCCCTTCCTCCATGGCAAGCTCATCCTGCGCGACCTGCGCCGTCGCCTGATTGTCCTGCCCCGCAACGGTGTTGGCTTGTGCGAAAGAAGATAGAGCATGAACCGTGTCCTGCCGCTGCCGGTACAAATTCGCGGAGGCCATCATGTAATCGTAGTCATCGCTGAAGTCGCTGGCCGGGCCTAGACTGGCAAGTGCGTCTTCCGCTTTGTGATTCTCTCCCTCCGCGAGATAAGTATTGGCGAGCCCGATTTCCACGGTGCGGGGATTGGCTCCGGCAAGTTTTGCTTTGTCGAAGTAGGTTTCCGCAAGATCGAAATCGTGCATCGCCAGGAAAATATTCGCCGCCTCCAAAATGTCTTCCGGTGAGACCGCGGAGCCATCGATGCGCGCTTCGGCGAAACCCAGAGCGAGCTGACGATGCACATCGTCGTAATGCCCTTGCTGCAAGAACACCTGCGCCACCGACAATCGCACTCCCAAACGATCTCCGTTCGGGACGTCGAGGGCGCGGGAAAACCGCTGCAAGGCCGCGTCCCGGTCTCCCAACCTTAATAGAGCTCCGCCCGTCGCCATCAGGATATCTACATTGTCTTTGCCATATTGCTCGGCCAGTTGGATGTCATGCATCGCATCTTCCCGCGCGCCCTCCCTGGCATGGATCTCAGCTCGCAATGCGTAAACTCGCGGGTCCGTGGCAGATAGATTTTGCGCGGCCTGCAGCGCGCCAAGAGCCTGCTCATATCGCCGCAGGCGGTACAGCGTGTCGGCGTACGCCAGTTGCGTGGTCAGATCGTTCGGCGTTTCTTGCAGAGCGATTTTGTATTCCGATTCCGCGTAGGTGAAATCCTGCTCCTGACGAAACGCTTCGGCCCGGGCCAAATGCCACGCGTGCGACTTGCCCAATATCTTCTGAGCCACCTCGAGTTGGTTCAGCGCGGGCTTGGGCCGGTGCAACTGCAAATCTGCGAACGCCAATCCCAGATGCGCCTCACCATAATCCCGCTGTAACTGGATCGCAGTCTGAAAATCGGGGACAGCCTTTCCCGCCTCGTGAAGATCATTCAATACGAATCCGCGATTCACGTATCCAGTAGCCATTTTCGGATCATGCTGCAGCGCGCGCGTGTAGTCGTCTAGCGCCTCGCGCAATTGCCCGTCGTGAGCATGGATGTTGCCGGCGACCAGCGGCAGATCCTTATCGTCAGGGAGGATTGGCTCGTACTTCGTGATCAGCGCCAGCGCTTCATCGTAACGGTTCAAGTAGTAGAGATCGTAAGCTAGATACACCACGCCCTCACGATCGCGAGGAAGCTTTTCGAGGACCTTGTATCCCAGCTTCGCCGACTCCGCATAATCGCCCTTGAGGGTGAGGTAACGCTCGCGTTCGCGGCTCACCTGCGCGCTCTCGTTCATCTTCCCAGTCGCACGGTCCAGCCAGCGCTTTGCCAGTTCGGGATCATGTGCCTCTAGTGCCGCGTTTGCGCCGCCCGCAATGATCATCGCATTGCTGGGCATCCGCCGGTAAGCTTCCTCGTAATTGGTTTCGGCCGCGCGATAATTTTGCCCGGCAGTATACAAGTCGCCGAGCGCGAGATATGGCTCGTAATCTTTCGGATGCGCATTCACCGCGCGCTTGAAATAGCTCTCCGCGAGCTTCGCATCTCCCTTGTCGCGGGCGAGATAACCCAGCGACGCAAGAGCCGTGCGGTTGTTGTGATCCAGCTCTAACACTTTTGCGAAGGTATCCTCGGCGGCCTGTTTCTGCCCGATCTTCCATTGCAAGCTCGCGTAGTTCAGAAGTGAATTTACGTTCGACGGTGCGAGAGAAAGCGCTTCCTGCAGATCCTTATTGGCCGCATCCGTGTTGCCCTGACCGGCTTCGATTGCTGCCCGTAGCCTCAACATCTCCGGCCGTGAGGACTCTGGAACGCTGACCTGATGAATGGCCGCAAAGGCCGCGGCCAGCTGCTGTTTCGCTCCGGCTTCATTTTCTTGCCGTAGGTCGAGCTCGTAAAGATTCAACCGCAGTTCTATGGGATAGAGCGGACCTTCGGGAACATGGGCTGGCAGATTCGCGAGCGCGAGATTATATTCTGCGCTGGCATCCGCAAAGCGGTCGTCCGATTCGGCGATTGCGCCGAGAATCGCGTGCAGCCGGTAGTTGTTGCTGTCGATTCTCTTGGCGTCCTCTAGAAAACTCTGGGCTGCATCCGCCTGGCCCAATCCAACCAGTGCCTGCGCGGCACTGAGGTCGAGGCCGATGTTTCCTTTCGCTGCCTTTGCCAGGCGCGTATACAAGTCCGCGGCTTCCTGCTGCTTGCCCGCCAGTTGGTACGTGTATGCCAGTTCGGCCTGGACGTCCGTGGTCTTTTTAGGAATCGCCTGCAATGTCGCGATAGCTTGATCGTACTGTCCCTGATCCCGATATTCTCCAGCAACTGCGCGCAGCACTTCAGGATCGTTGGGCGCCCGGCGTTTCGCGACATTCAGATAGTGTGTGACCTCATCGGGTTGACCCAGGCGCTCATACGCATGCGCAATCAACAGGTCTGTATGCGGAGATGATTGCAGCGCATCGGCGCGTTTTAGCAATTCCAAAGCTTGCGTTGCATCCGAATTCAACCAAAGCTCGCCCGCCAACTGTAAACTGTTCGCATCTTTCGGATTCGCATCCACCACCCGCTTCAGCAACTGTTCCGCGTCAGCGTCTCGGCCCATCTTGGCGTACGTTTGCGCTAAGCCAGCCATCCCTCGAACCGACCCAGGTTGAATCTTCAGTCCGCGATTGTATGCGTCCACCGAAGCCTGATAGCGATCGGCGAGCCGATCAGCGTAGCCGAGTAAAAACCAGAGTTCAGCATTCTGCGGTGCGGCCTTCGCGGCGCGCTCTGCAAACCCCACCGCTGCCGTGTAGTCGTTTCTCTTCAGCGCATCTTGCGCTGCTCGCGCCTGGCGCGAAACTTCAATGCTCGACCCCCAACCAAATCCAGTGCCGCTTTGCCCGGACGTTTCCTGGGTGGAATCGCCAGGGCTCTTCGCGTTTTGGTTGCTGGGCGTGCCTTGCCCATTGATGTCGTACGTCTGGGCAAGCGCTGAACCGAAGAGTAAAACGATGCAAAAGCTCGTGAGCGGAAGTCGGCTTTTCACGGAATCACCACGCTGGATTCAAGTCTTTGAATGACCTCCCGCATAACAATGTTCTGCGGCTCCCATCAGATGCCACTCTCCCCGCTAAGGCTGCCTTGACCAGCCAGGGAAACGATGCTCGAAACAAGCGAAAAATGCAGTAAACCCCGCGTGGGGTTTTCGAATCCAACGGTTTCGCTGTGGACCCTAGGAGCGCACAATTGTGAGCACCGTCCAAAGTAGTTACTCTCGTCCAATTCCTCTTCTAGCAATTGTTCTGGTGGCACTGGCGGTTCATGGGCCACTGCTGCTGATGCAGCTTCCTGCAGGCTCGTTCGACGCCAATTTCCACATGTTCTTTGCGTCGCACTACGCCCATCACTGGTTCGATCCGTGGAATGAAAAATGGTTCGGTGGCTTTTCCCAAACCACTTATCCTCCCTTGACCCACCAGTGGATCGCGCTCATGTCGAATGTGGTCGGCTTGAAGATGGGCTACATGCTGGTGCAACTAATTGCGGTTCTGTTACTGCCGGTGGGAGTGTTTCGCTTCGCCAAAATTTGGGTCGATGACCGCGCCGCAAGCTATGCCGCTTTAGGCTCCATTTTCCTGGGTGCATTGGCGTTCTTGGTTTATCAGGCCGGGCAGTTGGCTACGGTAGCCTCGGCCGCTCTCTACTTGAACGCATTGCCCTATTTTTACGAATGGATGACCGAGGCCTCAGGACGTTCTCTCGTGAAGGGAGTTGCGGTAAGCCTTACCGCCGCCGCCGCCCACCACGTCACGCTCATTTTCGGCGTGGTCCTTTTTGCCGGCCCAGTATTGTGGACCGCCTATCTGGACGCTCGTGACGAGCGAGTGGCGGGATCGGTTGGTGGTGTTCTCATGCGCGCCACCGGTTTCGGAATTCTAGTGGCAGCCGGGGTTGGCATCGTGCTGCTGCCCTATTGGCTGGCCATCATTCAACATCCGATTCATCAGATTCCGATTCCGCACGACAGCCGCGCCAATTTTCTGTTGAATTCGATCACAGCGATTAACTACTTCGTGATTCCGTACGGAGCTTTGATTCTGGCGCTGCCGTTCATCGTCATTCGCGGAGCTTCGTCTCGCCGTTGGCGCCCGTTGTTGTTCGGCTTCTGGCTTACTTTTATTTTCGGACTCGGTGGCACAACGCCTTTGCCGCGATGGCTGCTGGGACGCGCCTTTGAGGTTCTCACCTTCGAGCGGTTCACATTTTGGGCGACGCTGATGGCCATGCCATTCGTCGGAGTTCTGGCCATCGAACTTCTTGATCGCTTCCGCTCCAAAGCAGCGGTTGGGCTCGCGCTGGCTTCGGTCACTACCATCGGAGCCGCTCTTTTCTGGCTCAACGCGAATCCGTTCCGGCCGACCGCCGCAACCAATGTTGATCCCGTGATCGCCTTTCTCAATCGCGACGGCCACGACTCTTACCGCTACATCACTCTCGGTTTCGGGAGCGAACTGGCGAAGGTCTCGACCTACACCGACGCTGGCAGCGTCGACGGCGACTATAATTCCGCCCGCCTCCTGCCCGAAATGACTCACTATGGTTCGGCGCAGCTCACCAATGCGAAATTCTACGGTACCGCGGGTATGTCCGCTCTTCGCGCGATGCTCGAACACGCCAACCGTTATGGCCTGAAATATATTTTTGTGCACGATCCATACTACGAGCCCCTGTTGACTTTCGTGGGTTGGCGCAAGATCGAGACCTTCGGCAACGGCGAGATCACCGCGTGGTCGAAAGAAGACGTCCCCCCCGCTCACAGAATCGAGTCGGATGCGATCCCCGCGCCCTGGCAAGGATTGCTGTGGGGAATCCTTCCAATCGGCGTAAGTTTTCTGGCAATCTTTTTCGAATTCTTTTTACCCGAGACGCGCCGCGCGCCGGTCGGAGTGCGGATGCCGGTTCGTTCCGAAGATCGTGAACACCATATCGTTGCCTGAGAATGCAGGCTGAGGAATCAGAATGAAATATGCGATTCCAGTTCTTCTTGTCGCGGTAACCGTTGCCTTGATGGTGCTGGGTCTCTATGTGACCGGACAAGCCGGGATCACGGTTGGCGTGACCAAAGGCTCCGCCCTGCACACTGCTCGAGCCAGCACGCCCGATCAAGCCGTCAACAACATGCTCGTCGATGTGCAACGGCGCAATTGGGACCGTGCGTTTGCCGGAGTCTCGAGTGCAAGCGGAATCAGCGAGCCGGCCTTTATCCAGGATTGGATGGGATCGAATGGAAGTCTCCGTTCCTTTTCCGCCCTGGAAGGTTTTGACGCGCGCCCTCTGCACGCGACCAACGACGAAGCTCAATTTCGCGTTCGGTTGCACTTTTCCACTCCCGTAGGGCCCCTAGAAGACGTTCGTGACATTCACTTGATCCGGGAAGGCGATGTTTGGAAAGCCGTGTGGCCCAAGGTTCAGGTCTCCTCCGTGCCCGCCCAGGTCGTCCCGGTTATCTTCCTGCGTTGGGATTTGGTCACCGGAAGCGCTGACGATGAGTGGGGATCGAAAAATGTGGATGCGCCTCACGTACGCATCATTTCGATGAACGCTGTCGATTCAGCCGAGGGCGCGGTGGTCATGGGAGAGGTCACGAACGAAGACACGATTCCCGCATTTGTGACGGTCAACGCAACGCTGGTCGACGCTGCAGGCAATCCGATCGATGAAGAGAGCAGCTTCGATAAAATCGCGCACGTGCTCTTGCCCAAGCAGGTGACGCCTTACCGCATCGACTTTCCGAATCTCAATCTCAAGAATGTCAAGAACGTTCGCATGGATGTGAAGGCCAGCCTCGTTCCCGCATCAGCAGACCCGGTGATTGGGGTCATGAATCAGAAAATCGATTCTGACGTTCAAGGGAAGAGCGTTCTCAGCGGCGACTTGCTGAATCAGGGTGGACAAACGGTCAATATCCCCCACGTCATCGCCAGTTTCTACGACAACGACGGCAAGGTCGTATGGGTCTCCGACGGCTACGTCGATCGCGCTCTTCTTCCGCAATCCTCGCAGCCTTTCGCAGTGGAAATACCCAAGAGTCTCGCGGCCAGGGTGCATAGCTTTCATGTCGTGGTGAATCAGTTCAGTCTGGGGAAGTCCTAAAATGTCGCTCCTCCTACGACTTTGCGCGATCATTTGTCTGGGGGGATCGTTCGTCGAGCTGTGTGCCGCGCAAGATTTCCACGTTCCCGACTCCGCTGTCGCCGGCGAAGAGTCATCTATCTCCACCACGGGAAGCGGCAAGGGGATCTTTTATCTCGTCGGTCCCGGAGTGTCGCACAAGAGCGACATCCTGCTCGGCGAGGAGGTTCAGTTAGCAGCGCAGGATTTGCGCAATGCCGGTGACTATCTGGCGATCTTGTGCTCAGGTACATGTCATAGTGAGCATTTTTACGTAAGTGCCGGCAAGCCAGCCAGTCTCACTTTTCTGGTCCATCCGTCGCGTGTTCCGGTCGCGCTAGGGGACGCAGTGAGCGGCGTTGCATTTCCCTTCGACCAATATCACAATCTTGTGGTCGCCGCGGAGAACGTCAACTTCCAGCTTACGACGAAAGGCACCGCTTTGTGGTCGCGATCCGTTCGCACGCAGGATGGGGTCGCATGGTTTCGAACCGCTTCCGGCAAGTCCGCAGGTCCGCTACAAGTCGTGGCATCGCTGGGTGACCTGAATACGCTGCGTGCGGTCCAACAGGTTGCGTCGGACCCGTGCAATCTTCGCATCACCGGCCAGCGCACGCCGAAGGGTATTCTCGTCCAAACCGAGCCCGTTCACGACTGCGCGGGAAATGTAGTTCCCGACGGCACGATTGTCACGTTTACTGCCACCGGAGTAGCTGGACTGGGTACCGTGGATGCTCCAATCAAGCAGGGTGTAGCGCGAGCGCAAATAGAAGCGCCAGGTCCAACGACGATATCAGTTGCCTCGGGCGTCGTGATGGGAAACGAAATTCGCGTGGGAGCGCAGCCATGATCCGAACAACGACGATCCGAACCGTGAGAGGTGAGCTTCCCCATCGTTTCGCGATCGCGGTGATCGCCTTATGCGTTTTGTTATTTTCTCCTGTCCTCGAATTGCACGCTGCCGATGGCGGATTGCAAGTGCAGTTGGATGTGAAGAATGCCGGCCCGCGCGTCGTTGAGAGCCTCACCGAGCGTGGAATCCTTCGCGACTATCGCTTCGCTTGGACCAGCATGGCTCAGGCGCTCGAATCCAATACCGTCGACCCACTCGCGGGGGCTTTCTCAGGCGAAGCCATGCAGTGGCTTCGTCAGACCGTTGCCAGCCAGCAGAAGTCAGGCCTGAGCCGGCGATATCTGGATCAAAGCCATCAGCTGGAGGTAGTGTTTTACGCGCCCGAGGGCGATGTCATGGAGTTGCACGACACCGCTCAGTATGAATTGCAGATACGCGATGGAGACACCACCATCCATGACGAGCACGTGGTTGTGCGCTACGTCGTGCTCATGACTCCCGGTGCCGACCGTTGGGTCGTTCGCCAACTGCAGGCTGTGCCACAATTCTGACCCCTCGTTACCAGCCTGAAATTCGTTTGCACTCCTGAACCAGGCCTTTGGAGCGCCAACCGCCCGGTCCGCAGCCGCATCCTACCTACTCCGCAGGAAGGCCGTAAGAAATGGAGATGTCGATTGCCCAGGTCGTTTCTAGGGTTAACCATGGCGTTATTCATGATGGCGAGCGGCTGCACCACGCCAGGCGCTCACCGTGTTCTGCAGCAGAACGCGGAGGCGCCTGGCCTTTATCCCAAGCTTCTCGCGGTCTACATGCCATGGTTCGGTGACCACACCCACATGGATGTTGGCTATTCCAGCCAGGATCCCGCCGTTCTACGAAAGCAAATTCAACAAGCTCGTCAGATGGGAATATCGGCCTTTGTCGTCGACTGGTACGGCGAAAGCAATCCTTATTCTGATCACAACTTCGCTCTCCTGCAACAAGTCGCGAGCGAGAGCCATTTCCAGGTAGCACTCCTCTACAACGAAGCGGCGGACGAAGATGCGCAAGCGACGGACGACGCAATCGCCGCGCTCGATAAGGCCTACGCCAGCTACCTCGGTCCCGCCGCCAAATATCGCGATGCTTATCTCACCTATAACGGCAGCCCGATGATTTTCATCTTTCCCAAGAGCGGCCACGTTGATTGGAATCAGGTTCGCCAGCACTGCAACAGCTGGGACCGTCCGCCGCTCCTGATCTACAAGGACCAGCCGCCGGTGCAATATGCCAATGATTTCGCGGGTTCCTACGCCTGGGTGCAGCCCGGTCCCGGCGGTTGGGCGCCAGATGGCAGCAACTGGGGCCAGGCCTATCTCGAAGACTTTTACAAAACCATGCAGAAGCATCCCGACAAGATTGCCGTCGGAGGCGCGTGGCCCGGCTTCGACGATTCTGCCGCCAAGTGGGGACTCAATCGCCACATGCAAAGCGCCTGCGGCAAGACCCTGGATGAAACTCTGAATTTCTATCAGCGCTACTACGACGCTTCCAAGCCGCTCCCGTTTCTTCTGATTGAAACCTGGAATGATTACGAGGAAGGGACTGCCATTGAACGCCGCTCTGCCACTAATTGTGGCGATGATGGCCGTGCAGGCCAGGGCCAGTCCAGTCCGCAATGAGTTAATCGCTCGAGTAACAACAGCGGAGCGAGTTTTCTCATCGAAGAACGGCCGTTGAATCTTTGCCAGTTGGCGGCATGCGAGTCAAAACTATGGACGGCGTGAAAAATTCTACGGAGTGTCTCTCTCTTCTCTCCCGCTTGCTGCTGGAGTGCGACGTAAGTAACGGTTCCCGTGCCTCCAGCGCGGCTCGCGAAGGCAGCAATGAGGAGATCGTTGAAATCGTCTCCACTTTCAGCCCGCAAGATTTCGGCGAGCTGTGGAACCTGGCAACTTCACACCACGTCATAGCCCGGACATTCCCAGCCTTGCATCAAGCGCTGGCTGCTGTCGGACATGAGCGGGCCGATTGGGTCGAGCAGTCATTGTTGAAAGAGCGTGCGCGCATACAACGTGCATTATCTTTTCTGCTTCCTATTTGTGAGGCACTCAAACAAGTCGGTGCGGTGATTGTGATCAAGTCTCTCGATCACTGGCCCGATCTCGGAAATGATCTTGATCTTTACACCAATGCGGAGAGTGCCGACGTCGTAGCCATCATGGAGGGGCGCTTCCATGCGCGTCTCGACGCGCGGAGCTGGGGCGACCGGCTGGCCAACAAATGGAACTTCGTTGTGCCCGGTCTCCCAGAGTTGGTCGAGGTCCACGTATCCCGTTTGGGTCAGACGGGAGAGCAGGTCGCGATCACGAATTCTCTCGTTACGCGAGCCTGCTCGGCGCAATTTGGCGGGGGGGTGTTTCGCGTGCCGGCGTCGGAAGATCGCTTGATCATCAGCACTCTGCAGCGGATGTATCGCCACTTTTATCTGCGCCTGTGCGATGTTGTGGATACTGCACAACTGGTGGATTCGGGCTCAGTTGACTACGTATATCTCAAGTCGCTGGCTCAATCCGCCGGCCTTTGGGATGGCCTCGCCACTTACCTCGTAACCGTCTCTGGATATGTAAAGCCGTATCGCGGAGTACATCTTCCGTTGCCCTCGTTGGTAACCCACGCGGCGCACTTTGGCAACGAACTGGTCAGCTTTCGACGAAAGTTTCTGCGCATTCCTATTTTTCCGCAGGCCGCAAGGTTGTACGCCTCTGAGTGGAAGAGACTGCTCCTGAACGGCGAACTGCAAAGCACTCTGCGCCTTAGCCTGTTGCCCGGTTTAGCTGCCGCGGCAGCGCTTGAACTCAAGCTCACAGGCAGCGACAAGGGAATATGGTGAGTTAACTTCGCCGTCGAAGTCTACGGAGTTCGCAGTATTGCGATGGCACGCAGCAAGGTCGTTAAATGGCTGATACCCGTCCCGTATCGGGTCCCGGCGAAGGTCAGAATCATCTTACGTTTTAAATGGAGGGACGGTCGGTTTGGTCCGCATTCTGGTTGTAGATGATAACCCGGCAGTACGCAATTATCTTCGCGCTCTCCTGGAGCAGCAAAGTACCTGGCATGTTTCCGACGAGGCTCGAACCGGAGGGGAAGCTCTGCAAAGAGTGAAGAAAAATCCCCCCGACATGATCCTGTTGGATTTTCAAATGCCCGATCTGAACGGGCTCGACGTTGCCCGGCAGATCTCGGGGCTTTTCCCCGAGATACCCATTCTGTTGGTCACCATTCATCTCTCAAAACAGCTGGCAGAGGAGGCCCGCCGGGCCGGGATACGCGGAGCTTGCGCCAAATCGGACATTGGCTCCATCGTCGAAGCCGTGGATGCTCTGTTGCATGCGGGCACCTATTTTCCTGCAATCGCGAGTTAGCCGGGTCTTAAGTCTGGATATTCTGGAGCGCTAGAATACAGGATTCCCTGTATTCGGTGGAGCGGACCGCCATGCTAGCTTCAAGGTGTTTCACGCATACGGAATTGCCTTCCCCTGATGCTGGTGGACTCCGCGGCGGGAATGGGGCAAACTAAGAAGCAAAGCCGGCCGTGGAGCCGTGATGAGGAGTGCACGGTGCCGCATCAGAGGATTGAAAACGTTATGGCTGTTCGGATCCTGTTAGTGGACGATCATCCTGTCGTGAGACAAGGGTTGAGGACTCTTCTTCAGGGCCGAGGTGACTGGGAAGTGGTGGGTGAAGCGTCAGACGGACTTGAGGCCGTAGAAAAGGTCGACAGTTTGCAACCGGATGTCGTGGTTCTCGACGTAACCATGCCTCGAATGAACGGCCTTGAAGCCTGCCGGCTCATTCACCAGAAGCATAAGGACGCTGGTCCTGAAGTTCTGTTCGTTACGCAGCACGATTCCCCGCAGATGATGCGGGAAGCGCTGGATGCGGGCGCCCGTGGTTACGTTGTGAAATCCAACGCCGCGCGCGACCTCTTGGAAGCCGTCGAATCAGTGAGCCAGCATCGGGTGTTTACTGCTTTGGCGCGAAGCCCGCACGCTTCGTGCTAGTGGGGTACTGAAATCCGAATCTGTCTGTAATTCTCTCAGAAAGACCGTGGAGGAAAGACTGCCATGAAACTGCGAATCCTGTTAGCCGACGATCATGAAATTGTTCGCCGAGGCTTGTGCTCTCTTCTTCTGAAACATGAGGGATGGGAAGTTTGTGGGGAAGCATCCGATGGCCGCGAGGCGCTCGAAATGGCGAAGCGCTTAAAGCCCGATGTCGTCATCGTCGATATCGGCATGCCCAGCCTCAACGGCCTGGACACAACGCGCCAGCTGATGCAGTACGATCCGCAATTTAAAGTCATCGTGCTGACCATCACGGATTCCGATCAGGTCATTCGTGAAGCGCTCGACGCCGGTGCTCGGGGTTTTGTGCTCAAGTCTGACGCAGCTCGCGATCTGGTGTCTGCCGTGGAAGCTTTGCAGAGCAAGCGCATGTTCTTTACTCCGCGAGTGAACGATCTGGTGCTGGCTGGATTCCTGGATAAAGGTCACGTAGTAGCCCGCAATGAGGCGCCGAACTTGCCAACATTAACGGTGCGGGAGCGGGAGATCACTCAGCTTCTGGCGGAAGGAAAGAGCTCCAAGGAAGTTGCGACCTTGCTGAATTTGAGCACCAAGACCGTGGAGACCCATCGCAGCAATATCATGCGCAAACTCAGCCTGCATTCGATTCGCGATCTGGTGGTTTACGCCATCAAGAACAACATCATCCAGATTCAAATGCCGGCTCAGATCCACAGCGCTCCGGAAACCACGGTCGCTTGAGTTAACACAGACCTTGCAGTGAGTCGGCTCTCAGTGAGCTGCCTCGGGTGGATAGTATCCGCTTCGGGTGCGGACGGTGAGTTTTCCATATCCCGGAGCATTTGCCTCTACGCGCAACGATTCGTAGTCCGGCTTTCCATTCTGGTTGTGCGGCTTGTAAGCGATGATGTACTGGCTCCGTATATCACGTGCCACCGTGCGTGTGATGTTATCCACCTGATCCAGAGAGTCGGGGAAGTAAGCAACTCCACCCGTTCCCGCCGCCAAGCTCTGTAGCGCCTCCCGCCCCGAGCTCTGTAATCCGCCGCCTGTGAGCCCGATCGCATACAGCGTCGGACCATTCGCCTGTTGCAAGCGGCGCGCAGCTTCCTGCAGAGTTTCCTCGCTCATGTTGTCCTGACCATCCGTAATTACCAGCAGAACCTTCTTGTTAAGACGCGGGTTGTGCTCCAGATGAACCGCCGAGGCCACGATAGCGTCATACAGCGCGGTGCTTCCTTTTGCGGAGACTTGATGCAATGCTGCTTCCAGCAGCTGCACGTCCGAGGTGAAGTCCTGATCGAGATAAGGTTTCAGCCCGAAATTGACCACGAAAATCTGATCCTGGGGATTGCTCGCGCGAATTAAATTTAGAACCGCCAGGCTGATCTGCCCGCGCTTGTCGCGCATCGAGCCGGAGTTGTCCACCACGATCCCCATCTCGACGGGAACGTCTTCCCGGCGGAACGACGTGATCGTCTGCGGCACTCCACGCTCGTAAACGGTGAAGGCGCTTCGATCCAACCCCGTGACCAGGTGCTGTTCCTGATCGACAACAGTTGCGTGCAGCACAACTTCCTCGATCTGTCTCCTGAATACGAACATTCCTTGATCGTTGCCGGAAGGCTCCTGCCCCGAGGGCTGCTGATCGGTCGTCGCGGACTGAGGAGCTTCATTTGTGGCCGGAGTCGAGGCCGGTACGGGTGCAGTTGGCGAGTTCGGTGCCGGCGTCTGTGCCGCAACACTCGCCGCCAAAACAACGGCGGTGCAGCAGGCGGAAACCATCGTGGTGACGCTCCAGGGAGCGGATGAGCGCATAGGGAGTCCTCCGTCGGCCCTTTTAGATGCCATCTCTTCCGCCCGCGGCGATCGGAGCGCTTGTTTCCGCAGTAAGGTAAATACCTGATTGATTACCCAAGGCTGTACTAGGTGCGGCTCCGCAGCCCCTGATTTCTATGTAACCTGTGGGGAAAAACTTACATCACACCCCAGAGAGGATTGGGCAACGCTTTGAAACTGAATGCATTTGGGATTGGCAGCAACATTGCATATCTATCCAGTTCGCTAGTGACCTTTCTGTGCCGGCCGCGCACGGCTGGGTGGGCAGTTCTGTGGCAACCGGCCAACTCGTATTTGCAACTATTTCAACACAGCGCTTCGCTTCGCTCAGATCGACGGTCGACATTTTCGCGTTGTTGCTGGGAGGCAGAAGGGAGTGCGCGTGCTTCGGATTCTTATCGCCGACGATCATGAAGTCGCGAGGAAGGGCATTCGCTCCATTCTTGAGGGCCACGCCGGTTGGGAGGTCTGCGGCGAAGCCGCAGATGGTCGCGAAGCCGTAGAACTTGCCAGCCAGTCAAAGCCCGATGTGCTGCTGCTCGATATTGGAATGCCGAACCTGAACGGTTTGGATGCTGCCCGACAAATCCTTGCCTCCATGCCTGAGGCTCGTATTCTGATCCTCACCATCCATGATTCGGAGCAGGTAGTGCGCGAAGTGCTGGCCGCGGGCGCGCGCGGCTTTTTGCTCAAGTCTGATGCTGGACGCGACCTGGTGGCTGCGGTGGAGGCTTTGCAAAACCGTAGAACGTTCTTTACTTCCAAAGTTGCGCAAATGATGCTCGACGGGTATCTCCGCCCGCAGGAAGAGCGAGACAACAATTTCGAGCAGCATGTTCTCACCCGTCGGGAAAGGGAAGTGATTCAACTCGTTGCCGAAGGTAAGACCACCAAAGAGATCGCCACTACTCTCAGCCTAAGCGTAAAGACCGCCGAAACGCATCGCACCAACCTCATGCGGAAGCTCGATCTGCATTCGATCGCGGACCTCACCCTCTACGCAGTTCGAAACGGAATCGTACAAATCTATTGAGACAGTCTCCCGGGAATTCCCAAGCTTCGGCGCCCTCATCCCGCAGTTTTTACGGCCACAGCGCCCCTCCGCTACAGAATCAACCCTATATTCCCACCCTCCTGTCTTCAATAGTCTGACTGAGCCAAACAGTCGCTAAAAAGCGCATCACCAAAGGAGACCACGATGCTCTGGACGATTGCGGTAATACTTCTGGTTCTATGGTTGCTTGGGATGGTCAGCTCCTACACCTTGGGCGGATTCATTCATATCTTGCTCGTGCTGGCAATCATAGCTGTTTTGGTTCGCCTCATTCAGGGCCGCAACCCAATTTAGCGGCGAGTGAGGTTGTCAGTTTCAGAATCACATTCCAAGAAGAGAGGAGCAATGATCATGGATAAAGATCGCGTAGAAGGAAAAGTCAAGGATGTGGCGGGCCGGGTAGAAAGACAAGTGGGCGAGTGGACGGGCGACCCCGAAAAGCAGGTGCACGGTGCAGCCAAGCAGGTTGAGGGCAAAGTGCAGAATGCGTGGGGCAAAGCCAAAGACGCAGCCGACTCTGCTGCGAAGGAACACCGCGCCTCCAGCGACATCGACGATACGAGCGCGGACGAAGAGGAAGACCGCAAACTGCGATCCGATAGGAAAGCCGGCTAAGTTCCCCAACAAAAATTGGTCGATTCTCGCAGAATGCGCGAGCCGCCGGGTCATCGTACCCGGCGTTTTTTTTGTGCAAGCAATAGTAATAAGGTCGACAGGAAATCGCCCGAATCGATCTTAAGTTCCTGAGTCGTCCCGGGACGGGTCGGTTTCCGGCATCTGAACCTGAATAATGTCGTTCTTCACCGCGTATAACACCAGGTCCCGGATGGAGTGGAAGCCCAGCTTTCGCATAATGTTGCTGCGATGAGTTTCCGCAGTCTTGGTACTCAGCTTAAGCACCGTCGCCACTTCTTTGGAGCTTTTTCCCTCGGCCAAAAGCTGAATCACTTCGCGTTCCCGAGGCGTCAAAGTCGGAAACCTGGGCGGCGTTCCCCGCGGAGCCACGACTCCCTTTTCCAGAAAGCCGGCCAATACCATTTCATTTACTCGCGGAGTAAAGAACATCTGGCCGCGCTGCAGCGCTTCAATGGCGGAAACCAGGTCTCGAACCGCATCGGATTTCAATACGAACCCGCGGGCGCCGGCATCCAGAGCTTCTCGAATCACATGATCCGAATCCGTGATAGTCAGAACGATGATCTTGCAGTTGGGGTCATGCTGCGCCAGTTGCCGCGTGGCGGCCAACCCATTGAGGTTCGGCATGCCTATATCCAGAATTACAAAGTCGGGTTTCAGCTGTTTCGCCTTTTCTACCGCCTCGCGCCCATCCGATGCCTCCCCAATCACCTCCCAACCCTGCTGTCCCTGTAATAGAGACGCCAGACCCCGACGGACCACCTCGTGATCGTCCGCCACCAGAATGCGGAGTTTCAACAGCCTGCTCCTGATCCCGAGTGAACAACCCGAGGCGTTGGGAAAGGCGAGAACGAACGGGAATGGAACACGACACCATAGCTCCCGCAATATTTATAGTGCCGATGCATAGTTTTGGTGATTTGCTTCCTAAAGCGTGAAGCGCGAATACGTTTCACCGGTTCGTTCGCGTGTACTGAATACAGGGACCGCCCACCTTGCGGCAATCAGGTCTTTGCTGTATTTACAGGCCTTGCAAAGGAGTCGACATGCTTATGGCGTGAGATTGGCAGGCAGGATACGATTAAGTCAAGCCGAGGGGCTTCGTTGAACCGTCGGAATTCTTCACCAAAAGACGGTAAAGGCGAAGACGGTTAGCCAACGCTGGAAGATCCAGCCCGTGCGGCCACGATCTATGTCACCTCGCAAGAATGCACAACTAGCGTTCGCATCTGCCGTGGCTGTGCTGCTCCTGAGTTCGATCGCGGCATACGTTACCATTCTCCGTCTCCGCGAAAGCGCCAGTTGGGTAGTCCACTCTTTCGAAGTTGAGACCACGCTCGGCGAAATCGACTCCTCCATCGCAAAACTGGCTCGCGCGCGAAACGGTTACGCCCTCATGGGAAATGAGGCGCTTCTGGATGCCTTCAGCGCAGCACTTCCCGAAGTGCGCCAGAAACTTCAACGAGCCAGAAAGCTCACCGAGGATAATCCCAGACAGCAGCAACTGTGCACGCAACTGGAAGATATAACTGACCGAAGAATCGCCTTGTTCAAGAAATCGATCGAGCTCAAGAAGTCATCCCCGCAGGATGTAGAGGGGCAGACCGCCATAGCTGGAGAAACCCTGTCCCTGGCGTTCGAGAACGCTTCCACCATGCAGCAAATGCGTCAGGAAGAAAGGCAACTGCTGAAGCTTCGCATGGAGGCTTCCAACCGTTTGTACAGGCTTACGGTCATCATTCTGGGTGTGTCTTTCGCGCTGGCGCTCATACTCTTATTCATTCACTACCGGCTTCTCACTAGCGAACTTAAAGCTCGCGCTTTGGCAGAGAGCGCTGCTCGAGATGGCGAAGAATCTCTGCGTCAATTGACCAACCGCTTGCTGCAAATGCAGGATGAAGAGAGGCGCAAGTTTTCCCGGGAGCTTCACGACAGCCTTGGCCAATATTTGGCTGGGGTGAAAATGAATCTGGACATGTTCTCGCGCTCGCAGCCAACCGATGAACTCCTGGCCAACGCGATCCAGCTTCTTGACCAATCGATTGCCGAAACCCGCACCATATCCCACTTATTGCACCCTCCGCTCCTGGACGAAGTTGGTTTTTCCTCCGCCGCCAAATGGTACGTTCAGGGTTTTTCGGAACGAAGTGGAGTTGAAGTGAAAATGGAAATAACCGATCGTCTCGGCCGTCTTCCCCGGCACCTGGAGCTTGGGCTGTTCCGTGTTCTGCAGGAGAGTTTGACGAACATTCATCGTCATTCCAAGAGCGTCAAGGCGGAAGTCGCGCTGCAAGCTTTCCCGGAAAAAATCGTTCTACGCGTGAAGGACTACGGAAAGGGAATTCCTCAGGAATTGTTGAGCGCATTTCGGACCAGAGGAACAACCTTTGGCATTGGCCTGACGGGAATGCGGGAACGGGTCCGGGAGCTTGGCGGACATCTGGATATTCAATCCAACGCGGCCGGCACGCAGATTTCAGTCACTGTCCCTCTCACTGCGGAAGCGAGGACGCAAGCGTCCATCGCGCCTTCTGAACTTTACACTGCGGGACAAACTCTCAAGACGGAATAGTCTTGTCAAGGTAACGACGCTCGTTACCAAGCGCAAACTCAAGCCGCCGTGGCGAGCGGTCGAACCGCCAGCCCTTTGCCGGGCGCACCCGGTGTACGCTTCCTGCCAATGCGCTTCTTTCCGGAAGCCAACAACTTTCTCATCTTCAACCGCGCCTTGTGCAATTGCGACTTCGAATTCCCGATCGAACACCGCAGTCGCTCCGCAATCTCGTGGTGCTCGTAGCCTTCCACTTCATGCAATATAAAAATAGTCCGGCAGCCTTCTGGCAGTTCGTTTGCCGCTTGCGTCAAAGCGACTCGGTCCACTGTGCCCAGCAATTCGGTATCGTCCCCTCCGAACTCCCGCTGTACCGGCGTGTAATCGACTGAGACTGGCTCGTCCAGCGAAACCTCCCGCAAATGCCGCTTCCGTCGGGTCATCAACACCGTGTTTACCACTACACGGTAGATCCATGTCGAAAAGGCCGAGTCCCCACGAAAACTGTTAAGCCCGCGAAAGATCTGAATGAACGCGTCCTGCGTCAGATCCTCCGCATCGGAGACATTCTTCGTCATGAGCAAACACGTGGAATAGACTCGCCTTCGATGTAAATCAAAAATTGCAGCGCAGGCCTGGGGATCTCCGTCTTGCGCACGCGAAATAAGTTCGTGGTCGGTCTTTACTTGAGGAAGCCGGGTGGTGGGGGAGGCGCTCACTGGAAAAGTCCTTTCTTCGGCGTCGATGCCGGAGCGGCGGCAATCACGTCAACCTGATTCGGAGCATAAAAGGTGCGCGAGGACTGATCTATGGGGTTGTAGCTGTAATTAACGCGTGGGTGGCACCCTAGGTTCTTTGATTAGCTTGGTGTGGATGAGCTTGGTGCGACGCCATGAAAAATGCGGATTCAGGAAAATCTGAATATCTCTCAGCGTTTGGCCGCTGAATCGTAGTTCTTTTCCGCAGCCTGGCCTTCATCTTTATGATGAAAGTCCAGGCCAAAATGCGGAGCCGATTCCGTTCCCGTGATCTTAACCGGAATCTCTGTGCCCGCACCGTGCTTGCTGAAGAATGGATCAACCGGTTTCAGGAGAACAGACTTCCAGCCAGTCGTCATTTGCGACAATTTCGCGTCAAGCCGCGCCGTGCCCCGGAAGTCGAAGGTCCGCCCATCCAGACTGTATTCGCCGGACATATCGACATGCGTCCCCGGGATCAGGAAATGCAGCAGCGAGAAGGACAAAGATCCATCCTTCAGCGTAAACACTCCGCTTAAATCCACCGGAACATTCTCTTCCACGCCGTCCTTCGCCTCTTTCGGCTTTCCCTGTGTGCGAAGACTCAACGAATCCAGTCGGGACTGCACTTTCTCATTCGTAAAATGCGCGCGCAGCACATGAAAGTTACCGGCAAGCTGCAATCGATCAGCCACGTCCCCCTCGCCTGGACCCAGGTTTAACTTCGTCTTCATCTCCACCGGACCAGTCATCACCGGCGGGTCGGTACGCACACCGAGTTTGAGCAGATCCTCGATCCGCGCGTGATCCATGACCACATCCAGCTCCACATCGTGCCCATTCGGATCGTGTACCCGGGTCACCGAGCCGTTTGCCGTAAAAGACGAATGAAGTAGCGTCGCTCTTACCGGCTGGAGATACGTGTCCCCGCTCGTTCCATCGACAATCGCATGAAACTCCGTGTGCAGCGGAACCGCGTGCCCACTGGTCGTGACCCGGAAATCCGGCGTGTCGGTTTTGCCATCCACTACAATATTGTCGAGAGTTCCAGAATATTCGCCGGTAGACGAGAGTATTCCGCCAATACCTTTGATCGTGCCCAGATCGGCGTTGCTGAAGGAATAGCTCCCCTGCACCGGCGTGTCCCGCGGACTACCTTCATTCCACGGTCCAAAGAGTCCGGTCGAGTGAATGTCTCCCACCGGCTTCGGATTCACCAGCGTGGCATCAAAGCGCATCGGCTGGTCGGGGCCAATATCCTTCATTCTTAAATCGCTGATGGCAAATTCCAGCGGCGGCTTACCCGGTTTCGAAGTGTTGATCAGCAGCTTCGTATCTTCGCAAACAAACTTGTCGACAAAGATCGACATCTTTCTCGTCTGCGAACTCATGCCCTTGTATTGCGAGCGATCTTCTTTCGGAGGGACGTTCAATTCCATGCCCTTCACGTAAACCGTGTCGACGTGTACGGTGGGACGGAACAGGTTTCGAATTCCGGTATGAAAATGGAACTCCTGCAAACTGATCAAGGCCTGCACTCCAGGCGCGTAAGGATTCGGATCGGTTGGTCCGTAAATCTTTAGACCGCTCCCCGAAACCTCCAATCCCTTGATTACGGAAACATTCAGCGTCGCCAGTTCAACCTTGCTCTTGAAGCGATTCGATAAAGTTTCGATCACTCTTGCTCGCAAAATCGGCTGTGCGCGGTCAATGACCAACCAAGCGATCACCACCGCGCAGGCGAAAACAATGCACGCCGTTATGCCGGCAAGTTTCCACCGGCTGTACTTCTTCGCGTTCCCTTGAGAACTAGCTCCCACAAGAGTTCCAATTCATTACCTCAGCCTCACAAGGCGAGGGTCAATACAGTTCTCACTGCAGATTCTTATCGTGGAGCGGATTGACCAAGCCCCTGATCCTCGCTCCGCGCTTTTCTCCACCACCCGTTTCTGATAGTGTTTTCAGTCCGTCAAAACTCGGTTCGTATGGGTGGTAGATTTGTGCCACCAATACTTTGATGCTTTTTCCTGCACCAGCGTGTGACGAGCGTCACAGTCGGTCGTTACCGCGACCTACTAGGATCTGCACTTCAACCCCCTGGGTGACTTTGCATACAGGGGAAAGGATAACCGCGTGATCGTTGGAGTTTCGAAGGAAAGCTATCCCGGAGAGCGGCGCGTCGCGCTGGTTCCCGCGGTGATCCCCACTCTCGCCAAGGCCGGACTCGACGTTGTTGTGGAGCCAGGCGCAGGTGAGGCAGCTGGCTATCCGGATTCAGCCTACGTCGAGAAGGGTGGGAAGATTTTCCCCGATCGCGCTGCGGTTTTCGCCGCCGCCGACATTATCGTGCAGGTGCTTTGCTACGGTTCGAACGACGTTACCGGCAAGGCTGATCTTCCGCTGTTCCGCCGTGATCAATTGCTCGTCGGTTTTCTGCGTCCCTTCGGTTCGGCAGAAGTCGTTCAGCAGATTGCCGCTGCCGGCGTCAACGCGTTCTCCGTCGAATTGGTTCCCCGCACCACCCGTGCACAAAGCATGGATGCGCTTTCGTCCATGGGGACGATCTGCGGATACAAAGCCGTACTGCTGGCTGCCGAAACTTCCATCCGCATCTTTCCCATGATGACGACGGCCGCCGGCACCATCACGCCCGCCCGCGTCTTCGTCATCGGCGCTGGAGTTGCAGGCCTTCAGGCTATTTCGACCGCCCGTAGGCTTGGCGCCGTCGCCTCCGCTTACGATATGCGTGCCGCCTCCAAGGAGCAGGTGCAGAGCCTCGGTGGCCGCTTCGTCGAGTTGCCGATTGAAGCCAAAGATGCCCAGGACGCTCGCGGCTACGGCACCGCTCAGGACGAAACGTTCTACGCCCGCCAGCGCGAACTCCTGACTCGCGTAGTCGCGGAAAGTGATGTCGTCATCACCGCTGCTGTGATTCCTGGCAAGAAGTCGCCGGTACTCATCACCGAGGACATGGTCAAGGGCATGGCTCCCGGCTCGGTGATCGTCGATCTCGCCTCCGAGCGCGGCGGCAACTGCGAACTCACTCGTACCGGCGAAACCGTAAAAGCGCACGACGTTACGATTATCGGCGCCATCAATCTCGCCAGCAGTGTCCCCTACCATGCCAGCCAGATGTATGCTCGCAACGTCACCACATTTCTGGCCTACATTGTGAAAGAGGGCAAGCTGCAACTGAATCTTCAGGACGAAATCATCCGCGAGACCATGGTCACCCGCGGCGGAGAAATCGTAAACGCCAGAGTACGTGATTTTTTCAAACTGCCGGCATTAACAACTGCGGGCGGATGAGTATCTGAGGAAGTCTTTACTGAGAACTGAGAACTGAGAACTGAGAACCGAGAACTGAGAGCTGAGAACCGGAGAACCGGGAACTGAAGACCGAGGTCACATGAGTTCAAACCTGATCGACGCGCTTTTCATCTTCATGCTGGCCTGCTTCATCGGCTTCGAAGTCATTCGCCACGTTTCGCCCTTGCTGCACACTCCGCTGATGTCGCTCACCAATGCCCTCGATGCCATCGCCGTCGTCGGCGCCATCGTCCTCGTCGGTGAGCGCAAGAGCGAGTTCGCCACGGTGCTGGGCGTGATCGCCATCGTCGCCGCCACCAGCAACGTGGTTGGCGGATTCCTCATCACCGACCGCATGCTCAAGATGTTCAAGACCAGCCGCCCGGTGAAAAAATAAATGAACCCCGATTTCGCCGGAAACCAATACGTCATCGAATTTACTTACCTGATCGCCAGCGCACTCTTTATTTTCTCGCTGAAGTGGATGAGTTCCCCGGCCACCGCCCGCCACGGCATCTGGGCCGGCGAAGTTGGCATGGTGCTGGCCATCGCCGGCACTCTGCTCCGCCACGGCATCGTCGATTACAAGTGGATCGCCATCGGTCTTGTCCTGGGCAGTGGCATCGGCATCCCGCTCGGCATGGTGCAGATGACCGCCGTCCCGCAGCGAACCGCTCTCAGCCATGCCTTCGGCGCACTCTGCGTCACCCTGGTCGGCTCGGCAGAGTTTTATCTGCGCACTCCGAACGTTCCCAAGTTCATGATGTCGGTGCTGTCCATGGAGGTCATCCTAGGAGGCCTCACCGTCACCGGCAGTCTCATGGCGGCGGGCAAGCTCCAGGAAATCCTGCCTCAGCGGCCTATCACATATAAAGGACAGAACCTCGTCAACTTTCTTCTGCTCGTTGTCGCTATCGGCAGCGCCATTTATCTCGTCCTGCATCCCGAAGCCAAACAATTGTTCCCGCTGATCGTCGGCATCTCGCTGATCTTCGGAGTTTTCCTGATTATTCCCATCGGTGGCGCGGACATGCCCACGGTGATCTCGCTGCTCAACGGCTACGCCGGCCTCTCCGCCGCGGCCATGGGATTCGTCCTCGATTCCAAGCTCCTGATCATCGCTGGCGCGCTCGACGGCTCCTCCGGACTCATCCTCTCCGTGATCATGTCGAAAGCGATGAACCGTTCGTTTACCAACGTTCTGTTCGGCGCATTCGGCCAGGTGCAGGCGGCGGCAGCCGGCGCCGCGGAAGCCCGCCCGGTGCACAGCGCCACTCCCGAGGAGGCCGCTGCCATCCTCTCTGCCGCGAACAAAGTCGTCATCGTCCCCGGTTACGGAATGGCGGTTGCGCAGGCGCAACACAAGGTTCGCGAGCTCTTCGACATCCTCACGAAAAAGGGCGTCGAAGTTCGCTTCGCCATCCATCCCGTTGCCGGCCGGATGCCCGGCCACATGAACGTCCTCCTCGCCGAAGCCGACATCCCCTACGACCGCCTCATCGAAATGGATGAGATCAACGGCGACTTCCCCCAAACCGATGTCGCCCTCGTCATCGGCGCTAACGATGTCACCAACCCCGCTGCCCGAACGGACGCCACCAGCCCCATCTACGGCATGCCCATCCTCGACGTCGACAAAGCCCACACCGTCATGGTGATCAAGCGCAGCATGAGCCCCGGCTTCGCCGGCATCGACAATCCTCTCTATTACCTTCCCAACACCCTGATGCTCTTCGGCGACGCCAAGCAGTTTGTCGGTGCAATCGTGCGCGAACTGAGCGGCGGCCACTAGGTTTTGTCATCCTGAGCGGAGTGGACCGATTCGCATCGCGGATCGGTTCACGCAGTCGAAAGCCTGCCCTGAGCGGAGCCGAAGGGGATTCCCTGCAACTATGGTTTCGGGAAGGGCACGGCTTCAGCCGTGCCGCCAAGGAACAATAAGAAGGCGGGCTTTAGTCCCTGAGGGAATCGCGGGTGGAAGGAACGCACGTGATATTCTATCTACTACCAGCTGCGTACCGTTTTGGCGGAAATTCCCCGCAGTTTCAAGAGAGCTTCCTGAAGAAGCTTCCCTGTAGAAGCCCAGAAAACGAAGCCCAGAAGAAGAGAAACTAGAAATCATGCTTTCAGTCAGTAATGTTTCCATGCGCTACGGCGCAAAAATTTTGTTTGATGAAGTCTCGGTGGCATTCACGGCCGGAAAGCGCTATGGCCTCACCGGACCCAACGGCGCGGGCAAATCCACGTTCATGAAGCTGCTCAGCGGTGAGCTCGAGCCGCAAAAAGGCACCGTCGTCCGTCCGCGAAAACTGGGCGTCCTGAGCCAGGACCAGTTCGCCTTCGATGCCTACACCGCTGTCGACACGGTCATCATGGGCAACAAGCGCCTGTGGGCCGCCATGCAGGAGCGCGACGCGATCTACGAAAAGCACGACATGACCGACGAGGACGGCATGAAGCTCGGCGAACTCGAAGGCATCGTCGGCGAAGAAGATGGATACACCGCCGAGAGCGATGCCGCCATCCTCCTCGATGGCCTGGATATTCCGGAAGAACTTCACGGCCGCAAGATGAGCGAGTTGCAAGGCGGCCAGAAAGTCCGCGTACTGCTGGCGCAGGCGCTGTTTGGTCATCCTCAGGCCCTGCTGCTGGACGAGCCCACGAACAACCTAGACTTGGATTCGATCCACTGGCTGCAGGGATTTCTGAACGCCTACGACGGCGTGGTCATCGCCATTTCGCACGACCGGCATTTTCTCAACAGCATCTGCACCCACATCGCCGACATCGATTACGAAACCATCATCACCTATACCGGCTCCTATGACGAGATGGTGCTTGCCAAAACGCAGGTGCGCTCGCAGATCGAATCGCAAAATGCGCAGCGCGAAAAGAAGATCTCGCAGTTGAACGAATTCATCGCGCGCTTTGCCGCTGGCACACGTTCCAGCCAGGTCCAATCGCGTCGCAAGGAAGTGGAGCGCCTCCAAGTCACCGAACTCGCGAAGTCGAACATCCAGCGCCCTTACATCAAGTTTGAACAGAAGCGTCCTTCCGGCAAACACATTCTGGAAGTCGAGCATCTGAGCAAGGCGTACGGCGATACGCCCGTCATTCGCGACTTTACCGCCAGCATCACGCGCGGCGAGCGAATCGCTCTCATGGGCCGCAACGGAGCAGGGAAGACCACGCTGGTGAATGCGCTACTGGCGAATTCGCCCACCACTCCCGAAGCCGAGTTGCGCAAGACCAGCGGCTATGATGGCCCGTTCGTCGACTCCGGCAAAGTGATCTGGGGTCACGAAGCCTCGATCGGATATTTCGCGCAGGACCATCGTAGCTTGATCGAAGGCGGTACAACGGTTCTGGAGTGGCTGCATCAGTGGAATCCGGCAGCCGTCGGCGAGGAAATCCGCGGCCTTCTCGGGCAGATGCTCTTTCAGCGTGAGGAAGCGACGAAATCCACCAACGTTCTTTCCGGTGGCGAAGCCGCGCGATTGCTCTTTTGCAAACTCATGCTGCAGAAGCCCAATGTCCTCGTGCTCGACGAGCCCACAAACCACTTGGATCTCGAGGCCATCAACGCGCTGAACATTTCTCTGCAGCGCTATCAGGGAACGGTATTTCTGGTAACCCACGATCACGATTTGATCGACGAGGTCGCGACCCGCATCTGGCACTTCGAAAGCGATCACAAGATCACCGACTTCAAGGGTACGTACGAGGAATACCAAGCCGCCGTGGTAGCTTAGACCAAGACCTTTGTCATTCCGAGCCGGCTGAAAGCCAGTGAGGAACCTGCTTTTAGGGCGTATAAGCTTATGCACCATTTTCGCGGCATGTAAATCATCCAGGTTCTCCACAGATTTCCACAAGGGTTTACTGTTGCGTTGAGGGCCGCTGGTTGCGGATAATGGCGGCGGTGTATGCTTGCGCTAAAGTTGAGCGCGAGAGGTTGTGAGAGTCGTGTACAGTCGAGCGGATTTACTCAGAATTCTTCATCTGACCCCGCGCCAGTTGGCGAACTGGGAGCGTGCCGGTCTGATCGCTGCCTCCCCCTCCTATTCTTTCGCAGACCTTTTGAAGATCAAGAAAGTCCGCGACTTGTGTGCCATGAGAGTGCGGCCTGCCGTGATCCGGGAATCGCTCGAAGCCATGCAGAAACAGGCTGCCGGAATGGGAAATCCTCTCGTTGAGGCCGGCGCTTCCTCCACCACCAAGCATCGCGTCGCCTTCCGTCACCAGGGCAAATTGCTCGAGCCCATCGCGGGACAGTTTGTGATGGACTTTTCCCCCGGCGAAAAAGTTGTAACCAGCACGCCTATTCCTGCCGCCGAGCCAACTCCTCGTGAGGACGAAGCCGCTGCATGGTTTGCTCGTGGCATTGCTCTCGAAGAAGATCCGGCCACGCAGACGGAAGCGCTCGCCGCTTACCAGCAGGTGCTTGAGTTTCAACCCACACACGCGGCCGCGCACATCAACCTGGGAACGCTTTACTACAACCGCCAGGATTTCGCGTTGGCGGAAAAACACTACCGCGCGGCCTTGCAGGCCGATCCTCGTTACGCTCTCGCCTATTTCGACCTAGGCAACGTTCTCGACGAAACTGGCCGCGTTCAAGAAGGCATTCAGACCTACAAGATGGCGGTTCAACTCGCGCCAACTTATGCCGACGCGCACTACAACCTCGCCCTCGCCTACGAAAAAGTTCGCGAGCCCCGCAAGGCCCTGAAACACTGGCAAGCCTACATCAGGCTCGACACCACCGGCCCCTGGTCCGTGCACGCCCGCAATCAGATCCAGCGCATCCTCCAAGCCGACACGCTGAAGCTGGTTCACTCCCGGCGCGGCTAGCAGGTGTCTCATAAATAGCTTTTGGGTGGGCCACGGCTTCAGCCGTGGCGTTAAGTGCCAGTAAAGACGACGGGCTTTAGGCCCCGAGGGAGCCGGCGCCTTCACCTGAATGGTCGACTCAGCGTCTTTCGTTGGTTGTTCGTCTTTCTCTCGCGTCCATTCTGCTAAAATCACAAGTCCGCCATTCCTCCGCCAGAAGGTAGGATTATGCCCGAGACCCTCCAATCTCCCGTGCCCACGCCCCTGACCACGCTGACCGACGACGAGATTCTCTTCCGTGACAACATCCGCCAGTTCGCCGACGACAAGATTCGTCCTCTGGTCAAAGAGATGGACGAGAAGGGCATCTTCGAAAAATCTCTCATCCACGAATTCTTCCAGCTCGGTCTGATGGGCATCGAAATCCCCGAGCAATACGGCGGCGGCGGGGCCAAGTTTTTCGAAGCGATTCTTGCCGTTGAGGAATTGTCGCGCGTCGATGCCTCGGCCGGCGTCGTCGTAGATGTTCAAAACACCCTGGTCAACAACGCCCTCTTGCGCTACGGAACTCCCGAACAAAAGAAGCGCTATCTGCCGAAGATGGCAGCCGAGACCGTCGGCGCCTACGCCCTCAGCGAGGCCGGATCCGGCTCCGATGCTTTCGCCCTACAAACCCGCGCCGTGCTCCAAGGCAGCGATTACGTCCTCAACGGCCGCAAGCTTTGGATCACCAACGGAAAAGAGGCTGGACTCTTCATCCTCTTCGCGACCCTGGATCCCGCCGCAGGATATAAAGGCATCACCGCATTCCTCATCGAAAAAGATTTTTCCGGATTCAGCGTAGGCAAGAAAGAAGACAAGCTCGGCATCCGCGCCTCATCCACCTGCGAACTGATCCTTGAAGACTGCCGCGTCCCCAAAGATAACGTCCTCGGCGAGCCCGGCAAAGGCTACAAGATCGCAATCGAAACTTTAAACGAGGGCCGCATCGGCATCGGTGCGCAGATGATCGGTGTCGCCCGTGGAGCCTGGGAGTTCGCCGCCAAATATGCGCAGGAGCGCAAGCAGTTCGGCAAACCCCTTTCGGACTTCCAGGGCATCCAGTTCCAGATCGCCCAGATGGCTACCGAGATTGAAGCCGCCCGTCTGATGGTCTACAACGCCGCGCGCATGAAGGATGCCGGCGTGAATTTTGTGAAAGAAGCCGCCATGACCAAACTCTTCGCTTCGCAGGTCGCCGAGCGCGTCACCTCGCTGGCCATCGAAATCTACGGCGGCTACGGCTTCACCAAAGACTATCCCGTGGAGAAGTATTGGCGCGACGCCAAGATCGGCAAGATTTACGAAGGCACTTCCAACATGCAGCTGGCTACCATCGCCAAGCTCGTGTTGGGCGGGAAGTGAGGCCCGTTCGGGCTCAGTAGAGCCGATCGTCCCCCTTCTGAAACCCGCGTCTGGAGCGTGTTTCAGCCCGCTGCGGGCGGTACGTTGCAACAAATCCCATTGCTCATAATGTGCATCGAGTTGCACTTGCGGCCCCGCCGCTAGCCCTCTATCTCCCCACTAACCCATATAGAATTCAATATCTTCCCGCTGTTCGCGCTATTGGAAGACAAGCTGCACTCTTCCCAAGTACCCGCCGTTGTGGGGCAGACCGGAGTGGCGCTTGACGATTCTATTGGGTAACACGGCAGTAATGCCGATCGCGGTTCCGAAGAAGAAGCGAACCCTTCTGCCACTTCTCATCGTTGTGTTCCTTTTTTCTTACGGTCTCATGACCCTGCTCATCGTTGAGCAAAACACCGCCATTCAAGCCCAGAAGAATCTGATTCAGGTTCTGCTAGGTGACAGCACGGAGCTGTGGACCGCGAAAGCTAAAATCCTTACCGACAGATCGGCTCGCGATCAGGCTCGCAGAAACGCTCAAGCTCTTCCGAACCACGGCCCGTCGACCCGCGGGCAGGCTCCATCGGTTCAATCCCCGTCAACCCAGGCCCCGTCGACCCAGGTTCCATTAAATCAGGCGCCGCATCAGCATTCCCAGAGCCATGCAGGAAAGGGTGCAAAACCCAATACCCAGGTTCCACCCGTGCCCGCTTCGGATCTGACAGATCAGCGTCGAGTTTTGATTACGCTTTAGCCCCCAGGTTTAAGCAGTAACGTATTTCAGGAAGCTGCAGAAGGTTAAACGCAATGAAGGCCCTGACCCTAGCCTTGTTGTTAACTACCGTGCTGAGCACGACCTTGTGCACGGCATTCACTGTAACCACCGCTAAGCCAGCCGCCCACTCCGACCGCCGCCTCACCGGGCAGGTCGAGCAACATTCCAAGAGCGGACGCTGGTACTTCGCCGCCACCGGCCATGCCGTGTACTGCTACGGCCCGGTGATGACCTTGCCGCAAGCCAACGGCGATCTGCAGAAAGTGGCCACCTTCTGCCGCGACGGAAGAGCCGTAGTCCCCTTGAAGGAATAGAGAAGCTTCCCGTCCGTTCCAGTCCCGTCACGAATCCTGCAAACCGCTCTCCTCATCAAACGGCAGTCACATGCCCGAACTCCCTGAAGTTGAAACCATCACCCGTGGCCTTGCCAAACGCGTCTCTGGCGATGCAATCGAATCCGTCTGGCTGGGCCAGAAGCCGGAGCTGCTGAAGTCCTCCGCGCAAGAAATCGCCACGACGCTGGAAAGCCGCCGTATCGTGACCGTCCGCCGTGTCGGCAAACATATTGTTTTTGATCTGGATTGTGTGGAGCGGGCACTCTTGCCCGCTAAAGGCCGGCACCCTAAAAGACAGCGTACGGGATCTGGAGCGAGGACACCACGGCCTTCATCGACGCGGCATGCCGAGGTGGACAAGAGCCGTCCCATACAAGCCCAGTTTATCGTCCACCTCGGGATGACCGGCCGCTTGCAGGTCTCCGAACCGCAATCAGAAATTCTCAAGCACACGCACGCCATTCTGAAGCTCGCCTCGGGAAGGGAATTGCGCTTCGTCGATCCCCGCCGCTTCGGCCGCTTGAGCGTCGCCGTAAACGGTGACTTTGACGCCCTCGGCATTGAACCGCTAGAAGCTGATCTCGATCGCTTCCTCCCTCTGTTTCGCGGCCGCAAGACGCCCATCAAGAGCGCTCTCCTCAATCAGAAACTGCTGCGCGGAGTTGGCAACATTTATGCCGACGAATCTTTATTTCGCGCCGGAATCCGCCCCCGACGCCGCGCCTCCACCATCACTCGCGATCAGTTTGCCAAGCTGCTCACTTCCATCAAAGAAGTCCTCCGTGAAGCGATAGCTCTCGGTGGCTCCTCCATTTCCGACTATGTCGACGCCGACGGCGAAGAAGGCTTCTTTCAACTCCAGCACCGCGTCTACGGCCGCGAAGGCGAGCCCTGCCTCGTCTGCAAAACTCCCGTCAAGCGCATCGTGATCGCCGGTCGCAGCAGCCATTACTGCCCCAACTGCCAGAAGTAACGACATTCCTGCGGGGACAGCCGTCCCTCGGCTGTCCGGTCGAGCGAAGCTCGACGTCCTTTCGCCACGCTCGCCGCGCAGCAAGTCTGATAACCTCCCACCATGTCCGACTTCTCCATCGGGGTCGATCTCGGCGGCACCAACTTGCGCATCGCCGCCGTCAGCCGTGACGGCCAGCTTCTCGAGAAAGTCACACTCGGTACAAGAGTCGCACTCGGCCCCGATCACGTCATCACCGAAATGTGCGACGCCATTCGGCGTCTTTCAGAAAAGTACGCGCCGACCGGAAAGCTTCTCGGCGTCGGCATCGGCGTTCCCGGTCTCGTCGACATTCAAACCGGAGTAATGCGGAAAGCGGCTAACCTCCCCGGCTTTGAAAACTATCCGGCGGGCGCCGAAATCGAGCGCCGTCTGGGCACTCGTGTAGTTCTCGAAAACGACGCGAAAGTTGCCGCGCTCGGCGAGCAGTGGCTGGGCGCTGCCCGCGGCATCCCCAATGTCGCGGTGGTAACCCTCGGAACCGGCATCGGCGGTGCAATCATCCTCGACGGAAAAATATTCCACGGCATGAACGGCATGGCCGGCGAGTTTGGCCACGTCACCGTCGAGCCCGAAGGCATTCCCTGTGGCTGTGGCAACCGCGGATGCGCAGAGCGCTATGCCTCCGCCAGCGCAATTGCGCGCATGGTGCGCGAGGCAATCGCCACCGGCGATGCGCCAGCATTGGCCAACGCCGCATCCTCCGACGCCGAGTTCGGCGCCAAGTCGATTTACAACTTGGCCATTCAGGGCGATGAGCACGCCCGCCGCATCTTCTGCGCCTTCGGCCGCTACCTCGGAATCATGCTCGCCGGCCTGGTCAACGTTCTGAATCTGGAGATGTACGTCCTTGGCGGAGGTGTTGCCAGCGCCTGGGACGCCTACGCCCCCACCATGTTCGAAGAACTGCGTACCCGCTCGCTGGTCTACGCCATCACCGTTTCTGCAGATCCCTCCGCTCAAACCGACAGCCAAGGCCCTCGGCAAACTATCATCACTCGCGCTTTGTTAGGTAGCGATGCGGGATTGTACGGCGCTGCGCGCTCAGCAGTGCTTGCGAGTTAACCGCTCGCTGCACCGGCTCACCACAACGGAGCCACCGGCTCTTCCATAAACACCGGAGGAGGTCCGCCCCGATTCGAGAGCCGGATCACAGCCAGGAACGGCTTAGCTTGCGGATCGTAAGTCACCGCAATGCTTCCGCCCCTCCCGGGTGGCCCATCGGAACCGCTCCGCCCATCGGAGCCGTTGCTCCCGCTCGATCCGCTGGGCGTTCCCATCCCTCCAGAGCCTCCTTGCCCGCCACGGCCGCCCCTTCCCCCGGATCCTCCGGCGCCTCCATCGGCCATCACCATCAGCGACCCTCCATGGGGATCTACCAAATACAGCTTCTGGTGGCCCGCGGCGGTCACGCTCACCTGTAGCAGTGGATGGTCCCCTGCTCTGAATGCCACTCGAACTTGCACCGGCGGCGCGTTCCCTCCCGGTCCTCCATCCTCGCCATTCGAGCCGTCGCTCCCGTTCCCGCCCGGCGAGGGATTGTTCGGATCCATCGATCCCGTGCTGCCACTTGCACCGTTCATTCCATCCATACCATTCATGCCGCTCGAGCCGGGGCTGCCGGAAAAATTCGGCGTGTACTTTTCGTCGTACCGCACAGGGATGTCCAGATCCGCGCGAATGTCCGGATGGCTGGGCACCGTGATCGTGACGTGCGGAACTTTCCCGTCGCTGATCCTGGGATCACGAGAAAGAGAAACAACGCCCTTCTGGTTGGCGGTCACAATGGTTGCTGTGATCTTAAGGTCCTTCCACATCACCTTTCCCCCACCTGCTCCCTCCGTCTGCAGTACCTTGCCGTCCGGCTCCGTTACCACAACTACCAGAGGCAACTTCTCTCCAGGTCCGATCGACGGCCCTTTCGGTAGGCTAACCTTCATGGATGCGACGGGAGTCTTGTCAAGATAGACCTTCATGCCTAAATGAACCTGCACGGTCGCACATCCACTCAGCGCCAGCAGCAGCGGGAAGAACGCCAGGCAAGCCGTCCAGGCTGTTCTCCGCGGAATTGAAGCGCAGCCTTTGGCAAACGCCAGTGACCCGAACTTGCTCATGATTCGACTCCGCTAACTTCTCTCGATGAATCAAACTCGAAGTCAACCAGCATGTTGTGTGCTAATTTCCATCCGCAGGTAAAGTTTTGTGGAGATTGGTAGATTATTTGTCACAGACGACCGCCGAAACGTAGGCGGACACACTTTGTAATGGACCGATCCAGCAGGCGATTGGCTATCGGCACAGTCAGCCATTACATCGCCGACCTGCTCGTTTTCTACACCCGAGGCTCAGCAGTGGAAGCAGCCGTCTTGACGCGTCCCGCCGCCTTCAGAAATGCCTGATTCTGCTCCCCCGTCCCGATCGTGACGCGAATACAATTCGGCGCGCCCCACGGCCCCAGCGGTCTCGCCGATACGCCTTCATCCAGCAAGCGGTCCGCATAGGCAGCAGCATCTTCTCCCAGATCGCAAAACAGAAAATTCGCCGCCGTCGGAACCACTCGATATCCCAGCGCTGATAATCCGTGGCTCAGATCGCGCGACTGTATCGCATTGCTCTCCACCACGCGTTGAATGTGACTGTCGTCCTCGAGCGCCGCCAATGCTGCTGCTTGTCCGACCGACGACACGGAAAATGTGTTTCTCATGTGCGCGCAATATCCCAGCAACTCCGCCGGGCCCAACCCATACCCTACGCGCAGTCCAGCCAGCCCGTGCGCCTTCGAAAAGGTTCGCAGCACCACTACACTCGCGCCTTTTCGAACATAATCGAGTGAGTTCGAATATGTAATCTTCCGCAGCGCGGCGAAATGCATTGCGAATTCGTAATAAGCCTCATCCAGCACCACCACCACGTGGCTAGGAACCTGCGCCAGAAAGCTCTCCACTACCCCCGCTTCCAGCAAGGTCCCCGTAGGATTGTTGGGGTTCGCCAGAAAGACGATGCGCGTGTCCGCATCGATTCGGCTGAGAATCGCCTCCAGATCGAAACTGTCCTCCCGCATCGGCACTTCGATCAGATGTCCGCCCGCCGCCTGTACCGCCAGCGAGTACACGATGAACGAACGCTCGCTGGTCACCGCGTTCAGCCCTGGCGTGAGCAGCGTCTGGCAAAGCAGACCCAGCAATGCGGTCGATCCTGCCGTCACCAACACTTGCTCCGCTGGCAATTCGTGATGCGCGGCCAGCTTGGTGCGTAACTGGCTGCAATCGTCGTCAGGATAAAAGTTCGCCGTGTTCAGCGCGCGCCGCATGGCGTTCAGGGCGCCCGCCGAGGGCCCAAACGGACTTTCGTTGGAATCGAGTTTGATGAGCTGCGGCCGTCGCTCCTTCGCAGCTGGCGCCGCGTTTGGAGCATTCGTCCCCATCTCGCGGGCCGGCTTGGAAACCAGATCGAAGAAACGGCTCATGCGTGCCGCTCATCATGCCACGGAAGGCTTGGTCTGTGCTATCGGTTTATTGCACGCGGTGCGCAGGCGATCCACTTCCTGCACGGTCAACGGGCGGAACCGCCCCGGCGGAACGTCGAGCGTGAGCGGCCCATAGCGCACGCGCTTGATCTTCTCCACATGGTGCCCCACCTTCTCAAACATGCGCCGGATCTCGCGGTTGCGTCCTTCAATCAACGTCACTTCGTACCAGGGGTTGGTAGCCTCTTTGATCAGACGGATTCCTGCGGGCGCGGTTCGCACCCGCCGCCCATCCTCCGTCGCAATCGAAACTCCGCCGCGCAACTTCTCCAGCGATTCCGCGCTCGGCACCCCCGCAACCTTCACCACATACGTTTTCGAAACCTGCGACGCCGCCTTCATCAGCTTGTTGGCCAGCGCACCGTCGTTGGTCAGCAGCAGCAGCCCCTCGCTGCCATAATCCAGCCGCCCCACGGGATACACGCGCTTTTTTATTCCGCGAAGCAGTTGCATCACCGTCGGCCGGTTCTCCGGGTCGCTCACCGTCGTGACGTAGCCCTTGGGCTTGTTCAGCAACAGATACACATGGAGTTGCGCCCCCTGCAGCAGCTTTCCATCCACGCGAATGTGGTCGATGTCCGGATCCGCCTTGGTGCCCAGTTCCGTCACCACCGTGCCGTTGACCTTCACGTGGCCCGCGCTGATCAGTTCTTCGGCTTTGCGTCTGGAAGCAATCCCGGCGGCGGCAATAATTTTCTGCAGGCGTTCAGCGGGCATGTATGAGAACTTCCGAACACGAAATTGACAGCTGCGTTTGCGACCGTGGTAGAGCGGCGCTTTAGCGCCGCGTGAAGCCCACAATTACAATGGGCTTCAGCCCCTGTGGTCGCACTTTGTTTCGCCGCTTCGCGTTACTCTTTCTGCGCAGCCGATTCTGCGATCTCTTCCGGCTGGGCAGAATCGGTCGTCTGCGCCGCCTCTTCCGCCGGAATCAACTCGCTCTGGAACGATTCCGCAACCAGTTTCTCGAACTCTTCCATGCTGGGCAGCTCGTTCACATCCTTCAACCCAAAGCGCATCAGGAATTCTTTCGTCGTCTTATAAAGAATCGGACGTCCAATCACCTGTTTGCGCCCGGCCGTCGTGATCAGCTTTCGATCGAGCAGCGTAGCAATCACGCCGCCTGAATCCACGCCGCGAATCTCATTGATCTCCGGAACCGTTGCCGGCTGCTTGTATGCGATGACCGCCAGCGTTTCCAAAGCTGGCAACGACAGCCGGATCGGCGGCTTCAAGCTCTTCGCAAAGCTTCGCACCATTTCATGCTGCTCGGGCTTGGTTGACATGCGATACCCGCCCGCGACCTGGCGAATTTCAATCCCGTGGTCGGGCGTGTCGTAGTCTGCAACCAGTTCTTCCAACGATGCCCGCACTCGCGATTTCACTTCCGCTTCATCCGCCGCGCCCGCAGCGATCACCGAGTCCTTCACGAGCTGGGTGATCTGCTCGGTCGTGATCGGCGTCTCCGCCGCATAAATAATGGCTTCGAGTTGAGCTTTCAGACTCATGTGTCCTTAACGACACGCTTATAGCGTTCAATCACTGCCCTACTCGGGAATTCAGGTCCAGAGTCGTGAAATGTGTAGGGCTGGCCTCCAGTTTCCCGGCCACGTCCGGCAATTCCCTGTGCAGAGCCGAGAGAACCTCGTTGGCCTGATCCTCCGAAACATACTCAGCAAACCGCACCGTTCTCCACCCCACCTTACATTGCAGTCCAAACTCATCACCCTCTCCTTTAACGTGTGGCTCGAGCGCACTGCAATCCTCGATGCGGTATTCCCTTACTCTTTCCCAGCCAAGAACATCCTTCCGAATCCTTATGCCCTTTGCATCGAACTCGACTACTTCGGAGCCCGAGAGCTGGTAAACCCACGCGACAACCGCTCCGCCAATGACCCAAACAAAGAACACCTTGAGCATCGTGGACATCGGCACCCAATAACGCAGCGCATACCCGCTAAATCCCACAAGGAAGACAGCCTCAAATAACATCCACAGCCAGTGTGGTTTCGGGCTAACAGTTACCCGCAAAATGCCAGAAGCGGCAACTACGTCAACCTTCGCTCCTTGTCCACCTAACCTCATTCATACCGCCCACTACCGCCAGTCATCTCGCACCGCAGCCTGCTCGGTCATGATCTCATCAAAATGCGTATGCTTACGCACCGCAATTTCGCCGAACAACTGGTCCTGCCGAACCTGGATCGCCTGCAGCCGCACCATTTCGAGCAGCGCTAGAAACATGCACACCAGCGCCTGCCGCGAGGGAACCCGCAACAGAAGTTGCTTCAGCCGGATCGGTCTCGATTCCAGCGACAGCCGCCGCCGCAGATAGTCGATCATCTGCCCCACCGTAACCGTCTCTTCATTCACATTGATGACCGGCCGGGTGCGCACGCGCTCCAGAATTTGCTGAAATGTCTTGACCAGATCAATCACGTCGGCCGCCATTTCCGGCTCAGTCCCTTCCGCTTCCATAAACTCTTTGAGCGTCGGATTCGTCAGCACGGCATCTTCGATCTGCTGCTTCTGCAAAAGCATCTGTGCTGCCGACTTAAACTTTTCGTGCTCCAGCAACCTGTTCACCAGCTCGGTTCGCGGATCTTCCAACTCCTCCGCCTTCGCCGACGGATCGCGCGGCAACAGCATCTTTGACTTAATGTGAATCAGCACCGCGGCCATATAAATAAAATCAGCTGCCACATTCACATCCAGTTCGCGAATCTTTTCCACATAAGCCAGATACTGTGCCGTGATCCGCGCAATCGGAATGTCGTAGATATCGATATCCTGTTTGCGGATCAAGTCCAGCAGCAAGTCCAGCGGCCCCTCATAAACATCCGTCACCGAAACCGCAAACGGAGAGTCGTTCTCCTCTTTTTTGGTCGCCTCTTTCGACGGTTTCGTGTCAGCAACAATCGCAGACGCCACAACCGGGTTATCGATGCTGGTAGCGAGCTTCATCTCTTCACTCATCACGAATCTTTATTTGTCATCCTGAGCGAAGCGAAGGACCTATGCATCCTGCCTCCGCTACACTAGTGGTTGTTCAATTTCGGCGCCTCGTACCCCAGCGACATCCCCATCGCCGCGCGCACGTCAGTCATAGTCTCGGCCGCGACCTTCCGCGCCTGTTCCGAGCCAGCCTCAAGAATATCCCAAGCCAGCCGCGGATTCTCCTCGAATTTCTTGCGCCGCTCCTGCATCGGATTCAGCAACTTCACCAGGGCATCCGCCGCCCACCCCTTGCACTCAATGCAGCCAATGCCCGCCGACCGGCAGCCTTCATACACTTTGTCCATGGTAGCGCGATCACTGAAAATCTTATGCAGATCGCCCACTGGGCACACATCCGGATTCCCCGGATCCGACCGCCGCACCCGCGCCGGATCGGTCACCATCGTCTTCAGCTTCTGCCTCACCACCGGCTCCGGATCGGTCAGCAGAATGGTGTTGCCATACGATTTCGACATCTTCCGTCCATCGGTTCCGGGCAGCTTGGGCGCGGGCGTGAGCAAAGACGTTGGCTCCGGAAAAACTTCGCCATAGAAGCCGTTGAACCGCCGCGCAATCTCGCGCGTCAGTTCCACATGCGGCACCTGATCTTCGCCCACCGGAACCACGTCCGCCTTGTACATCAAAATGTCTGCTGCCTGGAGCACGGGATAGCCCAGAAACCCATAAGTGCCCAAGTCTTTTTCCTTGATGTTTTCCCGCTGCTCCTTGTAGGTCGGAACCCGCTCCAGCCATCCTAGCGGCGTGATCATGGAAAGCAGCAGGTGCAACTCGGCGTGCGCCGGGACGTGCGACTGTATGAAGATCACGGATTTTTCCGGATCAAGCCCCGCCGCCAGCCAGTCCAGAGCGACATCCACGGAATTTTGCTTTACCTGCGAAGTATCGGCGTAGTCGGTCGTGAGCGCGTGCCAGTCCACCACGCAGAAGAAGCATTCATACGCATCCTCCATGCGCACCCAGTTATCGAGCGCGCCCACGTAGTTTCCCAAGTGCAATTTTCCGGTCGGACGCATGCCGCTGAGCACGCGTTTACGCAAGTTGGTCGAAGTTGTCATCAGTTTTTCAACGAGTCGTCACAGGCGCAATGCCATCAAATGCGCCTGAATTCAGAGGTTGAGGGATCATGCAGAGTATTGTCGATACTATCATGCCCATGTGGGGACAGCCGCCCTCGACTGTGCGGTCGAGCGAAGCGAGACCAGCCGCAGCGACCTGATTTCGGACCGTGCTCGAGGTGACGGTAGTCGCCTGGCAAAATGTTCGGGAAGGGCATGGCTTCAGCCGTGCCGCCATCACGCCGAGAAGAAGCCGGCTTTAGCCGCTGAAGCCCCTTTGCTTTATAATTCGCCCTCCAACCGGATCGCCTGCGTCCGCATGTCCCATCTCGCCCGCAAACTCCGCCTCGCTGACTATTTCACGCTGGCCTGGGGCACCATGGTGGGTGTCGGTTGGCTCGTCGTTATGGACGACTGGCTGCTTCGCGGTGGCGCTCTGGGCGCCCTGCTCGGCTTCGCCATCGGCGGCGCTCTGCTGTTCCCCATCGGTTGGGTCTACGGCAAGCTGGTCGCCGCCATGCCTGACGCTGCTGGCGAAATCGCCTACACCGCCGCCGCATTTTCCCGCTCCGTCAGCTTTTCCACCGGATGGATGATGATGCTCGCCTACTTCATCGTCTGCCCCTGGGAAGCGGTCGCCGTTGGCCGCATCGCCGGTTACATCGTCCCATCACTCGATTCCCTCGAGATCTACCGCATCGCCGGACGCCCCGTCTATCTTCCGCACCTCATCATCGGCCTCGCCCTCACCGCCCTGCTCACCACGCTCAACTACCGTGGCATCCGCCTCAGCGCTACCTTCCAGAACTGGACTGCTTTCGGCACGCTCGCCCTGTTCATCATTTTCGTCGCCCTCGGCGTCAGCAAAGGATCGCCGCACAACTTTCCCCCGCTCTTCACGCACGCTCCGCTGGTTTCATTCCTGCTCGTGGTTCAGATCGTCCCGTATTTCATGACCGGCTTCGAATCCGTCAGCAAGGCCGCCGAAGAATCCACTCCCGAGTTTCGCAGCCAAAGTTTTCTGCAAGCCATTTGGATGGCCATCCTCGTCGGCATCCTCTTCTACACAATCATCATCGCCGCTGTCGCCTTCGTCGCGCCGTGGCACGATCTGACCGGCGAGAAGTTTATGACCGCCGTGGCCTTCCAGCGTGCCGTAGGCTCGCGCTGGATTGTCAACATAATTTTGATCGCCGCGTTGCTGTCGCTGGTCAAATGCTTCAACGGAAATTTCGTCGCCGCCAGTCGCCTTGTGTTCGCTCTGGGGCGTCGCGGTCTCATCGACGACCGCGCTGGCCGCATCCACCCTCAGCATCGGACGCCGTCCATCGCGGTTCTCTGTGTCGGCCTTGCGACCGCCTCGTGTATGCTCCTCGGAGACGCGATCCTGGTCCCGATCACCGAGGTCGGTTCGGTCGCCTGCGCGATTGGATGGGCAGCAACCTGCGCCGCTTATCTTTCCATGCGACGAACCAAAACATTACCAGGCCCATCGAAGCCGTCGTCGATCGAATGGCTGGTTGCCGGCTTCGGTCTGCTCGTGGCCATCGCCATGATGCTGATGAAAGTCATTCCGGCGATTCCGGGCCATTTCACAATTTACGAATGGCTCGCTCTCGCTATCTGGATCGCTCTAGGCGCTATCTCGCACCGCCGCGCGCGTTTGGCTTAGGAGTGCCTTATCACGATTGCCTTAGCGTGATTTCGGGTGGCGCAGCGCTTTAGCGCTGCGATAAGGTTTGCTTTTTCAACCGGGCTTTAGCCCCTGAGGTAACGATACAAAAGGAAAACCGATGAAGCTTAGCAAGCTGAATTTCTTTCTCACGATCATTCTCCTCGGCGCAGGACTCCCGTTGCCCGCGCAAGCGCCAGCCCCCTTCGACCTCGTCATCACCAATGGCCACATCATGGACGGCACCGGCTCCCCTTGGTATTCCGGCGATCTCGGCATTCGCGACGGAAAAATCGCCGCCATCGGCAATCTCGCCGCCGCGCCCCGCAAGCGCACCATCGACGCTGCCGGCAAAGTCGTCGCTCCCGGCTTCATCGATATGCTTGGTCAATCCGAACTCACCATTCTGGTCGATCCCCGCTTACCGTCAAAAATCTATCAAGGAATCACCACGGAAATTACCGGCGAGGGCGATTCCATTGCTCCTCTCAACGACGCCGTCATTCAATCCGGTCGCGCCGGTTACGAGCATTACCACATCACCCCTGACTGGCGAACCTTCCGCCAATACTTCGCGCGCCTCGAAAAACAAGGCATGGGCATCAACCTCGCCAGCTACGTAGGCGCCACGCAAGTCCGACGTATCGTCCTCGGCGAAGACAACAAGCAGCCGTCACCTGAGCAGCTCGAGCAAATGAAAGCTCTCATCCGCGACGCCATGAAAGACGGCACAGTCGGCGTTTCCACCGCTCTCGAGTACGCCCCCGCACCCTACGCCAAGACCGACGAACTGATCGCTCTCGCCGGTGAAGGCGGCAAGTTCGGCGGTATCTACTCCACTCACATGCGCAACGAGAGCGATTCCGTCCTCGAAGCCATCGACGAGGCTCTGCGCATCGACCACGAAGCCCACGTCCCAGTGGAAATCTGGCACATCAAAGTCGCCGGCAAAAATAACTGGGGCCGCATGCCGGAAGTCGTCGCCAAAATCAACGCCGCCCGTGCCGCCGGCGCCGACGTCACCGCCGATACCTACGCCTACACCGCCTGGTTCAATGATTTCTCCGCATTCATTCCACCCTGGGCCCACGATGGTGGAACCGCGAAACTCGTTGAGCGCCTCAAAGATCCCGCCACCCGTGAGCGCATCCGCAAAGATATGCTCACTCCGTCCAAAGATTGGGACAACGAATGGCAGGAAATTCCCAGCCCTGACGCAATCATGATCGGCGTCGTGCAGAATCCCAAGATGCTTCCATTGCAAGGCAAGCGTTTGTCCGAAATTGCCAAGCTCTGGAACAAAGACCCGATCGACGCCCTCTTTGATTTCCTCATCGAGGACCCCAGCACCGGCGTCGCTGTCTTCGGCATGTCGCAGCCCGATGTCACCCTCGCCCTGCAGCAGCCCTGGGTCGCGATCGATAACGATTCCTCCGGCACTTCTCCCGAAGGCCTTCTCGGTCAGGAGCATCCGCATCCCCGCGCCTACGGCACCTTCCCGCGCATCCTGCGCAAATATGTTCGTGAAGACAAAGCTTTAACGCTGGAAGATGCGATTCGCAAATTTTCCGCGTTGCCCGCACAGCGCCTGCGCCTCACCGATCGCGGCGTTCTCAAAGCCGGCATGTGGGCCGATATCGTGATCTTCGATCCCGCAACCGTGCGCGATCTCGCCACCTTCGACAATCCCAATCAGCTTTCCGAAGGCATGGAGTACGTCCTGGTGAACGGCGTTCCCGTGATCGATCATGCAAAGATGACAGGAGCCCTGCCGGGAAAAGTCTTGCGTGGCGCCGGTTACGTTCCTTAGCCCGGAACACAATTTCCAAGAGATTTGCTGGCAAAGAATCGCCAAGGGAAGCGGATCGGGGAGGGCACGACTTCAGTCGTGCCTATAAATGCTAAGAAAAGATGTGGGCTTCAGCCCCTGAGGGAAGCCGTCACGGCTTCAGCCGCGCCTGCGTCTCCCGCGTCGGAATTAGGGTGACCTGGGGTTCCGCTACCGTCCCCGTGATGCTGTACACCATCGCCCCCGCCGCCTTTGCCTGTGTTCCAGCAATCACTTTGAAGTCCAACTTCTGCCCCAGCGACGCTGTCCCGCTGATCTCGTAGGTTCCCGTCGGCGAATCGAACTCACCTTTCTCTAGATCAATATTCCCATTGCGCAAGCGCGCATGCCCCTGCCAGCTAGCGATCCGCAGCGGTCCCTCATCGCTGCCCAGCGAGATATGAGAAAGCACTCCGTCCCGCAGATCGAAACGCAGTTCGCCCTCGGCCGACCGCCAGAACGCTGCCGAATCCGCTCCTGATGCCTTGAACTGGTAAGTCCCTCCACTGGTTCCGGAGATCCACGCATCGTGCATCGCGCCGGCCACCTTCTCCAGCGAGATTCCTGTGACAGCTCCGGAGCCGCTGTACACCGGCGATGCCGCCGTGAAATCTGCTTGCCAATTACCGCGATGCTTTCCGTCCAGCAGGTCAGCACGCAGATCGGAAGCCTTTATCCTCCCTCGGTCTAATTCAAGTAAAGCAGAAACCCGGTCGGCGACTACACCGTGAATCAGCAAATGTCCCACATTCACTTTTCCCGATGCCCGCAAGTTTTGCAAAAACGACGGCGCCGCGGGACCGGTCGAAACCAGCATCTGGTACCAATGCCGCTCGCGCGGATGCGGCCCCAGCCATTCGTATAACCCGCTCAGAGCAACCTGGTCGGCATTCAAATTGAACTCGACCACGCACTGCCCCGGCGTTCCGCAGCCGCGTGGCAATGTTAAAGAGCCCTTCCAGTGCGCGTCCGCAGCCCGCGCACTCAGGTTCTCCACCCGCGCTTCATCGGGCAGCAGCCTCAGTTCGGCCGAAGAAATTTCAATCGGCTCATTCACTCCCCGCACGCTTGCTCGGACGTTATGCAGTTCCACCGTGCCGTTCACTCTCGGCAACGGAAAGCCAGAAGGACTTCCCAAAGCGTTTTCCGTCCAGAATCCAGCCATCTGTAAATCGATTTGCGCCGCACCCTCGGCGCTCGCATTCACCGCCTGGAGTCCAAGCAGGCTCGCCATCCGCAACATGTGTGAAACTTCCCCCTCACCGCGCACTGCGACTGCGTAGCCCGATCGCCCCACCCAACCTCGAGCCTGCGCCGGTGCAGGCCGTCCCAGCGCGACCGGGAACGGGCCATATTCGATATGCAGTTCGTTGGGGGCGGGCAAACCCGCGTTACTCCATTGGCGCACACCCTTGCCTCGCGATGAAACGCCATTGCTCATGCTCTCTGAACTCAGCGTAAACGGCACGCTCCCCGGGGCCAATTCCACCTTCGTATTCGCCGACTGCAGACGAAGATTATTGATCTCGCCGCGGCCCTGAAACTTCGCTCCAGTCGGGGATGCCCCATCCTCTTTCACTCCGAAGTTGCCCTGCACACTCCCCGTGGCCACCAGATCCGCGGGTAAGTCCTTTTTCGCGCGTCGGGCCAATTGCGCCACGGCGCTTACCGGAACATTCTCCACGTTCAATGACAAGTCCAGTTTGTGAGCTCTCGGTCCGCCCGCATCGCCGTGCAGCGTCACCATGCCATTGCCCACCGGCCCGCTGCAGAAGATTTCTCGCATCATCTGTTCTGACGAACTGTACTTGCCATCGCAATGCGCCGCCAGCGCCAATCCTTCAACCGACGAGATGTCATAGCGGTGAAAGTCCTGCACCGACGCGTCTGCCGCCACCTGCATCGCCGCCGGAGTCCCCGTCAGGGTCGCGTCCACCCGAAGATCGCCACGCCAACCTTTATCGTTGCCCGATACCAGCTTGCTCAATTGACCCAGTTGCAGGTGCTGCCACTCCAAACTGAACTGCAGCGGTGTTTCCCGCAGACTTCCCGCCCGTTGCCAGGTTCCGTTCATCCGCAGCAATCCCGTGTCGGTCAAATTCATATCGGTGCGCAACGGTTCCGCTTTCAACCGCGCGCCCCACTCATTTTCAGATTCTTGCCACAACGAGAAGTCGGCATTCAGCAGCGCATACGGTTTTTTCTCCGCCCCGGCCTTGAAATTGATGCGCCCCGAACTCGCCTGAATATAAGGAAAGCCCGGGCGCGACTCACGCTTCGATTTCGCCGTGGGCGCCAGCGGTGTGCGCGCCGTCCGTTCCAGCAGAGCCTCCCAGTTCCATCGCCCGTCTTCTCTCCGCACCAGATTCAAACTCGGTTCTGTTAACTCCAGGCGCGAGATATCCAGCCGTCCTCGCAGCAACGATGTCAACCGCACCAGCGCCGTCACCTCTGGCGCGCGCAGCATAGGCTCCGCACCAAATGCGGGGTCTTCGTGGATGACCAGATTTTCCAGATCGAATCCCGGCTGCGGCAGGAACCGAAGATGCACCGAACCAATCTCCACCGGACGCGACACCGCCTGGCCGATGGAATTCGCGATGCGCGCCTTCAGGCGCGAAACGCCCGGACGCACCAGGAACAGGACCAGCAAAATCCCCGCGGCTGCGGATACAACCCGCCGCTTGGAAGAGAAGAACTTCACTTCACGACTCGCAACGTTCGCCGCCATCGCGTCTCATCAAAGAAGTGCAACACCACATGCGCCAGGAAGCCAATGCGGTCGCCCATGTCGGTTTTGCGATACTGGTCAGCCGGCGTCTCAAACGACCAGTAGATGAACATGGGCCGCCCGATAATATTTTCCTGCGGAATAAACCCCCAATACCGGCTGTCCAGGCTTACGTCGCGGTTGTCGCCCATGCCAAAGTAGCGGCCCGGTGGCACTACCAGATCGTCGCCTTGAATGTGCATCGGTAACTCCGGCTCCCAGCATGGATACACGTTGTAATTCTCGGAAGGCGGCACCGCGGGAAAATTGTCGCGATACGGATTCGGATACTGCGCCGCATCCTGCGAGTGGATCACATACGGTTCCTTCAGCTCCTCGCCATTGCGGTAAACGACGCCATTGCGCAGGTGAATGCGATCCCCCGGCACGCCCATGATCCGCTTCACCACATACAACCCCGGCTCGCACGGCGCCAGAAATACCACGATGTCGCCGCGCTTCACTTGCCGGTAGGGAAGCAGCGGCCCCACCCAGGAAGTCTTCGGCGCGAATTGAATGCGGTTCACAAACACGTGATCCCCGATCAACAGTGTGTTCTCCATCGAACTGGAAGGGATCTCAAACGCCTGCACCACAAACGTGATGATGAACAACCCGGTCACCAGCACGGCCGCCAGCGAGGAAAGAAATTCCACCGTGGTTTCGCGCGGCTTTTCTTCTACCTCTACTTCATTCTTCGCGTTGCTGTCTTTTTTCGCCACCGTGATCTATCCTCTGATTGTCATCCCGAGCAAGCGTTCTTCGCGCAGCGTGGGATCTGGGCCGCCGCGCGAAGCGTCGCGTTTCTGGCGACGCATCAAACGCGCGCTTGGCGCGCTTCCCTTGGAACCGCACGGCCTATCTTAGCCGCGGAGAGTTTAATTCACCAGCCGCAGCGTCCGGTTCCAGCGCGTGATCTGAAAAATGTGCGTCACCGCATAGGCAAAATGCGCCAATTTCCCGGCTACCGAGTTCGGCCCTGTTGCTTCGCTCTCTCCCTCTTGCACCGACCAATAAATTAGAAGCGGCCGCCCAATAATGTTTGCTTGTGGCACGAATCCCCAATACCGGCTGTCGTAGCTGTCGTCCCGATTGTCTCCCATCACAAAATAATGTCCCTGGGGAACAATCAGCTGCCCATCCTCGACTAATTTGCGCAATTGTACCCACCACTCCGGAGTCTCGCCCGCCGCCACATCCAGCCGGGGAAAACTATCCCGGAACGCGTCATTCGATGGGCGGGTGAAATGTGCGTAGGGTTCCCGCAAGGGCGCTCCATTTACCAGTACTTGCTTATTCACCAACCGCACCCGGTCTCCAGGAATTCCAATCACCCGCTTCACGAAGTGCTGCGCCGGGTTTACGGGATAATGAAACACCACAATGTCGCCGCGCCGTATCCGGCGATAGGGCAATAAATAGTCTCCCAGTCCGCTTCCTCCGTAACACAACTTGTTCACCAGAAGATAATCGCCCACCAGCAGCGTGTTCTCCATCGACGGCGACGGAATCTGAAACGCCTGCACAATAAAGGTGATCACAAAAACCGCGATCACCACCGTTCCCAGCAGGGACTGCACCGACCCGGATACACCCACTCCCCCCGTCCATGCAGTTCTGCGCCCTTGTGAGATGCGCTCGCCCGGCACTTGATTGTCCGGAATCTTATTGTCCGGAACCTCACTGTTTGGCAACTGAGTGTCCGAAACTTGAGGGCCCGGAAGCTGATCGTCTGAAGAATTCATTTACTCCACTTCTCTCGCCACGCTACTTCTCCGCAGAGCGCGACGCCCGCACCAGTCGGCTTCCCGTCCCCTGTGGCCGCGACGCCAGATACGACAGCAACTGCCGTGCCGCATCCTGTTCCGCCGCTTTCTTGGTGGAACCCTGTGCCCGTCCCACAAATTCGGGCCGCCCTTCCCCTTTTTTTCCGTCCAGACGGACTTCTACTGTAAACGTCTTTCTGTGCTCCGGTCCCGCCTCTTCTACCAGCACATAAGAAGGTTGCGCGATTCCCAATCCTTGCAGAGTTTCCTGCAGAGCCGACTTGAAATCGTTCATCGGCAGCGCACCGCCTTCGCGCTCCATCCGCTCCAGTTCCGGCGCCAGGATCTCCCGCAGAATGAATTCTCGCGCCGGTTCCATTCCGCCGTCCAGGTAGATGGCTGCCAGAACGGCTTCCAGCGCGTCCACCAGCAGCGCCGTCTTGCTCCGTCCGCCGCTTTTCTCTTCGCCGCGCCCCAGCCGCAAATAATGTCCCAGCTCAAGCCGTTGTGCCACTCGGATCAGGTGCCGCTCACTCACTACGTGGGCGCGCAACTTGGAAAGCTCGCCCTCGCGAAATTCGGGAAATCGATGAAACAGCGCCTCGCTTGTCACCAGCGCCAGAATTGCGTCTCCCAGAAATTCCAGCTGCTCGTTATCGTTGACTTTAAATTTGTTATCGCCCGACTGCTGGGACTCCTGCTCGCGCGCCTGCGAGCTGTGAGTGATCGCCTGTTCGATCACGCCCCGGCGGCGAAAATGGTAGCCCAACGCCGCTTCCAGCGCAGTGATTTCCCTTTCTTTCATGATTGCACTGCCGCGTCGAAGGCTCGCGCTCTTGCCGGCCCCACAGTCGCGCGTTGGGCTCGCATCCTTATTTCGCGGATGTATCGGGAATACCGCCAATCAACTGGATCAGCCGATCCTTCTCTTTCCGTGCCGCATCCCCCGCATTCGTGCCAGCCTTCGTCAAATCCACCGCTTGGTTGGCGACCTTCAACGCGTCGGGATATTTGCCCTGCATATCCAGAGCCACCGACAGCCGGAAGACTGCAATCGGATCAGGCTGCTGCGGGAACGCATCAATCGACTTCCTCAGGTTTCCTTCCGCGGCCGCCCAGGCCTTTGCGTTGAAATCCAGCGTCCCTAGAATCGAGTATGCCTCGGAGCGAGCAAAGCCCTTGTATTGCTCCAGCTTCTCCGGAGCAACGCCCGCCGTCGGCACATCCGTATCCACGGTCACCAGCGCGCGCTCCGCATCTTTTCTGGCTTCCGCGATGCGCTGATCCTTATCCAGGTCTGTGTCGCGCGTGCGCTCTGCCAGCACTTGCGCCACGCCCAGCAGCGCTTCCGGATCGTCCGGATCGAAAGTCAATACTTTCCGCGCCATCGCCAGCATCTTGTCCGCGTTGTTGGCCTGTTGATAGGCGCCCATCACCTGCTTGTAGAGCAGCGTCCGCAACTCGCTGTCAGGAAACTTTGTCGCGAAGTCGTCTGCCGCTTTCTCCTGTGCCGCCGGATCGGTGAGCGCCGCGGCAACCTTATACGCGTCGAACTCCGGTTGTGTTTTGGCCTGTGGTGGCCGTTTCCCTGCTGGCGCTGCCGTTTGCCCCGGCGTCGTGGCCGGCGTAGCCGCCTTGCTCTGGCCAACACTCCAGCCCGAAATTCCCAACAATACAATAATCGTAATAATTGCTGTTCGCTTCATGCGTTCTCCTTAAACCGACCTGCCTGGCATTCGACTTCCACAGCTGCAATCCGTTGCTGATTCTACCCTGCATTGTATCCGCGGGTTCATCTTTCGGGGTGTGATCCCGCGCAAGCTAGCGTCCGGCGCGGAACAACAACCGCGCGGTCAGGCTCGATCACTGTGGCTGCGGCTTCGCCGGAGGCTCGTACGCCTGCGCCAGCCCTCGCTCCGCCGCCGCCTTGATTTCCGGCAACTGTCCCGCCGCGTTCAGCGCCGCCCAGTACTCCCGCAACGCCGCTTCTCGATCCTCTTTCATATCCAGAATCCGCCCCAAATACACGTGTGACCACCCCACTACCTTGGGATCTCTCGTCGCTTCAATCGCCTTCTGGAAATTATCCTGCGCCCCATCGCGATTCTTGTTGGCTACAGCCACTTCTGCCAGGATGAAAAGCGCCCGTCCCTGGTCTCCAATCTTCTTATCCAATGCCTGCTGTGCCAGCTCCTGCGCCCCCTTGGGATCTCCCGCCGCCAGCCGCTTCTCCGCCGCGAACAGCATCCGCCGCTCCTCCGGACGCGACAGTTGCACCAGTTCCGGCGAGGTCTTGCTGGCAAACTGAACCTCCGCCGCCGCTTTCTCTTCCTTCTTTATATCGATATTCGCCAGAAAGTCGCCATACGCCGCACGTATGCCCGCCGGATCTTTTTCAAACGCGACCACCGAGTCGTAAAACGTCCGCGTCAGAATGTAACCTTGCTTCACTGCATCATCCACGGCCTGCGCCCGCAGCGCCTCATCCGCCGCCTGCTTGCTCCCGGTGGTCCGTATTTCGATGGCGCGCACCATGCACTCCGTCACCAGCAGCGAAATATCCGTCTTGAAGCTCTCCTCCAGCGGCGCGCGCTTCACCGACTGAAGCAGCGGCTCCAGCCGCTTGATCGCCGTGAAGTGCTTTTCCGCCTCCCGATCCAATTCGTAGTGCAAAAACGTATGCCGGATCTGGTCCATCTTCAGTGCCGCCCTCGGCGCCTCGCCGGAAGGCATGTTCGGAGCCGGAAACACGATCACGTAATAATCCGCTCCATAGTTCCGCGCATCCGTCTCGTTCGGCGAGCCCATGAAATCCAGATAAATCGTGAATCTCCGCCCCAAATATTGCGACGAAGGCTGCTTCAGATAGATTTCCGTGTCGAACACCATCTTCGCCAGCGGCTCGTGATATCGGGCCATCATGGCCGCGTAGTCCCTGCGGTGCCGCTCCCATATCGAGTGCACTCCCACTTTTTCGTAGAAGCGCTCCAGCAAAGTCCCGAAAGTCGCAATGGCAGACGCATCCGGCGGCAGATCCTCTTCCTTGATCCGCGGCGCAAAATGCGGCGGACCATCCATATACAGCGCCAGAGAGATGTACGGCGATAAGCTCCGATTCGAACTTCTCTCCGCCGTGTGCGTCAGGTAGAACTCGCACAGCGCCGACCGCGCCGCCTCGGCATCCGCCGACTCCGCCAAAACTCGCTGCACCTCGGCCCGCACATTGCTTCGCGTCGCGTCCGAAATGGTCAAGTCCTGGTCGTATCCGCAGGAGTTGAGCGCGGTCAGCACCGAAAAAAGTGTTTCGCTGCTATCCAGAGCAATCGGAGAGCGCTCCTGCGAATACTGGTTCTGCGGAGTCGGCTTCGACGGCGTTGGCTTCTTGGGCTCCTGGTTCTCTGGCGGCTGGTTCAGCGGAGGCTGGCCTTGTGGAGACTGGTCCTGGTCATGGGACGACGACTGATTCGGTGAAGATTGGTCCGGTGATGATTGACTCGGAGCGGGCTGATTCTGCGGAGCCGCGTCTTGTCCCGCGCAAACTAATCCCAGCAGCCCCAACCAGGCTGCCAACATCGCAATTCGTAATCGCAAACTCAGGAAACCCTCCACAGGATGAGTAGCGCGCCGGGCGGAGATCACCCTCAAGTGTAAGGACTTCGCCGCAGAGGGTCAAACTGGATTCGGGCAGGCGATAGGGGTGGGGAAACTCACACCGTTGCGGGCGGGGAGGTGGCTTATCCGGACGAAATCGGCCCCGATTGAACTCATTACTCTAGCATCGCTGCAACGATACGAAGGCGAACATGGCGAACCGCGGCATCTGCGGCTCCAGCATGCTTTCCAGCCCCGCCCATGCGGAGTGGGTGAACCCCGGCATCAAGCTTCGCATCCCCACGCCGCCAGATACCAGATAACGAAATGGCATGAAGGGGCGAACCCGCTCGATCGACAATTCCGGGAAAAGGGATTCAAACTTGCCCCGATCCCTTACGAACACGATCCAGGGAATTGCGGAGTTGCTGCCAGATAGCGGACCGGTCGAGGCAAACGACCAATCCTCTGCCTCCGGCCGAAACGGTTCGTGATGCAAGCGCGTGTAGACCCACTGAGACCATGGCGTTACCCATGGTTCAATCATCAGGATTTTCCCGCCCTTACAAAGGCAGCGCGATGCCTCTGCGAAAAAACGTTCTGCGTGCGGCATGTGATGTAAAACGTCCGTCATTACAATCGCGCGCAACGACCCATCGGCGAATGGTATCTGCTGCGCGTCGGCCACAACTTTTGCTCGGGAACAGTGAAAGATCTCTGAAGTGATCAACCCCGGAATGAATCGTTCTAAGTACCCCGCGCCCGAGCCTAACTCCAACACCTGCTCTTCACCTGCCGGAACTTCTTTGGCCAGCGTGCTGTACCACTCGTCGTAAATACATTTCAAGAATGGCTTGGACGCAATGATCTGATTTCGCAGCTCCGTCGTGGCCGGATTGTCCAGGGAGAGCGAAGCCGTGAGTGGATGCGCAAGCAAACGTCGGAAGATTTCTGCAGGCAAGAGGAACTAACCTCCCAGCCGAAACCAGGCGTACCAGCAGATGCGCAACATTCGCAGTCCGTTGGAGAAAACCTTGGTCATCTTGGTAACGCCATGAACTCGTTCCTGATAATGCACGGGAACCTCGACTATCTCCAGATGCAGCTTGCTCGCGCCGAACAACAGCTCGTAGTCACCCCACAAATCCTTCATTCCCCACATGCCGAGATTCATCTCCATGCATTCCCAGTCCTTGCGCCAAAGGACCTTGGTGCCGCATAGCGTGTCCTTGATCCGCTGGTCCAGCAAGAAGGAAAAGACTCGCCCGAAGAGTTTGTTGCCGATGGTATTTGCGAATTTCATCGCCAGCTGCGGCAGAGGATAGACCAGGCGGCTCCCGTTGACAAATTCACCTTGTGAATTCACCAGCGCATTCACGAACATCGGCAATTCTTCCGGCATTACTGTTAGATCGGCGTCGAGTATTGCCAGGACATCGCCGCTGGCGGCGCGAAACCCCGCCCAAACATTTTCGGCTTTGCAAATTCCCGGCCCTTCCACCAGACGAATGTCTTTGTCCGGGTAAAGCGCCATCATGCGCCGAACTTCGTCGGCAGTGCCATCCGTCGATTTGTCGTCGCAAAAGAGAATCTCGGTATGTTTCCCCATCGTGGGGATCCGTTCCACGGCTTGCTGCACGTTTCCCACCTCATTGCGGCAAGGCACAACTACCGATACGGTGACTTCTTCTTCGCGCTTGGGTTCGGTGACCAGCCGGGCCACCATGATCTGCATCATGCAAAGTCTTCGCAAACCCGGCAACCGGGCCAGCAACCCGTTCAACAATTGCGAGAGCCCCGGAATCCATTTCGGAAACATCATCAATCGATGGAGCCGAACCGGCCGGAAACCGGCCAGCTTCAGAAACCCGCGGATGTCGTTTTCGCTGATCCAGTTGGGCTCGACAAATTGCGAGCGCAGCCCGATCTTGCTGGCAACTTCAAGAATCGGTGTCCAGGCATGGTTATAGTTGATCACCACAACCCGCGTTTCAGAAGTGCAATGCCGCTTGATCCGCTCCAGTGCACGAAGAATATCGACGGTGTCAAAAATGTGGTTGAAGAGAATGTAATCGAAGGTCTGGTTTAGCTCGAGGTCTTCCGGATCGCTCTGCACAAAATGCAGCTCTGGATGCTGGCGGCTCGCGCGCTCGACCATGGCAGTGCTGATTTCAACACCGACGCCAAACGCTGGCCGAACGGAAGAAAGCAGATGGCCGGTCTCACAGCGAACGTCGAGAACATGTTTCCCCGGCTCGACAATGAATTGCAGCAACCGCTTGAGATGGTCGTAGAAATATCGGTTGGATTGAATGTATTCGTCGCGATGGTCGGTGATCGTCTCTTGATGTTGGCGTCGAGCCTCGCGGACTTCGGCAAGCGCATCCGGCCCCCAGGCCTTCCGGCTAACGACCTCCGTTTGTAGCGTACTCATAGCGGATCATCTTCGCGCGCACACAGTCTCACAAAAAATCGTCAAACTTATCCTTCTACGGCCAACATCCAAATGCGCAGTCCCACGGAGCTTCTAAATGTGCCATCTGCGGATAACATCGCAGGAAGTAAGTTCCGGCCGCGATCAGCAGAAGGAGGCTGATGCTCACGCCAAAAACGCGATTCGGCAAGCTGCGCAGGGCCACGGCGATCGTCACGCCTAGGATCATCACCGAGGGGTAGTAGTAGTAGTAAAAGATCCCTTTTTCAGGAGTCACCGCCCACTGCAGATAATTCGCGGCGAAAAGTAGAAAGACCAATCCTTCCTGGAAAGTAATCTCTTTCCAGAAACGCCGCAGGCAAATCGCCATCGCCGCCAGGCCGCCCCATGCGACCACAGGATTGCCCACCAGATACGAAAGCGCTCGCTGCGGACCCAAATTAAACGCCCAGGAATACCAAGGGGAAGTAATGGTCGGATTCGAGATCGTCGTACTGTTGAAATGCCAGATCGACTTGTGAATCGCGATTAATTCACGAATATTGAATGGTCGATGAATCGCTTGGCAAAGAGGCCAGTAAGCAAGGCTATACGACACGATCGGCGCGACAATCAATCCCAGCAGAAGAACCGGAACCCCGATCTGCCTGATCTTTTCTGCGCAGCTTGAAAGGGAAGAGTTCGCATTTTCCATCGGGTGGCGTGCGATCCACCATAGCGTGAATGTGACCAGAAAAAAGACGGCCAGCGTATCGATCGCATTCCATTTGCACGCGCCCGCCAACCCTATCAAAACGCCGGATAGACAGAAAAGAAAACGGCGCTGGCGAATACTCACATCCAGTACGAGAGATGCCGTGAAGGCCACCAGACTCCACGTCAGGAAGAGCATCAGGAATGCATCCATCATCCCGATGCGTGACATCACGAACCAAAAATTATCGAAGACAGTGAGCCCCGCCGCCAGGCAGGCAAGGCGTGTATCTTGCAGTAGCAGATAAGTCCAAAGAAAGATCGCTACCAGTGCCAGGGCGCCGCACACACCGGCCGCAACACGCCACCCCAAGGCGTTGTCGCCGGCGGCCCTGATGCCAATCGACAGAAGTAATTTCCCGAGAGGAGGTTTCTCCTGATTAGCGTGAGAATTCGGATTTGGCCCCAGAATGAAGACTCGCGCTTCCGGAACGAAGTAGCCTTCGTCATAAAACATCGTTGCCGGCGTCTTGATCCCGAACAACAAAAGCGCCAGGGCCGCTAAACCAAAGCTGATCGCAATCGCAACTGGATGACGGTAGACGCGAGGAACCGCTGCGTCTTCGGACGAACCACTCGCGGCAGCCAAGCCTGCAGGCAGCGGTTCAACACAACTTGATGGCGAGGGCGTCGCCTCTGCTGCCAGCAAGGCAGTTCCGCTGTTTTCTCGGCCATTCTGCATGTAAAAACTATACCGAACGGCTTTGAGGACGATCCCTTACGAAGGTAATGCGCTTTCCGAATGCAGCAACTCGATTGCAGATTTTCCTGGGGATTTTCCGAGGGTCTTTGTTTCCGAGGGATGGTCTACGCTTGAACTAGCGGCTCGCCGCAGCTTGGCGGGACGTCTCGGACCTTACCATTTCTTCCAGAATCGAATCCAGTCCGCGGGTGATCTTCCATTTCGGGTAGTGGCTCTTGAATTTGCTCAAATCAGAAATGTAGCAAATGTGGTCGCCCTTCCGCGCTTGCTCGACATATCTCCAATGCAGTTTGCGCCCAGTCATTTCTCCGATCCGCGCGATGGCCTCCAGCATCGAAACGCTGTTCTCCCGCCCGCCTCCCATGTTGTAAACTTCCCCGGGCCTCGGCTTGGCGGCAAATTCCTCCATTGCACTCACCACATCGCTACTGTGAATATTGTCTCGAACCTGCTTGCCCTTGTAGCCAAACACTGAGTAATTCCCCTCCTTCAGCGTTGCTTTGACCAGGTAAGAAAGAAAACCGTGTAGCTCGACGCCGGAATGCGATGGCCCGGTAAGACACCCGCCGCGGAAGACCCCCACATTCATCCCGAAATAACGGCCGTACTCCTGCGCCACCAGATCCGCCGCAGCTTTGGACGCGCCGAACAAGGAATGCATTGTCCGGTCAATACGACACGTCTCATTCACGCCAGCGACGTCTTCCGGACGCGCGTAGTCGTAGCGGGTTTCTCGCTCCACCAGGGGAATCTCGTTGGGCGCGTCGCCATAGACCTTGTTCGTGCTCATGAACAGGAAAACGGCCTCAGGGCAGTGCTGCCGCGTCGCCTCCAGCAAGTTCACCGTTCCCAGCGCGTTCACTTCAAAATCGATCAGCGCGATGTCGCACGCTTTGTCATGTGACGGTTGTGCGGCGCAGTGAACAATCAAATCAAAGCGGTTCGAACGAAAAAGCTCCTCGATCCCGCGGCGATCCCGGATATCGAGGTCGACGGGTGTGAATCGTTTAGTGGATCTCTTCAAACGCTCCAGATTCCAGAGCGTATCCCCTGCTGGGCCGAAGAACTCGCGGCGCATATTGTTGTCCGCGCCAACCACGTGGTGTCCCTGCCGGTCGAAGTGCTCCACCGCCTCCGATCCAATCAGCCCACTGCTGCCTGTCACCAGGATTGTCTTCTGCTTCATCGCCAATTTCCGCTCGAATCCAGGATTTCCGTTCTTAACTTCCCGCCTACGAGCAGTCTACCTTTGATCGCTCCCGCGGGGACCGTTCTTCGCCTCGTTTCAATCACAAGCGACTCCTGGAAGGCACTATGCCGCAGTTGCTGGATCAGTCTCGCGCCCGAAGATTCCGGAACCGCTGGAGCAACTGCATTTTTTTCGGTAAACTCGACCGGCCGTTGCGCGAATGGAGTTAGGATTCCCAGCACCGTCGACCAGATTGGTGTGACGAGTTTGTGATTATTTAAGGCAGCGGCGACCAGCAAAAGGAGGCAACGTGGAGTTTGTCATGTTTGAAGATGTGGACGGTATGGAAGTCTTTGTGAATCCTGAACACGTGATTTGGGTCAGAGAGTATCCCGGCGAGGTTACCGTAATCAGCTGCGGACACGACGACAAGTTTAAGGTCCGCCTCAGTCCAGCTCTAACCGTTGCGGCCTTAGGCAGGTCGGTTCGTTAATTCCGCAACCGGTCGTTGCCACTTGGAACCTCGGCAGGGAAGGTAATGGCGATCTTTCGCGACCCCGATCTTTACCCGTTCTGGTGCACCTCAACGACGCTTTGGTCGAGCAGTTCGACCGGTCTCTGCGGCCGATGAGGTGCGCCAGCGCGGCGAGATTCTGCTCGATATCGATTCCACCGACGATCCCACGCACGGCCAGCAACAGCTCAGCTTTTTCAACGGCGCCTACGGTCAGCACATGTATCACCCCATGCTGATCTTCGAGCGTCACAGTGGATGCCTGCTGGCGGCGCGCCTGCGTCGAGGAAACGCCTCCAGTCATGCCCGTATTGTGCCCATGCTCGTGCGTCTGGTGCCGCGACTCGAAGCCGCCTTCCCCGGCGTAAAAATCAAACTGCGTGGCGATGCCGGTTTCGCCCTGCCCCTGCTTTACCAGTTCTGCGAGTTCTTCGAGATCGAGTACGCCCTCGGCATCCCCGCCAACTGCGTTTTCCAGCGACGTGCCGAACCTCGGCAGATGCAACTGAGACGGCGCTATCGTCGCACCCAGCTACCGCAGCGCAGCTTCTCCAGTTTCCCTCATCGCGCCCGCTCCTGGCCGCGCCAGCGCCGCATCTGCTACAAGGCCGAACACACCGCCACCGGCACCAACCTGCGCTTCGTGATTACCAACCGCGCCGGACGTGCCTCCGAAGTCTTCGCTTTCTACAACGATCGCGGCGAGTGCGAGAACCGCATTGAGGAATTCAAGAACGGCTTTCGCGCCGACCGCTTGAGCTGTCACCGCTTTCTGGCCAACGCCTTCCGCCTGCTCCTGCACGCCGCCGCCTACAACCTGGTCAACTTCTTTCGTCTGCAGTTGCCCCAGCCTTGGCGCTCCGCCCAGATCGAAACTCTCCGCGCCCAGCTCTTCAAAATCGGCGCTCGCGTCCGCCACACCGCCCGCTGCATCCGCTTCCATCTCGCCAGCGGCTGGCCCTTTCAGAACCTGTTCCGCTCCGCCACCCTTGCCGTCAACAGCAGTTGATCCCTTGATCTCTTTCCTTGCTTCCCAACTCAACCCCCAGTCGCTGGTTCCTGCGGAGCCGTGTTCAAAATCCTCTCTCTCAGGTCGTGACGCCGAACTGTCCCGCACCAAGCTCATGACCTCGATGACTCTGCCTTTCAAAATGCCCGATCGCACATCCTCGCCAAAAAATCTCAGTCTTGATGAATTAAGCAGGCTAGCAGGCTGCTGAAAAATTGACGTTCATGATGTATTTCCTGTTTCGTTCAGGCACCTGTTTCTGTGTTTGAGTCTTTAAGGTATGTCGGGAAGCTTGTTCCCCGCGACTTACCCAGGTTGAACCACCGCTTGGCTCAGGTTCCGCATACGCACCAGGTTGTAAGCGGCACAGGCGAACGTGAATACCCAGTCCACCTTGAAAATCCCGCGATGACGCACTTTCCGCAACAGCGCGATCGTCTTCAGCCACCCGAAACATTCTTCGATGCGCTTCCTCTTTCGTTGGCTGATGGCATAACCAGAGTGTCGCGTGGTCCGCGCATCGATGGCGCTCCCGCCTCTGCGCTGATCGTTTTGTGCCACGTGGGCAGTGACTCCCAGATGGCGGCACTCGGCCACGAAATCCGCTGTGTCATATCCCTTGTCCCCGCCTGCGGTCACCGGCTTGGTACCGGGAATCCGCTCCAGCATGATCAGCGCCGCATCGCGTTCCGCGGTACCATTGGCCTCGAACACTTCCGCATTCACGATCAGCCCGTTCCGGTTCTCCACCAGCAGATTCCCGCTGTAACTCAACTTGGCCTCCTTGCCCGCACCCTTGCGCGCCAGCTTGGCATTGGGATCGGTCTTCGAGGCGTGGGTCTGATTGGACCGCTTCTCCCTGTGAAAGTTCACCGTGGGGTTGCCGGGATCGTCCGGCGGAGGCAGGGTCTTTCCGTCCTTCCGCTGGAAGCTTTTCGCCCCCGCCCAGGCTTCCAGCAACGTCCCGTCCACCGTGAAGTGCTCGTCCGACGTCAGACCTTTCGTCCGCGCTCGCGCCACCACTTGCCCCAGGAACTCTTTTGCCACTTCGGCCTCCAGCAACCGGTCCCGGTTCTTGGTGAACGTGGTCGCGTCCCACACTTCTTCGTCCAAGTTCAATCCCACAAACCAGCGAAACAACATGCTGTAATCGATCTCCTCCATCAGCAGGCGCTCGCTGCGGATCGAGTACAGCATCTGCAGCAACTGCGCCCGCAGCAGCTTCTCGGGAGGAATCGACGGCCGGCCCGCGCTCGCGTACATGCGGTCGAACCGTCGCGACAACTGGGCAAGCACTTCGTCCACCATGGACCGGATCGCCCGCAGCGGATGATCTTTCCGCACCCGCGTCTCCGGCGACAGATAACTGAACATCTGACTCTGCTGATGATCTACGCCTCGCATGCTCCACTCTTAACACGATTGCCTTGCAGAAGAGCAGTAGTTTTTCAGCAGCCTGCTAGGGCACTACTACCTTTACCCGGTTCGAGTAACCGCTCTCTTTTCCCTTTGAGTTCACGGCGGTAGTTGCGTAGTAGTAGGTTTTGCCATCGACAATCGTCTTGTCCGTGTAGCTGGTGTCTGGATCAAGCGTCGAATTAATCTTGGTATAAGTGCCGGTCTGAGCTGTGCCTCGGTAAACGTTGTATCCTGTCGCCTCTTCGCTCGCGACCCAGGAAAGACTCACATACGGTGCCGTGCCGTCTCCCGTCAAAGCTTCCGACGCCGGCGAATTCGCAGCATTGCTGACAAACGTCAGCGTGGCGGATTTTTCCCCGTCGCTCGCGGGCGTGAACGTCACATTGATCGATGTTTCCTTTCCCGCGGCAACCGTCAACGGGAATGTCGCGCCCTGCAACGCAAACTGCGAACTGCTGCTGGACGCTGAAGAAATCGTAATGCTTCCCCCGCTGGTATTCAGTCCCAGCGTCAGGGTCTCCGTGGTTCCCGCAGCGACATTGCCAAAGCTCAGTGTCGTGGGAGCGATGCTCAGTTTCGGCTTGCTCGCAGCCACTCCGGTTCCCCCCACTCCTACGATAAGGTTCCCGTCTGAGGCATTGCTGACCACCGTGAGATGCCCGCCAATCCCGCCAGTGGCAGTGGGTGCGAAAGTCACGCTCACCTCAAGCTTTTTTCCTGCCGGCAGCATCATTGGCAGACCTAATTTCGAAACTTCGAACTTGCTGCTGTTCGAGTCGACGCTGGAAATCCTCACGCTCGTGCGACCTTCGTTGGTCAGGGCGACGACACGGGTTTTCTTCTCGCCGACAGTGACATTGCCAAAATCCAAGCCGGTCGGTGAAGGACTCAGTGTATCCGTCGCTGCTCGCACCGTGGCGGGCAGCATCGTTATCAGGATTGCGACTGCAACCGCAGGAGCGGCAAATGCAGAAAAGGATCGGATATTTAGCTGGGGGAGTAGCATGGAATCGAGTGTTTACCATTTCGGTTCAAATCGGGAAGGTCTCAGAAGGACATCCGAAGCAGTTCGGCTTTCCGCCGCCCGGCGTTCAAGAGCTTCTCGAAGCATCGTTTTCCACGTCGATTCTTATGCTTGTAACCAGAATTTAATCTGGCATTAGCCTTCTTTCGTGTGAATAGGCGGGCGTCCACCCCGCGCACAAAACTCGGGATTAACCCCATCGGACTAAACTGTGCTGCTTGTCCAGGCCCCCGCATGACTATCGGTAACCGGCGATACACGGGAGAACTGGCAAACGCATGCTACGATGCACCATGAGACGAGTTTTCGTTTTCTTGCGATCCCTCTCCGCGATCCTCCTTGCCTTGCTCGTCTTCCAATCCTGCAACTCGCTTAATCCCGCCTGCGGAAGCGCTCGCCCAGCCCCAACCATTGCCTCGCTTTCTGTCACCACCATTACGTTTGCCGAAGTGCAGCAGGGCTTTGTTCTTACCCTGAACGGCAGTCACTTTGTTTCATCTACCGTCGGGATGATCAACGGGACGGCGCTGACCACCCTGGTCACAAGCCCCACCCAGTTGCAGGTCACGCTCACCACCACCGTGATCACCGCTCCCGGAACCGCAAGCGTGACGGTCAACACTCCCAGCGGAACCTCGGGTGATTTAGGCTGTACCAGCGGTGGGACCAGTAGCGCCCTGTCCTTGACCATTAGTTAGCCGGTAAGCAGCCGACGACCTCCAGCTCGTCTGAAAGTCCTCAAGAGTGACACGAACTGTCTGTCCCTGATACAAGTTCTCGATCAAGTGTCGCCCTCGGCAGCAACCTCAAGGTAACGGGCCATTTGCCTGCATTGCCAAAACAAAGGACTTATCGCGATCGCCCCGGTAACGGAAGTAACTAACTAGCTTGGACTCAGACGTGCAAATATCTTTACAAATTCTTTATGAATTCTTTACGACTTAGTCAAGAAAACGAGGGGAAAATCGAGATGCGGAAACAGAAGGGTTTTTCACTGATTGAACTGCTGATTGTGGTGGCCATCATCCTGATCATTGCAGCGATTGCGATTCCTAACCTGATGCGCGCCCGTATGGCAGCCAATGATTCGTCTGCGGCCGCTTCTACGCGCTCTATCGTCACCGCCGAAGTCGGCTATTACTCCGCGTATCCGACCATTGGTTACACTGCGTTGGCCAAATTGGGTGGCGCGGCTCCTTGCACTCCCGGTACTGCGACCGGTTGCTTGATCGACAACCTTTTGGCCTCCGCTAGCGCTGGCGCTGGTAAGAGCGGATTCTTTTTCAACGCCGTGCCTTCGGCTGGTGCGGGTTCCACCGTCAACAACCAGTTCTATTCGACTGGCTACCCCATCACCGCCCAGACTGGAACCAAGTCGTACTGCGCATTTGACGACGGAGTGGTTCGTCAGCAACCCGCTGGCACCATCACTCAGGTAGGCAGCTACGGCGCTTGCCAGCTCCTGTTGCCGATCGCGAACTAGCTAGTAATGATCAAGATTGAATTGCCTCATGCCAAGCGCTCAACCGCATTGTGGTCCGGCGTGCTTCTGTCGATGACGCACGCCGGCCGCGCGAAGATGAATCCTGAGCTGTGCGGCGCGCGGTATAGCAAGTAGGTGTCGTTGTCAGGGCGCTTCTCATCCCAGATTCCAGGGGTACGTTGCTCTCCTCCCCTCCCCGGCTATCACTTCGCAATCACTTGCCATCGACCATCTGCGGCGTTTGTTCTCCGATCTTCCCCGAGTAAATGATGAATTTGAACGGGTCCGTATTCTGGCGCTTCTCCATCAGCTAGAGGTAGACGAGCCGTGCTGCATCTGCTACGGCGCTGCTGCCCTCGAACCGGTTTCCGCACGATTCAATCAGCTCGGCTGCCAGCTCGTATTTGCCGCCCTGACCGCTGTTAGCCACCTCTTGGTAATTTGACATCGAAAGCGCGATACCGGCCATGGCTATCGTGGCTCCGGTCGCCGGTTTGGTACATGTCCTATTTCCTGGCGTGATGCAACGCGTCCCTGAGTTTGAAGAATCAAGGAGTTCTACGGGGTAACCTGCCAAGGTGACGAATGGCACATTGCAGCGACTAGGAGCACATTCTAATGTCCGGATCACAATGAACCTGAAACCCGTACATCCCCGCCCGAAATCGCACCATCCAGAGCTGGCTGCTAACGCTACCGCCGGCCGCAGCCAGATGGCAAAACGCCGAAGCAATCGCATGGCGCTCCACGCTTCTGTCGGGTTATCCGGAGAAGACCGGCAGAAATGTTCCTTTACGACGCCGGCTAAGGCCACGAAATTGAATAAGCACGGTGCTGCCGTTCAACTCAGCCGTGAACTTCTCGTGGGCTCGGTCGTCTCCGTCAATAACAAGCAGGGCACCAAGGTCTCGGCCCGCGTAGTTGCGCAGTTGTCGGTACTGGAAGGCGTTTCCACCTACGCCATCGAGTTTGTCGAGCAGGACAAACGGGCGGAAACCTTCTGGGGAATTAACTTTCCGCCGAACACCTCAAACGCCTGACCCGCCAATATGGCGCCGGAACCAAGCGCCACAAAGGCTCCAGGCATCACGTCTGCATGGATTGGGTTTCCTGAACAGGAAACTCTGACTGCTGAGAACAGACGTTTACACGCGTTCGCCTTGCGCGTGAGATGACCTGCAACTGGGCGTCCTGGTGCCGTTTCACTGAGATCATATCTGCAGGTTCGATCTACGCCACGCCAGAACTAATCATCGACCTTCTCCGCGATCACGAGTTTACCGGATGCGAAAGCCGCGACGGGATCGACAGCCAGAAGCGGCCGCCCTTTAAGCGCTAACTGCTGACCCCGACCCCCAGATGGAAATCACCGCGCAACCTACCGAAGACGAGAGATAGGTGTAGACTTGGTCCCGTTTTTGATCGCAAAGGAGATTCTCAATGAGAAACAGCCGGTTTTTCGTCGTTGTGACCTTGGTTCTCCTAAACCTTGGCCTCTGCACGGTCGCGCTTGCGCAGGACGACGCAACCGCCCAGGAGGTCGTCGCCAAAGTAAAAGAAGCCGCCAGCACCCTTTCGAAGACGGGGGACTTGACGCAATTTAGCCAGAAGCAAGGCCCTTGGGTCTGGAAAAACACTTACATTTTTATTCAGGATTGCGACAAGAGGGTCATGGCGGCCCACCCAATCAAGCCGGAGATGGTCGGCAAAGGGCTCGACACCGTGAAGGACGCGAAAACGGGGAAGGTGATTTACGGGGATCCCGCGAGCTGGTGCAAGAAAGTGGAAGATTCGTCCTCTGGTGTCTGGAATGAGTATTGGTGGCCAAAGCCCGGCCAGAACACCCTTCCCACAAGCTGTCATATCACTTGCGCGCCAAAGGAACGCCGTACGTAGTTTCCGCCGGCATCTACGACGACAAGGCAACGATCGCGGAAGTGTCCAAGCTCAGTAGCATGAAGTAAGCATCAACCCCTCGTCGACCAGCCTCGCGAGCATGCCCTTTCTCCGGCGGAGGAAGGGCATCTTGCTTTGCGCCAGGTTGTCGGCAGCCGGATTTTGCGCACCGTCGAAAGGTATTAGCCCCTCAAAAAGCAAGTTTATTCTTGGCTAAATAGGGTCATTCTGCTAAACTCCGCGCCTACGTCGGGGAGACTTGGAGAGGGTATCCACCAATCGCATACGGAGAGAGGAGACTCACATGGAAACTGCAATCGGAGTATTCACCGCGCGGGATCATGCGGAAAAAGCGGTCAAAGAACTGCTGGAACGTGGCGTGCCGGAAGAATCGATCGTTTACCTTACTCTGTCGGAGAGCGAAGCAAAAACTATCGCGAAGGAGCTGGGCGCATTTGTGGGAGGCTTCGTGGGAGGAGCCGCAGGTATCACGACCGGGGTGCTGGCGTCAGTCCTGCTACCCGGGATCGGCACGGTGTTCGCGCTAGGGCTCGGCGCTGCCGCACTGCTCACGGGGACGGGCGCAGGCGCCGGTGCGGGCGCAGCAGCTGGTTCATTGGCGACCCGCGAAGCTGACGCGCCGAAGCCGACAACCACTGACCGGAGCGCCGAGGACACCGCGTTCTTCCGCGAAGTACTCAAAGAAGGCCGTTCGCTAATTGTCGTTCGCACCGAATCCAAGGAACTCGCCACCGCAGCCTGCGAAGTGCTCGATCGGCTCGGGCTCGGCATGCAAAACCGCACCCCGGTCAAAATGCAAACCACCACCCGTCACATCGACGACATCGCAGTTCTCGAAATCAGTGGACGAATCACGCTGGGCGAGGGTAACGTCATGCTCCGCGAGATCGTTCGCGAGCTGATCGACAAGGGCAACAAGAAGATCGTTCTCAACCTGGGCGAAGTGCAATATGTCGATAGCTCAGGCGTAGGCGAGCTGGTGAAGACTCACACCACCGTCCGCAATCAAGGCGGACAGTTGAGGCTGGCAAACCTGACCAAGCGAGTCAATGACTTGCTCCAGATGACGCGCCTCTCCGCAGTGTTTGATATCGAGCCGGACGAGGCCAGCGCGGTCGCCTCTCTCCGAGGCGATGTCCCTTCGAAGGCTGTTGCCTGAGCTCAACCTTATTCCTCGAAGAGATGTATCCCAACCGCCGCCCGAAGTTTGGGCGGCTCTTTCTTGCTTGAACACTTTCAGCGACGGCTGACCTATGCCCCGTCGCTCTTCGGCGCTGTCGCTTCCGGAGGCGCTTCCACCGTAACTTCAACACTTGCACCTTTCTTCAGCCGGACCTGATTCCCGTTCTCGTCGGTCAGCGAATTCTCCACTCGAATCTCCCGGTAGAGCTCATCCGCACCGTCGATAGCAATCTGCGCCTTCTCCGCTTCACTAGGCTCCACAGGCTTAATGATTTTTTCCACCGTTCCCGGCAGCGTCACACTCGGATTTTCCGTCATAGCTTCCTTTCAGGACTGGGCGCACCGCCGTTCACGATGGCTCCTGGGGAATTCGTTTCAAAGCTTTGAGAAATTCGGCGGACAATTCCCGGATGCGCTTCAGTCGCTCCTTCTCCTTCTGCAAGTCCTCTTCGCTGATCCCCAAAAACGTTTGTTCTTGAAGACTCTCTAGCTGCTCCCTCATGAGTCGTTCGAGTTCATCGCGGATTTCCTTGATCCCCGGACCATCCATAACTCACGCTGAAAATTGGGCTGCCCATCTCAGACACAACGCAGCCGTATTGGTTGGCAATTTCAGGCGTGGAGTTGGCCCGCAGCCCGCTTTTCACCTTCAATTCGCTGAAGCAATATCTTGAAAAAAAAGGCGGTCGTGAGGGCCCGAACGTCCGTTCCCGGACACTAGCCCATGACCACCCTTCGGGGCTCGAGATGCCCCAGAAACTTACAAACACAGCCTATCGCCTGCCAGTGAAGCAGACAATACAGCGAAACCCGTAGCCCGTGATTACGGTCCTGTCGAGCCATTCCTTCGCAGCATTTCTTAAAAGACTCTAACGTAACCCCCATGCGCTGAGATTTCCCTCCCACCCTGCCGATAGTAATTCTGGGTGAACGCTAACGGCGCCTGAGGGTTCGCCAGCCAAAGAGTTAGAGACCAAGTGATCAAGATTCTCCTCGTCGAAGACAGCAAGTTTCTCAGACTCGCGACCGAGCGCGCTCTGGCCCGCGCCGGCTATCACATGACCAGCGCTGCCGATGGCGACGAAGCCTTGCAGCTCGCGCGTCAGACGCTCCCCGACCTTATTCTCCTGGACATGTTACTGCCCAAGATGAGCGGCCCAGACGTACTCAAAGCCCTGAAAAAAGATCCCGCCACCAAAGCCATTCCCGTAGTCGTTATGACCGGTATGTCGCAGAAAAACGCCGCCCGCCTCCAGCACGATGGAGCCATCGCCTTCCTTGAAAAATCCGCTCTCGAGCTGGATAAGGGCTCCGCAAAATTGCTCAGCGCCCTCGAAGAGATCTCCAAGAATCTCCCCTCCGCCCAGCCTCGAACCACCACCGCATAAACGCCTCTTTCGTAACCACACCGGGTTACCTTTGGGAATAAGCCACTTACCTGCGGGAACCCTTAGCCCCCGGCCGGAGTCTATCCCTTTAAGCGTCACAAAACGCTGACCGATCGGCTGGCCGAAGATTTTTCGGTTCAGGATGGGGTGGAAAATCCTATAATCAGAGGACGCCTTCGCATGGCGGGAGCAACCACCTTGGCAGATTTAGCTAGCGCGATCGGAGCTCGGGCCGAAGAGGCCGCAATTGTGGCCGACCTCAAAGCCGGTTCGGAAACGGCTTATGCCTGGCTGATCGGTGAATTTCAGCGTCCCGTTTACGGGCTCGTCTATCGCATGGTCAGCGATCCCGCCGACGCTGCGGATACCACCCAGGACGTATTCCTGAAGGTCTTCCGCGGTATGAAGCACTTCCACGGTGAGTCCAGTTTGAAGACCTGGATTTACCGCATCGCCCTCCACGAGTCGGCGAACCGGAAGCGCTGGTGGTTTCGCCATAAGGCGCACGAGACTTCCATCGAGCCGGTGGAATCGGAAGTCGCAGGCAACGGCGACGAGGCCTTGCAAAGTGCCCTGACCGATCACCACGATTCGCCCTTCGACAATGTGGCGCATCGGGAGTTGCGGCAGCGCGTGGAAGCGGAATTACGGCGGGTTGCGGAACCATATCGCACCACGCTGATTCTCCGTGACCTGGAAGAAATGTCCTACGAAGAGATTGCCGAGATTTTGCAGATCTCGTTGGGAACGGTGAAGTCCAGATTGACGCGCGGCCGCCAGGCCCTGAAAAAACGCTTGGCGCCTTACGTGCGCGAGGTAGGCGAGGAACTGGGGCTCGTCCTGCCTGAAGAACAAGAAAAAGAAAATGAAGCCGCTGATGCGCGGCGACCGGTTGCTGGAGGGGGTAGAAGGGTTGAGGTGATGCCATGACGCACATGGCCACGAACGTTACATCCACGAAGTCTGAGTTGACTTGTCCCCAGGCGAGTGAGTTGTTCTCGCCCTATCTCGATGGTGCCGTCACCGGCAATGAGATGCGCGCATTACGCGAGCACCTCGATGCCTGCCCCGCGTGCACCCGCGAATACACTTTGCTGCGCCAGACGCAACAATTACTCTCGGCTGCGGGACGTCCCGATGTGCCCGCGGATTTGGGCTTGAAGCTTCGTCTCGCCATCTCCCGCGAGGCCGCGCAGACTCGTCGTCCACGCTATGAAGGCTTGATGATCCGCCTCGAAAATACCTTGGAAGCCTTCATGGTTCCCGCTACCGCAGGCCTCGCCTGCGCCATCCTGATCTTCGGCTTGGTCGCTGCGATCCTCGCGACCCCCGGGCAGTTGCAAGCCAACAACGAAGATGTGCCCTTGGTGTTGAACACCGGGCCGGAATTGCAGCAAAGCTCATTCGGCACCCTGAGTTCGATCAATGCCGAATCGCTGGTGATTGAAGCTTACGTCGACGCCCATGGCCGGGTCGAGGATTACAAAATCCTCTCCGATCCTGGCGCTTCGCAGGAGCTTCTGCCGCAAGTGAAGCGCATGTTGATCTTCACCACCTTCCGTCCCGCTATGTCGATGGGCCATCCCATCTCGTCGCGGGCCGTGCTCTCCTTCTCCAGAATCAGCGTACGCGGCTAGGAGTTGCTCGCGAACTTCCGCCATTGCGTCGGAAATCCTTTTCCTGCATAGGGTTCCTTCTGTATGGTCCCGTTCCGCCCAACGCGCTAGCGTGAGTCTATCGGTGCCCGCTCCACCGAATCATCGCTCTCGGAAGGAGATGCGTGGTTCGTATTTTTCTGGTGGATGACAATGCGATGATCCGCTCCCATCTTCGTTCCATCCTCGAGAAGCAGGATGAGTGGGTAGTCGTCGGAGAGGCCGAGGATGGACGCCGCGCCCTTGAGAAGTGGGATCAACATGCTCCCCAACTCACCGTCATGGATTTTGTAATGCCTGAAATGGATGGCCTGGAAGCCTCCAGGCAGTTGTCCCATCGGCATCCCGAAGCGCCGATCCTTATGGTCACCATCGACCCCTGCTCCCAGCTCGAGCACGAGGCCAGGAAAGCCGGAATCAAAGGCCTGGTTTCAAAAACCGATCTCCGTTCCATGTTTGCAGCAGTCGAGGCGCTGCTTCGGGGGCAAACTTATTTTCAGCTGGCGGCAGCCTAACTTGCCCAGTCCTCTTCGGAGTCGGCCTCCTCAATCGGCAATATCGCTCTTACCAGAGTCCCACGTCCGTTCGACTCAAGCTCAAGCGTGCCGCCCAGCTGTCTGAGCCGTTCGCGCATGCCACTGAAACCGATGCCAATTCTTCCCGCCCTCGCGAAGCTCCGCAGTTTTTCTTCCGGCATTCCTTTTCCTCGATCCTGCACCTCAACCGTCAGATTTTCTCCCGCCTGTACCCGTATCGTCGCCGTTTCACTTCCGGAATGACGGTGGATGTTCGTCAGGCACTCCTGCACCACACGGAACATTGCGATCTCCGTATCGCGTGCCAGCCGCCCCAGATCCGGCGGAATTTCCAGATTCACTTCAATCCGACTGCGCTTGGCAAAGCCTTCGATGTACCATTTCAGAGCCGATGCCAGTCCCGCTTCATCCAGCAGCGGCGGATGCAGCAAATGCGAGATGGTTCGAATCTCGCGGCTCACCTCATTGACCAGTTCCGCATTCTCCGCAACACATTTCGCCGCGGCAGGAGTCAGCCGGTCCGCCTCCGACGAAACCACTGTGATGTTCATGCTGATCGCTGCCAGCAGTTGTCCCACGCTGTCATGCAGCTCGCGCGCCAGCCGCCTCTGTTCGTCATCCCGCATCCGCAGCAGCCGGGCCGACAAATCGCGCAAACTGTCCGTCGCCGCATGCAGCTCCGCGGTCCGCTCCATTACTCGTTTTTCCAGATCGTCCCGCGCTTCGCTCAGCGACTTTAAAAGCTGCCGCTGCTCATCAATATTTGTCGCCGTACCGTACCAACGCGTGATCTTTCCTGTTTCGTCGCGCAACGGCTGAATTCGCGCCAGAAACCAGCGGAATACCCCGTCCGCTCCACGCAGCGGAAACTCCATCTCAAACGGAGTTCCACTGTCCAGCGATATGCTCCACCGCTCCAGTACCGACGGAAGAATCTCGGGATCGTGCACCGATTCTCCACCCCGTCCCTCCATCTGCTGCGGCGTGGTTCCCGTGTACTCGTACCATCTTTCGTTCCGCCAGAAAACTTGACCATCGCCGTCGGCCATCCAGCACAACTCCGGCAGGGAATTCGCAAAGGCGCGGAACTGTTCTTCGCTTCGCCGCAGCGCGCCTTCCGCTTCTTTCAGGGCGGCCAGTTCCTGGCTCACTCCCACAATGCCGACAATCGCACCGTCCTCTTCTCGCACCGCAGATAAAGTTACAAATGCGCTCACCGAACCTCCATCCTTGCAGCGCACCTGGAATTCTCCCGCCCAACTGTTTCCCTGGAGCACGGTCGCCATGTGCTCCCGGCTTGCTTCTTCGTCTTCTGCACTTACGGTAATTTCCATGATGTTCCGCCCCAAAACATCGTCCGATCGCCAGCCATAGAGTTTCTCAGCAAACGGATTCCAGTACGTCACTACCCCCGACAGATCAGTTGCAATGACGGCCGCTTTGAGACAGTTGAGAAATAAGCTCCGCAGGCGGGACTGCTCAGGCGTGGGCGGGTTCGCCGACGATTTCACCACGGGAGGTCTGGACATCGATTCGAGCATGGAGAGAGCAAAGCAGGTACAACCTTAGATCAAGTATGTCACATTCCGGATTCATCAGAAACTTCTCTGCCTTTGGGTGGCGCAGCGCTTCAGCGCTGCGATCAACGAAACTTGGTCGGGTGCCCCGTCCTTGTCTCTCCGTTTTTTGGAGAGACAGGGCGGGGATTTTGATCGCGAAGGAAGGCGCGATAAAACCCGATCGACTCCCGAACGGTTCCGTCCACCCTGATTATTCCGCTACTGGATTGACTTTGAGGCAGTTAAGGCAAAAATAATTGCGCACTGGCGCACTGTCTGGTAGCCTTTTTCAGGACTTCTTTTTGATCACTCTTTCGTATCATCTAGGTTGCGACCGCGCGCCTCATCCGCGGCTCTCACCACACGTTAAGTCCGAAGCATTTTTCTAAGGAGAAACCATCTTGGCTGCAATCGCGAAGAATCGCATTCTGTTTACCTCCGAATCGGTTACGGAAGGCCATCCCGATAAGATCGCCGACCAGATTTCCGACGCCATCCTCGACGCCTGTCTGGCTGAAGATCCCGTCAGCCGCGTCGCCTGCGAAACTCTCACCGCCACCGGCCTCGTCGTCATCGCCGGAGAAATTACCACCAAGGCCTACGTCGATTTTCAACAAGTCGTTCGTGGCACCGTGCAAAGCATCGGCTACGATAACGCTCTCCACGGCTTCGACTGCAACACTTGCGCCGTCATCTCCAGCATCAACAAACAATCCGGCGACATCGCCATGGGCGTCGATACCGGCGGCGCCGGCGACCAGGGAATGATGTTCGGCTACGCCTGCAACGAGAACGAAGAGTTGATGCCGACGCCGATTTCGTTGGCGCACAAGTTGACGATGCGGTTGGCGCACGTGCGGAAGGATGGGACGCTGCCGTTTCTGCGGCCGGATGGGAAGTCGCAGGTTACGGTTGAGTACGATGCGAAGGGGAAGGTGATCCGCGTGGATGCGGTGGTGATTTCCACGCAGCATGCGGAGACCGTCACGAACGATGAATTGCGCGCGGGAATTTTGAAACACGTGATCCAGGCGGTGATTCCGGCGCACTTGCTCGATGAAGATACGAAGTATCACATCAATCCCACAGGACGGTTTGTGATTGGTGGACCGATGGGAGACACCGGACTCACGGGCCGGAAGATCATTGTGGACACGTACGGCGGGATGGGACGGCACGGCGGAGGAGCGTTCAGCGGAAAAGATCCGACGAAGGTGGACCGGTCGGCGGCTTATATGGCGCGGCACATTGCGAAAAACATTGTGGCGGCGAAGCTGGCGGATCGTTGCGAAGTGCAGTTGGCGTACGCGATCGGAGTGGCCGATCCGGTGAGCGTGAGAGTGGATACGTTTGGGACGGAGAAGGTGGATCCTGAGATTATTCCGGATTTGATTCGGGCGAACTTCAAGCTGACGCCGCGGGGGATTATCGAGTCGCTGGATTTGCGGCGGCCGATTTACAAGAAGACCGCGGCGTACGGACACTTTGGGCGGAACGATCCGGACTTCACTTGGGAAAAGACGGACAAGGCCGCAAAGTTGGCGAGCCAAGCGGGTGTACGGGAGACAGCGGGGGCGAGGAAGTAGGCAGGCCCCCAGGGGCTAAAGCCCGCGAGCAGGGTGGAGATTTATAGCAGCGCTGGAAGCGCTGCGCCACCCAAGCAGAGGTTGGAGCAAAATCAAAATCCCCGCCCTGTCTCTCCAAAAGACGGAGAGACAAGGACGGGGCACCCGGCTCACCAAAGTGCAATTGGGAAGATAGGCCGAAAGGCTTATTCACTTAAGAGTATTTGGGTATGCTGATCTTGGCTGCGAGTCGTGTATTCTGACAGAGTACCCGGGCGAGCCAAGTAGTCTTCCCATTAATAAATTTAAGCTTAACCAACACCAATTTCTGAGCGTGAAGGCGCCACAGGAGGCGTATGTCAACAGCAGCACAGATTAATTACGACGTGAAAAGTTTGGAACTGGCGGAGCTGGGCAAGAAGCGCATTGAGTGGGCGAACCAGTCGATGAAGGTGCTGCAGATTATCCGCAAGGAATTCATCAAGAACCAGCCGCTGAAGGGGATTCGCATCTCGGCCTGCCTGCATGTGACGGCGGAGACGGCGAACCTGGCGATCTGCCTGCGCGACGGAGGGGCGGACGTGGTGCTGTGCGCTTCGAATCCACTCTCGACGCAGGACGATGTTTCGGCGAGCCTGGTACGCGATCAGGGCATTCCGGTGTTCGCCATCAAGGGCGAGGACAACGACACGTACTACAACCACATCCTGGCGGCGATCGATCATAAGCCGCACATCACGATGGATGATGGCGCCGACCTGGTGACGATTCTGCACACCAAGCGGACGGACAATCTGGAAGGCGTGATCGGCGGGACGGAAGAGACGACGACGGGCGTGATCCGGCTGCGCGCGATGGCGAAGGAAGGCGTGCTGAAGTTTCCCATCGTCGCGGTGAACGATGCCGACACCAAGCATCTTTTTGATAACCGGTACGGGACGGGTCAGTCGACGATCGACGGAATTATTCGCGCGACGAACTTCCTGCTGGCGGGATCGAAGTTTGTGGTGGCCGGCTACGGCTGGTGCGGACGCGGGCTGGCCAGCCGGGCGCGCGGTGCGGGCGCGGAAGTGATCGTCACAGAAGTGGATCCGACGAAGGCGCTGGAAGCGGTGATGGACGGCTTCCGCGTGATGTCGATGACAGAGGCGGCGAAGCTGGGCGATGTGTTCTGCACGGTCACGGGCAACAAGAGCGTGCTGACCAAAGAACATTTCGACCTGATGAAAGATGGCGCGATCATTTCGAACTCCGGACACTTCAACGTGGAGATCGATATTCCGGCGCTCGAGAAGATGTCATCCTCGAAGCGGACGACGCGGACGTTCGTGGATGAATACTCGTTGAAGGACGGACGCAAGATCAATCTGCTGGGTGAGGGACGGCTGATCAACCTGGCGGCGGCGGAGGGACATCCCGCATCGGTGATGGATATGAGCTTCGCCGATCAGGCGCTCTCGGTGGAATACATGGTGAAGAATTACAAGACGCTCGAGAAGCGGGTTTACAAGGTGCCTGACGAACTCGATAAACGCGTGGCCAAGCTGAAGCTGGAATCGATGGGCATCAAGATCGATCGGCTGACGCCGGAGCAGGAAGAGTATCTGGCGGGATGGAGCGAGGGGACTTAGTTCTCAGTTCTCGGTTCTCGGTTTTGAGCGGGGCGGCGTTAGCTGCCCCGTTTTGTTTTAGAACTTCAAGTTCATTCAAGGCCCTAGGGTGAGACAACTCTGAACCAGTCGCGAAGCACTTGCTTTATACGGGTGACCTCTTCATCGGGGACGTCCGTCATGTGGCAAGCTGCATTGCGCAGGTGTGCAATATGCCGAGCCTCTTGGATCAGGTATTTGTCCCTGACCAGTGTCTCGAATCCGGTCTTCCAACAATCATCAATGACTTTCAAAAGCTGATTGTAGGTTGTCAAGGAGAGCCTATCTCTGGTGCCGAGCGCCATCCAGGCTTTTACTTCCTCGGTCTTCTCCAGATCCTCAATGTCTTGCTGCACGTCTTTTGGGACCTTCGTCCACCAATCGACCTTGCCGCCCTCCGAGAGGACGTCTAGCACGAACTCTCGCAGAAAATTTTCGAAAACGAAGAAGAGTCTGTAGACCTCGGAGGCATGGGTGGCCAATTTGACCTTCTGTGGCAGCAGCGGGGCGAGGTCAAATGTTTCTGTCAGTAGCAACGATGCGGAGGGTGCTGTCTCGGGTTGCTGTTGGACTAGGTGTTCCGCAGTTTGCCCAAGCATAAGGAAAAGCGCCAGCTTTTCGGGTAGTGGTGCCATTTAACTTCCACAAGGTTCGTTGTTGGCTGCTGAATTGTTGGCGAGAGCCCGCAAGACTAGCCCTTTGTCGATTTGTGTTGTGGGGCTGGATGTGTTGGGTAGCAACCCGCACAGCTCTTGCAGGCTCCAAACATGATCCGTCAACCCCGCTTCCATCGCGGGAGTAACACGCAAGCTCGAATGCACGCGGCAGAAATTGTAATGGAAGAAATACAGGGCTACTTGGTGGGCATGGTTCTCAAATTTCTTGCTGAATCCATTGGTCAAGCGAGTGTACCGACGCATGCCCATTCGCATCGAAAGATTGCTTCGTTCCACAAACGACGTGCTGATATGTTTGGGATCAGGCTTACCGCTAAGAACACCAGTACGGCAGCCAATGCACGTTGCAGGGCTGTAGCGAGACTCAGGGCTGTCGCCAGACGATCCGTACAGTTTGACCAACATCGCGTAATCAATCTCGGAACCGAAGGCGTTTTCCACCGCATCGGCGTAGACGCGATGTCCATCGGTGGTCAACTGAATTCGGTTCCTGATTCGAGATGCAACGTCCTGCATGAACGCCTTAGCAGTAGAAGCACCACGATCTCCAAGCGCATAGGAGACAATCAGCTTAGTATCAGCATCAATCGCCGTCCACGTCCAAACATCGCCAGCGCCTTGTTGCATCTGCTCAAGCGTGACATTCTTTTGCTTCGCATAAATGAACGCCCAAACTTCATCACACTGGATGCGCCTAATGCGCAGATTGCGAACGTGCGAATGATGGTGGGCAGCGCAAGCGCATCCCAAGTCTTCCAGCAGACGCAGTATCGTGTGTTTCCCCACTCCCAACATTCGGCATGTGGCATTGATGGAATTGCCTTCAACGAGTGCGCTTACGATTTGGCTTTGTTTGCTGATCGAGAGACGATTCATGGCATCACAAATATACGTTACCGCTCACGTATAAGTCAAAGGCAAAATCATCTTGATTTCGTGACCGATCACGTATATGATTACAACATGGTAAAGAAACGAAAAAACCCGTATGCTGTAGCGCTGGGCCGCAAGGGTGGTCGTAAAGGCGGTCCCGCTCGTGCAGCCAACATGACTCCAGAGGAGCGCAGTGAAAGCGCGAGAAACGCTGTCACGGCTCGTTGGGCTAAAATTAAGGAACAAGAGCAAGCCAATGGGCAGAAAAGAGAGCGATTGTAATGGCGGAAAAGAGACTCAAAGTACCATTTCCAACCCCGCAGAGTCCTCTGGTGGATGGAAGTGAAGTTTCGGTTGCCGAGTCGACCGATAGGTGGTCAGAAGTAAAACTGGAAGATGGCACTGTTCTTCGCGTTAAACCGAACGTGATTTCGGCGATTCGGATTGACAATCAGTACGACCCCGAGGGAAACCCAATGTACGGTGTCAAGGCTACTCACGTCATCGCAATAGCAAGCAGCCCTGAGCATTTGCGTCGAGGCGGTAAAGAGAGAAAGGTTCAATAGCTATGGTGATTCGGAATTTTACTGTTCCCACGACCGCTATCTTGGGCATCTGTTTCGCTCTCGCGCCGCCAGCCGTAGGAGGAACCGTGAATAATCTATATTACAGCGCCGATGCCGACGCACCTTTTGTCGCCGTGATGTCATTGCCTGCGGACTATGCAGTTGACGCTCGCAGCGAGAAGTTTCTTGAATTTCAACGCTTGGCTATGGAGTGGAAAACTGAGCGTGGGGCAAGGTCATCAATCACTGAGTCGGCAATGTTGCCTTCGTATCAAAGCATTATTGGGATGGGACCAGGAGCGATTGAGCCGATCATCTCTGAGTTGAAAGCTAATCCCGGTGACCCCGATCAGTGGTTTTGGGCACTCAGGTTTGTGGCCAAGGCCGACCCCGTAGACCCAAATGATCGCGGTGACTACGCGAAGATGGCGCAGGCATGGATCAAATGGGCCGAAGATAACGGTTATGCCGGGTAATTGGCCTTCGCACGAACTCCCAAATCTGACGGATGACACCTGCAAGGTAACCAGCGCACGCACAAATCGATACAACTGCATCGCGTGGGCGGCAGGAAACCAGACTCGCAACTGGTGGCCTGATCCTTGGGGAATTGGCTACTGGCCTCCCGGTGTTCCAAGAGTGGTGAGCATGGAGGCTTTCATAGAAGCATTTGGCACGCTTGGGTATGAAATCTGTTATGACAATTCCCTTGAGGCTGGGATGGAAAAGGTCGCACTTTATGGGATTGAGAACCCGGCGGATGGAAAGATTATTCCCACTCATGCAGCGCTCCAGCTCGAATCTGGCGAGTGGAGTAGCAAATTAGGCCCGTTCGAGGATGTTAGTCACAACACCCTTGACGATGCAAATGGCCCAGTTTACGGTAGGGCGCGATACTTCATGCGCCGGACGCGGGTCTAGCTCTATCTATTCTCTTCCGTGGATTCTCGCACGATCCGCAACGCATTCTGGCTTGAATCCATGGGCTTGCACTTGTGAGCAGCAAATTGTTCGTTGATGCTAGCCTGTGCTTTCTGTAGCTGCCCGATCACATCGGCTTTAAATTGGGCATTGCAGTGTTCGCAGACTCCAATCACAGAAACGCCTTCGGTCCACTTTACGATTCTGAGTTGTCGGTTGGCCATGGCTAAAGTCTAGCGCATGTCAGAACTTCCCAAGATTATCTGTGGATTTCAAACGGCACCACTACCGCTTTTCGTCGTTCATTGAAATGTCTTCCGAACTGCATTAAAGATGTTCAGATAGGTCTCTTCGGTACCGTTGGAGGGTAGATGTATTTGGATGTTATAGTGGAAGTCAGGCCTGAGGGCGCCTCCGAGCCCTTCTCCCTTTCCCGCCTCCTCTTTCTGACCTTTCTTATCCGTTTTGTCGGCACTTGGCGGCTTCGCCTTAAAATCTCCGGCCTTGGTCAGCGCCTGAAATGTATAGAAGATCCTGTTCGTCGCGTCGCTGTCGGTGCCGGAGGTCTGCGCAATTAGGCCCTTTAACTCGTCTCCGCCGAGCTCATTCGCCCGCTCGTTCGCTTCGAAAAGTGGCGCGTACGCCCGTCTCACCGCATCTGCAATAGCTGCTCCTGCAGTTGATTTGTTCTTAAGCAGTGCGTAACTGGCATTCGGTTTACCCGAAGCGTCGATGAAGCCTAATGTCTTGAGCATGCTTATAAGTGCTCGATCGGCCGTGCCCTTCAGTCCAATCGTCTCTTGCATATACGGGTGATTAAATGTGTCGGGTTGCTTAGCCTCTAGAATTCTCTCGAACAGCTTCGAGACATTCTTGTTAGAGGGGAGATATAGAAGCTCTTTTGCCACCTGAGACCTCCACTTACTCTGAAGACTTAATAGAGCCCATAATTATAGCCCTCGGATGGATCGGGGCGACTGGTCCTGTGGTTAGAGTCGGTTAAGAGTGCAGGGATCCTTCGACTGCGCGTGCGGATTCGTGAGGCGAATCCGCGTGCTTCGCTCAGGATGACAAAATTGATCGAGTAGCGGAGGGGGAATCGAACAGCAGGTTCCTCCGCTGCGCCGTCGCTAGCGCTCCGGCTCCGGTCGGAATGACAGAGTGTTTTCTGGGTGCGTACCTCAGCGGCTGAAGCCGCGTTCCTGGTTGGACGATGATTGGCACGAGTGAAACTCGTGCCCTTCCCGATCTTGCCCCCGGACACGGGGAGAACTCCCTGAGGCCGGCAGAATGCCGACGAGGGTGCAGGGATCCTTCGACTGCGCGTGCGGATTCGTGAGGCGAATCCGCGTGCTTCGCTCAGGATGACAAGAATGCATCGAGCGGGGATGGAGGATCGAACAGCAGGTTCCTCCGCTACGCCGTCGCTGGCGCTCCGGCTTCGGTCGGAATGACGGAATGTTCTTGGGGTGCTCGCCGGGTGATGCGGGATCAAAGTCCCCGCCCTGTCTCTCCAAAGGACGGAGAGACAAGGGACGGGGCACCCAGTGTCTACTTTCGTGGACTTTACGGGGATGGGATAGTGTGGAAAGGTGGAATATGGTGTGAGAAATGTGCGCGGCCACTACGGGCCGCGTTTTTTATTGGCGAAGTAAGTGGATGGGAGGTTTGCTGAGACTGAGATAGCGGGGGACAAGAGTGCAGAGATCCTTCGCTTCGCTCAAGATGACAAGAACTACATATTGCTGGATTCTTAAAGGGAAAATTATGAAGAGAAGACGTGGGGCGGCGATTCGGAATTGCAAGCGGCGGGGAGAGTGGGCGGAGATGTGTTTTGCGGCGCGAGCGTTGCGGGAGGGGCTAAGGCTGGCGCGGCCATGGGGAGAATCGTCGGGATACGACTTTGTGGTGGATCGGGGGAGCCGGGGGATGGTGCGGGTACAGGTGAAGTCGACGATCTTCCGGGAGGGGACGGGATATTCGTGCACGATGAAAGACAGCAAGGGGCCATACAAGAAAAATTCGTTTGAGTTTGTGGCGGCGTATGTGATCCCGGAGGACGTATGGTTCATCCTGCCGGAGGAAACGGTGCGGGGGAAGTGGAGCGTGGGGCTGTATCCGAAGCTGGAGAATTCGAAATACGGAGAGTACCGGGAGGCGTGGAATTTGCTGCGCGGAGAGTTGCCGGGGGTGATTGCGCGGATTGAGGCGTGTGCGGAGGAGTATTTTCCGGAGGTCTAGCTGGGAGGAGTGGAGGGTGGGAGAGCGGGCGAGGTGCTGACGCCGGAGGCGTCGAAGGTGTAGGTGCGGACTTCGCCGGGGTCGCCGCTGGCGGGAATTTCCTTGCCGTTGAACAGAAAGCTGACCCCGGCGGCGTTGCCGGTGCGAATGACGATTTCGTGGGCGGCGCGAACGCTGGTGTTAGCCGGGGCGATCAGAGTTTCGCGGGCTACGGGCTGACCGTCGGCGGTGATGGAGATCCAGGAAGTTTGCGCGGCACGGATGACAAGCGAGAGCGTTTGCGGGGGCTTGGGCGCGATGGCTGGAGCGTGGGGCTTGGCGACGGGAAGGTTGCCGTCTTCATCGGGCTGAGGGGCGGGCGTGGGTGTGTGCGAGCCAGAAACCGGGCCGGGTTTGACAGGTACGGAGGATTGGAGGGGCGTGGTGAGTGCGGCGGTGGAGACCGGCGCGGCTGAGGACTGCGATGCGGGGGGCGTGCTCGTCGAAAACCGTACCGAGGAGGGCTGCGATGCGGTGGGCTGCGATGCGACTGCGAGCTGGCTGCGGCGGTGAAGATTCCACAGTGTGAGAGCCAGGGTGATGAGAAGTAAGAGTCCAGCGAGTTGGCCCCATGGGACGCGGGAAGAAGGATTCCCGGCTGGAATGGGACGTTCGGGCGCGAACGATTCTGAATCACTATCAGCGAGATGCGAAGACGACGGGGCGGAATCAAGATTGAGGAAAGAGAGGCGCGACGAGGGGACAACGTCGTCGAGGCCTTCGTTGGAACGGTCTTCGCCGAGTCGATCCTGGCTGAGTCGATCTTCGCTGAGTCGACCCTGGCTGAGTCGATCTTGGTGGGGACGATCTTCGTCGAGATGGTCCGCGGCGGGGCGATCAGCGCGGGGACGAAGTTCACGATCATCGCGGCGGCGGGATTCTTTACGACGCTCTTCGACGCGGCGATCCAAGGCAGGTGGAATTGCGGCGGAGTCGTCTTCATCGAGAGCGTTGCGGTGAAGCGTGGTGGTACCTTGAGCCGCGGATTTGGCGGCTGGGGCGCGGAAGTTGGGGAGAATGGCTTGCGAGTGAATCTGACTCTCGCGCAGGGCGGTGAGGTAATCGGTGACAACTTCTTCTTCGTCGAGGCCGACCTGGCGGGCGTAGGCGCGGACGAAACCTTTGTTGAAGACGCCGCCGGGGAGCTGATCGAAATGCTCGTCCTCGATGGCGCGGAGCATGCGGGTGCTGATCTTCGTAGTGGTGGAGATGGCGTCGAGCGAGATGCCGCGACGCTCACGCTGCTGACGAAGTTTTTCTCCGAAGGCGCCCACAAGGACTCCGGCGGGCGATTTGAAGGCTTAGGCCCGCGTTCCGACGCCCATTATCATAGGCGAAGGCGGACGCGGACGCCAGAGAAGGTTGGGGGAGGACGTTACCACGGGGCCGAATGAGGACGCGGGCCGGGTTTAGGACCGAGGTTGCCGAGATGTCGGTGACGAATCCCTATTGGCTCTTGGCCCGCACTCTTCCGAGGTCAGGCCGAGGATTCAGTTGTTTTGACGGCTTCAGGTCACCGGCGCGCTACTCTGATTTTTTCCGCAGCACGATGGTGAATTGTGTCTTGCAGGTTTTGGACGGATTGTCGAAGGCGGAGCCTTCACGGTCGCCTTCGGAGGCGCGGAAGAAGAATCCTTGCTTGGAAGTTTCCGGGAGGCCGATGAAGCGGGCTTTGCCGTCGGCATTGGTTCCAACCTGGAGGTCGAACTTGTGGAGGTTCATGAATCCGTAGGTGATGTGGACGCGGATGTTGGCGGCGTAAACGGGCTTGCCGTCTTCATCGGTAATGATGAAATCGGCGGTGCAGGAGCCGAGGCCGGCGTCGACTTCGGCGACGGTTTTGGGGTCGACGGCGGCAGCGTGGGCTGGCTGAGTGGGGAGTGACAGGACTAGTAAGACGAGGGCGGTCGCGAGCGTGCGGGCGGGTTTGAGTATGCTGGGCATAGATTATTAGAGTACGCCCACCCTGGAGCGGGAGGTCAAGCGGGGATGGGAGTTGGCTATCGTGAAGAGCCCGTTGGCGTTAGGGGTTCGGGGTTACCAACGTTCATTGCGGCGGACGGAATGCGAATCTATAATTTTTGGAACTGTCACTCGTCCATGCAGCGAATCGTCGATTTGAAACTTGGGTAACGATTCGAAGATCAACAGGGAACTAAGGCTGGCGGGCGCGAGCGCCCGCGCTACCACGGGAGATGAAGGAAGCCCGCATGTCCGAGGCCGTCGGCACACAACCAACCCGCCAGAGCCAGGAACTCACGATTTTCCACGACGTGGCGAAGGCGCTGACGTCGTCGCTCGACCTGGACTCGATTCTGCAAACCATCATGGAGAAGATGGCGGAATATTTCCGTCCGGACACGTGGTCGCTGCTGATGGTGGACGAACAGAAGGACGAACTCTATTTTGCGATTGCGGTGGGGGATAAGGCGGAAGCGCTGAAGAATGTCCGGCTGAAGGTGGGCGAGGGAATCGCGGGCTGGGTGGCGAAGCACGGCGAGCAGGTGATCTCGAACGATGTGGATCATGATCCGCGGTTTGCGAAGCGGATTGACGAGGCCACGAAGTGGGAGACGCGGTCGATCATTGCGGTGCCGTTGAAATCGAGGCTTCGGGTGCTGGGCGTGATCCAGCTGGTGAATGTGGACCGGTCGCAGTTCAACGAGCAGGAAGTGTTCTTTCTGCAGTCGCTATGCGACTACGCGGCGATTGCGATTGAGAACGCGCGCTGGGTGGAAAAGATACAGGAACTGACGATCACCGACGACTGCACCGGACTTTATAACGCACGCCATCTCTACAAAACACTCGAGACGGAGGTTTACCGGTCGTCGCGATTTGGGTACGAGTTCAGCGTGCTGTTCATCGATCTGGACCATTTCAAGTCGGTGAACGACACGCACGGGCATTTGATTGGGAGCAAGCTGCTGGCGGAAATCGGGTATTTGGTGAAGGCGCAGCTGCGGTTGATTGATTTTGCGTTTCGCTACGGCGGGGATGAATTCGTGGTGCTGCTGCCGCAGACGGGAAAAGATCAGGCGCTGGTGGTAGCGAAGCGGTTGCGCGATGCGCTGCGGGCCAGCAGTTTTTGCCGCGATGAAGGGCTGAATTTGAACGTTCGAGCTTCGATTGGACTGGCCACTTATCCGCACGATGCGCGCGATGCGCATGACATCATCCGTCAGGCCGACGAGATGATGTATCTGGTGAAGAACACGACCCGCGACAATATTGGGATTGCGCAGCGGGGAGTGATGAAATGAAAAAATTTGGCAATTTTGTAATCGGGCAATTTTGTAATTTATAGAGCTGCGGATTAACGGCCCCGCGTGCAAGCACAAAGACCAGCAGAAGTGGCGGGCCACACCTGCAAATTTCATGGTCCCTTTCTGAGGACCCGCACGACGGCAAAAACCACCCAAACGCCAACGAACACTTTGCCAATCCAAAACAGTCTCCAATCGCCGTTACTTCGCAGGTATCTGGATCGGTGGTAAAAGTATAACGTCATCATCAGCGCGATTAAAACAAGGGCGAAAGCCGCCATGATCCGCTCTCGCAAGATAGCGCTAGACAAACGAGGGTGCCCGACGTTCCCGGCGTCGCCCTGTCCGATTGGCTCTTGTGTCTCTCGTCTATGGCTCATCCTACAATCCTTGCTCAGAGCTCGTTGTTCGCAACGACTTTGCAATCAAACAAACGGGAGAGCAGCTCCGACGCCCTAGCGACAGTCCCAGTGTGCGCTTCATGATGCAAACGTACAGAACTTACAGGCAACCGATCAAGATTACGGTGGTCTCGTGAAGTTGGATTGATCAAAAATCCGGATTACACGCAATTGAGCATTTCGGTGGCCGGTAGAGGAGTTCCATTGCGAGCCTTCCCGCTCGGCCTCTGAGTTGAATAGGCATCAAAGTTGACATCATTTGATGCTATAATCCGTGCCTGGAGTTTTTTATGAGAACAACCCTTGCACTGGATGACGATCTGGTGCGCGTCGCCCAAGAGTTCACCGGTGTAGAGGAGAAGACGGCATTGATTCGGGAAGCCCTTAAGGCGCTCATCGAGCGGGAGAGCGCGCGCAGATTGGCGGCTCTGGGAGGGACGATGCCCAAGTTGAAGGCTGTTCCACGCCGCAGGGAGCGGCCGCATTGATTCTTGCGGATACGTCGGTCTGGATCGACCATCTTCGTTCGGGAAATCAGGAAATGCGCAAGCGTCTGAACCGGGGGGAGATTGTGATCCATCCATTCATTATTGCGGAACTCGCCCTGGGATCGTTGCGAGAGCGCGCAAAAACGCTTGCGCTGATGGACTTGCTACCGCAGGTGCGAATGCCTCAACTGGCGGAGGTGCGGCTCATGATTGAGGCTCGCCGTTTATACAATTTGGGCATCGGTCTGACCGACACGCATTTGATAGCGTCGATCTTTGTCAATTCTTCCACACTTTTGTGGACACGAGACAAACCACTCCGCAAGGTTGCCGAAGCTCTCGGCATTCACGCTGGCCTGCGTTAGGAATCACGCGACAATATTGGGATTGCGCAGCGGGGAGTGATGAAGTAGAAGGCAGCTTCTGGCTTCTAGCTCTTAGCTTCTGGCTTGAGGCCCCCGGCGGGCAGACGAGCGGAAGATGATTATAGGAACTACCGCCATTATCGTTCCAAAGTGGCTACGCATTGCGGCAGTATGCGCGGTCGCGGCGTTTGCCGCTCTTTTCCTTGCGATCGGCGGGTCGTCCATCCGCGACAACCTCGGGATCAGAACGCCAGGCACACTTGTGTCGATTTTTCTTGTCCCTCCCAGCCCGCAGGATTGGCTAGGGAACCAATTGGGGGTACAGATATTCGTCGACTGGGTATTTTGGTTCGCGGTGATGTGCGGAATTTATCTTCTGATCGCAAAGTTCTTACGCCGCTCCGGTGACTAGGCCAACAGCTAATGTCCAACCTAGGGGCTGCTCCTCATCATTAGATTCTTGCGGATACGTCGGTCTCGCGAGGATTGAGCTTGTGTCTGCGAAGCGTGTAATCAAAGGGGTTCACCTTGTCCCGATGGGGATGGCGAAGGCCTACCTGATCGAGGGCGACGACGGGTTGACACTGATCGACGCCGGTTACCCTGATAAAGAGGCAGCCGTTTTCGAGGCAATCCGCCGGCTTGGGCGTTCGCCGGATCAGCTCAAGCACCTGATTCTCACGCACGGGCATCCTGATCATATCGGCAGCGCCGCTCGGATCGTGCGGCAAACTGGTGCGAGGACCTACATGCACCCGCTCGATATTCCTTTTGCCGAGAGTGGGGGCCCTTTCGACCGATGAGGCCGGCGCCTAGTGTGTTGCGGCGAGTGCTGTGCAAGCTGCTCTACCATCCCGACAGGCGACTGGAGCCGGTTGCCATCGACGAGCCTTTGATCGCTGACGAAATATTGCCCATCGCTGGCGGCTTCGACGTGATTCATACTCCTGGGCATTGCGCCGGACAGGTTGCGCTGCTGTGGCATCCGGGACGAATGCTGTTCGCGGGAGATGTGTGCATGAACATCATGGGTCTCGGTGATCCAGTCGGCTTCGAGAATTTGGAGGAGGGTCGCGCGAGCCAGCGCAAGCTTGCGAGTCTTTCATTCGATGCGGCCGGGTTCGGCCATGGCGAGCCTATCATCCGCGATGCTTCGAAGCGTTTTCGCGATAAGTGGGGCGAGAGGTCGTCTCTCTGACATTCACGCTAGGCTGTCTTAACGTAAACCTGCCGGAACAGAGGTTCGTTTTTCTTCGAAAGTGGTATTAAGAGTTCCACAGAAAGTGGGTATACACAAATACCACGAGCTCAGTCAATCTAAGGGTCGCATCAGTTCAGTTTGGTTCCGGAGGGGACGATGAGCGCGTATCGGCGAATCGAAGTTCAAGCATTGTTGAGAATTGGCTGCCGCCGCAATTCAAAAGGGGGCGTCGTGAGTATTCATCACCGTTTAGTCATCATCGCGCTGCTAAGTCTGTGTCTTGCAGCGCCTGGACAGTTGGCTGCGCAATCGCACCAGGATTCGGGCACCGGAATGAATCAGACAGAGAGTGCAGTCCCGGGTCTTCACGACTTCGACTTCCTGGTTGGTCAATGGCAGGCCCATCATCGAAAGCTGAAGCAGCGACTGGCCAATAATCACGAGTGGATTGAATTCGAAGGCACGTTGTCGAATCAACCGCTTATGGGGAGTTACAGCAATGTGGACGACACGGTGCTCAGCGTTCCCGGTGCTCCCTATCGCGGTGTCGCTCTGCGGTCCTTCGACTCGAAGACCCAGCAGTGGTCAATCTGGTGGCTCGACAGCAGGAGACCATCCGACCCATTGGATCCGCCGATGATTGGAAGCTTCCACAATGGCGTGGGCACTTTCTATGGGGATGATACGGTCAAGGGAAAGCGGGTTCGGGCGCGCTTTATCTGGTCCAACATCACTCCGACATCGTGCCACTGGGAGCAAGCGGATTCGCCAGACGAGGGCAAGACCTGGGAGACTAACTGGGTGCAGGACATCACACGAGTTCGCTGATCGAGGGGATCGACAAATAGGAAAACTGGCGTTAAACCACGCCTTCACAAGCTACAAATTTTCCTTCGGCTTCTGCGGTTCCGCACTCTTATCTTTCACCTCTTTCACGTCTTTTATTTCTGGGTCCAGGGATTCGCGTTGGCGGGGGCGTTGGGATTGACACTGAAGGGCCAGAGGTAGAGGTTCATGCCTTGCGATCCCTTCATTTCGACGATGGCGTATTCGCCGGGGGCGAGATCTTCGGTGGGAGTCAGCTTGAGCCAGCCTCCCTTGACGCGGTCGATGGTGGTCTTGACGGAATTTTCCTGCGGGCTGGGTTTTCCGTTGGCGGCGCGTTTGAGATCGCCGACAATGCGTTTGCCGCTTTTTACTTTCAGATGAACGATGACGAAACGATCGAAGGGAACGACGGCTTGTTGCGGCTGCTGCGGCTGGGCGGGCTGGGCGCGGGGAGCGTCGAGACTGGGTTGCGAAGGCTGAGCGGAAGCGGTTTGGCCGGGCGGCGGTTCTGGGGCGGAAGTTTCGTCTTCGGGGTTAATGTAAATCGAAGGAACGGCGACGTGAGCGTAGACGGTGGCGTGCTCGCCATCAAGTTCGATGGTTGGCTTGGCGCCGGCGACGGGAACGATCGCGCCACGAAGGATGCTGGCTTTGGAGCCACGATTGATGTCACCTTCGTCCTGCTGGATCTCGATAAGCTGGGGCTGGCCTTTGAAATTGTCGAGTAGAAACATGCCGGAGAGTTCGGGCAGATGCAGGCCGGGCGCGACTTGCGGGAGGCGAGCTTCTCCGGCTCCGCGGTCGGCGTCGGTTTCCTTGTCGATGAGGGCGGCTTCGGGAATAGCGGGAGCGACGGTGCGCTCCTTCTCGAATTTTTCGGTGGCGGGCCAATCGACCAGCGAGGACGGGAGTTCTTCCCATTCTTCGCGCTCAGCACTGTAGTAGCGGACGCGGTCGCCTTTGACCTCATACTTGGTGATGGATTGATAGGAGCCGTCTTTGAGGATAAGGCGGCGGGCGAGTTCCTGGGCGGAGGAGTGCGCGGGGAAGGCGAGAGCGAGGGCCGCCAGGAGGGCGGCGACTATGGTGCGGCGGGGAGCGATTCGAGAAGTCATCGTATCGTCAATTATCATCCTTTTGATTATCTCGTGCCGGGCGATGGATCTCGATTGTGGCCCGGGATGCTTCCAATGATTCAGCCGATATCGCGCGGACTTTCGTCTGATCGGGGCCGTGGGGTAGAGTGAGAGCGATGAAACGCACGTTGCAGGAGATCGCTGAGGCGCTCGAAGTCAGGCTACTGGGGGATGGAAGCACGCGGGTGAGCGGGGTGGCAAGTCTCGCGTCGGCTGTGGCGAGCGATCTGGTTTTTGTGGAAGATGAAAAATATCTGGCGCGGGCGATGCAGTCGCGGGCGGGCGCGGTGATTGCGGGAGAGTTTGCGACGGGCGCGTCGGGGAAACCGCTGCTCATCTGCCGGCATCCGAAGCTGGCGTTTGCGCGGGCGGCGGTGTTTCTGCAGGATGGGAAACGGGCGGGGCGGGAAGCTGGCGTACATGCGAGCGCGGTGGTGCATGCTTCGGTTCGGCTGGGAGCAGGGGCGGTGGTGGAGGAGCGCGCTGTGGTGGCCGAGAACGCGGAGATTGGTGAAGGTGCGAGGATCGGCGCGGGGTGCGTGATTGGGGGCGGGGTCAAGATTGGAAGCGGGTGCGAGATTTATCCGAACGTGACGATTTACGCGGGGACGACGGTGGGCGATCGGGTGATCGTGCATGCGGGAGCGGTGCTGGGAAGCGATGGGTTCGGATATGTGCGCGATGCGAAGAGTGGACGGTATGAAAAATTTCCGCAGGTGGGCCGGTTGGTGATTGAAGACGATGTGGAGATTGGGGCGAACACGACGATTGACCGCGGAGCACTGGACGAGACGCGGATCGGGCGCGGAACGAAGATCGATAACCTGGTACATATTGGCCACAACTGCCGGCTGGGGGAGAATGTGGTGATAGCGGCGCAGACCGGGCTTTCGGGAAGCATTGTGATTGAGAATGACGTGGTGCTGGGCGGGCAGGTGGGGATTGGGGAACATGCGCGCATTGAAGAAGGAGTGATGCTGGGCGGGCAGGGCGGCGTGTTGCCGAATAAAGTTTTGCGCGGGAAGGGCGTGGCGTTCTGGGGAACTCCGGCACAACCGGTGCGTCAGTATTTGAAGCAACTGGCGGCGCTGGCCAGGTTGGGAAAAAAGAGGTAGGCGTGGCGATAGTCGTGATCGGCGGGCATTCGCGGAGCGTGGGGAAGACCGGCGTGGTGGCTGGGCTAATCGGGGCATTGCGTGAGTATGCGTGGACGGCGGTGAAGATTACGCAGTATGGGCATGGAGTTTGCTCCGCGAATGGAGAGGCGTGCGATTGCGCGACGGCAGATCATACGTGGGCGATTTCGGAGGAGAAGGATCGCACGGGAGAATCGGACACTTCGCGATTTCTGCTGGCGGGAGCGGCGCGAGCGCTGTGGGTGCGAACGGAGCAGGGTAGATTGGCGGAGGCGATGCCGGCGCTGCGGCGGCGGATTGAGGCGTCGGGCAATGTGATTTTGGAATCGAACAGCGTACTGAAATTCTTGCGGCCGGATTTGTATATGACGGTGCTCGATCCGGGGACGGAAGATTTTAAGAAGTCGGCGCAGGAGTTTATGGATCGGGCGGGGGCGGTGATTTTGCATGAGGGCGCGGGAGTTGGCTGGCAGGGAGTCTCGTTGAAGCCGGTGGCGGGACGGCCGGTGTTTCGGATTGCGCCTCCGGCTTACGTGACGGAAGAGATTGTCGAGTTCGTGCGGGGAGTGGTGGAGGGAGCGGGGAAAGCAGGTTCCTCGCGGGCTGAAGCCCGCTCGGAATGACAACGTTTGGGAGAAGCTTTAAGGCTTCTTTATAGTTCACGAAAGTATTTTGCTATTCTTGCGGGTGCGACAAATTCATTACAGCGCCTGGTTGTTGGTTGGTCTGTCGTCGCTGTTGCAGATCCTCATCTTTCCTCTTCCCGGACTTTATATTTTATCGTGGGTGGCGTTTGCGCCGCTGATTGTGGCTTTGCTGCGGGCGCGACCGGCGGGAGCGCTCGAGGTGGATGGGGCCGTCCATCTGCAGGCGGCAACTCCGGGGCAGGCATTTCTGCTGGGCTACACATCGGGCATTCTGTGGTACGCGGGCACGTGTTACTGGATTTATGACACGATGCACGAGCATGGCGGGCTGAGCGGGGGGGCGGCTGCGCTGGCGCTATTTCTCTTCTGTCTTTATCTCGGGCTGTATCACGGGCTGTTTGGACTGCTGGTGGGACTGGCGGCGGGACCGGGGCGCGACAACCGGCGGGCGCTGATTGCGGTGCCGTTCTTGTTGGTTGCGGTGGAGTTGGCGCGGACACGAGTGACGGGATTTCCGTGGGATCTACTGGGCACCGCGCAGGTGGATAACATTTCGCTGAGCCGGATCACGATGTGGACGGGGGTGTACGGGATCTCGTTCGAGATCATGCTGGTGAATGTGGCAGTGGCGGCGGCGTTTCTGGTTCCGAGAAAAAAGCGCAACACATTATTGCTGGCGGCGGTGGTAGCGGCGGCGGTGTTGCAGGCGGGGAGGCTGGTGGATGCTCCGGCGCTGGCGGGAGATCGGGCGGCGCTGCTGGTGCAGGAAAACATTCCGGTGGATGAGAACTGGACGCGCGAGGCGTTTGAGCGCACGTTGCGCGAATTGACGGATTTGAGCGAGAAGGTGGAGGCTTCGAGTTCGTCCGAGTCGAATGCGACGGAATCGGCACATGGCAAGGCGGACTTGATTGTGTGGCCGGAATCGCCGGCACCTTTTTTTACTAACGATCCGCTGTTTCGCGGTCCGGTGAGCGAGATGGCGCGTACAACGCGGAGCTGGGTGGTGACGGGCGCGATTGGGAGCAAGCCCCTTTTTTCGCAGCCGAGGAGCGCATCGCCGGAAGTTTTCAATTCGGCGGCGCTGGTGAGTCCGACGGGCGAGTGGACGGCGCGGTACGACAAAGTGCATCTGGTGCCGTTCGGAGAATACTTGCCGTTCCCGAAGCTGTTTGCGTTTGCGGGTGGGCTGACGAAAGAAGTGGGAGAGTTCAAGGCGGGGACATCGAGGGCGTCGCTGGATGCGGGAAGCATGCCGCTGGGTGTTTTTATTTGCTACGAGTCGGTGTTTCCGGATGAGGTGCGGCAGTTCGCAAACAACGGTGCACAAGTTTTCGTGAACATTTCGAATGACGGGTGGTATGGGGATAGCGGAGCGTACGCACAGCACTTGAACCAGACGCGGATGCGAGCGATCGAAAACAACCGGTGGATTTTGAGTGCGACGGATACGGGGGTGACGGCGTCGATTGATCCGTATGGAAGGACGGTTGCGCGGCTGCCTCGAAAAGAGCGCGGGGCGCTGGTTGCACCGTATGCACTCACTTCCGTAACCACGTTCTACACGCGGCATGGGGATTGGTTCGCGTGGCTGTGTGCGATAATTTCAGCAGGGGCGCTGTTCACGCGCTTCGGGCTTCCCACGAAATCAGGCAAGAAAGCAGAAGCATCCTCATGAATCAAGAGTTCGAGCAGGAATACGCGGCACTGAGTAAGAAGGTGCGCGAGCTCCGGGAGTATCTTTGACGCGGACAAACTCCGTCCGCAACTAAGCGAAATTGAAAAGCAGTCCGCCGACCCACATTTGTGGTCGAATCCGCAGCGCTCGCAACAAGTGATGCGGGAGAAAAAGCGGCTGGAACATTTGCTGGCGACCGACGCCGACCTGGCGCGCCGGGGCGATGACATTGCCGCTTACTTCGATCTGGCGAAGGAAGGCGAGAATGTGGATGCGGAGTTGCGCCGCGAGATTGATTCTCTGCGGGAACTCATCGACAAGCTCGAGACGGAGACGTTGCTCTCTGGACCCAATGACGCGCTGAATGCGATTGTGACGATTCATCCGGGCGCAGGTGGGACGGAGTCGCAGGATTGGGCCGACATGCTGCTGCGCATGTATTTGCGCTGGGCGGAGCGGCAAGGATTCGAGACAGTTTTGTACGACTATCAGCCCGGTGAAGAGGCAGGGCTGAAGTCGGCGACATTCGCGGTGAATGGCGAGTACGCGTTCGGGTTGCTGACCAGCGAAATTGGAGTGCACCGGCTGGTGCGGATTTCGCCGTTCGATCAGGCGAAGCGGCGGCATACGTCGTTTGCCAGTGTGTTCGTGTCGCCGGAAATCGACGACAGCATCGACATCGTGATTAAGCCGGAAGACATTCGTACGGATACGTACCGTTCCAGCGGCAAGGGCGGGCAACACGTCAATACGACGGATTCGGCGGTGCGGATTACGCACATTGCGACGGGGCTGGTGGCAAATTGCCAGAATGAACGCTCGCAGCATAAGAATCGCGAGCGGGCGATGAGCATGCTGCGCTCGAAGCTGTATGAATACGAGATGGAAAAGAAGCGGGCGGCGACCAAGAAGATTGAAGATTCGAAACTGGACAACGATTTCGGATCGCAGATTCGATCGTATGTGCTGCAGCCTTACCGCATGATCAAGGATCATCGAACGAAGACTGAAGTGGGCGATGTGGATCGCGTGCTGGACGGGGATTTACAGCCGTTCATCCGGGCGTATTTGCTGGCGCGGCGCGGGGAGAAATAGGAGAAATAGTGGGCGGAAAGCCGGGGAAGGCGATCAAGCTGGGTCCGCGATTCGAGCGCGCATTTCTTTTTGCGAAGGAAAAACATGCGGGGCAGATACGCAAGGCTTCGACGACGCCTTACATTGCGCACTTGATGGGAGTTGCATCGCTGGCGCTGGAATATGGCGGCGATGAGGATATTGCGATCGCGGCGCTGCTGCACGATGTGGTGGAAGACTGCGGCGGCGCGGCGATGCTGAAAGAAGTGAAGCGGCATTTTGGAAGCCGCGTGGCGAAGATTGTGGAGGGGTGCACGGATTCCTATGTCGTTCCGAAGCTGCCGTGGCGCGAGCGGAAGGATACATACCTTCGGCATTTGAAGAGTGCGGACGCGGAAACGAGACTGGTTTCAGCGGCAGACAAATTGAACAACGTGCGCTCCATTCTTTCCGATTACCGCGAGGTGGGGGAGTTGATTTGGGAACGTTTTAATGGCGGGCGCGAAGGAACGCTTTGGTACTATCGGGCGTTGTTGGAGGAGTTTCAGCGGGGCAAGCCGAACCGGTTGATTCGCGAATTTGAGCTGGCGGTGCGGGAACTCGAAATGAAGGCAAGGAACGGGAAGAGCGGCGCCGGTTCGAGAGGTAAATGATGGCACGCATGATCGATCAAATTCGGGCGTCGAAGTTGCCGTCGAACATGATGCAGTTTGCGGCGCGAGGGGCGCTGTCGGTGGCGCCGGACGAGAATCTGGAAATTCTGGTTTACCTGGCCAAGCACAATAAATTGTTTGGCGAACTGGCGCGCATGACGCTGGCGGGATGGGATGAGAAGGCCTCGGCAGCCGCGGCGGCCGATCCGAATACGGCGCGGGAGGTGCTCGACTATTTGATTTCGCCGGAGAATCTGCGTCCGAAGTTGTTGCCGGCGTTGCTGGAGAATCCTTCGATTCCGGAGAGTGAGCTGGCGAAGTTTGCGATCTCGGCATCTGCAGAGAGCATTGCAACCATGCTACAGAGCGCTCGTGTACGGGCAGCGGCGAGAGTGTTGGAAGGTCTGAGATCGAATCCTTACTTGAAACAGAATGACGCAAGGACTGTCGCTGAGTTGCTAGGCGGAGGATCAGCTGCAACTGTTGAGCCCGCGGTTGCGGCGAGCGCGATAGAGGACGCTAGGTTAGCCGCTGAGGCGGCCAGTACTGTCGATCCAGCGACGGCGGCAATTTCGGATGAAGAAGACGTTCCCGAAGAGCATGTTTCCGCTTATCTGGCCGAGCACGCCCCGGAAATCAGTGCGGAGGAGGGAAAGCCCTTTCAGCCGATCGGCGGGATTATGGAGTTGCTAGGGAGCAACTATTTTCCCGTGTCGGCGGTGCAGGAGGCCGCGACTGACGCGCCGACTGCTGCGGCCGCTTCGGCGGGAGCGGCGAAGGCAGCTGTCGCGAAGGCGCCAGGGCAGGCGGGTCCTCATGCTCCGGTGGAGGCAAAGCGGGAGAACACGCTGCAGAAGATCAACCATCTGGATGTGAAGGGGCGCATTCAACTAGCGCTGAAGGGCAACAAGGAAGAGCGGTCGATTCTGATCCGGGATGGGACGAAGGTGGTGGCGCTGGCCGTGCTCGAGGCGCCGAAGCTCTCCGATGGGGAAGTGGAGAAGTTTGCGCTGCAGAAGAATGTGTTGGAAGCGGTGTTGCGGCAGATTCCGCTGAAGCGGCGGTTCATGAAGAACTACATCGTGGTGCGGAATCTGGTGTCGAACCCGCGCACGCCGCTCGATCTAGGTCTCGGTCTGATGAAACATCTGCTGGCGGTGGATTTGAAAAATATATCGGCGAACAAGGAAGTTTCCGAGACGGTGCGGAAGCTGGCGCTGAAGATGTACAAGCAGAAACTGGACGCGGCGAACAAGAAATAGAATGACTAGTCTCCCCCCGGCAGATGCGGTGACGGAATTATTGAAGCGTGCAAAGACGATTGCGGTGGTTGGACTCTCTAGCGATCCGATGCGCCCGAGCCACGGGGTGTCCGCTTACATGCAGAGCCAGGGATACCGCATCATTCCGGTGAATCCCCGGATTGAGTCTTCTCTGGGAGAGAAGGCGTATGCTTCGTTGCGCGAAGTGCCGGAGAAGATCGATATCGTGAACGTCTTCCGGAGACCGGAGTTCGTTGAAGAAATTGTGGATGACGCGATCGGGCTGAAGGTGCCTGCGATCTGGATGCAGGAGGATGTAGTGCACGAGAAGGCGGCAGAGAAGGCGCGGAAGGCTGGGATTTTTGTGGTGATGGACCGATGCATTCTCAAAGAGCACCGGGCGAGATTCCGGTGAGAGCGAAGGCTCGGCCGGAAATCTGAGGAACAAAAGCGAGGCGTGCAACGTAGAACTGAAAGAATCCAGTAGATTCTCGCCCCACGAAGGAGCCCAGTGAATCTTGACGCAGGGGTCACGACGCCCACCGAACCCATTCCGCCTCCGCAACCTTCGACTCTGCGAAAAGTGTTCGTCGGCGAAGACGGCATCCGGGCGGGCTGGAGCCTGCTCATCTTCCTCGCATTGTTCGCCGGCATTGCGCTGAGCGCGAACCTCATCATCCACAGGTTGCACCCGAGCTTTGCGAAGACGCCGCAGGCCGCCTCGGAGGCGATGGGCAAGCCGCGCTTCATGCTCATCGGCGAGGCAATTCAGTTCTTGCTGACTTTCCTGGTGACATGGATCATGTCGAAGATCGAGCGCCGGCCGAATTCTGCTTACGGATTCGGGGGCAGGCGCAGGCTGCCGAATTTCATGGCCGGGCTGGGTTGGGGAGTCGTGTGCTTGTCACTTCTGGTGCTCACGCTCTCGAAGACCGGACTGCTGGTCGTCGACAGCCGCTTGCTCTTTGGGAGGGACATTGTTCGCTATGGAGCGATCTGGTTCATCGGTTTCCTGTTCGTGGGTTGTTCGAGGAGTACCTGACGCGCGGATATCTCCAGTACACCCTTGCCCGCGGCCTTGCAGGAATTTACCAGTGGATTTTCAAGACGCGTCACAGCGAAGCGTTTGGTTTCTGGAGCGCGGCCATTCTCGTGTCGTTTCTGTTCGGCCTGGGTCACGGGAAGAATCCGGGGGAATCTCCGATTGGATTGCTTTCCGCGGGGCTGGCCGCGATGGTCTTCTGCTTCAGCTTGTGGCGGACCGGTTCTCTGTGGTGGGCCGTTGGCTTTCATGCAGCCTGGGACCGGAGCCAATCGTTTCTCTATGGGGTTGCTGACAGCGGGCTCGTGATCCAGCATCATCTGCTGGCGACGCATCCGATGGGACAGTCCATTCTGAGTGGGGGAGCGACCGGGCCGGAGGGAAGCATCTTCATCCTTGCGGTGCTGGCGCTGGCCAGTTTGATCATTTTTGTGACTCTACGGCCGGTGCAACGCGGCGGAGACCTCAGGGGCTAAAGCCAAGTTTTTATATCGGCTCAATGGCACGGCTAAAGCCGTGCCCCTCCCGAACACTTTACGAGGCGGCGCTTAGGAGGCCACCTGAACGAATACGACGCTGGCATCGTCGCGCAGGGGGACGCCGGCGGCGAAAGAGTGGACGTCATCGAGAACGGTGATGGCGGAAGTACCGGGGCTGGAAACGTGTTGAGCGAGGCGGTCCAATCCGTATTCTTCGTCTTCTCTGTTTGAAGCCTCGCTGATGCCATCGCTGTAGAAGACGAGGCGCGAGCCCTTGGAGAGAGCCACGGTACTCTGCGAATAATCACCGCAACTGAGGCCCAACGGAAGGCCGCGCTCGGTATCGAGGAAACGGGGGCCGCTGTCGTCGACCAGGAGTGGACGCAGATGGCCGGCGCTGGCGAAGGTGACGCTGCGAGTTGCAGGATCCAAGACGGCGTAGACGAGGGTGACAAATTTTCCGGCGGGGAAGTCTTCCACCAACAAGCCGTTCAGTTTATCGAGTACTTCGGCCGGAGTGCAGCAGGCTTCGGCCAAAGAACGCAGCATGCCGCGCGTGGCCGACATGAGCAGAGCGGCGGCGGTGCCTTTTCCAGAAACATCGGCGAGAACCAATCCCCAGCGGCCATCGGGAAATGGAATGAAGTCGTACCAATCTCCGCCGATGGCGCGGGCGGAGATGCTGAGGCCGGAGACGGCAAAGCCGGGGATATAAGGAGATGCCTTGGGCAAGAGAGCCTGCTGAATGGCTCGAGCTTCTTCGGCCTCGCGGTTCATGGCTTCGCGCTCGGCGCGCTCGGACCGGAAACGGTGCGCGTTATCGATGGCTACGGCGATGTGGTCGCACAGGGCTTGCAGAAGCCGGATTTGCTGGCGGGGAAAGGCATCCAGATCGGGGTGAGACGCGGTGAAGACTCCGACAAGGCGCTGGCCGACAAGCAGTGGAATCGCCACCTCCGAATGGGTTGACTGCTCGCAGGCGAGATAGTACTCGTCCTTGTGAACGTCGGGGGCGTAGCGCATCTGTCCGGTGGAGGCGACGTAGCCGACCATGCCTTCCTTGCCAATCTTTAGCCGAAAGCCCTTCTGGTGGATGGAGCAGCCGTGGACGCCGCCCATCACCATCTCTCCGCGAGCCTCGTCATGCAAATACACGCTGGTCTCGATAAGGCCGAAGGAATGAGAAACCTCGGTCACGATGTTTTCGATGAGCTGATCGAGATCAAGAATTGAACTGATCTTCTGGGCAGCCTTCTGCAGTTTCTGCAGGCTTTCCACCTGGGTATCGACCAGAGGCCGGGTGGAGGGGAATTCGTCGAAGATATTCGCGGGACTGGTGGCCATTGCGGGTTCCTTAAAGACGGCCTCAGGGGCTAAAGCCCCACTGGTAGAGGCCCTAATCGGCACGGCTCAAGCCGTGCCCTACCCAACACACCTGATCGGCACGGCTGAAGCCGTGCCCTTCCCAAAACAACTTATGAAGCCAGCCTTACGAGAGGTTTATGAAACGAGCTTTATGACAATTTATGAAACCAGCCCAGCCTTAAGGCAACCTACCAACCTGAAGCCGGCCTTCCGATTTACACAGACAGCTTCATGGCAACCTATAAAATCGCTCAAAAATTGGATGCTTGTGGGCAGGGCTAGGACTCTGTGTTTTGGCGAGGGCGAGTGGCTGGGGGACCTTGCTGGCGCAGGCGCGTGATCTCTTCCATGCGATCGCGAATGCGTTTTTCGATACCTTCGCTGGTGGGGTGATAGTACGTTCGATCGCGCAGATTTTCGGGCAGGCATGGCATATTGGCGACTTTGCCTTCGACATCGTGCGCGTATTGATAATTCTTGCCGTAGCCGAGGCCTTTCATGAGGCTGGTGGGCGCATTGCGCAAGTGCAGCGGGACGGGCTCGGCGGCGGTTTGCTCGATATCGTGCTGCACGTCGCCGTAGGCGGTGTAGAGAGCGTTGGACTTGGGCGCGACAGACAGATAGACGACGGCTTGCGCGAGGGCGAGATTGCCTTCGGGCATGCCGATGAAATCGACGGCATCGCGCGCGGCCATACAGAGGGAAAGGGCGTTGGGATCGGCGAGGCCGATATCCTCGACCGACATGCGGACGACGCGGCGGGCGATGTAGAGCGGATCTTCGCCGGCCTCGATCATGCGGCCGAGCCAGTACAGAGCCGCGTCTGGGTCGCTGTTGCGCACGGATTTGTGCAGGGCTGAGATGAGGTTGTAATGTTCTTCGCCGGCTTTGTCGTAGAGCAGCGTACGTTTTTGGAGGGCGTCGCGAATGATGTCGTCGGTGATCTCCGGAGGCTGGGCTCCGGACTGCTGCGCGAGGCCGGCGGCAACTTCGAGGACGTTGTAGGCGCTGCGGCCGTCGCCGCTGGTATAGCTGGCGATTTTTTTAAGGACATCGTCGGAGGCGAGCAAATGCATGGTGCCGAGGCCGCGTTCTTCATCGGTGAGGGCGCGTCGTAGCAACTGGACAATTTGATCTTCGGTGAGCGGCTGCAAGACGTAGACGCGGGTACGCGAAAGCAGAGCGCCGTTAATCTCGAATGAGGGATTCTCGGTGGTGGCGCCGATGAGGCGGATGTTGCCTTTTTCCACGTGCGGCAGGAAAGCGTCCTGCTGAGCTTTATTGAAGCGGTGAATCTCGTCGATGAAGACGATGGTGCGAGTGCCATATTGGCGAGCGCGTTCGGCGTCGGCCATGACCTGCTTGATTTCTTTGATTCCGGCGAGGACGGCCGAGAATTCGATGAACTCCGCTTTGGTCATGCTTGCGATAATTTTCGCGAGAGTAGTTTTGCCAGTGCCGGGAGGTCCCCAAAAGATGAGCGAACCGGAATCGTCGCGCTCTATTTGTGTGCGGAGAGGTTTGCCGGGACCGATTAAATGTTCCTGGCCGGCGTATTCGTCGAGCGTGCGTGGGCGCATGCGGTCGGCCAACGGGCGGGTGCGGTCGGCGGCGGGGTTCGGGATGGATTGGAAAAGGCCCATGGGAAATCATTTCACCACAGAGGCACAGAGACACAGAGAAAAACGAAAAAGCTAAAGAACTCTGCGAATAATGCCTTGAGTTAACCGTGAAACGTTGAAGTTGATAAGCAGACCAACCGTGCAGCCGGTCAACCGCATATAGGTAAGTAACTGGGCTTCATGAACGGGCAGGACTTTTTCAACGCATTTCAATTCCACTACTACTTGCTCTCGCACGATCAAATCTAGTCGGTAGCCACAGTCCAGCTTGAGGCCCTTGTATTCCACAGGCAGGTCGATTTGCCGGAGGAAGTCGATTCCCCGCAGATGGAGTTCGCGGCACAGACATTCTTCATATGTTGATTCCAGCAACCCCGGTCCTAGGTGACGGTGAACCTCAATTGCGGCACCTATGATGGGACTCGTCCGTGGGTCTTTGTTATCCTCGTTTTCTCTGTGTCTCTGTGCCTCTGTGGTGAACACGATTTTATCTTCTTTGCCTTGCGGCTTCGTACAGTACGATGCTGGCGGCCACACCGGCGTTGAGAGATTCTACTTGGGCGGCGTGGGGGATGGCGATGGATTCGTCCATCTTGGCCATGATGTCGCGCGGGAGGCCGGAGCCTTCGTTGCCGAAAAAAATTGCCGCGGGACTTTTCAAATCTGCCTGATCGATCGGCGTGCCTTTGTGCGAGGAGGTTGCGATCAGGCGGACGCCCTGGGCTCGCAGCTTCTCGGAAACTTCTTCCAGCTTGACGGTTGCCGATTTTCCGTGGCGATGCACGATGGGAAGGCGGAAGACGGAGCCGGCGGAAGCGCGAACGACTTTCGAATTAAAAGGGCTGACCGTGCCTTCGCCGAGGACGATGCAAGCGCTGCCGAAGGCTTCCGAGGAGCGCAGGATGGTGCCGAGATTGCCGGGGTCCTGAAGGCCCGCGAGGACGATAATGGGGCCGACTTGCAGGCGTTCGGTGAGATCGTCGAGCGAAAATTCTTTGAGGCGAACGAGGGCTGCTACCCCTTGCGGGGATTCGCTGGGGACGAGACTGTCAAATAGTTTGTCGGGCAGGAGCAGGGTTTCGACCTGGGCGCCGATCTGCGGGAGGAGGCGGTCGGCGCGGTCCTGGGCAGATTCGCGAAAGAAGACTGCACTGAACCGAAGGCCGCTGCGGATGGCTTCTTCGAGGATGCGGAGGCCTTCGATGGCGCAATCTCCGGCTTCGGTGAGTTCAGCATGAGCGAAAGCTTGGCGGAGTTGCTTGACGAGGGGATTATGGCGGCCTTCGACGCGGCGGAGGCGGTCTTGCGCGCTGAGGGCGGGTTCTGGAGGGTTTTTCATGCGTGCGATGGTGAGTGCATGATACGCCAGTCCCCGCCTCGCCGCGCTTTGCCGTATTATGATAAGTTTCACAGGTCAAATACTTCCAAGAGAAGCAGATGGGAAGGGAGCGCTGTGCGCGCCGAAATCATAAAAATCAATTGCGAGTCCCCGGAGAGTTCACTGGTGAAGTACGCCGCCGATCAGATTCGCGCGGGCGAAGTGCTGGGCATGCCAACGGACACGTTCTACGGACTGGCGGCCGATCCATTCAACCTGCGGGCGGTGGATCGGGTATATGACATCAAGACGCGCTCGCGGCATAAACCGCTTTCGCTGCTGATTGAGAGCGTGGATCAGGCGGAAGAGCTGGCCAAAGCGCTGCCGGAGGAGTTTTATGCGCTGGCGCGGAAATATTGGCCGGGGCCGCTGACCATCATCGTGAAAGCGGGATCGCGGCTGCCGCTGAAGGTAACGGCCAACACGGGCAATGTGGCGTTGCGTGTGCCGAATGCGAAGATTCCGCTGGCGGTGGTGACGGCGGCGGCGATTCCGATCACGGCCACGTCGGCGAACCTGAGCGGGGCGGCGGAGTGTACCAGCGCCGAACAGGTGCACGAGCAACTGCATGGAAGGATCAGCATTATTGTGGATGGAGGGACCTCGCCGCGGGATATTCCATCGACCATCGTCGATCTGACGGACGAGGGAGCGCGCTGGAAGATTATGCGCGAAGGCGCAATTCCGGCTGAAGAAATTTCCACGTTTTTTGCCAAAGGATGAGCGACGATCACGCTACGCGACGTGCGACCGGCCGCTGGTTCCTATGGCTGGAAGCGCTGGTCGTGCTCGCGTTGTTGGGGTTTCTTGGGCTGACCGCGTTCCGCGTGGTGCAGGAAGGTTCGCTGCAGGAAGTGCACCGGGCGGATGCGATTGTGGTGTTCGGCGCAGCGGAATATTCCGGGCATCCTTCGCCGGTATTGCGGGCGCGCCTGGATCACGCTTTCGACCTCTTCCAGAAGGGAATTGCGCCGGTGGTCATCACGACCGGCGGAGCTGCGGCCGATCCCAGCTTCAGCGAAGGCGGGGTAGGGCGCGACTATCTCGAACATCGCGGAATTCCGGAACGAGATTTGATCGCGGAGACGCAGGGCTCCGATACGGCGCAATCGGCGGTGCGCGTGGCTGTGATCATGCGGGCCAATGGGCTGCACAGTTGCGTGGCGGTGAGCGACGCTTATCACGTGTTCCGGATCAAGAGGCTATTGGAGCACGAGGGGGTGGGTCCGGTGTATGTGGCGCCGAGGCCGGACTCGCGGCCGCATGGGGTGGGGCAGCGGCTTTATGCAGTGTTGCGGGAGGCCAGCAGCTATCTGCTGTGGAAGTTGGGAGTCACGTAGGGGGCAGTTATTAGTTTCCGGTTTCTAGTTTCCATTTCTCAGGGACGCGTAGCGACGATGGGTACCCGGAACCCGGAACTCGAAACCAGAAACTAAATTTCTACCAGCCGTTGCGCTCTCGCAATGCGGTGATGTGGGCCACGTGATGGCGGCCGTGCCAGGCGTAGAGCGCCAGATTTTTCTCGAGAGGCATGAGGCCGAGTTCGGGGTGGCGGAAGGTACGCTTCCAGTCTTCCGGCTTCAGCGAGCGCAGTAGGCGGATCCAGCGGGCATGGAGGGAATCCATCATCGTCAGTGAGACTTCAACCGGCGTGGTCTGGGTGTCGGCGAGTTGAGCCCAGCGGTCTTCGGCGTAGGGCTTGATGGTCGGTTCATCTTCGGTGAGGGCGAGCTTGAAGCGAATGTAGGCGTTGAGATGGCTGTCGGGAACGTGGTGCGTGAGCTGGCGAACAGTCCAGCCCTCGGGACGGTAGGGCGTGTCGAGTTGCTGGTCAGAGAGGCCTTTGACGGCGGCGCGGAGATGGGTAGGGGTTTGTTCGATATCGGCGAGGTATTTCTGTTTCGTCTCTTCAGTGGGTGGGCCTTCGTAGTGGAACTTGCCGATGGGGTAGCGCAGGTCGGTCACAGGATTGTCCTCGTCAAGACCATTGTCTCAAAGATGATCGGTAGGTCGAGGAAGGTCCAAAAAAGCGGGGTGACGAAGCGCGTTTTTGGGGACAGAACCGCCCGCGCCGTTCAAGCGGCGCGGGCTACCCGCAGCTAGTGGCTGTGTTGCTTGTAAAAGGCTTTGATGTCGGCCTTGTAATTCTCCGGGGCCTCGACCTCGTGCACCTTGTGTCCGGGTTTCAACACAGGCCTGACCGAGGGACCGCCGGCAACGGCGTTCTCAAACGTCGCAACAACCTTCCCTTTTTCATCTTTGACGAGATTGATTTTCATTGTCCTCTCCTAGACTCCGTTGCTTTCGAAGTTTCCGGTTAGCGTCGCGGTCGACGGGTTGAAATTCTGGTCCTTCGCGGCCAGGCTGACCAAGTAGCTTGTCTGAGCAGCAACGTAATCAGTATTCAGATAAACTGTCACGTCGGAAATGAACGCACCAACGTTGGCGTCGGTGCTATGCAGCGTGAATGCAAATACTTCATGGTTGGTGATTCCGCCGCCCGAGTTAATCCAGAGTTGCGGGCCGCCTCCGCTCTGTGTAATCGTTGGAAACGTCGCCATCGTAATTCTCCTTTTCTACTTTTTAAAACGCCGAACTCTTTTGGCGTTCATGATGTGATAGTGACGATGGGTTGGCGCTCCGTTTCATTTCGAGAATGCTTTTTTCTTCGTTCCAAACAAGTCAATTGCAAAACTTACCCTTCTTGTTACTACAACCCCTTGGGCCTTCACGTGTGAAACCCCATTCCCTCGGGCTTCGTATTTCGGTTCCTCACGCCCTAAGATTTGTGCATCCAAGTGTACTTTCTGGGCTAAACTGCCAAATCTGGGCCGGTTAGCGGCGTTTTTGGTGCGCATGCGCCCCGGTCGAGAAACAGCAGATTCCTCCACGCGCCAATGGATTGGCTGCGCCAATCCATCGGCTTGGTCGGAATGACAAGTACTGGGGAAATGACCGTACTTGTGGAGGCTCATAAGAGGGAACTATGGCAGCGTCGGTCTGGTCTGGACACTTAACCTTTGGCCTCATCTCGATGCCGGTGCGCTTATTTTCGGGCGCGCGCAGCAGCGGAATTTCTTTCAACATGCTGCACCGTCCGGATAAAGTGCGGGTGAAGCAGCAATATATTTGTCCGCTGGAAAATGTGGTGGTGGATCGCAGCGAAATTGTGAAGGGCTACGAATTTCGCAAGGACGAATACATCATCATCGAACCGGAAGAGATCAAGAAGATCGAGCCGCAGACCGCGAAGACCATGGAGATTCTGGAGTTCGTGAAAGCGAGCGATGTGGATCCAGTTTATTTCGAGTCGTCGTATTACATGTTGCCGGAAGAGGCGGGACGGCGTCCGTATGCGCTGCTGACCAAGGCGCTTGAAGAAAGCGAATACGTGGCCATCGCAAAGATTACGATGCACAACCGGGAGTACACGGTGTTTCTGCGGCCGCATGAAGGCGGGCTGATGCTGCACACCATGTATTACGCGGAAGAAGTGCGCAAGGTGGAAGGATTCGGTGCGCCTGACGTGGAGCTGAAAGAGGCTGAGATCAAAGTGGCGCATCAACTGATTGAAGCGCTGGCCGATGAGTGGGATCCGGAAAAGTATAAAGATTCGTTCCAGGAAAATCTGAAGAAGCTGATTGAGACCAAGCTCGAGGGCGGAGAAGTGGCGGCGGTGGAGAAGCCGAAGAAATTGGCTCCGGTAGTGGATTTGATGGCGGCTCTCAAGCAAAGCCTGGCGCAGATGGAAGGCAAGAAGAAACCTGCTGCGACGGAGAAGACCGAGACTCCGGTGGCTGCGGCTGGGGGGAAGTCGCGGCGCGGGCGGTAAGCGATATGCTTCCGGCTTCTGGCCTACATTAGTCGCAAAACCGTTAGTGTCTTTAAGTCTGCTTGTCCAACTTGATCCTTCCCGCATGCATCCGACATGTGGACGGTAAATTCCAAAACCTAAACACAGAGTTCGCAGAGGATCACAGGGGAGATCCTTGTGTGAGGGCACTGGCGCGGATTGGGCTCACCCGTTAGAATGTTGAATTCTTCTCACCTATGATCAGAATCTTCCTTGAAGGGCGCAGGATGGGGTGCCGATGAGTGTTCGACGTCTGGGCCGACTGACGGCCATGGTGCTTCCTATCTTGTTTTGGTCCGCTTGCGGTCAGGTTTACCGTCCGGTGGTGATTCCGTGCTCGACCGGCGGGGTTCCGGGATGCCCGGTGGAGACGAGTCCGCAGCCGAGTGATTTCCACGAAGTTTTCGCCATCAGCACGAACGTGGACAGTAATCCGGGGACGGCGATGCAGATTGACGTTTCGGGGGATTCCATCGTCGGCGAAACTCCCTCCAGTAACCCCTCCCTGCCGAACTTGGGGGACAATCCCACGCATATGGCGATTTTGTCCAACGGCTCGACCGTGTTCGCCGCGAGCGCGGGCAGCGTGGTTCCAGGCGGACTGGACGTCGTTTCTGCCTTCACTCCGGTGTTTGATTCCAGACTGTCCAGCGGGTTGGGTACGGTGAATACGATCTCACTGCCGACGGGCTCGGAACCTGTATTCTTGAACACCACGCAGAGCAATGCAGTCTACGTTGCGAATTTTGGTACGAATTCGGTCAGCAGCATCAATACAACGTCGAACGTGGTCAGCATCACTGCAACCGTGGGAACCAACCCGGTGGCTCTGGCGGAAACGCCGAATGCGTTCAAACTCTATGTGGCGAATCAAGGGAGCAACACGATCAGCAGCCTGAATCCGGTGGATCTTTCTTCGAACACCGTTACGGGATTCACGGGGATTACGCCGGTCTGGATCGTGGCTCGGGGCGATAGCCAGAAAGTGTATGTGCTGACGGAGGGCGACGGGCAACTGGTGACGATTGATGTTGCCACGGACACCGTCACCAGCAGTCTTCCGGTTGGGGTTGGGGCGAATTTTGTTTTCTTCGATCCGAATTTGAACCGGCTTTATGTGGCGAATCCGGTGACCGGGAAGGTGTATGTATTTTCCGATACCGGCGGCGCGAACGATACGCCGACGCTTTTGTCGACGACACCGCTGTCGATTCCCGGGCTGAGTGCAACTACAAAGCCGGCGTGTGCGACTTGCGGTGCGGTGACTCCGGTTTCGGTGACCGCCTTGCTGGATGGCACACGGTTTTACGTGGCGAGCTACCAGATTTCGACCCCGTGCTCGGATCCGAACGTGACCGCGGCGTCGTGTGTGGTCCCGAGTGTGACGGTGTATGACGCGAATACGCTTGCGCCCAAGTATCCGAATCCAAACGCTTCGACACTGACCTTGCTGACCTCACCGCCGTTCGAGGTGAATGCGGCGGGGCAGTCTCAATATGCGGTGCCTCCGGTGGCTTCCTGCGCGCTGACGCCGATGTACCCGGCGTTATACTCTCCGAGCAATCCACGATTCCGGATGTTCACGGTGGCGTCGGAGGACAGCAGCCGGGTGTATGTAAGCTCGTGCGATGCGGGAGCGGTTGCCGTGATCAACACCACCGGCAACAACGCGAACAATCCAGAGGCTCCGCTACCGCCCGATACAGTGGTCTCCGCGTTGGCGATGGCTCCGGGGGTTTGCACGCCATCAACCTGCGGCAGTGTCGCGTTGATTACCGGATTCTCGATTACAAATAACGTGGTCACATTTCAGGCGCCGAACACGTTTGCCCCAGGACAGCAGATTACAGTTTCCGGGTTTACTACGGGCACTTACTTCAACGGGACCACCCTGACAGTTCTTGGCGCGGGACTAACCAGCCAGCAGTTCGAGTGCAATTTTGCACATGCGAATGTGAACCCGACCACTGATTCCGGGAACGCGGTTCCGCAGCCACCACCGCAAACACCAACTTTCCTGATCACTGGGCAGTAGCAAACCCGTACAAAGGGACTACAGGCCAAGGGAAGGTCAGCTTCGAAGGGCTTCTTCTTTCTCGGGTTCTCGGGCGGCGTAGTGCGAGTCGACATAGTCATCGAGGATCTCGATGAATTCGGCGACAATGCGATCACCTTTGAGCGTGGTGAACAAGCGTCCATCCACGTAGACCGGAGCTTTGGGCTCTTCAAACGTGCCGGGGAGCGAGATGCCGATGTTGGCATGCTTTGATTCGCCGGGGCCATTGACCACGCAGCCCATGACGGCGAGCTTCATTTCCTCCACGCCGATGTAGCGGCCTTTCCAGGCGGGCATCTGCTCGCGGAGGTAAGTCTGAATCTGCTCGGCCATCTCCTGGAAGAAGGTGCTGGTGGTGCGTCCGCAGCCGGGGCAGGCGGTGACTTGCGGGGTGAAGCTGCGAATGCCCATGGATTGCAAAATCTGCTGGGCGACGCGGACTTCTTCGGTGCGGTCGCCGCCGGGAGCCGGAGTCAGCGAGACGCGGATGGTGTCGCCGATGCCTTCCTGTAGAACCACGCCCATGGCAGCGCTGGAGGCGACTACGCCTTTCGCTCCCATGCCGGCTTCGGTGAGGCCGAGGTGGAGCGGGTAGGTGCAACGGGCGGCGAGGGCGCGGTAAACGTCGATCAAGTCCTGCACGCCGCTGACCTTCGCGCTGAGAATAATCTGATCGGGGCGCAGGCCGAATTTCTCCGCCAATGCAGCGGAGTTCAGCGCGCTTACGACCATGGCTTCCATGGTGACTTCGCGGGCGTCTTTGGGCTCGGCGAGAGCAGAGTTCTCGTCCATCATGCGAGTCAGCAGAGTTTGGTCGAGCGAGCCCCAGTTCACGCCGACGCGGACGGGCTTCTGGTATTTCACCGCGACTTCGATCATAGTGCGGAAGTTCGAGTCGCCGGTCTTTCCGATGCTGGCGTTGCCGGGATTGATGCGGTATTTGGCGAGATCGCGGGCGCACTCGGGATATTTGGTGAGCAGGACGTGTCCGTTGTAGTGGAAGTCGCCGATGATGGGGACGCGGATGCCTTGCTTGTCGAGTTGCTCGACGATGTGGGGAACGGCTGCGGCAGCTTCTTCGTTGTTGACGGTGACGCGCACCAGTTCGGAGCCGGCGCGGGCGAGCGCGACGCACTGCTGGACGGTGGAGGGGATGTCTGCGGTGTCGGTGTTGGTCATCGATTGCACCACGATTGGTGCATCCGAGCCGACGCGCACGCCGCCAACGACGGCAGTCACGGTTTTCCTGCGGGGAATGATAGACATGGGAAGCTCTATTTTAACATGGGGAATCACGTTGCCAGAAAGAGGCAACACCGAACCGCTAAGGGTGGCTGTCAGCTCCAGTAGCAGAAACCACAGGTTTGATCGGTGGGCCGCTCCGCAGGTTCAGCCATAGCAAGTAAATGAATGCGATGCTGACCAGCGCGATGAATCCAATGCCAAGATAGAAGAGGCTTTGCCGCTCGCTCGTTATGCTGGCTTCTAGCACAGCGAAGCCAGGATTCCGGGGGTCGTATGAGACAACCACTGATTTGCCGGCCGGATAGCGAGTGAGCATGCGCTCGGCGTACTCCCAGGAGTGCAGACAGTCTCGCGGCTGGAAATCAATGCTTGAGCCTGTGAACTGACGGCCGCCCACCCGGTATTGGTAACGAATCTCCAGGGCGAACTCGTGGGAGTGTCCAACTTTCGCGGAGGATGCGTGTGAATCGACGATAATTCCCGATACTATAGGCCACTTTGCGCTACGCATTTCGCGGACATAAGGAGGCATGCTTGCGACCAGCATCGCCAGAAGAACGCCGAGCAGAGCGAGCACCACCCATCCGGTCCGACGACTCTGAAGAGCAGCGAGACCTTCGAGGTCCGGTCTGCGGAGCGTCACACCGATCTGTCGAGCTGGCCCGGGTATTGGGTAACGCTGCCTCAGTAGCGCGATGATGTGCGCAGCCTCTGCCTTGTCAATATCCGTTGCAAAGCAAACGGTTGCCCCTAGGCATTCGAAAGCGACGTGGCTGCGCCGCCGACCCATCGGTGGCTGAAAACGAAGCCAGCGGAGTTCAGCAATCGGATATCGGCGGATAATCCCGATGCCCAGGATTTGTCTCCGCACATTCATGCTGTCGCGGTCAGCGACGATTGTGTCCCGGCCCGCGAACATCGCCAGCAACATATAGAATGCGCAAACCACGCCGAAGGCCCAGCCCACCATCCACAGGTCGACAACGTTTCCGGACTCTACAAGCGAAGAGTGCCCGAGAAAAAACCAAAAACCAACCCAACCGACTATGAATGCCGCGCCGCGCCAATCCCGACGGGCAGGGATGGAGATTCGTAGAAGATCGGAATCCTCCGAGATGGTGAATCGCATCGGGTTGCCAGGCAGCGCAGCCATTTCTGATCCAGTCGTCCTTATTGTGCATAGGAGGCCTATTCCAGGGGCAACATTCTTTCGCACACGGACGTTACTTTTGGGTGGGCGTGTGGGCGGCGATGTCCTCTGGAAAAAGAAAAGGAGTCGCATCGCGACTCCTTTTCTTGCGAAATTTTCCAACTTCCTTCTTGCTCGTCTACTGCAGCCGGTCGGCTAACCCCGGGATTGTCTTCAGCAGATCGTTGTAGATGACCATGACGGCGAAGAGCACCAGGAAGACGAATGCGGCCTGGTAGACGCGTTCCTTGATGCGCAGGCTGATGTCGTGGCCCATCAGGCTCTCGATGAGGAGGAAGAAAATGACGCCTCCGTCGAGGATAGGGATGGGCAGCAGGTTAAAGACGCCGAGATTCAGGCTGATGGCGGAGGTCAGGAGCAGGAGCGGGGTCCAGCCTTTGCGGCGGGCGGCTTCTCCGGCGGCTTGGCCGATGCGGATCGGGCCCTCGATGGAGCGTACGGAAATCTTGCCCTGCAGCATTTTCTGTACGAGTTCGAGAATCAAGAAGGAAGCTTTTTTGTTCTCCTGTAGAGATAAACGGAGCGCGGCAGGGAAGGAAAGGCTGGTTACTTTCATGGGCATGCTGCCGATGCCGATGCGATATCGTTTCTCGATGAGGACGGGCTGAACCGTGAAGTCCTTGGTTTCCGATCCCCGTCGCACAGTGAGGGAGATCGGCTTGTCCTTGGAAGTCTCCAGCATTTCCACCATGGCGGCGAGAGCGGGTACGGGCTTGCCGTCGACGGCGAGAATTTCGTCGCCATCGCGCAGGCCGGCCTTGTCGGCGGGCATGCCGGGTGTCAAGTCGGTCACGCAGACGCAGGGCTCTTTGGCGGCCCAGCCGGCGAATCCAATCTGATCGACGCCGTAAGGCTCAGGCGCGATAGTCTTGGTAAGCAGCTGGCCGTCGCGATTGATGGTGACGTCCAAGGGCTGGCCAGGATTCAGGGCTTCGCGGGTATCGACCTGCTCCCAGGTAGGATTCTGGATGCCGTCGATGCGAACGATGCGGTCGCCGGGCTGAAAGCCGGCTTTGGCTGCGGGTGTGTCTTTCATGACCCAGCCGATCACGGTGGGAGCATCGAAAATCGCAGGATATTCGTAGTGCACCATGAAGACGCCGACCAGAAGAAAGATGGCCAGCATGATGTTCATGGTGGGGCCGGCGATGGCGATGAGGAAGCGGTGCCAGCGCGAGTGCGAGAGAAATTCCGCAGGATCGCCGGTGCGCTCGTCCATGGGATTCTCTCCGCTCATCTTCACGTAGCCGCCGAGCGGGATGGCGCTGATGCGGTAGTCGGTATCTCCCTTGCGGTAGCCGAGCAGGCGCTTGCCGAAGCCGATGGAAAAGACCTCGACCCTGACGCCGAGCCATTTGGCCACCGCGTAATGGCCGAACTCATGGATCAGGATCATGAAGCCGAGGATGACGACGACGGCGATCAGCGAAATCAGAAAGTCAGGCATAGATTAGAGTACGTACTCCACAGTTTGTTAGATTCCAATATTTACATCTTAGATGAAAGAAGTTGCCCGCGTCCGCTCCACGGCGCGCGATCGGCCCACTCGCTGCTCAGCATATCGGCGCGCGTCGGCATCGGCTTGAAGCACCTCCTGGATCGAACCCAGCTTTCCGGAATTAGATGCGGAAACCGTATCTTCGATAATCCTGGGAATTTCATCGAACCCGATACTGCCTTCGAGAAACGCGGCCACTGCGACTTCATCGGCTGCATTCAGAGCCACTGTTTTTGCGCCGCCGGCCTCGACTGCTTCGTACGCCAAACGGAGACAAGGGAATTTACTCATGTCCGGGGGGCTGAAGTCGAGATGACGCAAGTTGCTGACCGGGAAGCGCATATCCGACTGAATTCGCTCGGGATAGGTGAGAGCGTAGAGAATCGGAAGGCGCATATCGGTCACCGAGAACTGAGCAAGTATGCTGCCATCGATAAACTCCACCATGGAATGAATGGTCGATTGCGGGTGGACAATCACTTCCACTTTGGAAGGCGGCATGTGAAAGAGTCTGCATGCTTCGATGACTTCGAAGCCCTTGTTCATCAAGGTGGCGGAGTCGATGGTGATGCGGCGGCCCATCTTCCAGGTGGGGTGATTCAGGGCCTGCTCTACAGTGATGGAGCTGAAGGCCGAGCGAGGAGTGTTCAGAAATGGGCCGCCAGAGGCGGTTAGCCAGATCCGCTCGACTTCCTGCATACGGCCGCCGCGCAGGCACTGATGGACGGCATTGTGCTCGCTATCGATCGGCAGGAGCGGCTTGCCTTGTTTCCGCGCCTCGGCGGTGATGAGTTCACCGGCGGCGACCAAGCATTCTTTGTTAGCTACGCCGACAATTTTTCCGGCCTTGACGGCTTCATAAGTGGCCTCGAGGCCAGCGACGCCGACGATGGCGCTCACCGCGAAATCGGCCTCGGGGTGGGTGGCGACTCGCACCGTTCCAGCAGCGCCATACACCACTTCGATTTCGCCGAGGCCGGCTTGCTGGAGACGTGAGCGGAGGACGTCGGAATCCGGCTCAGAGGCGAGCGAAATCACACGCGGGCGCCAGCGGATTGCTTGTTCGAAGGCAGCTTCCAGGTTGGATCCGGCTGCTAGCGCAACGATCTCAAAGCGGTCAGGGTAAGACTCGGCAACACTGAGGGTGCTGCCGCCGATGGAGCCGGTCGATCCCAGGATGGCGATGCGTCTCATAGGTTGAGCTTCGAGAGCTCAATTCTTTATCTTACGCGATCAGCGGTTGGGCGGAGGGGGAGAGTTACTGCATGACACGCCAAGCCGCATAGTACCACAGCAGGGGAGCGGCAAAGAGCAGGGCATCGATTCGATCGAGCATGCCGCCGTGGCCGGGAAGCAAGGTGCCGGAATCTTTTACGCCAGCTCCGCGCTTGATCAGCGATTCGACGAGATCGCCGAGCTGCGCGGCGATATTCAGGACGATGGTGAGCAGGATGATGGGGCGCAGTTCCGGCTTTTCCAGGCCGAACAGGCCATCGCGGCGGTCGATCAATCCGATGCGCAGCAGGAACGAACTGATCTGCAGGGCGTGATTGAACAAGAGAATGCCGACCACCAGGCTGGCTGCGAGGGAAGCGACCGCCCCCTCCCAGGTTTTCTTGGGGCTGATGCGCGAGGCCATCAGGTGCCGGCCGAGCGAGCGGCCGACGAAGTAGGCGAAGATGTCCCCGGCCCAGACGATCAGAAGTAGATAGAGAATCCAGAAAGCGCCGGCCCATTGCTGGCGGAGCTGCACGAGCATTCCCAGAGGAAGGGCAATGTAGGCGAAGGCGAAGGCGGAGGCGGCTGCTGCGGGATAGGCGCTGCTCATGGGAGAGCGCCGCATGGCGATGGTCAGAAAGACAAATGGGGAAATGGCGCAGGCGAAGGCCTCGGCCAGGACGAACTTCACTGCGGAGAGCTGCGGAGTTTCGCCCGCGGCACTTGCGGCCAGCAGGAGAAAAAACAATCCCACGAAGATGTATGCCGGCAGGCGCAGGGGGTGAACGCCGTAAGACTCGGTGAGCTTTAGAAATTCCTGCACGGTGACCAGAGCAACGGCGGCCGCTACTACGGCCAGAACTGGCACGGGTGCACGCAGCACCAGGAACATCACGATCGGAATGAGAACCAGCGCGGTCGCGATGCGTTTCAGCATGCTGGGTGCTATTTACTAACCTTCGCGGGTCCGGAGAGAGGGTGGTGGGACTCGCCGCGGTCTAAGCTGGCGTGGTTCAAATCGCCATGATTCAAATCACCATGGTTCAGACCGCCGTAGCGGCGCTCTCGCTTTTGATATTCGGCGATGCCTTCGAGCAGATGCACGCCGCGGAAATCGGGCCAGAGCGTGGGCGTCACATAGATTTCGGCATAGGCCAACTGCCACAGCAAGAAGTTGCTGAGCCGCATTTCGCCGGAGGTGCGCACGACGAGGTCGGGATCGGGCAGACCGCGCGTGTACAGATGGTTTGCAACCGTATCTTCGTCAATTCGCAGGTGCTCGAAGCCACCGTTCACAGAAGCGGCGTTGACCATGGAGCGGAATGCGTCCACGAGTTCACTGCGCGCGCTGTAGTTCAGCGCCAGCGTGAGGATTGTGCCGGAGTTGTGAGACGTGCTCTCGCGCGCCCACGCCATGCGATCCTGCACATCTTCGGGGAGTTCGTGCTGGCGGCCGATGTACTCCAGGCGGATGTTGTTTTCGTTCAGCGTTGGGACTTCCGCCTTCAGATAACGGCTGAGCAGGCGCATCAGGAAATCGACTTCACTTTTGGGCCGCTTCTTCCAGTTTTCTTCCGAGAAAGCATAGAGCGTGAGGGCGTGAATGCCGATGCGGGCGGCGGTTTCGACGGTGGAGCGGACGGCTGCGACGCCGGCGCGATGTCCGGCCACGCGCGGCATGTGGCGCCGTTTGGCCCAACGCCCGTTGCCGTCCATGATGATCGCGATGTGCTTTGGGAGCCGCGCTGGATCGAGATGCCGGTAGACTTCCGCTTCCTTGCGATCCAGACCGGCGGGAATTTTTGCCTGCAAGGCCTATCCCCTTCCGATTCTCGAAGCTAACACAGTGGGGAAGGGGGAGGCAATGACGGGAAGGACGCCCGTTCCCAATTGGGAGAGCTCCGCAGAGCACACCATCCGCCACCTTAGCGGCCGGTAGATGACGGTTCTAAGGGCCACGGTCCGTTGGCCAATTGACAGCCGTGACGGACCGAACCATGATCCTCTACATGGAGACTATGGGAAGCCGCCGGCTGATAGTCGTGGCAATCTGCCTGGTTCTGGGTTGTGCGTTGGGTGAAGGGCAGACGACTACGGCTGGGTTGGATGCATCTGCATTGTTTGAAAAAGGAATGAATGCGCTGGAGGGCAGCAGCGCGACTCGCAGCGGGACCAACGCAATCGACTACTTCCATCGTTCGTCTGATCTTGGCTTCGCTCCCGCACAGGTCGTACTCGGATATCTTTACGAAACTGGACGCAACACCACTGCGGATCCCCGCGAGGCGCTGGAGTGGTACAAGAAGGCGGCGCGGCAGGATGATCCTCTGGCGCAATGGTTGGTGGGTCGCGAGATCTACCTCGGCGAGGTACCGCCGCGCGATCTGAACGAAGCCTCGAACTGGCTGGAAAAGTCCAGCGCGCATGAGAATCCTTTTGCTGAATATCTGCTGGGGAAAATTGCTCTTGAACGCAACGACTACGCTCGGTCTGCGGAGCGATTCCGGCAGGCCGCACAAAAAGGGCTGCCGCAAGCACAGCGGCAAGTCGCGTTGCTACTGCGAGATGGTCAGGGCGTGCCCTTGGACAAGTTGGAGGCCTACGTGTGGATGTTGGTCAGTTATGACGGTGGCTTGCGCGCTACTGCGACAGACTTGCAGGCACTCGAAGCAGAATTAAGCAGCACCCAACTCGAACGTGCCAAGAGCAAGGCGCGCGAACTGGAGGGCAGCACAGCGCGAAGCGTTGTAGCCCATGGCTGTACCGGCTGGCACGGTGAGTTCGACGTCGTTCCGGCACCACCACCGCCAGACTTGCAGAGATTTTGCCGGTGAGATTCTGCTTTCGCTCGAAGTATTCGCGGGCAAGAGTGCCCGCGTCACAAAAGTCACTTCGCTTCTTCCGGCAGGATCTTCAAATCGAGTTTCTCCGTCCTCCGCAGAATCGTCAGCGAGCAGCTTGTGGCTACACGGACATCGGTAAGAACGCGGTGCAGATCGTCTACACCGGCGATCGGCTTGCCTTCCAGCGCAACAATGATGTCGCCATCGCGCAGGCCCGCGCGCTTCGCCGGACTATTTTCTTCCACTGACAGCACCAGCGCTCCCGATTCTTTCGGTAGATCGTAGAAGCGAACCACGCGGCGATGCACGGGCACGGTTTGGGCGGAGACGCCGATGTAGCTGCGGCGGATGCGACCGTCGCGCAGCAGGCGGCTGGCCACGAACTTTGCCGTGTTGATGCCGATCGCGAAACAGATCCCTTGCGCCGGGAGAATGGTCGCCGTATTCACGCCGACAACTCGACCAGCAGAATCCACCAGCGGGCCACCGGAGTTGCCGGGGTTGAGCGCGGCGTCGGTCTGGATAACGTCGTCGATCAGGCGGCCAGAATAGGAACGGAGGGAACGCCCGAGTGCGCTGACCACGCCTGCCGTTACCGTGGATTGAAATCCGTAGGGATTGCCGATGGCGACTACGAGCTGTCCGACGCGAAGCTGCTGGGAATCACCAAGGGCAGCGGCGGTGAGGCCGGGTTCGTCAATACGCGGATCGTCGAGGCGTACCACCGCGAGGTCGCTGGCGGGATCATCTCCGATGGCAGTTGCCGGCATGCGGCGGCCATCGGACAGCGTGACTTCAATGCGGACCGCGTCGTGGACAACGTGGCTGTTGGTGAGAATCAAGCCATCGGGAGTGAAAACGAATCCCGAGCCGCCACCGCGGCGCTCGCGAGGCTCGCCGGAACGAGTGCGGCCGGCGGATTGATGCACTTCAATGTTCACAACGGAAGGACCGATGAGTTCCACCACACCGGTTACCGCGCGGGAATAGGCGTCGAGTAAGGAGTCGTTCGATCCCGCGGAACTGGCCGGCGCGACAGGGCGAGCGGCTTCGTCTGCCCAGCTGTTTACCTCGGGCCGATTCACGGGGGCTGGGAATGCGGAAAAAGTATTTTCAGAATGTTCCAACTGCATGATGCATAGATGTGAATCGATCTATTCGGGATTCAGGCGGCTGATCGGAAGAAAAAAGCCGGGACCAAGGGATTGGTCCCGGCATTGAGTTGGCTGGTTGCCCGGATAAAATTCTTGCCGTGAATTCTGTCGTCCCTACGGGACTTGTTCTGTCCTTAGTGGTGCGTATCCGGCACTTACGTGCCGGGCTACTATCGGCCGCCCCAACGGGGCCTGAACAATGGCCGACTTCGCAGGCGGACAGCCGAGGGCGGCTGTCCCCACATAATTCGCTCTACGCGGTCCTTCTCGGCCGCACGGTCAAGTCGCGCACTTGCGTGAGAATGCTCGACATCTGCATTCCGTTGAGTTGCGAAACGAAGGGAAGGATTTCGGCGATGAACTGATCCTTCATCAGCTCGCTGATTTCGTCCTGGCGATTTTTTTCCCCGCCGCTGAGCAGTTCGGGCACCGTTACCTCCAGGGCTCGCGCCAGCCGTTCCAGGGACGACAGCGTAGGCGTAGCTTTTTCGTTTTCAATTTTGGAGACGTAGGTCCGGGGAACGGACATGCGTCCGGCGAGTTGGCGCTGGCTCAAGCCGCTGCGCAGACGCAGCGAGCGGATCGAGGTGGCCAAGTTCAGGTGTCCGCGGCCCATGCCGGGCACGGGCATCATGATCGGTGGCGTCATCACCACCGGCTCGGGCTCGGGTTCCTCGTCGAGCGACGAATGGCAGCGGCGGCAATTGTTGTTAACGGTGCGGAATTGAACTAACAGGCAGTGATCGCAACGTACGACTTCCCGTGAGTCTACCGGGGCAAGGGTCGTGGCCATCGGGTTGTGGGAGTGCCAGAGCGGGCTACTCCTGGAACCTCGCTTATGGGGGAAGAGGTTCCGACCGCAGAGACAATCTGCGGTACAAGGCCTGTGGAAGTCAAGGTTAAAATGCAGGAAGCCGCGCGCGTTGCGGGTGAAAAACGAAACCAGCGGGCAAAAGCCGCGGAAAACAGGGTGAAAGCAATGATTGATCGTGAATCTGCCTGGTGTTTACTAACTGAGTTCACCCAGTCAGAAAGTTTGCGCAAGCACGCACTGGCGGTGGAGGCGTGCATGCGCGCTTGCTCGCGGAAGTTTGCAGAGGGCTCGAGAAGTTCGGTCGCATCGGATATTGGGGTGACGGAGGAAGACCTGTGGGGCATCGTCGGACTGATTCACGATTTTGACTATGAGAAGTATCCCAGCCTGGAAGACCATCCTTACCGGGGCAACGAAATTATGAAGGAGCGAGGATGGCCGGAGGTGATTCGGCGTGCCGTTATGTCGCACGCGGAATACACCGGGGCGACGCGCGATACGCCGATGGAAAAGGCTCTGTTTGCCTGCGACGAACTGGCCGGATTCATTACGGCTGTGGCGCTGATCAAGCCGGGGAAGTCGCTGGCGGAGGTGGATGCGAAGTCGGTGCGAAAAAGGATGAAGGATAAAGCTTTCGCGCGGAAGGTGAACCGCGAGGACATTGTGAACGGAGCGGCGGCGCTGGGCGTGGATTTGGATGAGCACATCGCGTTTTGCATTGAGGCGCTGCAGGGGATTGCTGGGGAGTTGGGGTTGGATGGAAGTGCGGCGAAGACTATTCCACCGAATTAACGTGATGCCCAGGAGCCGGGGAATTTTTCGGTGAGGCTTCTGAAAATTCTTCAGCGGATCAACTCCGCTAGCTTTCCGCTGGCGAGCAATTCGGCGATGTGCGCGAAGTCCTTGTACATGACGCGGTCTTTCTCGACTGTGGGGCACACTGAGCGGATTGCAGCATGGGCCGCCTGGCCGCGCTGCGAGGTCTTCAGCGGCGCGAGGAAATCGATGGCCTGGGCCACGGCCATGGCTTCAATGGCCAGCACGTTGCGCGTGTTCTCGACGACGCGCTTCAGTTTGTTGGCCGCGGTCATGCCCATTGAAACGTAATCTTCCTTGTTTCCCGAGGTGGTAATCGAATCGACCGACGCGGGGTGGGCGAGGACTTTGTTCTCACTGACCAAGGCGGCGGCGGTGACTTGCGGCATCATGAAACCGGAATTCAATCCGGCACCGTGCGCAAGGAAGGGCGGCAAACCCTCGCTCAGCGCAGGGTTGACCAGGCGCTCGATGCGGCGCTCGCTGATGCCGGCCAGGGCGCTGAGGGCGATGGCGAGAAAATCCAGAGCAAAGGCGAGAGGCTCGCCGTGAAAGTTTCCGCCGGAGATCACGTCGCCTTGGAGATTTTCGGAGTCGGTGATGAAGACCAAAGGATTGTCGACGGCGGAGTTCGCTTCGGTTTCAAAGACCTCGCGGCAATGCGCGAGCGTATCGCGCACTGCGCCGTGCACCTGCGGGATACAACGGAGAGAGTAGGCGTCCTGCACGCGGCCGCAGGTGCGATGAGATTCGCGAATCTGGCTACCTTCGAGCATCTTTCGCAGATTCGCGGCGGTTTTCATTTGCCCAGCATGGGGACGGGCTTGATGGATGCGTTCGTCGAAAGCGGCGTCGGTGCCTTTCAGTGCGTCGCAGCAGAGGCCGCCTAACACGTCGGCGGAGTCCACCAAGGTTTCTGCAGCCAGCAGCGCGAGCGTGCCGACCGCGAGCATGCCTTGCGTGCCGTTGATCAGGGAGATGGTCTCCTTCGCTTCCAAAACCAGCGGCTTGACCTGCGCTTGCTTAAGCGCGTCGGCGCTGGGGATGCGCGCGCCGGCTGAGTCAACGCACTCACCCTCGCCGATCAGCGCCAGGGCGAGATGCGCGAGGGGAGCGAGATCGCCGCTGGCGCCGACACTGCCCTGGGATGGAACGAAGGGAGTGACGCCGCGGTTGAGCATTTCGCAGAGCGTGTCGATGACGATGGCGCGCACGCCGGAGTAACCCTTGGCCAAAGAATTGGCGCGCAGAAGCATCATGGCACGCACTTCGGCGGCCGGGAGCGGTGCGCCAACGCCGACGGCGTGGGAGCGGACCAGATTCACTTGCAGTTCACGAATCTGGTCGCCAACAATGCGGACATCGCTGAGTTTGCCTACGCCGGTGGTGACGGCATAGGCGAGTTTGTCGCCAGCGACGATCTCGTCGACGACGGCTCGCGCTCGGTTGACGGCGGAACGCGCGTCGGCGGACAAGAGCACGGCACGGTTTTGCTCCGCGACATCCCGCACGGCTTCCAGGGTGAGATCGTTTCCGCTGATGTGAAGTGCGTTCAAGAGATTTTTCCGTCTTGCTTTCCTACCGCTGCGCGAAACACTTTCAAATATTGCTCGGGCAGGGCAGCGATGTTCATATCTTTATCGGTGACGATATGGGTGGTTTCGCCTTCTGCCAGTAGAGCATCGTCATCGACGCGTCGCAGTTCGTAGCCGAAGCGGACCACCGAGTCGCGCACGTTCAGCAGTGTCGTGCGCACCAGAACTTCTTCGTCATAGCGTACGGGAGCGCGGTAGCGGCACTTGGCCTCGGCGACCGCGATGAAGCAATTGTCGTTGGTTTCCATATCGCGATAAGAGAATCCCATTTGACGCAGCAATTCGACACGTCCCACTTCGAACCAAATGAAATGGTTGGAATGATAGACGACGCCCATTTGATCGGTTTCCGCGTAGCGCACGCGGAGCCGTGTTTCATTGACCGCGCTGGGGTGAGCGGAGCTCATTTGCCGCTCCACACCGGCTTGCGCTTGTCGAGGAACGAAGTGATGCCTTCGCGGAAGTCTGCGGTGGTGCGGATGGCGGCATTCTCGCGCACTGCGGATTCGATCTGGGCATCGAGTTCCGCGCGGGCATGATCGTTGAGCAGCTTTTTTGTGGCTCGCAGGGAGGCGGGACTGTTCTCCATCAGCGAGGCGGCCAACTCGCGAGCGCGCGCCATCAAGGCTTCTGGCGCGACGGTCTCTTTTACTAATCCCAAGTGTGCTGCTTCTTCCGCACTGAAAATTCTTCCGGTCAACAAAAGATCGCGCGCCTGTTTTTCTCCGACCTGGCGCAGCAGGAATGTGGAAACGATGGCGGGGACGAAACCGATGCGAACTTCCGTGTAGCCAAACTTGGCTTCCGGAACGGCGAGGGTGAAATCGCAGAGCAAGGCCAGTCCCGTGCCACCGGCGATAGCTGCACCGTTGACGGCGGCAATGGTGGGCTTGGGAAATTCGTAAAGGGAACGGAACAGGTTGACCATGGTCTCCGAATCTTTGAGGTTCTGTTCGGGAGAGCGGCCGAGCAGAGCCTGCAGATTTTCCAGGTCCATGCCGGAGGAGAAGGCCTTGCCGGCGCCGGTTAAGATGAGGACGAGCGCGTCGGACGTCTCTACTTCCTGCAGGGCGCGCAGCAAATCGTCGATCAACTCGAAGCTGATGGCGTTGCGTTTGTCGGGACGGTTCAGCGTGATGGTTGCCGCACCTTTGTCGTATGCGAGTTGGATAGTCTGGTAGGTCATAGCGAAAGACTAATCGTCATTCACGGAATTTGTGTACCGGGCTCCCATCTCGGTGGTAGCGCGGAGCAGGGCGTCCAGGGATTTGAGAGGAGGCAACTCCGCGCCACGATGCTTCAAAGCCTCGATCACTTTCTCGGTTGCAATGTTGCCGACCAGCGCATCTTGCGCGAAGGGACAACCGCCGAGGCCGCCGATAGCGGAATCAAAGCGGCGGCAGCCAGCGTCGTAGGCAGCGATAATCTTTGCCTCGGCCTGCTCGGGCCGGCTGTGCAGGTGAACGCCGATCTCAAGGTAATCGTACTTCGCCATGACTGCACCGACCAGTTCATGGATCTGTTCCGGAGTGGCCATGCCGACCGTATCGGCGAGGGAAATCATACGCAGGTTGTCGACTTCCATCAGCGAGATGGCTTCGATCACTTCGTCGACGTTCCACAGGTCACCGTAGGGATTGCCGAACGCCATGGAGATATAGACCACTACGTCGAGGGAGGCGTCGTCAGCTTTCTTCTGGATCAACTCCAGTTCTTCCAGCGCGTCTTCGGCAGATTGATTTTGGTTCTTGCGAAGAAAAGTTTCCGAGATCGAGTAAGGAAATCCCAACGTGCGGACTGCGTGGGTGTCGATAGCGCGCTGGGCGCCTCTTTCGTTGACCACGATCGCGATGATCTCGACATCGTCGGGGGGATCGAGTTCCTTCAAGACTTCCTCCGAGTCCGCCATCTGGGGCACGGCTTTGGGCGAGACGAAAGAAACGGCGTCGATGTGCTTGAATCCGGCGCTGATTAGCGCTTGCAAGTAAGCGCGTTTGATGTCCGGCGGAATTTGGCCCTTCAGGCCTTGCCAGGCATCACGCGGACATTCGATCAGTTTGACGGAGTTCGACATTTAAAATTTGCCACGGATTAACACGGATCCTCACGGATCAAATTCTTTAGCAAAAGAGCTCCGGTCGTCATCCTCCTTGATCTTTATCCGTGTTGATCCGTGCGAATCCGTGGCCTACTCATTGACTACGTTTGCAGCACTCCTACCTTGAACTCTGCAACGTCGGGATTCAGGGCTGCGGCTTCGAGAGCTTGGGTGATGGCGTCGCGGGTTTCGATGGGATCGATGATTTTGTCGATCCATAAACGAGCTGCGCCGTAGCGCGGATCGGTTTGTTCGTCGTAGGTGCGTTTTACCGATTCGTACAGCTCTTTCTTTTCTTCGTCGCTCAACTTCTTGCCGCCGCGCTCCAGTTGTTTCACTTTGATCTCAACCAGCGTTCCGGCCGCGGAATCACCGCTCATCACGGCGTAGCGAGCGGTTGGCCAGGCGAAAACGAAGCGCGGATCGAATGCTTTACCGCACATGGCGTAGTGTCCTGCGCCGAAGGATCCGCCAACGATCACGGCGATCTTCGGGACCACGGAGTTCGATACGGCATTCACCATCTTCGCGCCGGCTTTGATGATGCCGCTCCACTCCGCATCGCGGCCCACCATGAAGCCATTGACGTCGTGGAAGAAAATCAAGGGGATAAGATTCTGATTGCAGTCCATGATGAAGCGGGCGGCTTTCTCGGCGGATTCGGTGTAGATCACGCCGCCAAATTCGATGCGCTTGTGGCCTTCATGGTCGATTTGTTGAGCATGAAGTTTCTGATTGGCGACAATGCCTACAGCGAAACCGCCGATGCGTCCATAGCCGCAAAGCAAAGTCTTGCCATATTCCGGCTTGTACTCATCGAAGCGGCTGCCATCGAGCACGCGGGCCAGAATCTCTTTCATGTCGTAGGGGCGCGCAGGAGAGGAATCATAAATGCCGTACATCTCTTCGGCAGCCAGCGCTGGTTCGACCGGTTTCTTGCGATCCCAGGGAGACTGGCGGCGGTATCCCCACTTTTCGACGATCGAGCGAATGCGAGAAAGACAGGCCGCATCGTCTGGTTCGCGGAAATCCACGGTGCCGCTGATGCCTGCGTGCATCGCGGCCCCGCCCAGATCTTCGGCTGAAACCTTTTGCCCGATGGCTGCTTGCACGAGCGCCGGTCCGGCGAGGAATAATCCGCTGCCATCAGTCATGAGAACGTGGTCACACATGACCGGCAAGTATCCGCCGCCGGCCACGCACATGCCCATGATGGCGGCGATCTGCGGAATGCCGAGTGCGGACATGACAGCGTTGTTGCGGAAGACGCGGCCGAAATCATCCGTGTCGGGAAAGACATCTTCCTGCAGCGGCAGAAACACGCCCGCCGAATCGACCAGATATATGGTGGGGATTCGGTTCTCGATGGCGATGTTCTGGGCTCGGATCACTTTCTTCGAGGTCATCGGGAAAAATGCGCCAGCCTTCACGGTGGCATCATTCGCAATGATCATCACCAAGCGCGTCTGAACACGGCCGATGCCTGTGATCACGCCGGCGGCCGCGGCTCCGCCCCACTCTTCATACATTCCGTGAGCCGCATAAATTCCCAGCTCGAAAAAAGTTCCGGGGTCGATGAGCAACTCGATCCGTTCGCGGGCAGTGAGGCGTCCTTTCGCATGCTGATTTTCGATGGCCTTGGGGCCACCGCCTTCGCAGATTTTTTCGCCTTCATTGCGGACCTGCGACATGAGATCGGCCAGAAAGCGCATGTTGGCCTCGAAACGCGCCGAAGTAGGGTCGATTTTCGTGGTCAGGACGTTAGAAGCCTGAGACGTAGGGATGGCGGGAGTTTCGCTGCGATCGGCCATGAGTGCACAGAGCGGACTGATTACGGTATAACACTCCCGCAGCGCGACGCAATGCGGCGCAAGGCTTCAGCTACAGGATCATCCGCCAGCGCGTCCACCAGTCCGATGGACAAAGCTCGCTGCGCGCTGATCTTTTCCGCGGCGACAAACATTTCGAGAGCAACGGCTTTGCCTACGAGCCTCGGTAATCTCTGAGTTCCGCCCCATCCCGTGATCAAGCCCAAAGCCGCTCCGCGATGGCCGAACAGCGCGTGGGGAGATGAGATGCGCCGGTGGCAAGCCAGCGCCAGGTCCAGGCCTCCGCCCATGCAATATCCCGAAATGGCGGCGTATACCGGAGCGGGGAACTGCTCAACCGACCGCATGAGAGCCTGGCCGATCTTGGAGAACTCATAGGCTGCCGTAGCGGTGAGTGCTGCAATTTCTCTGAGGTCGGCACCTGCGGAGAAAAATTTTGCGTTTCCGGTGATGATAAGTGGGCAAGCTGCGGGAGGGAGTTCGCGGATCGCGGCTGTTAAGGAGATAACACACGCTCGTGTGAGCTGGTTGGTTCCTTCTGCGGAATGGAGACGCAAAACCCACGAACCGTCCTGCCTGTCGAGATGAAAGGAAGAGTCGGACATAGCCGGCGGCGAAAGTTCTATACCAGACCCTGCGCGCTCGGATGGATAATTGAGCTCTTCATTGGTATCAGACGACCCAGCCGCACAAATGGCAAACCCAAAAAATTTAGGACCTTCTTTCGATCCACTCCGCCAGCCGGCATCCGTCTTCTTCCAACAGAAAAGTGCCCGCGCCGAAGCATTCGCCGAAGATGCGATGGGAGTCATGATCGCGCGCCGCGCGTGAAATCCATTGCTGTCCCACCTGGTACTGCGCCGCGGTGAACCATTTCTGCGGCAAGACTTCTACCAATCCTGCCTGTAGATAGAACACAAAAAGCGCGAATGCCGGATCGTCATTCGACATCGCCTTATAGCTGGTGGGCACGATCAACTCATCGACCGCCGCCAGTTCTGGAGGCACCTCGATCTTGTGCATTCCCGGACCCAGCGTGAGAGGCACTTCGAAGTCGGCGACGGGTGGGGTCTTTGAATAGATGCGATCGGAAGATGGTTTGAACCATCCTGCGACCTCGGCGAGATCGAAAGCTGCGAGCCGGTCGGGATCAAAACCGGCAAAACGAAGATTGCGTCCCTCCGGACACCAGATGCCAAGACAATTCGGCGACGCAACAAAAGGCCGACAGTACGTGTTCAAGGCGAGGCCAGGCATGTCCGGCTGCTGCTCGGGCGCGAGTGAGACCACGTATCCGACGGGGCCCTGGTCCCCATGATAGGTCCAGGCAAAGCGCTGCCCGGAGGAAGAGTGGAACGCCGGGAAGGTTTTCCAATACCACGGCGCAGGACCAACCGTACGCTCGAGTTGTTGCCGGATTGAGGTTAAGTTCGGAGTCGGCATTCGGGGATTTGAGTGAGAGTGATCGGGCGATTGGGTGATTGAAAAAACCTCGGGCGGTTCCATTGTGAAGTGCCCGATCATCAATTGCTCAACTACTAACCGGTCGGCACGCCGGCGCTTTTTACATTCGCGCGGATGAACTTCACGATGTCGTCCATGGCAGTGCCCGGCTGAAAGATGGCAGCCACCCCGAGCTTCTTGAGTGCATCGATGTCCTGATCGGGAATGATGCCGCCCACCAGAACCAGCACATCATCCATTTTGTTTTGCTTGAGCAAGTCCATGACGCGAGGCACGATAGCGTTGTGAGCGCCCGAAAGAATCGAGAGGCCGATTACCTGCACATCTTCCTGCAGAGCGGCGCTGACGACCATCTCTGGCGTCTGACGCAGGCCGGTGTAAATCACTTCCATGCCGGCATCGCGCAGCGCTCGGGCAATCACCTTCGCGCCACGGTCGTGACCGTCGAGTCCGGGCTTGGCTACCAGCACGCGAATCTTCGCATCAGCCATCGCACTTCATTTAACCACAGAGAGCGGAGCCGAGCACAGCGCCAAGTTCAGCAAGGCCCTTTGGTCACAGCGTTTTCGTATCTATGCTTTGCCACAGGTACCAGCAAGCCACGCTGCGATAGGGCTCCCAGGATTTCGCGATGTTTTCCATCTGCTCTGGAGAGGGTAGCTTGATTTTGCGCTTGGGAGCTTTCTTCGGTGCGGACAGTTTCTTTTGGACGGCGATTTTTTTCCCGGCCTTGGCGCGCTGCACATCGAGATAATGTTTGTATATCGCCATGCGTATTCCGAAATCGCCTGTCGGCAGGATATTCGCGCGCTTCAGAGTGAACATGAGAAACATCTGCGCCGTCCACACGCCGATGCCCTTCACTTGCGTCAGATGCTCGATGACTTCTGCGTCCGGTAGGTCCGGCAGTCGCGAAAAATCCAGGAACCCGGCGGCTGTCTTGGCTGCGAGATCTTTGAGATAGGCGGACTTCTGTTTCGACAATCCCGCGCTGCGCATCTGTTCATCACTCAGTTTCAGGATGCCCCCCGGCGTGAGAGGCTCGCCGGCCAGCGCAGCGAATCGTTTGAAGATAGTGACCGCAGCCTTGCCGTTCAGTTGCTGGTAAACGATGGCTTCGGCGAGGCTGTGAAATTCGGGCCGGCCGAACCGCATTCGGCACGGCCCAATGCGATTAATAATGGCGCGCATGACCGGATCGGACTTCTTCAAATGCATGACGGCTTTTCGCATGGTTCTATAGGTTTACCATAGAATTTTCTGGAGGCGAACAGAAAACGAATACGACCGGCAGTGCGGCGGCATTTCGCGTCGCTGGGCCAGAAACTGCGTCCCGGCCTTGGAAGTGGCTGGTGTGAAGACGCTGGCTATTGCCCTCTAACTTTGCCGGCTGGAAGCTGGAATCCGATGCGCTTGCGCGGCGGATCTGGAGGCGTCATCAATTCCTTGATCGCCTCGATGAGATCCTGAATCGTGGAATCGTGTGTGTCCAGGCGATTTTCCAGTTCGTAAATCTTGCCGGCAAGCTTGCGGTTCGTGGCCAGCATTTCGCGCAAGCGCACAAATGCGCGGACCACAAATACACTCATCTCCACCGCTCTCTCGGAATTGAGCACGGTGGCCGCCATGATCGCGCCGTGCTCGGTGAAGGCGTAAGGTGAATATCGGCGCCCACCATGCGCGCCACTTGAGATCACAGTTTGTGATCTCAAGTTTTCGTGTTCCCTGGCTGTGAGACGAAAAACGAAGTCGGAAGGAAAACGTTGCCGATTGCGCTTGATCTGCTGGTTGAGAACTCTGACTGGTACGCCGTAAAGTTCGGCAATATCGGCGTCTAGAATTACCCTCTGATGGCGTAGAAACAAGATGCGCGATTCCACAGCGGAAGCTAGGGTCGCGCGCCGTTTCGGCATCTTGAGCAGCGTCGCACTTTTTCTTTTTTTCATTTTGAGATCACAAACTGTGATCTCAATCATATCCCGAGAGCGACGCCGTATTCTGCTCGATCACGATGCGGAGGCTTGCCGGCTTCCCATTGTGGTCCGATTCGTTAGCGACAACACCCCAACTCTAAGTAATGCTGACCTCGGTGTAAGTCCCATAGACTTCGCGCAAGGCCTCGCAAATCTCGCCTACGGTTGCGTAGGCACGCACGGCGTCGACGACATAAGGCATTGTGTTGGAGGAGGAGATGCTTCCATTGGCGCCTACTTTCGGTTCTTGCGCTGCGGCTTTCTTCAAGGCATCGAGACAGCGGCGCACATCGTCATTAGATCGGCGGGCACGGAGCGCCTTGAGTTTGGCTGACTGTTGCCTGGCGACGCTCTCGTCGATGTAGAGTATGTGCGGCGATTCTTCTTCCACCACGAATTCGTTCACCCCCACAATGATTTTCTCTTTGGCTTCGGCGGCGCGCTGATACTGGTAAGAGGCCTCAGCAATTTCCTTCTGCGGATAACCGCGCTCGATGGCTTTCACCATTCCGCCCATGGCGTCGAGCTTGCCGAAGTAATCAAACGCGCCCTTTTCCATTTCCAGAGTTAACGCTTCCAAAAAATAAGACCCGCCCAGCGGATCGACCGTCTGCGTTACCCCCGACTCATAGGCGATGATTTGCTGCGTGCGCAGCGCGATGCGCGCCGCTTCTTCGGTGGGCAAAGCGAGAGCTTCGTCGTAGGAGTCGCAGTGCAGCGATTGTGTTCCGCCGAGCACCGCTGCCAAAGCCTGCAGGGCAACGCGTGCAATGTTGTTCATCGGTTGCTGCGCGGGAAGTGATACTCCGGCCGTCTGCGTATGGAAGCGCATCAGGCCGGTGCGCTGATTTTTGGCGCCAAAGCGATCTTTCATCACCTGAGCCCAAATCTTGCGAGCGGCACGGTACTTGGCAATCTCTTCGAAGAAGTCGTTGTGGGCGTTGAAGAAAAAGCTGAGCCGTGGACCGAATTCATCCACGTCGAGTCCGCGCTGCCGCGCCCACTCCACGTATTCCACGCCGTCGTACAAGGTGAAGGCTAACTCCTGCAGCGCGGTCGAGCCGGCTTCTCGGATGTGATATCCGCTAATCGAAATCGTGTTGAAGCGGGGTGTGAATTTCGATCCGAACTCAAAGGTGTCAATGACCAGCCGCATGGAGGGCGCCGGGGGATAGATGTATTCCTTCTGCGCAAGGTATTCCTTGAGGATGTCGTTTTGAATGGTGCCCGAAATCTTCTTCCAGTCCGCGCCCTGCTTCTCGGCGACCACCAGATACATTGCCCATAGGACTGATGCGGGTGAATTGATGGTCATCGATACGGTTGTTTTTTCCAGATCTATGCCGCCGAAGAGGATTTCCATATCTTCGAGGGAGTCGATGGCCACGCCACACTTGCCCACTTCGCCCTCGCTCGCCGGATGGTCGGAGTCGTAGCCCATCAGCGTAGGTAGATCGAAAGCTACGGAGAGCCCGCCACCTCCGTGCTCGAGCAAATACTTGTAGCGCTGATTCGTCTCCTCGGGCGAGGCGAAGCCGGAGAATTGGCGCATGGTGAATAGCTTGCCGCGATATCCGGTGGCGTGAATGCCGCGGGTGTAAGGGCTTTGGCCAGGGTAGCCGAGATATTTTTCTTCGCTCCAGTCTGCAGGGAGATCCGCTTGCGTGTAGAGGCGACGAATGGGAACGCCAGAGATCGTGGTGAAGCGAGCTCGACCGTGCTCGTCGATATTCACGCCGGTCGGAGCGCCGATGGGACGCTCGGGGGCTTTCTCAATTGTGGGCGCAAGGGTTTTCTCGGCCCAATCCTTTTCGGCGGTCGAAGGATGGCGGTTTTCGAAAACGTCGGCGATGGGACTCTCGGCGACCTGCGCCGGGTTGAACTTAGTAGACGGCTTCTTTTCCATGCGAACCCCAGTGTTCTGTTGTGATGATAGGGAAGCAAGCGTTTACGGGCAAGGTGGAGAGGTGCGCTTAGAACGACCGGTCGGTCAGGAAGTCGGAAGCGGGATCGGAGGCGCTAGTTAAAGAGCGACTGGTGCAGGGATCCTTCGACTTCGCGGGAAGTCCGCGTTGCGGACTTTCCACTTCGCTCAGGATGACATTGTGGATTGAGACTGCTTACGGCTCAGCTCCCAGGCTTTCGAGTATTTCCAGGAGACGTATACCGCATGGTAGAGATGCAGAAGCAGGCCTTCGCGGCCGTCGAGGAAGCCGAGGCGGAAGAAGTAGTTGTAGATGAAGGTTGCTAGGGGGCGAATGACGATGTTGATGACGCTGAATCGGACCTTGCCATCTGCCACAACCATCTCTGCGCCTAGAGACGAGTAGCGGTTCATGTGCTCAATGTAGTCGGAGAGTGTGGGATAGGAATGGTGGATGAGGGCGCCGCGTAACTTTCTCGAGACGATGCCGAACGATTTATCTCCGTATTCCGCAACCTCTAAGGTTTCATGAACCGACGATTCTTTGAATCTTCCTGTGCCGCACCGAAACAGGCGCAACTTAGGATCAGGCCAAAAGCCCCCGTGCCTTATCCAGCGTCCGAGGAAGTAGTTCTTGCGCGGAACACGGAAGCCGTTGATGAAAATCGGCGCCGAGGTTCCGTCGGGGAGCGTTTGGCGAAATTTGTACTCCCTCGGCGGGTGTCCCAGGATCGTTCGAATCTCCGAGGCCAGGTCAGGTTCAACTGCCTCGTCGGCATCGAGGGAGAGGATGTACTCCCCCTCGGCTTTATCGATCGCCGAGTTCTTCTGCGCCGCATAGCCCTTCCATTCTTCGATGAAAACTTTTGCGCCGAATGACTTCGCGATCTCGACCGTACGGTCCGTCGAACCAGAATCGACGACGATGATTTCTCCTTTGCCGTCGCTAACCAGCGGCTGCACGCTTTTGAGCGTGCGGGCCAGGTTGACTTCTTCGTTGTGCGTGATGATGACAACGGACAGGCTCACGCGAGGAAGAATACATCGTCGAGGCTCAGATAGAGAATTGACGGCGAAGTATCTCCCTGCGTGACTACGACGGCGGGCTTGGCGGGGAGGGTGCTTGCGGCGGATTGGTTGGGCCGGGAGCGTCGCCCTGGCGGGGCGCGACATACGGAACGTTGGGCAGACGCGTGACTTGGCCGCGTGTGGCTTCGGCGACGTCGATGTTTGTGTGGTCTAAAAGCAAGCCCGTGGCGCGATCGAGTTCGATGCGCGACTTCTCGTAGGCGGCTTTTGCGGAGACCAGATTCGACTCGGAAGTGGTCAGGACGGAAGCATCCTGCAGAATCGCCGTTGTGGTGGTAAGGCCTACTTTCAGCTTTTGTTGGTCGGCATCGAGTGTCTGGCGGGCGAAGTCGACGGCATACTGGGCCGCCTCCACGGATGCGCGATTCTGTCGCACGTCAAATTGTGCGTTCCGAACTTCGATGCGCACTTGATTCTCGAGCTGGTGCAGTCGCACCTGGGCTTGGCGATATTCCAGTTCCGCGCGAACCTGGTTGGCCTGAGCTTCACGGTTGCGCAAAGGAATATTGAGAGTGAGTCCAACCCCTTTGTCGGGCGCGGTGGAGTTGACGAGTTGATTCAAAGTCCCGCCATAACCGACCGAGGTCGCGGTCTGGAAGGGCGGTGGGTTTTCACTTTGCGTATAACAGTATTTGGCCGAAGATGGGCAGGCGGGCACAAGGGGATTGATATTGCCGCCAACTCCCGATCCACCGTAATAAGCGAAGGCATCGAGCGTGGGCAGCAGGGCGTTGCGGACGGCTTTGCTGCTGAGGTCGCGCGAATTGAGATCGATGCGCGACTCGACAAGTTCGGCGCGATGGTCGAGGGCTTGATTGATCAGGTCTTGCGCAGGGATGACGGGCTCCCGCTCGGGAAGCTGCATGGTGGAGGTGGGAATCACATCGGCTTCGGCCAACACCGGATCTTCAATGCTGCGGCTGAGCGCGTTCTTCATCAGCAACTGCTGTAACTGCAGGTTATTCTCCGCCAAGATCAGGTTTTGCTGGTCGGTGGAGACTGTGCTCTGTGCGCTTACAACCTGAATGGGCGGCACGGTGCCGACTTTTGCCTGTTGCTTGGAGTCATCGAGCGCCTTCTGCGCGTAATTGAGCGCTTCCTGCTGCACGCGGACGTTTTCGTAGGCATAGACCAAATCCCAATACATATTTTCGATCTGATCGACGGTGGTGATGACCTGCAATCGGAACGCCACGTCAGAAATCTCGCGATTGTTTTTTGCGATGCGGACAAAACGCAGGTTAGGAAGCGATCCAAAGCCCTGCAAAAGATTCTGCGTAATCTTGAACTGGAAGTTCGAGCTTAACTCCGGGGTGAGTAGAGTGGTGGGATTGTTGCTTGTGGCGTGGGTATTGTTGAATCCCGCGGTGATGCTGGTGCCCCATTGAAATCCCTGGGTGTAGGCGAAGTTCGCCGTGTAGGTGTTCTGGGCAACGACCGGCACAGGACTGAAAACACTGACTGATTCCGCGTCGTCTTTGTCGAGCTGCAGCGTGCTGGTAATGACGGGATCGAAGCTGGTGATGTTCGGGCCAATGCCGAGCGTGGAGCTGACCAGGCCGTTGGTTCCGGTACCGATGCCGCTGGCGGCTACGGTGGTTCCACCGGTGCCGGAGCCGACGGTGCCGCCGAGGCCGCCGACGCCTCCCCCGGGAGTGTTCTGCACGATGCCGGCGTTGACGCCGAGAATATTTGCGCCGGATTTGGCGCGCAAGTAATCGGTGTCGGCAATGTTGAGGTTGTAGCGGGCGATATCGAGATCGAGATTGTTCTCGAGGGTGAGCGCGACGGCGTCGTCAATGGAGAGGTAAATTTTTCCGTCGCGCATCAACGAGTCGATGCGCGGCGAATTGCCAACGTTCGGCTGCGCTACCTGCTGCGCCTGGTACGGCTGCAAGATATGGGGAAACGCCGAGCGCGGTTTGGAATAGTCCTGCAGATGCACCGTCTGCGGCAGGGCCGGAGCCGGTGCGGTCTGGGGCGTGGGAGCCGGAGGAACATTCTGCGCCAGCGAGGACGATGACAACGGTGCGCAGGCCAAAATCGCAGGGACCGCCAGAAGCAGGGCAGGGCGCAATCTAGCCACGCTCAGTCGGGGCAAGGACATAGCATATCTCCTCAAGAATAGAACCGGGTGGATTGTGCATCACGCTGAAGGCACAAGATAGATTCTTAGAAGTTGGGCGCGCAAGATACCGGTATCGGGAACTTCGACTCTTGCGCCATTCCATCTTAGCGGGATAGAGCTTCTGAAAGGGTGCGGGGATTGTAAAGAATTGTGAGATGAAACCGGCGCAGTCTGGGCCACGCCGGCTTCTGTCTCGATCTCTCACTGCTGCGGCTGCGGAGCGGCTGCTTGTGGCAAGGGCTGCGCTACGGAAGGTAGATCCTTGCGCGGCGCGATGTAGGGCACGTTGGGCAGGCGGGTGACCTGGCCGCGAGCCGCATCGTCCATGCTGATGCCATTGTGATCGAGCAGGTTCCCTGTAGCGCGATCCATCTCGATGCGCGATTTTTCATAGGCAACCGTGGCATTCACCAGAGTGGATTCGGCGGTCGCCAGCTGGCTCTGGTATTGGAGGACCAAAGTTGTTGTGGAAGTGCCGAACTGATATTTCTTCTGCTCCGCATCCAGCGACTGGCGCGCCAAAGCAAGAGCGGCTTGGGCGGAATCAACGCTGGCGCGATTTTGCTGAACGGCGTATTGGGCGTTGCGGACCTCGATACCAACCTGATTTTCGATTTGCTGCTGGCGCATCTGGGCCTGCCGGTATTCCAGTTCGGAGCGAATCTGCACGGCCTGGGCGGCGCGGTTGCGGATGGGAATATTGAGTTGCAGGCCTACGCCCTTGTCGGGAGCAGTGGAATTCACAAGCTGATTCCATGTCCCGTTGATGCTCACTGGGGTGACCGGAGGAATCGCAGTAGTGCCGGTGTTAGGATTCTGACCGGCGCAGAAGCCCAATAGCAGCTGGTCCGGAGTCTGATTGGCGCAGAGATTGTTGGGGTTCTGTGAGCCGCCGAGGCCTGATCCGGCGTAATAAGCAAACAGATCCAGTGACGGCAGAAGGGCGCTCCGTACTGCCTTGTTACTGTAATCGCGGCTGTTCAAGTCGATGCGGGTCTCGACCAATTCGGCGCGATGGCGGAGCGCATCATTGATGAGATCTTCAGTGGGTACGATCTGCTCCTCTGCCGGAATTTCCATCGTGGAGGTCGGAATGACCTCTGCAGTGGCCAGCGTTGGGTCCTTCAAGGTGCGGGTCAGCGCATTCTTCATTAGCAGCTGTTCCAGCTGAAGGTTGGTTTGAGCCGTGGTCACGAGCTGCTGATCTTGCGCGACCGTGCTTTGTGCTCGCACGGTTTCGATGGGAGCAAGACTGCCGATTTCTACCTGCTTCTTTGTGTCCGATAAAGTCTTCTGGGCAAAGGCCAGCGATTCATTCTGCACGCGCGCGTTCTCGTAGGCATAGACCAGATCCCAATAAATGTTTTCGATCTGATCGACTGAATCGATGATCTGTAAACGAAACGCGACGTCAGAAAGTTCGCGGTTGTTCTTTGCGATGTGAATGAAGCGGGTGTTGGCAGGGAATCCGAAGCCCTGCAGGAGATGCTGGGTCAACTGAAGGCGGAGCGAGGAATTAATGAGCGGGCTGTATGTGTTAAACGGGACGTTGGAGGTTGTGCGGGTGTTGTTGAATGCGACCTGTAAATTGGTGCCCCAGGCAAAACCCTGATTGTAGGCAAAATTTACAGTGCCAGTATTTTGCGCGAGAATCGGAACGCCGTTGAACAAGCTGGAAGATACGCTCTCGGCGTGATCTTCCTGCAGCGTTCCGGTAATGACCGGATCAAAGGTGTTGATAACTGGTCCGAGACCGAGGGTGGAACTTACCAGGCCGTTGGTGCCGGCGCCGATGCCGCCAGCTCCCAGGCTCGTACCGCCGGTAGACGCACCGGCGCTTGCGCCGATGCCCCCGACGCCGCCGCCGGGAGTGTTCTGCACGACTCCAGCGTTGACGCCGAGAATGCTGGCGCCCGCTTTCGAGCGCAGCACGTCGGTATCGGCGATGTTCAGGTTGTAACGGGCGATGGCGACATCGAGATTGTTCTCGAGCGCGAGGGCGATTGCGTCATTCAGCGATAGATAAAGCTTGCCATCGTGCATCAAAGAATCGACGCGCGCGGTGTTGGCCAGATTGGGAGCGGCCACGTGGCGCGGCGTGTAGGGCGCGACCGGATTCGGAAAGTGTGAAACCGGCTGTGAATAATTCAGCACCGGCAGAGGACGCGCCTCTGGCGTGTTTTGCGGAGTGGGCGCGGCCGGCGGTTCCTGGGCCCAACAGGCAATGGTCAGCATTCCGAACAACACTGCGGCGGTGGCCCGCCGAACACTTGAGTTTATGCGTGCGAATGGCATCTACTGATCTCCGTTCATGAGAACCGTGAAAATGTTGATTTGACTAAGATCTTGCTGCAAAAGTATCTGGTAACAACCTTCCGCCCAGATCGCTCCTAAAGAAAGTTGTACACAGAAGTTAGTACGCAAGCAGCGGCGTCCGGGTTCCTGAAAAACGAGGGGTCCGGAGAAACGGACCAAAATTCCGTAACGCCACGAAAGTGATTGGAACGCAACAGTATATCCGAGACGCCAGGTCCACTTTCGAGGGCACCGCAGCGATTGAAACTGGTAAAGTGCTCGCCATGCTTAACGCCATTGAGAATCTAAAGTCCTCGGCCACGGGGAAAGTCGAAATCGTGAAATGTTTTGGATGAAGCAGCGGGGCTGTGGGACTCGAAAGATCGTATGCGCAATCTCAAACTGATTCTCTCCTATGACGGATCGGATTTCGCGGGTTGGCAGGTGCAGCCCGATGCGCAGACCGTGCAGGGCACACTTGCCTCAGCCATTGGACGAATCACCGGTGAAAAGGTCTTGCCGCAGGGCTCCGGGCGAACCGACGCCGGGGTGCACGCGCTCGCGCAGGTGGCGACATTTGTCACGGAGTCCTCGGTCCCCACGGCGAACTTTGTGAAGGCACTGAATGATGTTTTGCCGGCGTCGGTTCGAGTGCTCGGTGTGGACGAAGTGGCGGCAGATTTTCATGCGCGGCATTCGGCGCGGGCTAAGACCTATCGCTATCGCATCTACCGCGCGGCGATTTGCCCGCCATTTCTGGCAAGGTACGTGTGGCATTATCCCTTTCCGCTCGATGAGCAGGGGATGACTGGCGCGGCGAAGATGATCGAAGGCGAGCACGATTTCACTTCGTTTGCCGCGGTCGATCCGGAGCGAGGGCGCGAAGGCGAGCTGGCATCGAATGTGCGGCGCATTTTTTCTTCTTTCTGGGAGCGGCAAGGTGATGAGTTTGTCTACACGGTGAAAGGATCAGGATTTCTGCATCACATGGTTCGCAATCTGGTGGGAACTTTTATTCTGGTGGGTAAAGGAACGCTGAAGGCGGAGGATCTGACGCGGATTCTTGAGGCCCACAACCGCTCCGCGGCGGGAGCCACTACGCCGGCGAGCGGGTTGTATCTGGTAAATGTGGAGTACTGAGCGGCGGGGCAGTGGACATCGCCCCACCAGCAGTAGCAAGCTACGTCTGTACGAGCGATGAATGCCGAGTGAACTACAAGTCGCGGCGCGCAAGCTCGCGTCGGTGAATCCGGCGACGGGGGAAGTTCTGCGCGAGTTGGAATGCGCGGGCGAGAGTGAGGTGCGAGCCGCTGTGGCGAAAGCACGTGCCGCCCAGGAAGCATGGGCGGCGATCGGGGTGCGGGAGCGGATTGCGGTCCTGCGCGAGTTTCAGCGTCGGTTGCATGAGAATAAAAGAGAGATCGCCGAGGCCATCTCGCGCGAGGCCGGCAAGCCTGTGCCTGAAGCTTTGACCACCGAAGTGCTGGTGGTGCTCGATGCGGCGCGATTCCTGATCGAGAACGCTTACCGCTTGCTGCGCGACGAACCATTGCCGCACGGAAATCTGGCGACCAAGTTGAAGCGCGGGAAACTGGTGCGGGAGCCATACGGCGTGATCGGGATTATTGCTCCGTGGAATTATCCGTTTTCGATTCCTGCGACGGAGACGCTTGCGGCGTTAGCGGCGGGAAATGCGGTGGTGCTGAAGCCCTCGGAGTTTACTTCGCTGGTGGCTTTGGAGTTGAAGTCGCTGCTGCATGCGGCAGGCGTTCCTGACGATGTTTTTCAGGTCTTGGTGGGCGATGGGGCAACGGGTGCAGCACTGATCGATTCAAGAATCGACAAGCTGGTGTTTACGGGAAGCGTGGCCACGGGGAAACGTATTGCGATGGCTGCAGCAGAACGACTGCTTCCCCTAGTGCTCGAACTCGGCGGGAAAGATCCGATGCTGGTGCTCGATGACGCCGATGTGGATGTGGCTTCGAGCGCGGCGGTTTGGGGAGCGTTTCTCAATGCGGGGCAAACCTGCCTGTCGGTGGAGCGCTGCTATGTGCATCGCAATTTGTACGAAGCATTCCTGAAGGCGTGTGTCGAGAAGACGAAGAGATTGCGAGTTGGCCCCGGACTTGATCGCGAAGCGGATGTGGGTCCGATGATTCACGAGCGGCAGTTGCGAATTGTAGAGGAGCACGTGAAAGATGCTGCAGCACGCGGGGCGCGGGTTTTGGCGGGAGGTTTACCGTTACCGGAAATGGGGCCAAATTTTTATCAGCCTACTGTTCTGGCGGATGTGACACATGACATGCGCATCATGCGAGAGGAAACGTTTGGCCCGGTGCTTCCCGTGATGGCATTCGATAGCGACGACGAAGCGGTGCGGCTGGCGAATGATTCCGAATATGGACTGGCGGCGAGTGTGTGGACTCGCGACAACAACCGCGGCGAGCGGCTGGCGAGGCGAATTCATGCGGGAACCGTTATGGTGAATGACGTAGTGTCCTGCTTCGGCATCAGCGAGGCGCCGCATGGCGGGGTGAAGTCCAGCGGTATGGGCCGTGCTCACGGGCGATTTGGGCTGGAAGAAATGGTTCGATTGAAATATGTGGACGTGGACCTGATGCCCGAAATGAAAAAAGTCTGGTGGTACGGATACGGAGCGAAGTTCGCGCGCCAGATGGATGGTTTCCTGGATATGCAGTTTGCGCGAGGGGTGGTGGCACGATTGCGTGGAGCGTTGCGCGTGGCCGGAGTGGTGCGGCGCAAGCCGCTGTGAAGGAGAATTCGCGAAAGGAAGTTCAGCGGCTTGAGAAAGAAAGCACTTGTATCCTGGAGCAGCGGCAAGGACAGCGCCTGGACGCTGCACGTTTTGCGTCAATCCAATGAATACGAAATCGTTGGCCTCCTGACCACCGTCAACGCCCGCTTTGACCGCGTCGCCATGCACGGGGTGCGGCGTGAATTGGTCGAAGCCCAGGCCGCAGCCGCCGGACTTCGCTTGTGGAAGGTCCCACTGCCGTGGCCGTGTTCCAATCAGGAATACGAAGCGGCGATGAGCGCGACATGCGCAAAGGCGATCGATGCTGGCGTTCAGGCCGTCGCCTTTGGTGATTTGTTCCTCGAAGACGTGCGCCAATATCGCGAAGATCGCATGCGAGGCATTGGCCTTGCGCCCGTCTTCCCGTTGTGGAAGATCGATACACTGCAGCTTATCCATGACATGTGGGCGGGCGGATTACGGAGTCGTATCGTTTGTCTCGATCCCAAGAAACTGCCAGCCTCGTTTGCCGGACGCGACCTGGATCGACAACTGTTGGATGAATTTCCCGCCGGTATCGATCCGTGTGGGGAGAACGGCGAGTTTCACACGTTCGTGTATGACGGTCCCATGTTTGCACAGGCCATCGCAGTACAAAATGGAGTCACGGTTACCCGTGACGGATTTGTTTTTACGGACCTCTGCTTGTGCGAACCGGCGGATGCAGCCAAGATAGGCGAGGTCGAGACTTCAGCCTAGAACCTACGGCCAGGATTATCACCGGCGAATTATTCCGTGAAGCGGTCGCCGCGGCTGGGCGGCTGCGAGATCACCAGAAGACGCACGGGGCCGGACGACGGATTGCTGATTTGATGGCGGGCTCCGGGCAGGATTCGGATGCCACTGCCGGCGCGAAGCAGCGTGCTTCGTCCCTCCACTTCCATCATGGCCTCGCCGGAGAGAATGTAGAAAAATTGCTGCGCCTTTTTATGGTAGTGGCGGACTTCGCACCCGCCGGAAGGGATGAACTCTTCGATCACGCTCAGGCTTCCGTCTTTCACCAGATGCCAGCCGTCGCAGTCATTTCCCCAGCGATAATGCTCCGCATTCTCGCGGCTGACCAGACCTGGTTGCGCGGCATCGGCATTCTTCGGCATGCTTTTCATCCTCTTTTCGTTGCCCCAAGGTCAAGTGTATCTTGTGTCCATGAACACTCCTGCGAACTCTGATTCGGAGATGCAATTATTTCGTCACACGCTGGCCGCGCTTGCGTATCGCGCCGGCAACGCCTTGCGTAACGCGCCCGATACATTTGGCGAGTTCCGTGGCGCAGATGGATTGCGCACGCCGGTTCAAATTGTGGCTCATATGGGCGATCTGTTCGATTGGGCGCTCACGATTGCGAAAGGCAAGCAGGCATGGCATAACTCAAAGCCCCTGCCGTGGGGAAAAGAAGTGGAGAGATTTTTCGCCGCTCTAAAGACCTTCGATGACTTCCTAGCTTCGGGCGTGCCGGTGGAGGCTCGGCTGGAGAAATTGTTTCAAGGACCGGTGGCCGATGCGCTCACTCACGTCGGACAACTGGCAATCCTGCGCCGGATGGCAGGCGCTCCGGTAAAGGGCGAGAATTACTACAAGGCTGAGATCACAGTCGGCCGCGTTGGCGAGGATCAGGCCAAACCGAAGCTGGAATTCTAACTTCTTCTGCGCAACTTTCAGCTTTGATTCTTCTGCGGAACCTGCGCGCGGTAGATTGCCTGCCATTGGCCGGCCCTGAGAACATAAATCGAGCTGCCGTTCACGTGGATTGGAAGTTTTTCGCCGTTGCAGGTGGCATACTGCTCGGCTTCGTAGGTGAGCAAATATGCTCCCGCGGTGAGCGGAAGGACGCCGAATCCAGAGAGGCCGTAGCCTTCCACAGTGCAGACCTTGGCGGCTGCTTGCTGTTGCTGTAATTGCTGGTCGCGAGAAAATGTGCCGGACTCGCCCCAGAAGATTCCATCCTCCGGCATGTGAGCGCGGAAGTAGGTTTCATTCTTCGTCTTCCAGGCTTCGAAAAAGCCAGTCTCGGTATGCACCAGTTCGAGCTGGACGTTGCCGTGTTCAACCGTTTTACTTGGCGGTGTCTGGGCATGGGTCAGGTGTAACAGAAATACGAGCGGGATCAGCAGGGTCGAGCAGCATAGCGCGATTGTTTTCGCGCGGAACGACGAACGATTCATAGGAGGCTCATTCTGGCGTTGGATTGCCGGCACGGGAATAAGGCCCTAGAATACGACATCGCGGCTTGGGTGGGGCTTTAGGCTTCGAGTACAATGGCGCTCGTAGGGCCGAATCCGGCGGCATGAACGCCGCGCGAACGAAGGTGAGTCCTTGGCGACTGGCGACACGACAGCTTCTACTCCACAAACTCCCGCACAACTTCCACATCATAAAGTGAAGATCAAAAAGGCCGGGCAGCGTGCCTGCAACGAGAAAAATGAAAAAGGCAAGTTCTGCGGCGGCCATTTAAAGCGCTGGTTCTATACCACGGATGTGGTCGAACAGACCTGCGGTGACGCCGAAAAGGCGTGGGGGCCGGATGCCGAAGTTTACCGCTGCGAGCACTGCCAGATGCTCTATCTCCCGAATCCAGCAGAGGCGAAGGTGAACGTAGCGGGGCAGGGAATGATTTCTGTGTTTGGACTGACGCTGCCGCCGAAGGAAAAATAGTAACGAGTACCTGGTACCGAGCCACAAGAGGCGCGGGTCCACTCGGAAATAGGTGCTAGGTACTAGATACTCGCCCATGAACACTTCCGAACTCATCTACGACTGGAACAAGAATCATCCGCCGGGGCTAAAGCCGCCGGGGCCAGTGCTGCTCAACGATGAGAGCCTGCGCGATGGGCTGCAGTCGCCTTCGGTCCGCGACCCTTCGATTGCCGAGAAAATTGAAATTCTTCATCTGATGGAAACGCTGGGGATCAACTCCCTTGATCTTGGACTCCCCGGCGCAGGGCCGCGAGCGGTCGAGCATGTGACGGCGCTGGCGCGGGAGATCGTCGCGCAAAAGATGAAGATTCGCGCCAACTGCGCGGCGCGCACGCATGAGAACGACATTCGTCCCATTGCCGAGATCGTGCAGAAAACTGGACTGCCGATCGAGGCGGCCACGTTCATCGGATCCAGCCCGATTCGCCGATTTACCGAGGGATGGTCGGACGACTTTCTTTTGCAGACCACTGAGAAGGCTGTGAAGTATGCAGTTTCGCTGGGTCTGGAAGCGATGTACGTCACCGAAGACACCAGCCGTTGCGATCCGGAGACGGTGAAGCGACTGTATTCGACGGCGATCAGTTGCGGCGCAAGGGCCATCGTCATCTGCGATACCGCCGGGCATGCCACGCCCATGGGTGCTCTGGCGCTGGTGCGGTTTGTGATCCAGGAAGTCGTCAAGCCGTCCGGGGAAAAGATTCGCGTGGATTGGCACGGGCACAGCGATCGCGGTCTCGCAATTGCCAATTCGATGGCGGCGGTGATCGCGGGGGCGGATTGCGTGCACGCCTGCGCCATTGGTCTGGGCGAGCGCGTGGGGAATACGCAGATCGACCAGATGCTGGTAAATCTCAAGCTGATGGGAATTGCGCCGTGGGATCAGCAGGACCTGACTAAATTGAAACATTATTGCCAAGCCGTTTCGCACGCCACGGGTGTGCCGATTCCGGCGAATTATCCGGTGGTGGGCGATGACGCATTCCGCACGGCTACGGGTGTGCACGCGGCGGCGATTATCAAGGCGTACCACAAGAACGATGTCGTGCTCGCCAACACGGTTTACTCGGGCGTGCCTTCGCATGTTTTCGGGCTGGAGCAAATCATTGATATCGGTCCGATGAGCGGAAAATCGAATGTGCTGTTCTGGCTGGAGCGGCGCGGCATTCCGGCCACGGAGGATCTTGTCGAACGCATTTATCAACGAGCCAAGGCCAGCGACCATACGTTGACTGACGCAGAAGTTGTGGAGTGCTTGCCGGCAACGGTGCGGCATAGCTGACGGCTGAGGAAAGTCAGAACCCCCGCCCTGTCTCTCCCGAAATGCCGGGAGAGACAAGGACGGGGCACCCAGTCTCAGGAGGACTCATGCGGCATGCGATTCTTGGAGCGGGCGGCGTCGGCGGCCTAGTCGGCGCCTGCCTGGCGCAAGCGGGGGAATCTGTCACGCTGGTGGTGCGGCCTGAGACGTTAGAGCGCTATCCAAAACAACTTCGACTGGAGAGTCCTTTCGGAAATTTTGCGGTCGATGTCACCGTGGCGGCGGAAGTTCCTCCGGTTGATGTGCTCTGGCTGACGGTGAAGGCAACGCAATTGGAGCCGGCGCTCACTGCGCTCCAAAATCCGGATCTGGTGACGGCAATGGTCCCGCTGCTCAACGGCATCGACCATGTAGCATTGCTGCGCGCCAGATATGGCTCTGGGCGGTTGATTCCGGCCACGATCGCAGGCGAGACGGAGCGTGTGAGCCCGGCGCACATCGTACATCGCTCTCCATTTGCGCTTCTGAATGTTCTCTCGGCCGGACGGGCGCTGCTGGGCAGCACGCTCGATGAGCTTCAGAAAATCGGTTTTACCTGCCGTTTCATTGACGATGAGCCAACGCTGATGTGGGGCAAGCTGGTGTTCCTGGCGCCGTTTGCGTTGAGCACAACTGCGGCGGATAAGACGGTCGGCGAAATTCTTTGTGATCCCGAGTGGCGAAGTTTGGGCATCGCATGCGTTCGGGAAGCGTGCGCGGTTGGCGTCGCCGAGGGCGCGAACGTTGATCCGGAGAAGGTGCTCTCCGGTGTAGCCGGCATGCCGGGAAGCATGCGCAGCTCCATGCAAAAAGATGTGGAACGCCACAATCCGCCGGAGCTGGACGCGATTGCAGGGCCGATCCTGCGCGGCGCGCGCAAGCACGGGATTGATGTTCCGGCCACGAAAAAGCTAGTTGCCGCCGTGGAACGGAGAGCGGGATACATTGAGAGCCGGCTGGCGTAGGAGGAGAAGATTGCCTCCGCCATCAGGTTGATGGCTGCACGCTACGCAGCGGATCCAGTTGCTTCCACAATTTCCGGTGAGACCTCTACCGGAAAGTTCACGGACCTCGCGATAAAGCACAAGTGATGGGCTTCGTTGTGTAGGGCGAGAGCCTTGGCTCGATCATCGCCAGCGGAGACCTTCACTGCCGGTCTCAGCGTTACGTGGATGAACTCTCCCGAACCGTCCTCATTTTCTCGCATCACACCCGAAGCCGCATCGTGATAGTCAAGGACGGTCACATGATTCGCGGAGCACAGATGCAAGTACCAGAGCATGTGACAGGAAGAAAGACTTGCGACCAGAAGTTCTTCTGGATTGTAGCGGGATCGATCGCCCCGAAAGCTGGGATCGCTGGAGCCTAAAATCTGCGGCTTGCCGGCAGCGCTGATGGCGTGGTCGCGGCGATAGCCCTTGTAAGTCTTCGTTCCGACGCCATCGTTGCCAGTCCAATCAATGCGGACTTCATAGTTGTGCTGTTTCATGTTTGCTCCCCATGCTCTCTCGCTGAATGTTGCTCATTTTCGGTTGACGGCTGTTCGCGCGTCCATGCCGCGGAAACCGCTCGTCCCCGGACGGTGTCGTCGACGACCAGGATCAACTGGTGCTCGTGATCGCTGTAGAGTACTTCGATATTGACGCCCGCCTCTGCCATTCGTCGCGAGATTTTTCCAAGCTGACCCGGTTCAGCCTGATTCAGTCGCTGGATGAGCACGTCGCGCTCTGCCAGAACACGGATGCCGGCTGCCTCAAGCGCTCTGCGAGCGGCGGTTCCATCCTCGAAGAGAAAGTGTGCCCCGGCATGGCCGTCGACCACCCATGCGCCTCCGCCTTCGATGCTCACGCCAGCGCGGCCCAGGGCGTCACCCATTTCGGCTAAGGCGCCGGGGCGGTTCTCCAGCGCGATCGTTAAATCCTTCATGGCGCCTCCTGGGTTGAATCGCAAGAAATGTGTTTCGATGGGGTCATTCCTTTACGTCTTCGATCTGCTCCAGCGAAATCGCGTCGGAGCCGCCGCGGGTGTAGACGCGTCCGGTGATCTTCACAAGTTTGCCGAGGAATGGCAGAAGGCGTGGGCGCACGTCGACATCGGGCATCTCGGCAGAGATGGGGTGGTATACGTGCTCATCCTTGGTTAATAGCACCAGCGGTGAGCCGCCGCGCACGCATGCCTCGACGCATCCGTTGGGCAACGGCTTAACGACCTCGTGGAAGCGATGCACGCAGCCACTATCGCGGACGTAGCCGACAATGCTGACGGCTGGGGTGTCTTTCTGCTTTGGCGCTTGGGCAAATGTCGTCGCAGCGGCGAAGAGGATTACCGCGACTCGTGTAGCGATTGCCTTCATGGATTCTCCTTGAGAGGCCTGGCCTGCGATCGCCAAGGCATCTGAAAACAAGACTAGCGCCGGGCCCCACATCCATGTTTAAATGTGTATCGAAGTATGAATGCTGATTCCATTACGCGCATCGCCGGACTGATCGGTGAAGCTGGGCGTATCCGAATGCTGACCGCGATGTTGGACGGCAACGCCCATTCCGCGTCGGACCTGGCGATGGCTGCGGCCGTCTCGCCGCAGACCGCGAGCTCGCATCTCTCGAAGATGCTTTCGGGCGGCCTGGTTGTTTCTGAGCGCAGCGGACGGCAGCGGCTTTTTCGTCTTAAGAACACCGATGTTGCCGCAGCCATTGAGGCGTTGGGCGCGCTGGCTCAACATTCTGGAGGTCCAGTCATGCCGGAAATACGTTTTGCACGGACATGCTATGACCATCTCGCGGGCGTGCTGGCGATTGCGCTGCGCGATGAGCTCCTGCGGAGAGGCGCGTTGCGGCATCAGGAAGACGGATTCGCAGTGACTCCCAAGGGCAACGACCTGCTGCATTCCCTCGACATCGATGTGGATTCACTGCGTCGACTGCGGCGATCGTTTTCCCACAAGTGTCTCGATTGGACGGAGCGCCATCACCACATTGGCGGAGCATTAGGAACCGCCTTGCTGGCTCGTTGGATTGAGATGAAGTGGCTGGCTCGAATGCGTGACACGCGCGCCGTTCGCGTGACACACGCCGGAGAACGCGGGTTCGAGCATCTTTTCGGCATACGATGCGCGTCCCTCCGCAGCCAGTCCGCGATGAAGCATGGGGCGGCCCGAAAAAAATCCTCCTAAAACTGCGGACGTCGCACCCTGGCCGTTCTCAATTTCGGCAATCCCCGTTTCTTCCGCCACGTTGTAAGATGACGCAATAACTTCCCATGAGCCCACTTCCTCCGCGCGCGGATCTGCCGGACGTTGCACCCACAGTGCAACAGGATGTGGCGCGCCTGGCGGCCTCGCCGGAGGTGCGGTCGGCGTTCAACTGGTTGCGCACCCAGGAGCCGCAACTGACGCAGTGGCAGATGGAGATGGCACGGATTGCGGCGCCTCCATTCGGCGAATCGGCGCGCGGGGCATGGCTGGCAGAGCGGTTTCGCGAAGTTGGGCTCGATGACATTCGCACCGACGATGTGGGTAATGTGTTCGGCGTGCATCCGGGATTCGGACGGCGATACGTGGCGCTGAGCGCGCACATCGATACTGTATTCCCTGCCAACACGCCGCTGAATATCCGTCAGCAGGGCAGCCGGTTGTACGGACCGGGAGTTTCCGACAACGGGGCGGGAGTGACGGCGATGCTCGGGATTGCCGCGCTGCTGCGATCGGTGCGACTGCGCCATGCGCTGCCGTTTGTGTTCATCGGCAACGTAGGTGAAGAGGGCGAAGGTGACCTGCGAGGGATGCGGCACATCTTTGCCACGCCGCGCTGGAAGGATTCGATTGCATACAGCGTGGTGCTCGACGGGGCGGGAGCGGACACGATTGTGGCCGAGGCTCTGGGCAGCCGCCGCTTTGAGGTGATCGTGCGCGGTCCAGGCGGACATTCGTGGAGCGACTTTGGCGCTCCTAATCCGGTGGTGATTCTGGCCAAGGCCATCGATACCTTCGCCGCAACGCCGGTGCCTACGGCGCCGAAGACCACGTTCAACATTGGGGTGATTCGCGGGGGAACGTCGGTGAATTCGATTCCCGAGTCGGCCAGCATGAAAGTGGATATCCGCTCAACTTCCATGAGCGAGATGGAGCGACTGGAGCAAACGCTGCGGCAGGCGCTGAATCGCGCGGTGGAAGACGAGACGATGGCGGCGGAGATGAAGTCCTCCGCGCAGAAACGGCCGGGCGTGAATTGCGAGATGGTGCCGATCGGCAACCGCCCGGCAGGAGAGTTGGCGACGAGTGCCCGGATTCTGCACGTGATCCGCGCCGTGGATAATCAACTGAACAACGCAGCGCAGGTGCAGCGCGCGTCGACGGATGCGAACATTCCGCTGTCTATGGGGCAGGAGGCCATCGCCATTGGTGGCGGCGGGTCCGGCGGTGGAGCACACACTTTGCAAGAGTGGTTCGACAGCAACGGACGCGAGCTGGGACTAAAGCGGATTCTGCTGACCATGCTGGCGCTGGCGGGAGCGGGGGACTCGGGCGAATGATGAGGAGATTGGCGGCCTCGGGGGGTATAAGCCTCGGGAGAAGGAAACATCTTTTCGCAGCGCTGAGGCGCTGCGCCATCCATAAGCCGAACGCAGTATTGGAATCCCATCCTTCGCAAAAAACGCGAAGGATGGGGCACCCGGCTTTTGCCGTGGTCTTTTGCTGCGTCGCTTTTTTGCAGGCGCAGAATGCGGTGCCTGCTCAATCGCCGGCTGCTCCCGGCCCGAAGGCGGACGTGATCTTCATGCACGCGAATGTCTATACGGGAGTGCCGTCGAACACACCGTTCAGTTCGATTCTGCGCGAGGAGGCGATCGCGATACGCGGCGAGCGTATTCAGGCCGTCGGCAAAAATATAGATATCCAAAAACTCAAGGGTCCGCAGACGCAGGTTATCGATCTGGACGGGCACTTCGTCATGCCGGGATTTGATGACGCGCACCTGCACCTGGCCGATGCCGGACTGCAGAAGTTGAGTGCGGATCTAACTGGAGTGAAAACGCTGGATGAATTCCGCGAACGCGTGCGGGCCAAAGCGCAGACGGCCAAACCAGGCGAGTGGATTCTGGGCGGAGGATGGGACGAGACGATGTGGCCGGTGAAGGTTCTGCCCAGCCGCTGGGATCTGGATGAGGTTTCGGGGGGGCACCCTGTGTTTCTCGATCGTGTGGATGGTCACCTTGCCGTGGCGAATACACGGGCGCTGCAGTTGGCGAGTATCACCATTGCCAGCCGCGAACCCGAAGGCGGCCAGATTGATCGTGATGCCAACGGGCAGCCCACGGGGATTTTGCGCGATACGGCGCAGGGAGCGGTGCGGGCGGTGATTCCAGGGCCAACACACGAAGTGCGGAGGCATGGAATTGAAGTCGCACTCGCGGACCTGGCGGAGCATGGTGTGACCTCGGCGCAGGATTATTCGCCAGACTGGGAAAACTTTCAGATTTACGAGGAGCTCGAAAAAGACGGCAAGCTGACGGCGCGGATTTCCGAGTGGCTGCCCTTCGATGATTCCGTCGAGGAGTTGAAGGGCAAGCGCGATTCGCATCCGCAGTCGGATCTGATGTTGCATACGGGGATGTTGAAGGGCTTCATGGATGGCTCTCTGGGTGGCCACACGGCAGCGCTGCTGGAACCGTACTCGGATGATCCGGGAAATTCCGGCTTACCCCGCTATGAGGCGGCGAAGCTGAACGATATGGCCAAAGAGCGGGTGCTGGCTGGCTTTCAGCTGGGATTCCACGCGATCGGCGATAAAGGGATTCAGATGGCTCTCGACGCTTTCGCCGAAGCTGAAAAAGCCGCGCGCGAGCAGAAGGTGAGGGCGGTAAACGGAGGAGATGATTTCCGACTGCGGGTTGAGCATGCGCAGGTCACTACGCCGGCGCAAATCGCCCGGTTCAAGGAGTTGAAGGTCATTGCCTCCATGCAGCCCAGCCACGTGCTCACCGACATGCGTTGGGCGCAGGATCGGCTGGGCCCGAAGCGGGCCGCAACTTCCTATGCGTGGGCGGGGTTTCTGAACAAAGGGGTGACGCTGGCCTTTGGCACGGATTATCCAGTTGAACCAGTCAGCCCGTTTCGTGGGCTGTACGCGGCGGTCACGCGGAAGAGCGAAAACGGCAAGCAGGAATATTTTCCAGAGCAGAGGCTGACCATGGATCAGGCCATTGCGGCTTACACCGCAGGTTCGGCCTTTGCCGAGTTTGAGGAGAAGGAAAAGGGCAAGCTGGCACCGGGGATGCTCGCAGATTTCATCGTGCTCGACCGCGATGTGACGGCGTCCTCAGCGGAAAAAGTGCTGGCGACCAAAGTCTTGCGCACCGTGGTCGGCGGCAAAACGGTATACGAAGCGAAGTAACTTTCCCAAACGAAATAGCGATTTTGTGCGTCTAACCGACGGGTGATCGCATAACGCGCGATCCACCGTCGCGGCTTTGCAAACGGGTATAATAAACGTTTACCGTCTCGGAGGAAGCAGATATATGGATTCGCAGGCATTTTGGCTGCGCTTGAAGACCCACGGATGGGTCTATTCGTTCAGCATTGCGGCAACGTTGGCACTGGGCATCTTGATTGGCACCGTAGTTTCCTACGGAGTGAAGGGCAAGGAAGGGCAAAAGGCCTCCGATGCGACTCCCCTAACCATTCCTTCGCCCAAGCAACTTTCCAATGAGTTCTCGCAGATTGCCAAGCAGTTAGGGCCGAGCGTGGTCAACATCAACACCGAATCGACCATCAAGAATCCACACCGGCGCCGAGGCGAGCAGAACCCCGATGAGGACGACAACGGGGGCGGCGGTAACGGCGGCATGGATGACTTCTTCAACCGTTTCTTTGGCGGGCAGGGTGGGCCGAACGGTGACGCGGCGATTCGCGAGCGTTCGCTCGGTTCCGGGGTAATTGTCGATCCAAAGGGCTACATCGTTACCAACCGGCACGTAGTGGATAAGGCGGATCGCATTCGCGTGCGGCTGCAGGATGATCCTCCAGGTGTGCAACACGATGCCAAAGTTGTCGGTGAAGATCAGGAGACCGATCTGGCGGTGATCAAGATTGATATGGATCGCACGGTGCCGATCGCCAAGCTGGGAAACTCTGACAGCATGCAGGTGGGCGACTGGGTTCTGGCTATTGGCAGCCCGTTCGGGCAGGTGGGTACGGTGACGGCCGGCATTGTTTCCGCTAAGGGTCGCGATATCGTGCCTGGGCGGCAGTTCCAGACTTTCATTCAGACCGATGCCGCGATCAATCCGGGAAATTCCGGCGGGCCGCTGGTCAATATGGACGGCGAAGTCATTGGCATCAACACGGCGATTTTGAGCGAAACCAATGCTTATGCGGGCGTGGGCTTCTCGCTGCCTTCGAACACTGTGGCGGAGGTTTACAACCAACTCATCGGACCGGAGCATCGTGTGGTGCGCGGTTCCATCGGCATTATGTTCGATGCAGTGGAAAACCCCGCGATTACGCGGGTCTATGGAAACGGCAGCGGTGTAGCGGTCTCGAGCGTAGTGCCGGGCAGCCCGGCCGATCAGGCTGGACTGAAAGTGGGCGATACGATCACGACCGTAGATGGCAAGAAGGTAACGAAGGGGTCTGAATTGGTGGCGGATATTGCCTCGCGCAGGCCTGGGGCGAAGGTGCAACTCGAGTTCCTGCGCAATGGCAAGAAGCAGGATACGACCGTGACGATCGCGGATCGTGCCAAGCTCTTTGCGGCCCGCCTGAACGAAGATGAGGGTGGAAACGACGAGAGCACGCCTAAACAGGACAAGTTCGGCATCACCATCCGCAAGCTCACTCCCGAGATGGCGGAGCGGCTGGACATGCCGGCGGGCAAAGGCGTAATCGTGCAGGACGTCAAGCCGGGATCGTTTGCCGAGGACATTAATCTGGGCCGCGGCGACGTGATTCTCGAGGTCAACAAACAGCCGGTCAACAGCGAAGAGGACTTCGCCAAAGTGGCGTCGGGTCTGAAGAGCGGCCAGGACGTAGTATTCCTTGTCCGTCCCCGCGGTTCCACTCGCCAGGATGGAACCATTTTCGTAGCCGGGACACTTCCGTAACCTAGGGACGAGCCAACGGGAACTGGCATTGCGTCATCCGATAAGCGATGATGACAGTGCCGGTTTTTCGTTGGACTTTGTTTTTGTGATCGTGTTTTGTGGTAGTCTGCCGGCGCGGTCGTTTGGCAACTTGAGGTTTTGCCTTTGGAACTAAGGCCTTACGCGAAGACCGTGACGCGATGGTTGGGTGCAGCCTGCGCCCTGGCGGCGGTTTGCGTCAGCGGCTCACCGCTCATAGCGCGAGCTCAGACGGACGCTGCGGCTAGTACGACCTCTCCAGCCAAGAAAACAAGCGCTACCAACGCCGCAAGCGCCAAGAAGCCGATGGCTCATTCTTCATCGCATTCCACGGCCGCGAAGCATCCGAAATCGAGCACAACCGCGGCTCATAACGGCAAAGCCACGCACGCGAGTTGGCGGAAGAGTTCCAAGAAAAAGACGGCACGCGGCCAGCAGAAGATCGATCCGGAGCGTGCGGAGGCAATTCAGGAAGCACTGATCCGCGAGCATTATTTGACCGGCGAGCCGGCGGGAACCTGGAATCAGGCCAGCGAAGACGCCATGCGCCGCTATCAGGCGGATCATGGGTGGCAATCGAAGACCGTACCCGATTCACGGGCGCTGATCAGCCTTGGCCTCGGTCCCAGCCACGATCACCTGTTGAATCCCGAGAGCGCGATGACGACCGGGCCAGAAGTTTCCCACGGACCGTCCGTTACTTCCTCCTCGTTATCGCAAAACCCGGTTTCACACGGCGCCGACCCGGGAGAACGCATGACTCCGAGTCCTGCAGTACCGGCTAATAGTCCCGCCTCAGGCTTATCCGATCCGCAGTAGCTCAAGCAACCACAGAAGGAAGTTCAAGAGCAGCGGATAAGAGTGTCCCGCTCCGCACGAGGAACATTTCCCCTACTAATTTCCGGAGGTCTTGCGATAACTCCCGCTCACCGGCCGTGGAAAATAGGGCAAGGGCAGCGATTGAATGATGGCGGCGGGATTACCTTCTACGAGGGCATCCGCGACTTCTTCGCCGCAGATCTCGGCGGCAGCCTCCCGCGCCGTGGAAAGTATAGGAACACGCTTTTCGGTATCGTGCGCGTCGGTAGCCAAAACGTGGACGGCATCGTGTTCGAGCAGCCAGTGGGCGGCGCGACGAACGCGTTCTCCCCAGAATCCGGTGAGCGCCGATCCCGTCATCTGAATGACGCAGCCTTGCTCGGCCCATTCCACCACTCGCTGTGGACTCTCGCGCAGAATCGGATTGCGTTCTGGATGGGTGATCACCCCGGTGATGCCGCAGTCGCCGAGTTTCATAAAACAATCGGTAATCTGTTGCGGCACGCTGTAATTGCTGAGCTCAACCAGCATGTAGTGCGTGCCTGCGATGGCATAGCGGGAGGGATTGGCGAGGACATCCTGCAGATTGTCGTAGGAAAGATGGAAGTCGCAGCCAAGGCTGAGCCTGAGCGCGTTGCCGACCAGTTGCTGCAGGTGTTCGACTAGTCCCTGAAGATACGGGCGGTCATAGTGATAGCGGTCGTTGGCGTGAGGCGTGGCGACCTGGTGTGTGATGCCGTCGGCGGCAGCCATGCGGCACATGGCGACGGAAATGTCCCAGGATTTTGCCCCGTCGTCTACTTCCGGAAGAATGTGCGAATGAATGTCGACCACGATTAGAAACGCTCGTCCGCCAGCGGCGGTTGCAACTTGAGTTTGATTTAAGCAGATTCAGGAGGAAAGAGAAAGCGTTGGGTCCAAATATCGCTCACCAAATCGTAGGCAGGGCCCGCGAATTTCGGATTGCACGATCGGCCGTGACCAATGACAGGCCTTCCACCATGCCCGTCGCTCCAATGATTCGATCCACCGGATCTTTTGGATAGTTCGCCGGTAGGTCGAAAGCTTGAACGCAGATGCGCCCGGTAATCGGCAGGACGACAAAGCGGCTTTCCACTTCGCACATGAATGATTCCAGGCTGATCCTCAGTTGGATGCGGCCTTTACTGCAGAGCATGGCCAACTCGAGAAGGGTGGCCGCGGAGATGGCGAGACCCTCTCCGGCCTGGCGCGCTTGCACGATGGCTGCTTCTGCCTTCTTCGAGATTCGAGTCTCGTCATCGGCGAGCCAGATCACAACGTGTGTATCGAGCAGAATCAATACAGATCGCCCCAGTCTTCGGGGCTAAATGCAGGAGAAACAATGTCGCCAACAATCTTCATCTTGCCGGCCATAAAGCCGAAAATTTCGTCCTTACCTTTATCTTCGCCCGCAGGCACCAGCTTCGCCACCGGCTTGCCACGCTTCGTGATCAACACAGCTTCCCGCTTGGACTGAACTTCATCCATAACCGCCAAACAATGAACTTTGAACTTACCCGCTGCCATCTTTTTCATCGCAGAGCATCCTTCCGATCATGGTCATTATACTATAGTCATTCGGCCTCGGCACGACATTGAACATGGCGTTCGTATCGATTCCTCCGAACTCCACATGAGCCTGCCTTGCCGCACCTTCCATCCCGGCTGTAGCATCAATATTCAGGCATTCATAAGGAGACATTATGGCGACCGACACACTGGCTTCCCCGGCCACGCTGGGCTACAGCCCAACCAAAGTTTTCAAGAATTTCATCGACGGCGAGTGGGTGGAATCCTCGACCGGCGAAACGTTTGAGGATCGCAATCCCGCTGACACGCGCGATGTGGTCGGAGTTTTTCAGAAATCGGCTAAGGCCGACGTTGACGCCGCTGTGGACGCGGCCAAGCGAGCCTTTGCCAAATGGCGGCTGGTACCCGCCCCGCGGCGCGCCGAGATGGTTTTCCGCGCCGCCGAAATTCTTATCGGCCGCAAAGAAGAGCATGCGCGCGACATGACCCGCGAAATGGGCAAGGTGCTCAAGGAAACGCGCGGCGACGTGCAGGAGGCGATTGATGCCGCCTACTACAACGCCGGCGAAGGGCGACGGCTCTTCGGCCCGACTGTTCCCTCGGAGCTGCCCAACAAATTCGCGATGGCCGTGCGCCAGCCGATCGGGGTCTGCGGCATGATCACGCCGTGGAACTTCCCCATGGCGATTTCTTCCTGGAAGCTGCTGCCCGCCGTGGTTTGCGGCAATACCTGCGTCATCAAGCCGGCGCAGGATACACCGCTCTCCACATTCAATCTGGTTCGCGCTTTCACCGATGCCGGAATTCCGAAAGGCGTGGTCAACATCGTCACCGGATTCGGCGCCGACGTGGGTACGCCACTGGCGGAGCACGCTGATGTGCGCGCTATTTCGCTGACCGGATCTTCTGCCGTGGGCCGCATCGTAGGTGGAATCGCGGCCAAAAGCTTTAAGCACTGCTCGCTCGAACTCGGCGGCAAGAATCCTATGATCGTGCTCGATGACGCGAACCTCGAACTTGCCATTGAGGGCGGGCTCTGGGGAGGCTTTGGCACTACTGGCCAGCGCTGCACGGCGACCAGCCGCATCATCGTGCAGAAGGGCGTGTATCGCGAGTTCGTGGAGCGCTACGTGGCGCGCGCCAAGAAACTGAAAGTTGGCAATGGACTCGATGAGACGGTCGAGATGGGTCCGGCGGTCAACGAGAAGCAATTGCAAACTGATCTCAGTTATGTGGAAATTGGCCAAAACGAAGGAGCGAAGCTGGTGTGCGGTGGCAATCGCCTCGACAAGGGCGATTATCAGTATGGATGGTTCATGGAACCAACCGTATTTACTGACGTTGATCCAAAGATGCGCATCGCGCAGGAAGAAATCTTTGGCCCCGTGGTTTCGATCATTCCCTGCGACGATCTGGAAGACGCCATTGAGATCGCGAATGGGATCGAGTACGGACTTTCTTCCGCGCTCTACACCAAGGATGTGAACAAGGCATTCGCCGGCATTCGCGACCTCTACGCGGGTATCACGTACATCAATGCGCCGACGATAGGTGCGGAGGTGCACCTGCCTTTCGGTGGCACGAAGGCAACGGGCAATGGGCACCGCGAGGGCGGCATCGGAGCGATTGATTTCTACACCGAGTGGAAGTCGGTCTACGTGGATTATTCGGACACGCTGCAGAAGGCGCAGATCGATCGAGTAGATTAAGAAGAAACTTCACCACGGAGAGCGCAGAGAGGCAACATAAACCCTGCGCTCTCTTAGTGTTTCCCTGCTGTGAATACATGCCCCAAATATTTCCTGTTAGAGACTATCCTCCGCTTGTTCATCTACCCTTTGCGTTGTAAAGTACCAAGCCTGTGGGGGAAATGATCCAATGAAAAAAATCTTATCGGTTACCTTGCCGCGGCTTGCCGCCATCTTGTGCGTCGTTACAGTTTCCTTCATATCTGGTGCGCAGGCAGAGCAGCATCCCGTTATGTCGAGCCACGTTCCCGCGGCCGTTGCCAGCGGAGTTGCGCCATTAGTGGGCCATCTTCCGAGCGCGCAGCGTCTGAGCCTGGCGATTTCTCTGCCGCTGCGGAATGAAGCGGAGCTGGACGATCTTTTGCGGCAGATTTACGATCCGCAAAGCTCGAACTACCGCCAATATCTCAGCGTGCAGGAATTTACCGCAAGATTCGGTCCCACGGAAGCTGATTACGCCGCGGTGCTCAGTTTTGCTCAAGCGAACGGCTTGGCGGTGATTGATACTCATGCGAACCGCATGGTCATCGATCTCGAAGGTCCAGCGGCAAACATGGAGAGCGCATTCCACGTGACTCTGGGCGTCTATCAGCATCCCACCGAGGGCCGCACTTTCTACGCACCTGATCGCGAGCCTACAGTTGATCTCGATGTGCCGCTGTTACACATCTCTGGCCTCGACAACTACACATTGCCCCACGCGAAGAATATTCGGTCTTCTGAGCATCCAAATGCTGCGACCAAGACTACGGGGTCCGGTCCAGGCGGCCAGTTTATCGGGAGCGATATGCGGGCCGCCTATTATGGGTCAGGTCCGCTTAACGGCAGTGGTCAAAGGGTTGGATTATTTGAGTATGCCGGCTACGAGATTAGTGACGTGAAGCTTTTCTTCAGCAAAGTGAAACAGCCGCTTAAGGTCCCGGTTCGCGGGGTATCGCTGAATGGGGCGAGTCTGACCTGCCCGCCGAGCTCCTGTGATGACAGCGAACAAGTGATAGACATCGAGATGGCAATCTCCATGGCTCCCGGTCTAAAGGAAGTCCTGGTTTACGTGGGAGACAAAGACGTCTCCATCTTTAACCGGATGGCGGCGGACAATAGTGCCAAGCAACTGAGCTGCTCCTGGGGATGGAATGATGATGAGAGCAGCCTGGATCCGATCTTCAAGGAAATGGCTGTGCAGGGCCAGAGTGTATTCGTGGCCACTGGCGACAGCGGTTCCAGCACTCCGGGTGACGTGGTCTGGCCAGCGGATGATCCTTACATTACGGCTGTAGGTGGGACGGACTTGACCACGAGTGGCCCAGGGGGCGCATGGAAGGCGGACACTGGCTGGAACGGGAGTGCGGGGAGTCCTTCAAAGAATAAAGTTCCGATTCCCAGTTATCAGCAACTCTCAGGAGTGATTACCAAGCTGAATCATGGTTCGAAAACCTTGCGCAATTATCCGGACGTGGCGGCGGAGGCGAATACCAACCAATACAGCTGTTATGACGGCGGCTGCAGCGGCGGAAATGGAGGAACCAGTTACGCCGCTCCGCAGTGGGCCGGCCTCATCGCGATGGCGAATGAGCAGTCCGTCGCGAGCGGAGGCTCAACCCTTGGTTTCCTGAATCCAGCGCTGTATGCGATCGGCGTGGGATCGAGTTATGACAGCGACTTCCACGACATCATCAGCGGCAGCAATGGAAAGTACACAGCGGTGACGGGATATGACCTGGTGACGGGATGGGGCAGCCCGACGGGTCCGGAGTTGATCAATGTGCTGACCGGAGCGGCAAAGAACGAATAGGACACAAAGTACCTTGGTAATCTTGTCTCACGCGCGCCGGTGACCTAACGTACGTCAAGTGCTTGGGGTCGAATCCGTCCGCAGTTTTGTCGTGGGTTGGTCTTGCTCAATCGTCTCATTACACAAACCGCCGGAAGCGTTAGGGGAATTTCCGCCTCGGCGATTCTGACACTCTGCATCTTGTGCGGCTGTGCACCGGCTGCGCTGGCTCAAAAAACCGCTAAATCGGATCGCAAAGTGCTGGTCACGGTAAAGCCGGAATATTCGGAACTTCTGAAGCGGGCTCAGATCGGAGGCCTGGTTCGTCTGAAGGTTACGGTTAGTCCGGATGGAAAAGTGAGCAATGTGGATGTGGTTGGCGGCAATCCCATCCTGGCTGAGAGCGCGGCCAGCGCGGTGACGAAGTGGAAGTTTGTCCCGGCTCCAGCGCAAACTATCGAAGAAATTTCCATCAGCTTCAGCCCGCACTAAATCACTCGCTATCCGTTTTCTCTGCACGCCCTAAGCTTCAGCGGTTAGAATCCTTCTTGCATCTGAATCGCGGGCCGCAGACTGCACACCCGTTGCGGCGAGGCTTTCATGACTCCAGCTACGACAGCTCACGAGATTACCGCTGCCAGGCGTCTCGATAACGTTCGCTATGCGATTCGGGATTTGGCTTGCGTGGCGGACGAAGTCATTCAGCAGGGACACAAGGTTTTGCCGCTGAACGTTGGCGATCCGCTCAACTTCGACTTCCAGACTCCGGCACACATCATCGAGGCCGTGTATAAGGCGATGCGCGAGGGAAAGAACGGCTATGCGCCGTCTCCAGGGATTCCGGGAGCGATTGAGGCCATTCGCGGGGAGGCAGCGCGTAAGGGCATCAAGACGGTGCGCGACGTGTTCGTTACTTCAGGCGTGAGTGAGACCGTCGATCTGTGCATCTCCGCGCTGGTGAATCCGGGCGAAGATATTCTTACGCCTAGTCCGGACTATCCTCTGTATTCGGCCGTGCTGTGCAAGCTGGGAATCGCGCTGAATGCTTACGATCTGAATGAAGAAGATGCGTGGCAGCCGGAGCTGGCCGACATCGAACGCAAACTCACGCCGCAGACGCGCGGCATCGTCCTGATCAATCCGAATAATCCTACGGGCTCGCTGTGCTCGCGGCAGATGCTGGAACAGGTTGCCGAGATTGCGCGGCGGCAGAATCTGGTCGTCTTCTCGGACGAGATCTACGACAAACTGATTCTCGAAGATACTCCGCACATTGCGTTTGCTTCGGTTGCACCCGATGTGCCATGTATCACGTTCGGCGGAATGTCGAAGAATTATCTGGTTCCGGGATGGCGCATTGGATGGGGCATCGTCTCTGGTGACGCTGCGACAGTCAAACCTTACACGGAAGGCATTCACCGGCTGCTGCGGGCGCGGTTGTGCGCCAATCATCCCGAGCAATATGCGATCAAAGCTGCCTTGGAAGGTCCGCAGGATCATCTGGTGGAAGTGCAGCGTAAGTTGCGTTCGCGGCGCGATCTCACGCAGAAGTGGTGCGAGGAGACGCCGCGCGTAAGTTGCGTTGCGCCGCGTGGGGCTTTCTATGCTTTCCCGCGAATTGACATCCCCGAGGGCGATGAAGTCTTCGTCAAGGAACTCATTCGGCAGAAGCATGTCATGGTTGTGCACGGATCCGGATTTGGTCAGAAGCCGGGGACGCAGCATTTCCGCATTGTGTTCTTGCCGGACGAGAAGACTTTGAGTAAGGCTTACGCTTCGATTGGTGAGTTCATTCAGGAGCGATACGCTGCCCCTGGCCTCTAACTGCCGTCGTGACGATGGATTGCTCAAGAACCAAAATCTAATATTTCGCCCTTTCCGCGCGAAAGCGAGTAGGATGCTCGGGGTTTTCCTTCCACACTGGGGCGCTACTGAAAACTAGAAAACTTAACCTCGCAAGCCATGCGAACGCAGGCGCTTGCGCGGTTTGGGGTGTGGGAAACCTCAACAACTTACAGAAAAGAGGACACAATGAAACGCAATCAGCTGCTGTCAGCTGTGGGGATCGTGTTGTTGGTAGCAGGATCGCTGGCCGCGCAGGAGAAGGGCACTCTGGCCAGCATCGAGTTTCAGAAGGTGAAGGCTACAAATGTGCCGCAATACGAAGCGGGTCGCAAGCAGAAGGCGGCATGGCACAAGCAGCAAAATGATCCGCTGCCTTTGCTGGTGTGGGTGACGCTCAGCGGCGAAAATACTGGAACGTTTCTGGTTGGCCACTTTGGCCAGCACTGGGCGGATTACGACAAGCCGGTCGTTACCGACGAAGCAGATCTGGCGGAGTTCCAGAAGGTTCTGGGGAACTATGTGGACTCGATCACGACTCGCTATTACAAATTCATGCCCAAGCTGAGTAACGAAAGCGGAGACGAGGCGCCACCGAAGTTCTCGGAGATTGTTATCTATCAGGTGCGTTATGGGAAAGGCTCGGACTTTCGCTCGGGCATTGAACGGGTTCACGAAGCCGCAGTCAAGACCAAGTGGCCAGTCAACTATGGATTCTACGAACTGGTGAACGGCGGAATGTCGGGGACATATGTGCTCTCCATTCCGCACAAAAGCTGGGCGGACTTTGAGGACAAGCCGGATGTGAAGCCTTTCCGCGAGATGCTCAAAGAAGCGTTCGGACAGGCGGAGGCGGATTCGATTGTGGAGCGCTTCGACCGGTCGGTCGAGAAAGAGTCGAGCGAGATCATCCAGTTTCGCCCTGACTTGAGTTATCTGCCGGGCAAATAGCGGATGAAAAAATGATTTAAACGGATTGTCCCACCCTTATTTCCTGGAAGGGTGGGATTTTCACCTAGATACCGTAGTTGGCGCTGCGAAGGCCGTCTTTGTAGGCTTCGCGCGCTTCGGTGGCTTTGGTGTGAGCGTCTTCTTCGCGGAAGTGGGCGTTGTCCCATTTCTCCATGGCGATCATGGAATGGTCCGGAGTGGCCAGGGATTCTTCGGCGCGAATGGCGTCAACCCATTCGTCGGTGGCCTTTTTGTAGGCGAGACGGAGTTGATCAAGGTCAGGGCTCATAGGCTCGCAGGGTAACGCCGCGCCGTATCGCAGTCAATTCGATGGCGCAGAATTTAACACAAAATTAAGAATTGACGGTGAAGGTGCGGCGAGAGCCTATTTCAGTTTGGCGTATTCGGTCTTGGCTTGATTAAAGATGGGCAGGTCAGGGTCGGCGTTTTGCCAAAGAGCGAGGAAATCCTGATAGGTGATTCTTGCCTTGGGGGCGTCGCCAGCGAGTGCGTAGGCACGAGCCAGCCCGAGGTGCGCGAGCGCGCCGATGGGTTCGTTTCCGACAACGCCATAGTGGTCGAGAATTTTCTGGAACTCGCCCGCGGCGGAGGCGCTTTGATGGGTCGACAGATAAGCGTTACCCCGCAGGTAAACGAGGTAGAGGGCGAAGCTGAAGCTCTGCGCGGGAGAACCGAGTTCGTAGGGAGCAGCCGGGGCCAGCGCCTCGATCGCCCGGGTGGCGTTGCCGGCTTGAAGAGCAGTGGCGGCGCGGATGGCGGGCAGATAGTTGAATTGAACGATGGTGTCGTCGGGGAAGCGCTGGGCGAGATCGGCGGCCAGACGCGTGGCGTGTGGAGCATTGCCCGCGAGAGCCAGAGAAATGGCCGATATGGCCGAAACATCTTTGCCGTTTGAGAGAGCGAGAGCGGCCTGGGCTTGCTGGCGGGCCAGGCTTAAGTTGCCGACGAGCGCCTCGCGCAGCGCGGCTTCGGCTTGATAGCCAGCGGCTGTTTCCTTTTCGTCGGCGCGCTGGGCGGACTCGGCGGCGCGTCGCGTCAACTCGCGTGCCTTGGAAAATTGTCCGGCACACGCGGCGGTATCGGACTCCTGGTAGAGCATGGCGTCTTCGAGTCCAGGCTTGCCCATGAGTGAGGCTGCCTCCCGCTCCATGCCGGCGGTATCGTGTTGCAGAAAATCAATACTGTAGACATTAATGTGGTTGAGAGGATTATCCAGATTCCGGGCGCGAGCCTCCTCGGCGGTGGCGCGAGCTTCGTCCAGGCGATTGACCAGCAGATACGAGATGATGAGATTCGCGTAAGAGATTCCACTTCCGGGGCCGAGTTTCATGGCTTGGAGCGCGGCCGCCAGAGCTTTATCGTATTCGCCGAGATCGCTGTAGATGCTGTTCAAGTTTCCCGGAGGAGTTGGATCGCGCGGGTACGTCTGGGCCCAAAGTTCGTAGGACCTACGGGCCGCCTCCAGATTTCCGGTGACAAAGAATTCGTAGTGGGAGACGATGTAAAACTTTTCGCGCTCGCTGACACGCTCGCGCAGTTCATAGGCCTTGCGAGTACTTTCGGCGGCACGCGCAATCTCGCCCGCGTTGCTGTAATTCGTGCCCAGCTCCGCATAAGCCATGGCGAAGTTGGGATCGAGGCTGATGGCGCGCTGGAGTAGTGGAATGGCGGCGGCGGAATCATTCTTCATCACGTGCGCCTGGTAGCCCAGGCCATAAGCCTGAAGAGCCCCGAGCGATGGAGTGGTCACGTTCTCGGCGGGCGTGTCGTACTTTTGCACCGACGCCAGCGATTCCCCTAATTTCTCGCGCAGCTTCGTCGCGACTTCGGCGAGAGCTTTCAGAACTTGTTCCTTGCTGCCAGCGGTCGCCTGCTCGTGTGCGAGTACGTCGCCGTTGTGGCAGTTGACCGCTTTCACACTGACAACGTACTGGTTGCCGAGGGAGGAAATGGAGCCTTCAATATCGGCGGCGCTGGCAGTGCGCTGGCAGACTTGCCGAGCCAGTTCGTGCGTGAGACGGGCGTCCTTCGGTTGCGACATGAGGGTGAGCGTCTGCGCGATTCTCTCGTCGGAAAGCAAGTTGAGGAAAGGAGACTGTTCCAGTTGCGACGACAGGCCCTGGCGCAGCGTGCCGTCAAAGACCGGGTCACCCGTTGTATTGGTGAACTCGGCGAGGACGACGCTGTCTTTTTCCGTGAGGTGCGGCGTGGAACGCGAGCGCAGGATAAAGAAGCCTGCAATTGCTGCGACTACCAAGACGACGGCGGCGGCAACCCGCAAAGCCTTCTTCTTCGATACAACGGGGATTGCAATCGCGGAACGCCCGGAGGATTGTCCAGGCGCAACGACGGCAGCCGCAGCCGCGGCACCCGAGGCGGAGCCTCTGCCAGCCGCAGTAATTGCGCTGGCGGAGGAAGAATCTGCGGCGTTGGTGGCAGCCGATCCGGAACCACTCTGCACGCTCCGCCGCGCCTCGGATTCGCGCCGCAGACGCTTGAGGTCGGCGCGAATCTCTGCCGCGCTTTGGTAGCGCAGTTCGCGATCTTTCTCCAATGCCTTGTTGATCACCTCTTCCAGCTTGGGGGGAAGGTTAGGATTCAGGCGGATCGCGGGTGGCGGATCGTGTTCCAGAATTGCATTGAAGATGACGGCGGAAGTATCCCCGCGGAAGGGCAACGCTCCGGTGGTCATTTCGTAGAGGACGGCGCCGAAGGAGAACAAGTCAGTACGCGCGTCCAGTTCTTTACCGCGGGCCTGCTCCGGCGACATGTAGGCGATCGTTCCCAGAGCCGTGCCGGGGCTGGTGAGGTGTTCGTCATTCATGGTGGCCGACTGCGTGTGATCGTCGGAGAATTGCGTGGAAGAACCGGTGATGGGAACGACCTTGGCCAAGCCAAAATCAAGAATCTTGGCATGACCACGCTTGGTGATGAAGATGTTTCCCGGTTTGATGTCGCGGTGGATGATGCCCTGACAGTGAGCGGCGTCGAGCGCGTCGGTGATCTCGATGCCCAGCGAGAGCACGGTTTCAGTGTCTAAAGGGCGGCCTGCGATGCGGTGCTTCAGGGTGAGACCGTCCAAATACTCCATGACCATGAAGGAGACACCCTGATCCTGCCCAATCTCGTAAATCACGCAGATATTGGGATGGCTGAGAGCGGAGGCAGCTTGCGCTTCGCGCTGGAAGCGGGCCAAGGCGTTTGGGTCAGTGGCCAGCGTTTCGGGCAGGAACTTCATGGCCACGAAACGATGCAGGACCGTGTCTTCGGCCTTGTAGACCACACCCATGCCGCCGCCGCCCAGCTTTTCAATAATGCGGTAATGCGAGATAAGTTGGCCGATCATGGGGGAGAACGACGGCGAGCCCTGTCGCGCGATGATAGGAGGGGTAGCGGCGGCAAGTCAATGTTTCCCCTTGCGTTTCTAATGGGCTTTGTTAGCGATTCGATGGTGGAAGGCTACGAGGCGCCTTTCACAAAAGCCAGTGTTGTCGTGGCCATAGAAACGTTGAGGGTTCCGGCAATGGCGCGGCGAGCGTGGAAGTTCTTGAGCTTGAAGATGACGGTTGGAGTGACCTCCTGCCCTTTGGAGACTAGCAAGGCGCCATCGTGGGTCCGTACCTCCTGCTGGACGATCATGCCGGGCGCAAGGTCTTCAACCCGGCAGTTGCGGATTTCCCCTGCTTCGGCGTTCGGATCCAGGGCTACGAGGGCCTGGAAAAACTCGCGATTGAAGGTCGGGTTCTGGCGAGTCAGCATATGGACCGTCTCGGTTCGGGAACTGCCTTTATGGATCAGTCGTTCATAGGCGAGGACCAGGCGCAGGATTTCCGCCCCCATGCAAATATCGGGCGACTCGGATTCGTTGGGATCGATAATGGGCCGGTTCTGGTGTTCGATCATCCATGCGATCGCCTCCAGACGTGGGATTTTCGAAAGCAGATCGTAAGCCACACCGGGATGGGCATCATATTGTTTCTGCTCGCCCGCCGTTAACGGCTCGCCGCGGTACACCGCTTCAATTGTTTCCGGAGGCAGAGTGACGCAGCCTAATTGCGACATCATGGCAGCAACTTCGTACTGCCATGGGTTTCCCAGTTTCATTGCGGTCACGACATGGTGGATGTAGCGCCGGGCGCGCTCGGCGCGACCGAAGGCGGCGGGATTGACCAGGCTGAGCACTTCCGTCAGAACTTGAATGCAACTGCTCAGAGTCTGCTCCAAGAGTTGCTTTTCGGCCATGACCAGACCATATTGCACCAGGCCCGCGGTAAGGGTTTTCGCCATTGCTTCCTTGCTGCAGGGTTTGTTCAGGAAACGGAAAATGGCCCCCTCATTGATTGCGTCGATGGCCGTATCCATGTCGGCGTTGCCGGTGAGCATGATGCGGATGGTGTCGGGCGATTGTGCCCGGATGGTAGACAAAAGCTGGATGCCGTCCATCTCGGGCATCCGCATGTCGGAAACTACGACGGCGTAGGGTCCGGCTTCGGCAACCAGCTTCAGGGCTTCGCGGCCGCTTGGGGCAGTTTCCAACTCAAATTCGCGGCGCAAACTGCGGCGATACCCCTCAAGGATGTTGTTGTCATCGTCCACAAGAAGGATTTTTTCCGCCATAGTGTCCTGCCTTTTCTATTGCCTGAGTTTGTGTCGATTTCTCCACTCTCGCTGATGCCCCATCAAAATTCGATTCACCCGAACGGTCGATGGCGGGCATCGCCCGATACTCCTCGAATGCCTGCGCTCGAAAAGGAGGTGACTTCCATTTCATCGGCAGACCAGGTCCCCGCATTAGTGAAACGGGAACTCTTGTGCTTTCAATTCAACGCAATTCGCCGAGGGATGAAGTGCAGGACGCCTTCTGCCGATGATCTCCGACAGCAGTTTGTCTTCGCACAAGTCGACCGATGAATGGCTTCACTCCGATCCCGGCAAGCTATGACTATCGACTGGTGGCAGTCTCGATAGGAATCGCTATATTCGCCTCGTATGCGGCTTTGGATCTGGCAGCCCGCGTGACCGCAAATCGGGGGTGGCTCCGTGCCGCATGGCTGTTGGGAGGCGCATTTGCAATGGGGAACGGGATCTGGGCGATGCATTACATCGGGATGCTGGCCTTCCGCTTGCCGATCCCGGTCTATTACCACGTCCCTACGGTGATCGTCTCGTTGCTGGCGGCAATTCTGGCTTCTCTGGTGGCTCTGTACGTGGTCAGCCGCGAGGCTATATCGCCGATCGGGGTTGCCGTTGGAAGTGTGCTGATGGGAAGCGGCATTGCGGCCATGCACTACACCGGGATGGCCGCGATGCGCCTCGCGGCGATGCATCATTACCACCGCGGCCTGTGGATTCTGTCCATCGTTTTGGCCATTGTGATCTCATTCGTGGGTCTGCTGGTGATCTCGCGTTTTCGCGATGAGGCCCACGGATCGATCAGCAAGTTGTTCAGCGCTGTGACCCTGGGCCTGGCCATTCCCGTGATGCATTACACGGGGATGGCAGCGGTCAGCTTCATGGCCACCGGAGCAGAGCCGGATCTGTCGCGCTCGGTCGACGCATCTGTGCTTGCAATATCCGCCATACTGACCGTAACTCTCCTGACTCTGGCTGCAGTGGTCACCACGGCACTGTTTGATCGCCGACTCTCGGTTCAACAGTCAATCCTGGAGGAGGCGGAAGCTTTTATAAACTCCGTGCCCTCGATCCTGATCGGCGTGGACCACCTCTCGCGCATCACACGTTGGAATTCGACCGCCGCTGCCGCATTTGGCTTATCCGGGGCTGACGTCCTTGGAAAGGAACTGGCAGACTGCGGCGTGCGATGGCTGTTGCCGGGGATGCGAGACGAAATCCGGTCCTGGTGTTCCGAACGGGCCTCCCGGCGCTGTGATCAGGTTCCGTTTGAAATGAATGGCGAAACGCGCCTGCTGGGATTAACGATCACGTCGCTTCACGTTGCCGCCAAACACTCGACCGAACTTCTGGTTATCGGTTCCGACGTCACCGAACGAACCGCGTTGGAGGTGCAACTCCGTCATGCACAGAAACTGGAGTCCGTCGGTCAACTGGCCTCCGGCATTGCCCACGAAATCAATACGCCGACGCAGTATATCGGCGACAACGTGCGGTTCTTGCAAACCGCCTTCGTGGATCTGAAGGGTCTCCTGCTGAACTATGAACGGCTGTTGGCGGCCGCCGCGGGCGACGCGTTGTCTAGCGAAACAGCGCAGGAAGTGGCAGCTGCGGTAAAAAGCGTCGACGCCGACTACCTGCTGGAGGAAATTCCGAAAGCCATCGAACAGGCGCTGGAGGGCGTAACCCGAGTGTCGAGGCTGGTAAGCGCGATGAAAGAGTTCTCGCATCCCGGCACGAAGGAGAAAATCCCACTCGATTTGAACCATGCCATTGAAAACACGATTACGGTGGCGAGGAATGAGTGGAAATATGTGGCTGATCTGGAGACTGAATTTGACCCATCGCTCCCGCCGATCTCCTGCCAGCCCGGAGAATTCAACCAGGTGACTCTGAACCTGATCGTCAACGCCGCGCATGCCATTGCGGATGTGATCGAAAAGGGAGGCTCGGGAAAGGGGAAAATCAAGATTCAAACTCGCGATCATCCGGAATGGGTGGAAATCCGAATCCAGGATACGGGGTCTGGAATTCCTGAGAAGGTGCGCGCCCGCATCTTTGATCCCTTCTTCACTACGAAGGAAATTGGCAAGGGGACGGGGCAAGGTTTGGCCATTGCGCGTTCCGTGATCGTGGACAAACACGGAGGCACCATTCATTTCGAGACGCAAGAGGGACGGGGAACGACCTTTATCGTTCGGCTGCCTCACGATGGAGCCCCCGCTCTTGCGGCTAAGGCGGTGGCCGTGTGAAACGCATTTTGTTCGTAGACGACGAAAGCAAGATTCTCGACGGATTGCAGCGCATGCTGCACGCTGATCGAAAGCGTTGGGAGATGGAGTTTGCGGTCGGAGGCGAAGCCGCCTTGCAAGCTTGCGAAAAGGCCAGCTTCGACGTCGTCATCTCCGACATGCGAATGCCGGGTATGGATGGAGCTACGCTGCTTGGCCACATTCGTGACCGCTATCCCAGTACCGCGCGGATTATCTTGTCGGGATATTCTGAAGTCACGCTGGTGGCGCGTTCCGTGCACGTGGCCCATCGCTTTCTGGCGAAGCCATGCGATGCTTCCCAGCTGCGGTCCATGATCGAACGCGTGTGCACGCTGCAGGATGTCCTCTGTACCCCGGAGATTCGCGCGGTTATTGGAACCGTCGGTGAGTTGCCATCTCTTTCCACCTCGTACAACGCTCTTACTCAGGCGTTAAGCCGGCCCGACACTTCCATCAGCCAAGTCGCGGACATACTGGAGCATGACGTGGCCATGTCTGCTAAGGTTCTGCAATTGGTGAACAGCGCTTTTTTCGGGTTGGCGCAGACGGTGACCAGCCTGCAAAGTGCGGCGTCGTATCTGGGCATGGAGACCATCAAGAATCTGGTTCTAGTCTCCGAGGCTTTCCGCGTCTTTGTGCCGGACGCGCGTATTCCCCAATCGGTTTTCGAGGCGATCCAGTTACAAGCGCAGAGGACGGCTGCTATCGCCGTGGTCCTTCCGTTGGAGCCGAAGTTGCGTGACGTTATCGTTCTATCGGCGCTTCTTCAAGATGTAGGAAGGCTTGTCCTCGCTAGTAAGATGCCGGATAAGTTCTGCTCTGTTGTAGAACGGGCCCGGGAACGCGGATGTGAGCCCTTTCAGGCTGAGGAGGAAATGCTGGGAACTTCGCATGCAGAGATTGGTGCGTACCTCCTCGGTTTGTGGGGGCTGCCCAACCTTGCAGTGGAAGCCATCGCCCATCACCACCATCCCGACCGCATCCCACATTCTGGCTTCGACAGCTCAATAGCGCTCTACACCGCAGCGCTATTGGCCTATGAACTGGAAGCGCATCCTGGGGATGAAACAGGAACTGAACTGCGGGAGTTTGACCGGACGTGCCTCGGGACCTTGGGTCTTCTGCCGCAATTCGCCGAATTCCACAAGCTTGCGGTCCAAGCGCTCAAGTAGGTGGAATCCGAACGCCCCTGCCTTCGGCTCGCAGCGCGACAGATTTCGATTTCCTACCTATATTTTCTCTCTAAAGCTTCATTGCCCGGCCGACTTCTGGTCTCCCGAGGACGTGTCAAATTCCTCCGCCATCCAGTGTTGCAGGGCGGTGATGTTCTGCGGGCGGCCGAGGAAATTCTTGACCAGATCATTGGCGGACATGGATCCACCGGGCTCGAGAACCACTCGGCGATAGCGCATGGGAGCGTCGCCTGCGAGAAGATTGTGATGATCGAATTGCAGGAAGAAATCTTCGGCGATCACTTTATCCCAGAGATAAGTGTAGTAAGCGGAAGAGTAACCGCCGAGATGACCAAATGAAGCCCAGGTGTGAGTATCGGGCAGCGGAGTGAACAGGGTGTAGCGGCGGGCGTCGTCGAGGGTGACAGCGTCGAGGTTCACATCTGCAGGCTTGGTTTTGTAAATGTCGTAGGAGATGGCGCTGAAGGAATTTTGGCGGCCCACCCAGCCACCACGTCCAAAGGCGGAGGCGCGGTTCATGCGCGCCACCAGATCGGCCGGGATGGGTTCGCCGGTTTTGTAGTGCCGGGCAAACTTGGCAAGAACTTGCGGGCTGCGAATCCATTCTTCAAGCATTTGCGAAGGGGCTTCGACGAAATCCGATTCCATGCTGATGCCGCTGATGCCGGCCCACTCCTGCTGGCCGCCGAGGATGTGGTGCATGAGGTGACCGAATTCATGGAAGAAGGTTTGCACGTCGCCATAATCCATAAGGCCGGGATCGCTGGCGTTGGGCGCGGGGAAGTTGCAGACGAGGATGGCTTCGGGCAGTTGCTTGCCGCGGATGCCATCGAGCACCGGAGCCATTTCGGCGTGGCTGTACTTGCCGGGGCGCGGGTGCATGTCGAGATAGAACCGTCCGATCGGCTTGCCGCTGTCGATGACGATCCAGGTTTCAACCGCCGGATCCCAGGCGGGAACGCCCTGTTCCTGCTGGAATGTGACGTGGAATAGATCGGCTGCAGTATCAAGGATGCCTTGCTTTACTTCCATGAAGGGGAAGTAAGGGCGAACGGATTGGGAGTCGAAATCATACTTAGTGCGGCGGACTAATTCCGAGAGGTAACCTCCTTCATGGCTCCAAATTTCCTTGGCATTGGGATCGGTCTTCTGCTTTTCAGCGAGCAACATTGCGAATTCTTTCTGGGCTAGTGCGCGGCTGGCGTCGTCGACTTGCTGAATGAAGTCGGCGATGTTGTGGCCCTTAGCGATCATTTTGTCGGCGGCGTTGAAGTCGGCCCAGGAGGAATAGCCAAGAAGCGTGGCGATCTCGTAGCGCGTGTTCATCAGGCTGGTGAGGACTTCTTGGTTCTTGGGATAAGCGCGAGTGTTGAAGGCAACCGACATGCGGCGGCGCAGGGAGTTACTTTTGGCGAAGGTGAAGACAGGAAGGGCATCGGGATAGTCGGTGGTGAGGTGGACTTTGCCGGCGGCATCCGGTTTATGGCGGGCGATGTAATCCTGCGGCAGGCCCTCGAGTTCGGAGGGATCGGCTTCGACAATTTTTTGTCCGTCGGCAATATTGCGGTCGAACATGGACTGCTCTTCGGTGGCCTGATCATTCAGCTTCTTGAGCCGGGCACGGGTGGCATCGTCCTTGTCGACGCCGGCGAGGCGGAATTCGAGCAACTGGCGTTGCACATAATAACGAGTGGCGGCATCCACGTGGGAAAGATCGACCGCGGCGAGTGCGTTGTAAACCTCGTGATTGAGAGCGATGGCGGTCTGGGCGGCACTGGCTTTCGTGAGCATGGCCGTGGCGTGATCGCGAAAGGCAGTGTCGGGGTGGACTTGCTCCATCAATTGGGCGAAGTAAGCGGTGGAGTTGATCTGGTGGAAGGCTTCGTCGAGCGGCGCTAGAGTGTTCTCAATCGTGCGGGGTCCCGTAGCGGCGAGCAACGTGTCGATGGAGCGCTGAGCAGCGGCGAGGCGGTCGGTCTCGATTTTTTCGAAAGCGGTGACGTCGGGCTTCGTCGCCCAGAGTGTCGGCTGCGAAAGCGTAACCTTCTGCGCGGAGAGGACGGCGGCGAGAATGAAAGGAAGACAGAAGAAGAGACCCAGGCGTGCTGCGATCATCATAAAAAAACCTCGTCAAGAATTTCTCGAGTCGAACGAATCCGAACCTACATAGAACCAGCGTTGAAGTGAGATTGAATTGTTGATGACGGCGTCTGACGATGTCAAGGGCAGCAGAGGATCGCGCGGCTCAACAAAAACGGAGATGGGATGTTGTGTAGGCAAGCAACGCGACACTCGGCTCTCTTTCGCGGTAATAGCTAGCGCCAGCGTTTCAAGTGCGGCCAGAGTTGGGCCAGGGTGCCGAACTTCGGTCCGCGACAAATGTAGAGGTCGATTTCTTTTTCGAGCGCGTAAGGGCTGTCAGCGGATGTGCCAACATATTCGACCTGGTCGAAGAGTTGTTCGAGATGTTTGCGGCTGTCGTCGAGCACGATCATGCAGTTGCCGGAGTAACCACGCGGTCCCCATAGAAACCAGGTTTGATGCCCGCTGAGCGAGCGGGGCAAGCCATAGCGGCGCCCGAGAAAGTCGATGGCGCCAGCCTGGCCGTAGTCCTGGGCGAAGATGCCGCAGGTTTCATCCTGCCGGTCTTCGGCGGGAAGGCGGTTCCAAGCTACTGCGGTTTCGGCGACGATTTCTTCCCAGCCGAACTGATCGGCGTACCACTGCGGGAGCGCGGCGCGGGTATGGTGGTGCTCCATCACGGGCAGCTTGAAGGGAAGGGTTTTGGCATAGGCAAGGAAATGGTCCGGGGAAAAGACCGGAACCGTGATTGGAACGAGATGGGCGCCCGCCGCCAGCAGGATGACGATGATCACGGGTTTCAGCCATGCGAGTCGAGATCTTGCCGGCTCGCTTTTTTCCTCTCGCTTGCCGTCGATAGCGGATTCGATCACGACTGCACCTGCGGCGAGCAGCATGGGATAGACCGGAGCGAGATAGTAATTCTTTCCGTGAAGAATAAAGAAGGCTGTGAAGCAGACCAGGTAGCACCAACCCAGCACGCGATAAGGCTTGAGGCGCGTCGAAAAGAGCAGGGCAAATAGTCCCGTGAGCCAGATGGGTGCGGTGAGCGGGTGAACCAGCAGGGTCTGCTGAAAGAAGTATTGCGGGAAAGGAAGGATGACGTCGCGGCCTTCGACTCGGATGTTATGCATGAGTTGGAGGAAGGGCCATTGATAGTGGATGTTCCACAGCAGGTTAGGCAGGAAGATTAAGAACGCCGCCCCGCCGCCGAGCCAGATCCACGGATTGAGGAAGACGCGGCGTTGCGCGGTGAGGAGAAGGCCGACGACTATTCCGAGACCAAAAAGCGCGATGGAATATTTTTCCTGCAAGCCGATACCTGCGACCAAACCGAACCACAGCCAGTGGCGAGGCTGGCCGCGCTTGATGGCCAGGATGGCAAAGTAGGCGCAGCCCATCCAAAGATTGGGTTCGAGGCAGTTGGTACCGAGCAGGCTGGCGTTCGATAAATATTGCGGCGCGATCACGATGGTGACCGCGCTGAGAAGCAGGGCGAAGCGGCGTCCGCCAAACTCGCGGGCGAGGACGGCAGTTTGGGCCACTAAAAGCGAGGATGCCAGCGCGGGGATGAAACGAATGCTGCGGAGAGAATCACCGAGTGCGACACGACTCACGTGAGTAAGGAATGGAATGAGTGGCGGCTGGTCGACATATCCCCAGGCAAGGTGATCGCCGCAGGACATGTAATCAAACTCGTCGCGAAAGTAGCCGTAGCGGTTGTTGAAGTAAATATGGAAGAGGAGTTTGGCAAGCGCGATCGCCCAGATGATCGCCATACCAAGAGCGAGGAAGGATTGGTGATCGCGAGAGGAAACTGTCGACGCAGGTGTGGCCATGAGTGGAAAAGGATAGCGGAAGACGGAGGGTCTGTCATCGCATGTCTGAAAAGCCGAATCTTAGAATCCTCCAACACAATCACACAGTGGCTGGGAGTCGATTAGGCGCGATGGGACGTGGCGATCGCTTCGCAAACGAAGGTAACGTTCCCTGTTGATTACCTATTCTTGGCGCCGATGGGCTTGTGGTAACGTTTGAATTACCGCATATTCAAAAGGTTTGAATAAGGTTTTTGGTCCACGTGTCTTCGCAGACTCGCAAACCGGGCGTCCACATTGCGTGGAAAACGGTCACGTACCGCAGTGTGGCGCTGCTGATCCTGGCCGCTGCACTGGTGTGCCTGGTTGGGATGAGACTGGCCTTTCCGCAATTTACCGAGAGCAGCATCAAGGCGGCCGACGGTGTGGCGAGTAAAGTTTTGGAGCGGGTGGCGGGAATGGCTCCGCCGGCGGGGAGTGGGGTATCGACGGCGCAGCAGGCTCACTTTACTGCACTCGATGGCACGGTGCGGGTGAAGAAGGGCAGCAGCAGTAGCTGGCTGGCTGCGGACTACAACGTTCCTCTGGATAAAGGCGACGTGGTGCAGACCGGATCGGAAGGCATGGCAAAAGTGGCCTTCAACGACGGCACCAGTTACACGGTGAAGCAGGATTCGCTGATTGTAATTGAAGAGAATTCGGCCAACGATCAGCAGCAGACGAATGTAGCTGTTGCGGTGAGTACAGGAACGGTGGACCTGTCCACGGCGACCTATTCACAGGGATCGAAATCGCAGGTGATTGTGGCGGGAGCGACCGCATCGCTGGCTCCGCAGTCGGCCGCGCAGGTACACAACGATCCGAAGCTGGATCAGCACGAGATCTTGATGAAGAAAGGCGGCGGCGAGGTTACGCGCAACGGCGAGACGGTGCAGTTGGCCAACTGGGAAAAGGTAAGTTTCCGGCAGGAAGAAGCGCACATGGAGAAGGCGAAAGGCACGGGACCGCCGACGCCGATTTCTCCCGCCAACATGGCGCCGATTTTTACTTCCGGCGAAACGACCAAGGATGTGGAGTTTTCCTGGACGCCGATGGCGAATGCGTCTGGTTACCGGCTTCGTATATCGAGAAATCCTTACTTTTCTTCTACACTGGTAGATAAGAGAGTGAACACAGCGGACGTTACGGTTACAAGCCTGGGCGAGGGTGCCTACTACTGGGTGGTACAGTCGTACGAAGCGTCGGGAAAAGAATCAGTGGAGAGCGAGAAGAATCGCTTCACGATTATTCCCAAGGGAAAGCAGACCGAAGCCATCGACCTGGAACTGGATCCGTTCATCCAGCACGGACATGTGATTGAAGTGACCGGCAAGACTCAGATCGGAGCGCGGGTGATGGTCAACGGGCGGGAGGTACCGATGGTCACCTCGGACGGCACGTTCCACTACTTCACGCCGCCGCTGGCAACCGGAGAAGCTGTCATTACCGTAACGGCGCAAACCTCCGAGGGCGGAGTGAACACGCAACAGAAGAAGATCATTATTCAGTAGATCGGAAGTGCGATCAGGTAATGCATTGAGTTTGTGCAGTGAGTTCGTGCAGTGAGTTCGAGCAATCCGGGCGCGCCCGGAAACCGAGCGGTTCGAATTAAGTAAAAGCGAGAGAAGAGTTCGTCATGTCAAGCAACGGCTTTCATTCATCACGCTCCCATAACCTCAGGTCTTTATTCAGCCTGTTCTCAAGCGATCTGGCGATCGATCTGGGGACGGCCAACACGTTGGTGTACGCGCGCGGCAAGGGCATTGTGGTGAATGAGCCTTCCATCGTCGCCATCAACAAAAATACCGGCGAAGTGGAGGCCGTGGGCAAAGAGGCGAAAGAGATGCTGGGGCGCACGCCCGGCAACATCGTCGCTATCAAGCCTATGAAGGATGGCGTGATTGCTGACTTCAAGGTCACCGAGAAGATGCTGAACTATTTCATCCAGAAGGCGCATAACCGGAAAATGCTGGTGCATCCGCGCATTGTCATCGGCGTGCCTTCGGAGATCACGCAGGTGGAAAAGCGCGCGGTGATGGACTCGGCCTATCGCGCCAAGGCGAGCGAAGTGCATCTGGTGGAGCAGGCGATGGTGGCGGCGATTGGAGCGGGACTACCGATTACCGAGCCCAGCGGAAATATGGTGGTCGACATCGGCGGGGGGACCACTGACATCGCGGTGATTTCGTTGAGCGGCATCGTCTACTCGCGTTCGGTGCGGATGGCAGGCAATCAGATGGACGAAGCCATCATGAATTATCTGAAGCGGAAATATAATTTGCTGATCGGCGAGCGAACTGGCGAACAAATCAAGATGGAAATTGGTTCGGCGCACCAGCTCGACAAGCCGATGACCATGGAGATTAAAGGGCGCAACCTGATCGAAGGCGTGCCCAAGACGATCACGGTAGACGACGGCGAAATTCGCGAGGCGCTCAGCGAGTGCGTGTCGACCATCATGAATGCGATTCGCGTAGCCCTGGAGCGGACGCCGCCGGAGCTTTCTGCCGACATCAGTGACCGCGGCATCGTGCTGACGGGCGGCGGAGCGCTGCTGAAGAATCTGGACAAACGCATCCGGGAAGAAACTGGACTACCGGTCTCCATCGCCGACGATCCCCTGTGCAGCGTGGTGCTGGGCACCGGCAAGATGCTCTCGGACTTCAAGCTGCTGCGGAAGATTTCGATTGAGTAGAAAAAAGTGGTCAGTGGGCAGTGATCAGTGGTCAGGAAATTCTTCTTGCTCTTACTGACCACTAATCACTAGCCACTGACCACTTATTTATGGAATCCGTTCTCGGCCGTTACCGCAATCTGACCATCCTGGTGGGAGTGTTGTTCCTGCAGGTGCTGGGGCTGGCTGTGCAGGTCAAGCGCAGCGCCGACGCTGAGAATACGCGCTTGATCCGCATCTGGGCGGTGGATACCATCACTCCGTTTGAGCGCGTACTGGTGTGGGTGCAAAACAGCGGCAACAATCTCTGGCACAACTATTTCTACCTGCGCGGCGTGCGGGCGGAAAATCGTCAACTCAAAGAGCAGATCGAGCAGATGCGGCTGGAGCAGGTGCGGCTTAGCGAAGACGCGGAGCAGGCGCACCGGCTGCAAAGTCTATTGGCTTTTAAAGAGCAGACGATCGCGAAGACCGTGCCGGCGCAGGTGATCGGATCGAGTGGCAGCGATCTTTCCCGGTCGATTTATATCGACAAAGGTTCGAATAACGGCGTGGGACTGGATATGGCGGTGATTACCGCGGGCGGCATCGTGGGCAAAGTGCTGCGCGTGTATCCTTCGACGGCGCTAGTGCTCATGATCAACGACCAGACCAGCGGCGTGGGCGCAATGCTCGAAAAATCGCGGCTCCAAGGAGTGCTGCGTGGCACTGCGAATGGGAGAGTGATTTTGGAACGGGTGATGAGTGATGAGCAAGTCACTGCCGGAGAAACTGTGCTGAGCAGCGGCGGTGACCAGATCTTTCCCAAGGGATTGCCCGTAGGCACGGTGACCAAGGTGAGCCCGGGGCGGGAAATGTTTTTGAACATAGAGGTAAAACCAGCGGCGGATTTGAGCCGTCTGGAAGAAGTGTTGGTGATTACGGAAAAGCAGGAACAGAATCCAGTGGCGGAAACCGCGGGCCGGGTGCGTGCGGCCGATATTCTGGCGCAGCGTCTACCCTCTGTGCCGGACAAGCCTGCGGTGGTTGCGGCGACGGCTGCCACCACGGGAAATAAGGTGGTTGCGCCTGCATTAGGGACGAGCCCGGGCGCGAAGTCTTCGACTCCAGTTCAGAGCACAGCAAAACCCGAGACGAATCAGCATGGTCTGACGCCATCGGTCGCTAAGGTGCCATCGTCTTCCACAGCTACAGCTCCAGGCAGCACGAAAACGGTGAGTACGGGTGGCGAGCAGGTCGCGCCCGGAAGCGCGCCGTCCGCGGCCAGCCAGGCGCCAAAGAAAACCGCGCCGAAAGCGGTGTCCGGCGATCCGGCATTGAATAGCGATCCCGCTAATGCAGAGGGATCGATCGTGGCTGTGCCAGCGCCGAAAACCACGCCAACGCAGCCCAAGCCAACCGTCCCACAGCCGAATCCTCAACCGCCGGCAACGGAAGACGCCCCTCACTAGCGTGCCCATCACTTACACATCCGGAGAGCAGATTGAGGTTTACCGGTTCAGCATTCCGGTGACGATTGGCGTGCCGCTGCTCGCGCTATTTCTGCAGACCTTCCTGCCGAGACGGATCTTCTCCATCTTCGACTTGCCGTTGCTGGTAACGATTTTCTTTGCGATGGCGCGGCGCAATCCAATTTCCGGGCTGCTCACCGGAGCCGCGATCGGGTTGGCCCAGGACATGCTAGGACCTTATCCGATTGGCATTTACGGCATCGCCAAGACGGTGGTAGGGTACGGCGCATCATCGCTGGGCGCAAAGCTGGACGTGGAGAACGCCGGCGCCCGGTTTCTGGTGACGCTGGGATTCTACCTGGTGCACGCAGCCGTCTATTTCACCGTAGCCAGAGGCATGGTCAACATGACTCTGAACTGGAGTTGGAGCCGTGGCATTGTAGCGGGGCTGGCGAATGCGGCCCTCGGGGTAGGATTGTATTTTCTGCTGGACAAGTTCAAGCAGAGAACGTGAAAAGAGTTCCCAGTTCTCAGTTCTCAGTAAAAGCCACTAGTGACCTACGTACCTTCCGGCTGGGCGCATTGTTGCCTCGAAGAGCTAGAATTGAGAAACATCCGAGAAAAAATTTCCAGGCCGCGGTGTATGCCACTAGTTGTTTAGCAACTGAGAACTGGGAACTGAGAACCGAGAACCGATGTTCGGTCGCGACGACAAAGTATCGGCAATCCGCCTGACAGCGGCGCAGTATGCCATCCTGGCGATCTTTCTTGTGCTGGCCTACGGATTGTGGCGGCTGCAGGTGATGCAGAGCGGTCTGTACTCGTCGCTGGCCGAAAAGAATCGCATCCGCAATGTTCCCATCCTCGCGCCGCGGGGAAAAATTCTGGACCGCGAAGGCCGCATCATCGTTGATAACTATCCGTCGTTTTCCGCATTGCTGCTGCGGGATTCTTCGCGCGACCTGAACGCGGACGCCGACCTGATTGCGCAAGGCCTGCATCTCGATCCTGAGGAAGTGCGGGCGCGCATCCGGCATTTCGCTTCCATGCCGCAGTACCAGCCGATCTTTTTGAAGGAAGATATCACGCCGGACGAACTAGCCTTCATCGATGCGCATCGCAACGAACTGCCCGAGCTGGACACGATCATGGCACACCGGCGCTTGTATCCGCGCAATGGGTTCATGGCGCACCTGATCGGCTATGTCGGTGAAGTGACGGAAGATATGCTCAACCAGCCGCAGTTTGAACTCTATAACCCGGGTGACGTTGTCGGAGTCTCGGGCGTAGAGCGGCAGTACAACAATGCGCTGATGGGAAAGAACGGCGCGCGACGGGAACTGGTGAACAGCCATGGCCGTGAAGTAGGACTGCTCGGGGAAACCGAAGCTGTCCCGGGAAAACAGTTGAAGCTCACGGTCGATATTGACTTGCAGATCGCGGCCGAGGAAGCGCTGGAGGGAAAGAACGGTGCCATTGTTGCGATGGAGCCGCGGACCGGCGAGATCCTCGCGATGGTAAGCCGGCCGACTTTCGATCCTAACGATTTTGCGGTGCGAGTGTCACGCGATGAATGGAACAAGCTGGTTACGGACCCTGACAAGCCGCTGCTGAACAAGGCGATTCAAGCTCAGTTGGCGCCGGGTTCCACTTTCAAAATCATTATGTCGGTTGCGGGGTGGCAGGAAGGAGTCGCGCAGGATCTGCATGTGAACTGCACCGGCGGCGCGGAGTTCTACGGACGCCGATTTGGCTGTTGGGTGAAGGGTGGTCACGGTCCAGTCACTCTGGAAAAAGCCATCTATCAATCTTGCGACGTTTTCTTCTACACGCTGGCGGAAAAGCTGGGTATTGACCGCATTGCCAAGTACGCCACCATGTTGGGGTTAGGGCAGAAGACGGGCATCGATCTGCCCAACGAAGTGAGCGGCGTGATGCCCTCGGAAGAGTGGAAGATCAAGAATTTCAAGCAGAAGTGGTTCGCAGGGGAAACCATTTCAGTGGGCATCGGGCAGGGCGCGGTCGCGCTCACGCCTGTGCAGTTAATGCGCGCAGTGGCAGCGATCTCGATGGGCGGCAAACTGGTAGTGCCGCACGTCGTCGATCCGGAGGAATTGCCCAGCGGATATGTTGAGACGAGTCACGTCACGGAGATCAAGACCGTTCCCATCGATCCGAACGGGTGGACGTTCATTACGGACGCGATGTCGCGCGTTCTCCTGCCGGAGGGTACTGCTCCTTCGGCGCATGTACCGGGAATCGACATCGCGGGCAAGACGGGATCGGCGCAGATTGTTTCGCTGGCCACGCGCGCTCGGTTCAAGAACAGTGAGGATCTGGCGCAGAACGGCTGGTTTGTCGGATTCACGCCACGGCGGAATCCCGACGTTATTGTCTGCGTGCTGTTTGAAGGGGGCGAGCATGGCAGGCTAGCGGCGCGCCTTGCGACGCAGGTGCTCAAGGCCTATGTCGACAAGCAGCGGCGATTGCCCAGCAAGATGGCGGACAAGACAAAGAGCAATGGCAAAGTTGATATAGGAGCTCTGTGGACAGCGCCCGAAAGCGACAAACTTGAGGGCGGGCGACTGTCTGTGAGTTTGTCGAAGAGACGGCCGGTTTTGGCGACGGCCGCGCCGGGGATTCAGTAGGAAGTCCCCGGAGGCCGGAAGTTGTGAACGGTAAAAGGGATCCTTCGACTGCGTTGTCACCCGCTTCGCGGATGACGACTTCGCTCAGAATGACAGGTCGCCGGTGGAGAACTAATGTCACGTTACGTTTCATTCCGTGATTTCGACTGGCTGCTGCTGGTCTTCGTGCTCATGATCTGCGGACTGGGCGTGATGGAGATCCGCAGCGCCACCATGCACACCAAGTTTGCCGGGTCGCACATCAAACAGATTTACTGGGTCCTGGCCGGCGTGGGGATGATGTTTCTGATCAGCCTGGTCAATTATCAGGCGCTGCTGGACAGAATCCACTGGTTTTACATAGCGGCAATCGCTTCGCTGATGGCGGTAATGGTCTTTGGGCAGAAATACCTGGGGGCGCGGCGTTGGATCAAGATGCCGGGCGGCAACCACTTTCAGCCATCGGAGTGGGTGAAGCTGATCCTCATTCTGGCCGTGGCTAAATACTTCGCCGAACTGCGGCACCGCGACCTCTCCTGGCCGGACTTCATTAAAGCTGGGGCGATCGTCGGCATTCCGATGCTGATGGTGTTGGCGCAGCCTGATCTTGGGACTGCCCTCACCTATGTGCCGATCGCGGTTATGGGGGTGTTTCTCGGCGGAATGCAGTGGAAGCAGGGGGTGCTGGTGGCGGTGCTGGCCGGGGTGGGCGTGGGAGCGGTGTTCTTGGTTCCCCGAGTTCACGTTCTTAAGTCGTACCAGAAGCAACGGCTCACCAGCTTTCTGGACCCCGAAAATGATCCTCAAGGCACGGGGTATCAAGTTGAGCAATCAAAGATTGCGGTCGGTTCGGGCGGGTTGTGGGGCGGCAAAGGCTCGCAAACACACGGTGCTTTCCTGCCGGTTCCGCAAACGGACTTTATATTTGCGGCATTCTCCGAGGAACATGGATTCGTCGGCGCTCTGGGGGTTCTGCTGTTATACTTCATAGTGCTGATGCGTTTGACCCAGAACGCGCAAACAGCGCCCGACCGCGCTGGCACGTTCGTGGTGATGGGTGTGGTGGCTGTGCTTAGCTTCCATATCCTGGTAAACGTCGGCATGGTGGTCGGTTTTATGCCGGTCACCGGAATACCTCTACCGCTAATGAGTTACGGTGGGTCTTCCGTTCTGTTCATGTTCCTGGCGCTGGGGATGGTCATGAATGTTCGAATGCGCCGGTTTGTGAATTAGCTGGGTGAACCAAGTTTGGTTGAGCCGGCTAAGGGTTCGTGAAGCTGGAAGTGGGAAGACGGTAGAGAGCAGTTGCTGCGCTGGCTAGGCGCAGCCCCAAAAATATCGATCGCCCTCGCGTAAAGGGGGTATTTCACCGGCCAGTCGAGCAGTAGAAGGCCGGGCAGGATTGAAGCAATAACGCTGCTGGCAGGGAAACGGCCCCCCGACCGGAAACGGTCAGAGAGTGCGGTCACAAACCCGGCAGACGAAAGCGAATAGTGCAGAAGATACCCAAGCTTGTGCAGCGGATTCGGTCAGGGAGAAACCTCCCCGGCCCCAGCCGTCCCTCCTCCGGGGCCAGCATCGCGACGCTCGATCCTCCCGTTTCCTTCCTCGCTTCGCCCCGGTGAAGCCCGTCCGACTTTCTTAAACGAGTCGGGACGGGACCGGAGTGTCCATGAATAAAGAGTTGTTTGTTTCTTCCACGCCCCACGAGACCAAAGTGGGCCTGGTGGAAGATGATCTGCTCGCGGAAATCTACCTCGAGCGCGAAAATGAATACACCTTAGCGGGATCCATATACAAAGGCCGTGTGACCCGCGTGCTGCCTGGCATGCAATCGGCCTTTGTTGATATTGGCTTGGAGCGCGATGCCTTCCTGTATGTTTCCGACTTTATGGAGTTGGAGGAGCATGACGAAGATGTGACCGACGTTGTGCCGGCCGGTCGCGGAGTGCAGGACATGCGTTCGCAACCGGGGAGTGAGGAAGTTCAGTCTTCCACCCCGCCAGCGGCGGAAGGTTCAGACGCGGCTGAAAATATTACCAATTTCGAGGGCGAATCCGGCGGACGTTTTGCCGAAGAAGAGCCAGGTGAAACCCAACCGTCGATCGTGGCAGCTTCGTCCGATACCTCTGCGGGAAGAGATTCTCAAGAGCGGGAACGTGGAGGTTGGCGGGGACGCCGCCGACGCCGCGGCGGACGTCGCGATGGACGAAGCGATGGACGTGACAGGGCATCCGAGCCGCGCTCGGCAACGCCCGCGGTAGAAAGTGCGCCGCCTGCGGCAATTCCTCGACACGAATCGCCCAGCCGACATCAGTTTGGGCCGCCAGCCGGATACCAGCCCATCATTCTTCCAGGAGAGTCGATTTCCAAGTATCGAGGCATGTCTCCGGCGCCGGTGTCACCGCAATCCCGCACGCTTGAAGATCAGGCTCTCGAGTCAGCTACAGAGTCTGAAGCACCCATCGCCGCGACTTTCCCCGACGACGAGCCGATCTTTGCTGCTGCCTCCGCTGCTCCTGCCGCCACGCCTCAGCTCGAGGAGCGCGAAGAGGCGCAGCCTGTTGTGGAAAAGCCAGTGGAGTCGGCCGCAACCTCGGTCAACTGGAACCGCGAGTTTTACCGGCGGGATTCAATGGTCGCTGCCGCCGCTGTAGCTCCGGAGGCAAACGAGACTGTCGAAGAAGTTGTTGAGGAAGAGGACAAGATCGTCATTGTTCCCGAGCATTCGGACAGGGGCGCGGCTCCAGCGCCAGAACAAGTCGCGGCTTTCGCGGCCCCTGGGACGCTGGAAGAGGAAACCATCGACGAGGAAGAAGCCGATACGGTTCGCTACGAACAAACGTCCGACGAGGGCTATGACGAATTTGAAGAGGAGACGCAAGCGGCAGGCCAGCAGGGTTCGGGGACTGGGCCGCGCGAGATCTCCGAAGTGCGCGAGACGGTAGATGAGATCCACATGGCCTCACTGGCGGAGTCAGGTGCGGCTCCGGCGGAAGGGAATGCGCCGGAGAGCGAGGAAGATTCGGAAGAACTGGAACTGGAGGAAGCGCAGGCACAGGCGGAAGCGTTGCTCGACGCGGAAGCGCGCGGGACTGGCGCGGTAGATGCACGGGCTGAAGTTCGTGCGCCCGCAGGAACGGCACGATACACGCAGCGAGCGCCTCGTCCGCGGCCGGGTTATGAGCGCCGGGGCGGCGGCCGCCGGGGTGGTGGGCGTCGCTTCCCGCGTCGCGAGTCGCATGAAGTTCCGAAGATCAGCGACTTGTTGAAAGAAGGTCAGGAAATTCTGGTGCAAATTGCCAAAGAACCCATCGGCAAGAAGGGCGCGCGCATCACCAGCCACATCGCGCTGCCGGGACGGTTCCTGGTGTACATGCCGACCGTGAACCATACGGGAGTTTCGCGCAAGATCGCATCGGATGAGGAGCGTCAGCGGCTCAAGCGCATCGTGATGAGCGAGCGCGACAATGGCCACGGGGGGTTCATCGTACGGACCGCAGCGCAGAGTGCGAGCGAAGAAGAATTGCGGGCGGACATCCGCTTCCTGAAAGGCCTGTGGAACGACATCAAGACCCGCGCCGAGGCCTCCAAGCCACCGGCGTTGATCTATCACGATCTCAATGTGGTCGAGCGCGTGTTGCGCGATCAGGTCACCTCCGACTTTTCCGTGATCTGGGTGGATACGGAACCGGAATACGAACGCATTCTGCGCTTCTTCAACCGCTTTCAGCCGGGGCTGGTGAAGCGAGTGAAGCTCTATACCAAGGAGACGCCGCTGTTTGAGCAGTTCGGTCTGGCCGAGGAGATGAACAAGGCGCTCAAGTCGAAGGTGTGGTTGAAGAGCGGCGGATACATCGTGATCAACCAGACTGAGGCGCTGGTTGCCATCGACATCAACACCGGCAAGTACGTCGGCAAAACCTCGCGGCTGGAAGATACGATCGTCAAAACCAACGTGGACGCGATCAAGGAGATCGTGCGGCAGATTCGTTTGCGCGATCTGGGCGGAATCATCATCATCGACTTCATCGACATGGATGAGCGCCGCAATCGCCAGCGGGTGATGCAGGCTCTGGAAGAGGAACTCCGGCACGATCGTGCGCCGTCAAAAGTGCTGCAGTTCAACGATTTCGGGCTGGTCGCGATTACTCGCAAGCGAGTGAAGCAATCGCTGGAACGCACGATTGGCGCGCCCTGTCCTTACTGCCAATCCACGGGCTACGTGAAATCGCTGACCACGGTGGCGAACGAGATTTACGTGGAGATGCGCAAGATCGCGAAGCACCTGGAACACGAAGACGTGATGCTGCGCGTGCATCCCGATGTGGCCAAGGAACTTAAATCCAATAATGGCCGTCTGCTGAATGAGATGGAAGAGCTGACCAAGCGCACCATCATCGTGAAGAGCGATCCGGCAGTGCACCAAGAGCAGTTCGATATTAACTAGCTCTTTGCTATTGGTTTTTGGTGCTGGAGGACGGGTAAGAAATTGCCCGTCCTTATCTTTTTCAAAGTCGCGTTAAGTTTAGAGCGCCGAAACCTGGGACTAACTTCCTGGATGAGCTAACGCCTTTACCGCCTGATCGGACCGGCCGCGCAGTTTCTGCACGGTTTCGCGGATGGCTTTGGCGGATGCGCCGGCATCGCTGTTTCCGGCGAGTTTGGCAACGCCTTCGGCATCTTCGGCGGTTGTGCTGGCCACGTCGAGCAAAACTACCAGTGCATCGGCGTGAAGTTTCCACACCGAAGACATGCTCCGGCTGCGTTTGAGTTCTTCGAGTTCGGTGTTGACGCGCGCGACGCAGGAAACCAGACGAATCAGCGTGCGAGCCACATCCGCACGCAAGCTCTTCTCTTCGAGGAAGCTGGCGTTGTAGGCGTCAGCCTCGGGGGCGGTCAGGGTCAGGTTAAAGAAGCGCATGGGGACGATCTGGCGGTACTTGGGATCGGCCACTCGGACGAAGACTCGGATCGATTCTTCGACGCGGCGCAACTTGCCTTCTTCCACGGAAATTTGTTGCGCCGTGATTGCCGGCGGCTGAAAAGCTTGCGCCTGAGCAGGCGCTTTTGCGGCGGCGGCTCGGGCCGGCTTGGCAGCCGCGGCTGCCCCACTGGATGCTGGCACTGTGCGCCCAGCGCCGGGCGCGAGCAGGGATTTGCGAATCGGCGGGCGCCGGTCGAGTTCCTTCTTTAATTTGGAGACCCGCCGGAATTTTTCCAGGGCGCTGCCGTAATCGGCCTGCAGCATCTCCTTCTGCTCGATGGCAGCCACATGCTCCACCGTGACTTCTACACCGTCCACGGTGCTGAGAATGCTTCCACCCATTTCGTCGAGAGCTTGCGCGAATTGCTTGATCTCTCCCAATGCCTTGGTGAAGAGCTCGTCAAAGCGGGCGCCAAACGCGGCATTATGGGCGGCGACCGTAGCCAGAACGCCGGGATGGTAAAACGAAGAATCCAGCCAACGTTTCAATTCACGTACACGCGAAACGATGCCGGAGTCCATCAGCGAGTTGAAATCGCGATAGCGGGCAATCTCCTCGCGCAATGGATCGAAGTTTCGCAGCAATTGCACATGTTCTTCGGGAAGCGAGGGCACGTCGGTGTCGGCCAGAATCTCGATCAGGGCAATCTCGAACGGAGAAAGAGGCAACGCACCATCCAGGCCATAACCCTGCTGCTGCCATTGGCCCTGTACCCGGGGATGGCGATATAGAAAAGTTGAAATCAAATCAGTCTTGTCGCGATTGATTTCGCTGGGTTCGCGCCGCCGTACGAAGTAGCGCAGTAATGCTTCGGCGACTTCCGAATCTGTTTCCGGGGTGAGTGCCTGCCGCAACATGGCTGGCGTGATGGCCATGTCGAGCACATGCAGCCAGCGATACATGCGGGAGAGAGTTTCCGGGAGGTCCCGGTCGTTATGACGAAGGGCGAGTTCGTCTAACCCGCTCGGAAGAGGAATCTCCGCGCCCAGCAAGTCTTTGAGCAGTTTCTGGTAGAACCCCTGGACGGTCGCCAGGATTGCTAACTCAAATTTAAGATCCTCGGCCAAGTAACGCTCCGCGCGCGAGATTCTCCCCGTTTGTTGAGGGAATTCTTAACTGCTGTTCAAGTAAAGACGAAAGTCACTAGGTACCGCAAGTTACTAGCGGAGCGACACTGTTACCCTGCCCCTTGCGATTTTCCAGAGGGCCATGTACTTCCGCGCGAGGGCCGGCTCTGCAAAACCACGATCGTCAGAAAACCACGGTCTTATTGCCATAGAGGAGGATGCGGTTTTCGACGTGCCAGCGCACGGCGCGGGAGAGGACGACCTTCTCCAGGTCGCGGCCCTTGCGAATGAGATCCTCCACGGTGTCGCGGTGGGAAACGCGGACTACGTCCTGTTCGATGATGGGACCGTCGTCCAGAACTTCGGTGACATAGTGGCTGGTAGCGCCGATCAGCTTGACGCCGCGCTCGAATGCTTGATGGTACGGTCGCGCGCCGACGAAGGCCGGCAGAAATGAGTGGTGGATGTTGACGATGCGCTGCGGATAGCGGTTGACAAACTCATTCGACAAAATCTGCATGTAACGGGCGAGAACCATAAAGTCGGCTTTGTGGCGGTCGATCAGCGCTTGGATTTGCGCTTCCGCCTGCTGCTTGCTGTCTTTCGTGATCGCGATGACGGCGTAAGGAATTCTGTAGAAGTCGGCGATGGGTTGATTGTCGGGGTGATTGGAGATAATCAGCGGAATGTCGCAGGCGAGTTCGCCGCTCTGGTGACGGTAGAGGAGATCGACTAGGCAGTGATCGTACTTCGAAACCAGAATAATCATGCGCGGGCGATGCGAAGATTGTGCCAGGCGCCAGGTCATCTGGAATTTGTCAGCGATAGGTGAAAAATATTTGCCAAAATCGGCGAGGTTTTCATCAGTGAGATCGATGTCGAAGTCTTTGGGATCGAACTCGACGCGCATGAGGAAGAGACCGGATTCTTCGTCAGCGTGTTCGTCGGCGTGCAGGATGTTGCCGCCGTGACGGTAGACGAAGTCGGCGATGGTCGCGACTTCGCCTTTGGCGTCGGGACAGGAGACGAGGAGGATGGCAGAGGGTTTCATTTTACGACTGAGTGTACCAGTGCGTGCGAGCGCATTGCTGGAGTGTGACTGTGGTCTGGCCCGGCCGGTAACCAGGGTCATTTCGAAAGCAGGACTGTATAGCATACGATGATATGCAACCTAATGTGTGTTCGGCGTTCCCTATGTCGTACCGAGTCAAAATATGCATTTTAGGATTGATTGTCACCTTTGGCGCCATCAGCTGCCTGGGGCAAGACGTGCATATTTTGCTACGACCGAGGGACGGCAAGACATCGTTCCACCTCGGTGAATCGATTTCAGTCGAAGCGGCTTGCGTAGCATCAGGAACCCAACAATATCTCGTGCCCTGTGCTCCTGTACTCCGAGCTGACGGTACTTCCGCTGGCAGCCGGTTGACAGTAGACCGCATTGACCAGATGACGTGGCTCGACGCGCAATCCGGATCACTTCCTCCCGGTCCCCGCGGAGTGTGCGGGACGATAGTGAACCAATTGCCTTCACAGCAATCGCAAGCGCCTGCTTGGCAGGTGGTTACTCTCGGGAACCATTTCCAGCGTATGCCGGACAGTACAAAATCAGCGCAATTCTGGCGATTGATTTGGAAGTCTCGGAGCGATTTGGCGACGTAGAGAGGCACTCTGCTTCCGACGAATTGGACATCACGGTCGATGACAACCTTGGCTGGAAGGATCGGCTGATTCATTTTCACAATTGCGACTACGATGATCTGCTGACCGTCATACCGGATTCAGATGCAATTGCGGCCTTGCGTCAGCACCTGGATGATTGCGCAGTCGATCGCGACGAATCGCTTGCCGAGCTTTTACACGAGGTTGTTTGGTTGAAAATGCAAGTTGACCAGCCTGGGCTCTATTCACGAATGCTCGTACTCGAACACGGTCAGGCGGCGGAGCCTGGCGAGGCAAATCGTATTCGTCAATGGTTCCACGATCAGTATCGGGTTCTGTTGCTGCAAACTGCGCGACAGCTTGTCCACGCGTACAAGTCACACCCCGAGCTACATGGCGATCAAGACTTTCAGGAGAATCTGGAGATCGGCTTCGAAAATTGGCGCGGCGTCGCTGCGTCTATGTTCGGTGGCGCCGATAGCTATGTGAGCCGCGAGGAAGTGGCAGATTTCCTACAACAGGCTGGCCGTTCGCAGAAATACATAGCCTTGTTCCTCAAAGACGAGAAATCAAATCTGCCGCTAATGCTTCCGGAGCCGTGGCGCAATCGAGATCGCGCAATTACTTCTTCAGCTCCTTGAGTATCTCGCGTGCCGCATTTGCCCCCGATCCGCCTGTCAAGCCTGCGCCGGGATGCGTGCCGCTGCCGCATAAATATAGATTGTCGATTGGCGTACGGTAGCGCGCCCAGTCGAGTAGCGGACGCATGGTGAAGAACTGATCGAGAGCAAGGTCTCCGTGAAAAATTTGGCCGCCGGTTAGTCCATAAACCTCTTCCAGGTCCAGTGGAGTAATGATCTGGTGCGTCAGGATCAGCTCCGGCAGGTTGGGCGCGTATTGCGCCAGAGTCTGCACCACGGTTTGACCGAGCGCTTTGCGCTGGTCTTCCCAATTGCCTTTCAGTTTGTACGGCGCGTACTGCATGTAGATCGACATCACGTGCTTGCCATCGGGCGCGAGCGTGGGATCGGTCAACGATGGGATCGCGGCTTCGAGATAAGGCTGGCGCGAAAAATTGCCATACTTGGATTCGTCGAAGGCGCGTTCGAGATAGTCAATCTCGTGGCCGATGTGAATGCGTCCCTTAAGCGCGCCCGCGTCGCCATTTTTCAGAGCAGTGAAAGTTGGCAGGGCGGAGAGCGCGAGGTTAACCTTCGCAACCGTGCCGTTGCCGCGATAGTGCTGAAGTTTCTGCACAAAGTCGGGAGAAAGGTGAGTGGGATCGGTCAGTTTGAGCAGAGTTCGTTTCGGATCAGCGTTCGAGATGACTGCCTTGGCTCTGATTTCTTCGCCGGTGGCGAGAAGCACCCCGGTGGCTGCGCCATCCTTGACGCGAATCTCGATGACCTCGGCCCCGGTACGAATCTCGACGCCAGCGGCCTTCGCGGCGGAAGCCATAGCCTGCGTCAGCGAACCCATTCCGCCGGCTGCGAAAAAGGCTGAACCTGCGGGATGAGAGTCTCCAGCAGCGCGGATCAGCAGTTGCAGGCTGCTGCCGGCCGACCAGGGTCCAAGAAAAGTTCCGAAGATTCCGCGGGCGGCAATGACCGCGCGCAACAATTCGGTCTCAAAATATTCCGCCACTAAATCGGCCACGGCCATGGGGCCCCAGCGCAACACGCGATACATATCTCGCTTGCCGAGATTGCGGAGAGCACGTCCGGTCTTCAACATGCTCCATAGATCGCCACCGCTGGGGTGGTCGATGTCGGGCGGCGTGGTCGCAAGCGCTTCCGCGATTACTTTGCTTATCTTGGCCAGCGACTTGTCGAACTCGGGATATTTCGCCGCGTCTTTTTGCGAGAACGCAGCGATCGCCTGCGCGGATTTGTTTTCGTCCTGATAGAGCGAAAGCGCGCGTCCGTCGGGCGAGAGCGCCGTGACACAAGTTTCCGGTGTGATCACCCTGAGCCCGTGCTTCTCCAGTTGCATGTCGCGGACGATGTCAGGACGAATCGGGCCGGCACTGTGAGCGAGCGTAGAGCAACGAAAGCCGGGATGAAATTCATCAGTGATGGCAGCGCCGCCGAGCTGAGCGCGGCGCTCGAGCACGAGCGGCTTGAATCCCGCCTTAGCGAGGTAGAACGCGGTGACCAGCCCGTTGTGGCCGCCGCCGATGATGACGATGTCGCGCGGAGCGGAGTTGTTATCAGGCATGGTTAGGCTGCACCCTTGATGTCTTTAAGCATTTCGAGAGCGGCGAGACGCCCCGGTGCACCCATGATGCCGCCGCCGGGATGTGTGGCCGAGCCACACATATAGAGATTTTGAATCGGAGTACGGAAGCTCGCGTATCCCGGCGCGGGGCGCAGGAAGAAAAGCTGCTCCAGAGAAAGCTCGCCCTGGAAGATGTTGCCTTCGCTTAGTCCCCACTCGCGCTCAAGATCGAGCGGCGTGATGACTTGCCGGTGCAGGATGATGTCTTTGATGTTGGGCGCGTACTCGGCGATGGTGTTGACCACGGTATCGCCGAAGGCTTCTTTCTGATCATCCCAATTCAAGCCGGGCCGCAGCTTGTAAGGCGCGTATTGCACGAAGCAGGAGAGCACGTGCTTGCCCGGCGGAGCTACGGAAGGATCGGTGAGCGACGGAATGACCATGTCGATATACGGCTTGCGCGAGAAGTTGCCGTACTTGGCATCGTCGTAGGCGCGCTCCATATATTCCACTGACGGCGAAATCGAAATCGCGCCGCGCAGATGTGCGCCCGGTCCAGGGATGGCCTTGAAGTTCGGCAGCGCGTCCAGCGCCATGTTTACTTTGCCGGACGAGCCACGATATTTGAAGCGGTTGATGTCTTCGAGAAAGTCGGCGGGAAGATGTTCGGCTTCGATGAACTTGTTAAAGGTGAGCCGCGGATCGACGCTTGATGAAATTGTCTCCGCGTAGATTTCATCGCCGTTGGTGAGAACGACTCCCTTGGCCTTGCCATCTTTTACGATGATTTTCGCGATGGCGGCCTGCGTGCGAATTTCGACACCGGCTTCGCGGGCCGCGTCACCGATTGCATTTGAGATTGCTCCAGTGCCGCCCCGCGCGAATCCCCATGCGCGGAATGCGCCGTCGATCTCTCCCATGTAGTGATGAAGAAGAACATAAGCAGTGCCCGGCGAACGCACGCCAAGGAATGTGCCGATGATTCCGGAGGCAGACATCGTTGCCTTGAGCACGTCCGTTTCGAACCATTGATCGAGAAAATCAATGGCGCTCATGGTCATGAGCTGGACCTGGTTGTACTTGTCGTAGCTCGACATGCCCTGAAAGCGACGTCCGATGAAGAGCAGCTTCATCAATTCGCGCGGGTTGAGCGTGTTGGGATCGGGAGGAACCATGCTTAGGATCGGTTTCACGAAGCGGCACATGGCCTGCATAGCTTTGCCGAATTCGTCGTAGGCTTCGGCGTCCACGCGGGAGTGGCGGGCGATCTCGCGATGCGTTTTTCCGTGATCATTTACGCGCCACAGGTAATCGCCGCTGGGCATGGGGGTGAACGTTCCGTCGAGCGGGAGAATTTCGAGGCCGTGACGCGGGAGATCGAGGTCGCGAATGATTTCCGGCCGCAGCAGGGAGACCACGTAGGAGCAAACGGAAAACTTGAAGCCGGGAAAGACTTCTTCGGTGCAGGCGGCGCCGCCCAGAATGTGGCGGCGTTCGAGCACCAGAACTTTCTTTCCGGCCCGCGCCAGGTACGCGGCGTTGACTAGACCGTTGTGCCCGCCGCCGATCACGATTACGTCGTATGAAGTAGCCATAAGCTCCTAGCCTCTAGCTGTTCGCTTGCCTTTGGGAAAACGCAATGATACTCGCGCGGGATTGGTCTGGACAGGGTGTATCAGAGCCCGCTGGGCAGGACGCTCCAGCTGCGGAGGACGTTCGATAGGATCGGAATGAGTGCGCGCATTGCTGAAGTCGAAGCGCCATTCTATCGGGAACAGGCGGTTTTGTCTGCACATTTGCGCAGCCGTGACTGAAAGTCATGAGCAGCCGGAGTTGCCGCACGAGCGCGCAGGTGCATATAATCCGGCTTCGAGCGAAATCTTTTTCGAGGCTACTTCATTGCCCATTGGAACTGCTTTTCACGAGAGAACTTTTCCGCTCTGCCACAGCTTGAATTACCGCGAGTGGTCGGGATATTACACCGTCAGCGTGTACGAGGTGCATCACGAGCACGAGTACAACGCCATCCGCAATGCCGCGGCGTTGATTGATATTTCGCCGCTCTACAAGTATTTGGTCACCGGCAAAGATGCGACGCGGCTGGTGAACCGCGTGATTACGCGCGACATCAACAAGGTGAAAGTGGGGCAGGTGATTTACTGCTGCTGGTGCGATGAAGAGGGGAAGGTCATCGACGATGGAACGATTTCCAGGCTAGAGGAAAATGTTTATCGCTGGACGGCTGCCGACCCCAGCCTGCGCTGGTTCCGGCAAAACGGCCTGAACATGGATGTGCAGGTCGAAGACATTTCCGAGAAAGTTGCCGCGCTGGCGCTGCAGGGACCGACCTCGGCAAAGCTGCTGAAGTCCGTGGCCGAGGCCGACATTGCTAATTTGAAGTATTTTCGCGTCACGCACGGCAAGATCGCGGGCGTGCCCGTGGATATTTCGCGGACGGGATATACCGGCGACTTGGGATATGAGATCTGGGTGCCGCTGAAAGAAGCCAATAATGCCGTGAAAGTCTGGGATGCATTGGCCGAAAAGGGCAAGCAATTTGATCTGCACGCGGCGGGCATGCTGGCGCTCGATGTGGCGCGCGTGGAAGCAGGGTTGCTATTGATCGAAGTGGATTACACAAGTTCGAAGAAAGCGCTGATCCCGTCGCAGAAGTTTTCTCCGTACGAGCTGGGCTTCGCCAAGATGGTGCATTTGGAGAAAGAAAACTTCATCGGCAAACGGGCGCTGGAGCAGGACTCGAAAAATGGCGTGCCCCGGCAGTTGGTCGGAGTCGAAGTGGATTGGACCGACGTGGAAGCACTCTACGAGCGTTATGGGCTCACTCCGGCCGCGCCCAGCCAGGCTTCGCGCGTGGCCGTGCCGTTGTACTCGGGAGAAAAGCAAGTGGGCAAGGCGACGACTACAAGTTGGTCACCGATCCTGAAGAAAATGATCGCGTTGGCTAGTGTTGAAACCGAGCATTCAAAGCAAGGAACGCAGTTGCAGATGGAGATCACGATCGAGGCGATTCGGCTCAAGACGAATGTGAAGGTGACGGCGCTTCCGTTCTTTAATCCGGCGAGGAAGACGGCGACGCCGGTATAGAATCGGATGGGAGGTTTTTCTTTATGCCTACCCGCGTCGAGCGTCAAACGGTTGATCTCTCGAAGTACCCCGACCTGGTCGTAATTTACCTTGGAATGCGAGTGAATCGCATCTACGGAATCAAGACCCTGCTTGGATTCGGACCGAAGATATCGTCCTCCGTCCAGGCGCAACCAGATGGCCTTCTGCGCCACGAAAATTTCATTTTTTCGCTGTTCCCGATGCATGTCGGCATGAGCCAATACTGGCGCGATCTCGATTCGCTGATGAACTGGACGCGTTCCGATCCCCACCGGCAGTGGTGGCAACAGTTCCTGAAGGATTCGGGAGGCACGGGATTCTGGCACGAAACCTACCTCCGGCGAGGAGGAATGGAGGCTATTTACGACGATATCGTTCCGCGGATTGGATTCATGAGCTTCGCGCCGGTGATGCGGGCGCGAGGCCCGATGTTCGGTGCTGTGGCCAGAGCGGAAAGGGGACATTCGACGGACGCTGTGGTCTCCGAAGCCGAGCTGTACGGCGATTCAGGAGATCGAGACGCCGCGTAAGCAGTGGCGGGTAGCGGTTGCCATTCATTCTTCGGTTCAGCATTGTCCTTCAGTGCGCGCCCGCCGCTTTCCTGCAACATAAATTCCTACGCCTAACAGAACCAATGCCCCCGTTCCTCCCACGATTTTTAGCAGCGCCAACGGTTTGTTGGGTTCATCCGGCTGCGGAATCAGCGACAGAATAATCGTCAACGCGGTGGTCAGGAATCCAAGAGTGGCCACGAGCTTCGCCATCACGCTGCCTCCCGGAACGCGAATCACCTCCGGCCCGCCGGGCTCACGCTGCAGTTTGATCATGGCCGCGAATAAATAAAGGTACGGAATGAAATATGCGATCACCCCCATGCTGACCAGCACGTCGTAAGCGCCTTTGACGCTGGTTCCGGCCTGGCCGAGAAAGATGAAAACCAGACCCAAAACGAATTGCGTGAGCAGCGCAACCCACGGAGTCTTCCATCGCGGGTGAAGCGCACCAAATACCGGAGGGAGGAAGCGATCAATTCCGGCGACGAAGGGCAGGCGCGCCACAGCGGCGAGGTAGGCGCCAGCAGCGCCGATGTTGCTGAGCGCGATCAGGAACGCCGCAACCGGCAACACCCCAGGAAAACCCACGCGCCCAGCAGTTTTTGAGATTGCCTGCACAAGTCCCTGCAAGCTGTTGACTTCGCTCGAGGGTAGTGCGAGCAAAACGCACGCCGTCCCTAGGATGTAGCACAGCGTCACCGTGATCCCGCCGAACAACAAAGCGAAGGGAATGGATCGGCGGGGATTCTTGATCTCTTCTCCCATAAAGGATGCGGTTTCGCATCCTCCGAAGGCAAAGGTCAGCACCGACCAGAAAATAATGTCGTTGAAATGCACGCTGGGCGTCATCGTGCGTAAGGTGAACGACGTGGCTGAACCGTAGCGATGCCAGGCGATCAACCCCATCACAATGACGATGCACACGGGGATCCACATGGCGAGCGCGCCAATGTTATGCAGCCACTTGCCAACGTCGAGGCCGACAATGTTCATCAGCGTAGCGACACTTAGCGTGAGCACAGAAAAAATGATGTAGAACGTAGCGTTGTTCGAAAGGTGCGCCCAGGCGTTCTGGCGGATGAACAGGATGTTGCTGGCGGCAAAGTAGAGCACGGCCGGGAAGTAGGGCAGGTTGCTGGTCCAGTACGTCCAGGCCGACATGAAGCCGGAGAAGTCTCCGAAGGCGCGCTTGCTCCAAACGTAGAGTCCGCCCTCGCTGGGATAGCGAGAAGAAAGCTCGAGCACGGAAAGCGCGAGGGGCGTGTAGAAGCAGAACCAAGCACCGATCCAGATGACGATGGAACTGGGACCGGCGGCCGCGGCAGTCGCGATCCAGCGCAGGCTGATGCCGGTGACCACGTAAAACAAAACCAAGTCGCGGAAGCCAAGCACTCGCTTGGGCCGGTTGGGATCTTCGGCTTCGGCGATCGATACGCCCGGAGAGATGAAGGAAGCCCGGTTCAGCGAGCCGTGGTCGGCGATAGGTTCAGACAATGCAAGACCCCAGGGTCAACTGCATGATTTCGGCCGTCGGAAAAATCTTCCCGACGCCAAGTCCTTCGAATCTGTACCTGCATCCAAAGTGAGCGAGTCAGGAATAACATCGATGCGGCTTTGCGGCAAGCAAAAGTTTCCCTGCCGCGTAGACTTCCGCACCGGACAACGTGCAGTAAACTGGCAAAATCCCTGGAGACTTCGATTTGAGCAAGGAGAAACAGCTATGAAGCGTAAGTTGGCAGTTGGCGTAGTTACTCTGTTCGCGCTCGCAACCTTGGGCTTCGCGCAGGATCGGGACCAGCCCACAGCCAGGTCGCAAGAACGAATCACCCGGGAAGTTCGCCACGAACTTCTCATGCTTCCGTACTTTGGCGTCTTCGACTACATCGCCTTTAAGGTGGACGGTAGCACAGTTACGCTGCTCGGCCAGGTGGTACGGCCTTCGCTCAGATCCGATGCCGAGAACGCGATCAAGCATATCGAAGGCGTGGAGAAGGTCGATAACCAGATCGAAGTGCTTCCCCCCTCGCCCGTGGACGACGGCCTCCGCATACGCCTGTATCGCGCGATCTATGGCTACCCGTCTCTGGAGAAGTATGCCCTAGGCGTTCAGAAACCGATTCGCATCATTGTGAAGATGGGCCGGGTCACACTGGAAGGCGTTGTCGATAACGATTCCGATAAGAATCTGGCCGGACTTCGCGCTAACACCATCCCGGGCATATTTTCGGTGACGAACAACTTGCAGGTTGTTCCGTCGAAATAATCGAAACTCGGAGAAGAATGGAAGTAGCGCTGCCCTCTTCGGCGGCTTGGGCGGCGCTACGAAGCTTTACCCCGCCAGTTGAGATAATTGCGTCTATGGAAGCGGGTTTTCAATGTGCCGGCTGCGGCGAGTGGAATACCACTGCCGTGGATGAGTCCGCAGGCCGCCGGCAGAGCTACGTCGAAGATTGCCAGATCTGCTGCAGGCCCAACCTGCTGCTGGTGGAGTACGATACGTCGGCACAGGAGTTTTTCATCACGGCGGCGTTGGAGTGAATGCTGTGCGGTGCACTTTTTGCAAGCCCCATCTTCGTACGCAGCCTGGGTGACATTCGCGCTATAGTTAGCGGGGACCGGGAAAGGAAGACGACGCGATGGTTACCAGCTACACAGGTGGTGGACGAATGGTGGCACACAACATGGTCACGACGCAGTTCGAGCTGGATGGCTTCCGCGTGACCCGCACATTGGGAGTAGTGCGTGGCATCGTCGTACGTTCGCGCTCGATCTTCGGCACAATCGGCGCCGGGTTGCAAACGCTGGTCGGCGGCAACATCACGTTGCTAACCAATCTGTGCGAGAAGACGCGTGCTGAAGCCTTTGATCTGATGCTGCAACATGCGGCCGAGCTGGGCGGAAACGCCGTAGTCGGCGCGCGCTACGACGCGACCGAAGTGATGCAAGGCGTCACCGAAGTGCTCGCCTACGGGACGGCGGTGTTCGTCGAGCCGACGAAGTAAGTGGTAGCGCCGTCCCGGCGGTAAGCGGCAGCAGGGACGCCAGCGCTACGGCTAATCTTTGTAAATCCAGCCCGCGACCAACGCGGCCAAAATGGCACCCAGCCACATCTCAATCATCCAGCCAAAGGGAAGCGCACGGTCGACGGAGGACCAAGTTGCTTGTGCGAAATTTCCCGGGAAGCCAGCGAAGAAGCCCGAGAGAAAGCCCACCTTGAGCGCGGCGCCAGGACCCGGTCCCAGCCCCCTGCGTGCCCAGGCATACAGATGGGCGACCGCGATCGAGAGGATAAAGATGAGCACGATCCACTGCGCTACGAAGAAGGGATAGCGCGGCGTTTTGAGGAACAACCCGGCATTCTGCGCAGCCAAGTAGCGCGCGTCGGTAATTGCGAAGCGGTTCACTAGAAAGCTCCACAGATTCCACACCACGCCGCCCGCCAAACCGCCCAGCCAGATCCTGCCCCGATTAAAGTTCATAGGCTCCTCCGTAAGTTGTCGCTGAGTAAACGGACGCAGTGTAACACCAGGGGCAAGCGCATGCAGTCAATCGGGCCGCAGGAATTGCGATAGCTCTTCTACGGATCAGTTTTCCTACAGTGATCTTGCTGCGGTATATTCGTCGGGTTATGAAACTCGTGAGCGTTGTACTTCTTACTCTGATCTGTTGTGGCAATGCCTTCGCAATCGGCCGCGCGCAGTCCTATAAATACAAGCGCCTGGGCAGCGAACTCGATGCGCAGACTCGCGCCGAGCCGGGGATTGCCATGATGGGCGGCGGCACCGATCTTGACGAAGCCTTCCGCTGGCTGTGCGGGAAAGGCCACAACGGCGACTTTCTGATTCTGCGCGCGACGGGAAAAGACGACTACAACAAGTATGTGAATAAACTGTGCCAGATGAATTCGGTGGCGACGCTTATTATTCCTAATCGCAAAGCGGCGGATGATCCGAAAGTGGCGAAGATCATCCGGCTGGCTACGGTGATTTTCATCGCCGGTGGCGATCAGTCGCACTACGTCAATTTCTGGAAGGGAACTGCTGTGGAAGAGGCCATCAACAACCACGTGATTACGGGCAAGCCGATCGGAGGGACCAGCGCCGGGTTAGCAATTCTCGGGCAGTTCGTTTACGGCTGTTTGGAGGACAAACCGAACGATGCCGATCTTACCTCGCGTGAGGTCCTCGACAATCCCTATGTCAAACGGGTGACGCTGGTGCGAGATTTTCTGAAAGTTCCCGGACTCGAAGGCATTCTCACCGACAGCCACTTCGCCAAACGCGATCGCATGGGAAGAAGTCTGGGATTTCTGGCGAGGATTGTGGCGGATGGCTGGTCGAAGACTCCGCGGGAAATTGCGATCGACGAGAAATCAGCGCTGCTGGTGGAAGTGGACGGCCGAGCCAAGGTGGTGGGCAGCGGCATGGGCGCTTATTTTCTACGACTCACGGCCGAGCCGGAAGTGTGCAAGCCCGGACAGCCACTAACCTTGCGAAACGTGGCTGTCTATCACGCGCCCACCGGAGCTGCGTTCGACATTCGAGAATGGAATGGCGAGGGCGAGGCCTACTCCATCTCCGTAGAGGCGGGGCAGATTCACACCAGCCGGCCGGGGAATGCAATCTACTAGCCGCGCCAATTAATCAGCTGAGAAGCTGAGGAAGTATTTTTTGCCGCTCGGCGAAAGTGCGGCGCATCTGCCGCTCAATGAATAGCGAGTTGGCCACAGCTCCCAACGGTCCGAATCCTACTTCATACTCAATCAAGTCACGGACCAGCGTGCCGTTCAAACCATTGCGCGCCTCCGGTAGAAACTCGTGCCGATGGTGCCATCGCTTGAATGGTCCCTTCTGCTGTACGTCGGCGAAGTGATGATTCCATTCGAATTCGGTGATCACGGCGATCCATTCTCGGCGTAAAGGCAAGAAACGAAAGGGTCGAAAAGATGTAGTGATGATGGAGCCGACTCCGGCTGCGTGCTGAACGTCGAGGCTCCCCTTCGCGGACGCTGCTGGGCGAACGAGTTGCAGTCCGTCGATCCGGGTCTGCGTCTCAGGCGGCATCAGTCGCGGCAGATTCTCCGGATTCGAGAAGAAAGCGAATACGTGCGGGACAGAGAAGGGCACCCAGTCGGCAAATTGAAGTCGGTGAGGCATGGTCAAAGCCAGAGCCTTACGTCACAAAGTCGCTGATTTCCACAACGAAGAGCCCAGCTGGCGCGGAGTGCAAGAAAAATCTAAGCGAATGAATAGCGAAGGAATCCAGAGTGTAAACCCAACATCTTGTGGTCGTATAACTGGTTAACCACAAGTCCTCGTATTTTACCGAATCCGCACTTTCATCACCATGCAACCTTCAAGTTTGATATTGACAATCAAGGACTTACGGGTAAGATGTGGTACAAAGTGGTACTGAGTGGTCAAACAGTTTTAAGCTGTGGGAACGGGAAGCTGAAAACGAGGAGCCGGTGGTTAACCGACCCAAGAGCACGACAAACAGCCCGAACCACCTGAGTTTGACCTTACTTTGCGTCGCTTTTACCTCCCCGGTAGCAGTCACAGTGACAGGAATACAGCATGTTTCGCGGCAATCACCCAACTCGCGTCGACGAAAAGGGACGGCTAAAGGTCCCGGCCGAGTTCAAGCGGGTGATCGACGAGAAGTACGGACAGCAATACTACATCACAAGTCTCGATGGGAAGGTTGCTCAAGTGTATCCCTTCGAGGAATGGGAGCGGATCGAGCAGAAGCTGGCTGGGCTCTCCACTTTCAATCCTACGAAGAAGAAGTTTCTGGACCGCGTGAACTATTACGGCCAGGTCGTGGAGATGGATGGGCAGGGGCGGTTGCTGATACCGCAACTGCTGCGCGAGGCGGCGCAAATCAAAGGCGAGGTTGCCGTTACCGGCAACTTGACGCACTTGATCGTGCGCAACCTGGACGCGTACCGCAAGCAGGTCGAGGAAGAAAAGTTCACGCCTGACGATGAGAAGACGCTCGACGAATTGGGCATCTAGTGGGCGAGGGTTCAACAGACACCCCTCAGGGGGTTGGGCATGGTGGTGGAAGGGAAGCGAGCCATGTTCCGGTTCTTTTAAAAGAAGCGATCGACTTTTTAAACGTGCGGCGTGGCGGGACATATATCGACGCCACGGTGGGTCTGGGCGGGCACAGTTACGAAATCGCAAAACGCCTCGGCGCACCGGGACATTTGATTGGGCTCGATAAAGATCCGGCGGCGCTGGCAATTGCCGGGCAACGGCTAAAAGCGGCCTCAGGTGTTAGGTCTTCGGTTTTAGGGGAGTCCGATAAAGAGTCGCCAAACACCCATGACCTACGACCCGATTGGCCGACCATCTCGTTGCTGCATCGATCATTTGCGGAAATTGCGAATGGGCAAGGGCCAGCGAGCGTTGACGGCATTCTGGCCGACATTGGTGTGAGCAGCTTGCAGCTTTCCGATGCGGCGCGCGGATTCAGTTTTCAGGCGGATGGACAGCTCGACATGCGGATGGACCCGCGGTCGGAGCGAACCGCCGAACAAGTGGTAAACCACCTCGACGAGCGCGAGCTTGCCGATGTGATTTACGAATTCGGAGAGGAAAGGAGGTCGCGGAGAATCGCCAGAGCCATTGTCCGGTCGCGGCCGATACGATCTACCGCACATCTTGCGGACGTCATATCAGCCGCGGCCCGGCCAATGAATCAGGCAGAAAGAAGGATTCATCCGGCGACCCGAACTTTTCAGGCTCTTCGAATCTTCGTAAACCGCGAACTGGACGATCTGAAGGCGCTGCTTGAAGCGGCGCCCCGGATTCTGAAGCCAGGAGGACGCGTGGTGGTGATCAGTTTTCATTCGCTGGAAGACCGCATCGTAAAGGATGCCTTCCGCGAGGGCAGTATTAAGGACAAGTACTTCCGGGTGCTGACCAAGAAACCGGTAACAGCATCCGAAGAAGAACAAGATCGCAATCCGCGGGCACGCAGCGCGAAGTTGCGGGCAGCGGAAAGAGTTTAGATTCCGGAAAACCTGCCGGAGTCCCCGGCATAGCTGTAAGGCGTGCCGGGTCATTCAGGTTCTGTAAAAGGTGGACAAAGATCCGCCGCTATAAAAAGGCTTCCGGTTCGGAAGCGAGGTTCTGGGTGGGAATTCGAGTTGGAAGGTGCGCGATGTACACGGGAACACTAATCAAGGATCTGATGGCGGCGGTGGAGCGCGCGGAACGGAACGTTCAACAGACGCGGCTCACCGAGGAAACGGAACTGCAGCGGCTGTTTGAGTTGCAGAGTCCACGGATGCATCGGGAACCTGTTTTCGCAGGAGCAGCATAATGGCGACGGCGGCTGCAATTCGGAGCGCAATTCCAGCGGCACGGCGAAACGCATTTTTTACTGGCACGCCGGAAATCTACTTCGCCAAGGCGATCGATAACTCGCGTCTGGTGAAGGTGGAAGACCCCGGCCACAACCGCGAGATGAAGCAGTTTGGAACGGCACTCGCGGTGCTGTTCATGCTGGTGTTTACTTATGCCTGGCAGCATTTCCGTGCCATTGAATATGGCTACCAGATCGAATCGGCGAAGCGGGAGCTCAGCAATCTGACCGAGATGAATCGCGCCCTGCGCCTGGAAGACGCCAGCCTGCGCGATCCCGAAAGAATCGACGTGATGGCCCGCCGCATGGGATTGGTTCCACTGGAACCGGGACAGGTGATCCGTATGGATAGCGCAGCGACGGATTCGAACGCGCCGGTGATGGCGAGCGCAGAATCGGCCATTATTCTGGCCGGGCAGTAGGCGACGGCAGGCATACTGCCGAGTTACGCTCGGCATGGACGGGCAGTTCGCCTGTTTACACGAATTTATTTGGCGGTCCCCCGTGAATGGTGGGCCGCCATGTTTGTCTAAGCAGCCCAAAGTTAGTGACCTTCATGGCGGCCAACTCCAGCCTCGGCAAGAATTCCCGGCTCTACCTGCTAGGCGGGATGCTTCTGTTTTGGTGCGTGGCGATCTGCGGACGGCTGGTCTACTTGCAGATCCTCCGCTACGGCAGCTTTGTGAAGCAGGCGGAGCACCAGCAGCAGCGCGAGATTCCGCTGTCCCCTAAGCGCGGTGTCATCTATGACCGCGCGGGCCATGAACTGGCCATGTCCGTGCTTGTGGATTCGGCGTTTGCGGTGCCGACCGAAGTGAAAGATCTCCCCACAGCGGTTTCCCTGATCACCCGAATCACAGGTGAAGATCATAATGTAGTTCTCGCCGACTGCCGCAATCACAAAACTTTCTGCTGGGTGGCGCGCAAGGCCGATGACGAGACCATCGAGCGCATCAAGTCGCTCAACCTGCAGGGCATCCATTTCCAAAAGGAGCCGAAACGTTTTTATCCCGCGCGCGATCTGGCAGCGCAAGTTGTCGGGACCGTCGGCATGGAGGATTCCGGCCAAAGCGGCATCGAGCACGAATTCGACGACGAACTGCGCGGTCGCGCCGGAAAAATGTTCATCTCGGTGGACGCGCGCCGGCAGTGGTTTTCTGATGTCGAGAAGCAGCCGGAGCCGGGCGAAAACCTCGTCCTGACCATCGACAAGAACATTCAGTACATCGCCGAGAAGGAACTCGATCAAGCGATTCATGACACTCAGGCGATCGCGGGCACGGTCATCGTGGAGAATCCGCACACTGGGGAAATTCTGGCGCTGGCCAACCGGCCCACGTTCAACCCGAACCTGCGCAAGCAGATCACACCGGCTGCGCTCACCAACCGCGCCGTGAGCTACGCGTATGAACCGGGATCGACCTTTAAGCTGGTCACGATTTCGGCGGCGCTCGAAGAGAAGCTGACAAATCCGAATGAAGTGTTCGACTGCCAGATGGGATCGATCGTCTACAACGGCATGCGCATTCGCGATTCGAAGCCGCATGGCTTGTTGCCGGTGTGGGGAGTGTTGGCGGAGTCAAGCGACGTAGGCTCGATCAAGATCGCACTGCGCCTCGGCGAGGACCGATTCTACAAATACATTCGCGCCTTCGGATTTGGGCAGCAGACGGGAATCGAGTTGCCAGGTGAGACGCGCGGGATGACCAAGCCGGTGAGCCGATGGTCAAAGGTTTCAATTGCGGCGATTTCCATGGGACAGGAAATCGGCATTTCGGCGATCCAGCTGGCGGGATTAGTCTCGACATTCGCGAACGATGGTGTGTGGGTAGCGCCGCGCATCTTCATGGGCCCCGTGGAAGCGCAAGGCTCGCCGCAAACTGTGGGTTTTCATCCAGGAAGTTCGCGGCGCGTAATCTCCAGCTTCACCGCGGCAGAGATGCGGTCGATGATGCAGAAAGTAGTGCTCGAAGGCACTGGGCGCAAGGCCATTCTGGAAGGCTACACGTCGGCGGGAAAGACGGGCACAGGGCAGAAAGTAGACCCCGCGACGGGGGCGTATTCGAAGACGAAGTATATTGCCTCATTCGCCGGCTTCGCGCCACTGAACAATCCTCAAATTGTGGTCACGGTAATTCTGGATTCCGCGGTAGGACTGCACCAGGGCGGCCAGGTGTCAGCGCCGGTATTTCGCCGCGTCGCGCAACAGGTGCTCGAGTATCTCCATACGCCACATGATCTGCCGCTTGCACCGAATCGCCAATTGCTGCTGGCGCAGGCCAGGACAAAGGACAACGATCTCGAAGAGGGAACGCCGGACCATCCGGGCGAGCCGCTGGAAACCGCGGAGGTCAATGGGGATTCATCAGAGTCAGCTCCCGCTAAGGCAAGTGTGCCGCCTTTGCCCGAAGATGCTCGAAGTGACGGAAAAGTCATGCAGGCCGCGATCCGACAGAGTGAGCCGGTAGCAGCAGCAACAAACCCGCCGAATCCAACTAACAGCCCGCGCGCCGTCGATGCCGCCACAGCTCAAACAGGTCCGCCCACAACCGGAACCGTGGTGTTGGACGTCGAACAGGGCGGAATCGAAGTGCCATCCTTCGTTGGAAAAACGGTGCGGGGCGCCGTAGAAGCTGCCCAGGACACCGGCCTCGAATTGGAAGCCGTGGGTAGCGGCGTGGCGCGGCAACAGTCCCCATCAGCCGGGACGCACGTGGCCGCGGGCGCGCATGTCACCGTGCAATTCGGAAGATAAAGGGTCAAGCAGCAGAACACCGGAAATCCCGATGTCCCTCGCTGGCCCCGTGCTCTCCTTGTCGAACTCCCCTCGCAGTTTGACCGCCCGAAAAACCGCGTGATACGGTAAACAGTCACCAGTCTTGGCAGACCGCTGCTTACTGGTTGAGGGTTGCATTTGTCTTCTGTGGAAGCCACTCCCGCCGTCCGCAAAACCGCGCTGAATACCGTCCATCGCCAGATGGGCGCGAAGATGGTGGATTTCAACGGCTGGGGCATGCCCGTGGAGTACCCTGCTGCGATCGGCTGCGGCATCATCAACGAGCACATGGCGGTGCGCACCGGCGTGGGTATTTTCGATGTCAGCCATATGGGCGATATTCGCCTGGCCGGTCCGCAGGCACTGGCCGCGGTCCAACACATCTCCATGAATGACGCTTCGCGGCTGGCCGTGGGCCAGGCACAGTATTCGGCCCTGCTCTATCCGCAGGGGACGTTTGTGGACGATGTGATCGTTCACCGACTCGGCGAAGATGAGTACCTGCTGGTGATCAACGCGGGCACACGGGAGAAAGACTTCAACTGGGTGCGCGACAACACGCGGAACTTCAACTGCGCAGTGGAGAATCTTTCAGATGACTTCACGCAGATTGCCATCCAGGGGCCGAAGGGCGTGGACGTGCTGCAGAAGTTGACTGATGCGGATCTGAGCACCGTAAAGTTTTACTGGGTGACGCATGGGACAGTTTGCGGACTCAAGAATATTCTGATCGCGCGCACAGGATACACGGCAGAAGACGGTTTCGAGATCTACGTCCCATCCGACGAGAAAATAAGCGCGCATGTCTGGAACGAGATTCTCGAAGCGGGGAAGGAGTTCGGAGTAGTTCCCTGCGGCCTGGGCGCTCGCAATACTCTGCGCCTGGAAGGCAAACTTCCGCTCTATGGTCACGAAATTTCCGATACCATTAATGTTTGGGAAGCTGGGCTCGATCGTTTCTGCAAGATGGAGAAACCGGAATTCGTTGGCCGCTCCGCGCTGGAGAAAGCCAAAACCGAGGGTGTGAAGCGCACACTGGTTGGCCTGGAGATGACGGAACGCGGCATCGCGCGCGACGGATATAGAGTGCTGGATGACGGCGGGCGTGAGATTGGCTATGTCACCAGCGGCTCTCCCGCGCCATTCCTGAAGAAGAATATTGCCTTGGCATACGTGCCACCACAGTTTGCCGCTTTGGGCACGGCGATCAAAGTAGAGATTCGCGGCCAAGGTGTTGGGGCGCAAGTGGTGCCGACGCCGTTTTACAGGCGTCCGAAGAAAACCGCCTGACCAGAGGGAGCACCGGGAAACACATAGGATTTTAACCAGTAGCTAGGAGCTAGAAGCCATCATGGCCTATCCAACAGATCGAAAATATACGAAGGAACACGAGTGGATTCAGGCGAGTGGGACGAGTGCCACGGTTGGCATCACGGACCATGCGCAGGAGGAGTTAGGCGATATCGTTTTCGTCGATCTGCCGAAGGTTGGCGCGGAACTTTCCGCCGGCAAGACCTTTGGCTCAGTTGAGTCAGTGAAGGCGGTATCGGATCTGTATGCGCCGACCTCGGGGACTGTGACGGAGATCAACGGCGATCTCGCGACCGCGCCCGAGAAAGTGAATAAAGATCCGCACGGCTCCTGGATGATGAAGATCACACTCAAGAATCCGGGCGAACTGGATGCGCTGCTCTCCGCCGCCGATTATGAGAAGTTTGTGGCGGAAGAAGGCGGACACTAAGCATTTTTACCGACGGAATGGAAATCCGCGGGATTTCATGATCAAGTTTGCTAACGGTTCAAACCACCGGATGGCCGTCGCAATCGAACTGACCGCGAGTTACATCTAATTAACTTCCTATGCGCTATTTACCGAAGTCTCCTGCCGACCGCGAGGCCATGCTGAAAGCGATTGGGCTGCGGTCGGTCGACGAATTGTTTGCGCCGATCCCAGCCGAATACCGGCTGAGCCGCGACCTGAAAATTCCCCGCCAGATGGCAGAATCTGAGATCGTTGACTACTTCCGCCAGCGCTCGCGCGAAAATGGGGAAGGTTACACCAGTTTCCTGGGCGCCGGGGCGTACTCCCATTACCGGCCCGTCATTATTGATTCCCTGATTTCGCGTGGCGAATTTCTTACCGCCTATACGCCATACCAGGCAGAGATTTCGCAGGGCACGCTGCAATCGATTTTTGAATTTCAAACCATGATTTGCGAACTCACCGGCATGGAAGTGGCCAACGCTTCCATGTACGACGGTTCGACCGCCGCCGCCGAAGCGGTGATGATGGCGGTTCGGCTGACCGGACGCCGCTCGGTGGTAGTGGCCCGCAGCCTGCATCCGGAGTATCGGGAAGTCCTCGCGACCTACGCCACGCACCAGGGGATGCCGCTTTCCGTGGCCGGCTTTGGGGATGACGGACGGCTGAGTCTGACGGAACTTGAGAAGTCGATTACAGCGGAGACCGCCTGCGTGCTGATTCAATCGCCGAATTTCTTTGGAACGATTGAAGATGTTGCAGCGATTGCCGAGATCACGCACAAGCACGGCGCGATGCTGGTGGTTTCCATTGCTGAATCAGTGTCGCTGGGAATCGTGGAACCCCCGCGCGAAGCCGACGTCATCGCCATGGAAGCGCAATCGTTCGGTGTTCCCATGGGATTCGGGGGGCCTTTCTGCGGAGTGATTGCCACACGAGAGAAGTATGTGCGGCAAATGCCGGGCCGGTTGGTGGGTCAAACGGTCGACAAACAAGGCCGGCGCGGTTTCGTGCTCACCTTGGCCACACGCGAACAGCACATCCGGCGCGAGAAGGCGACATCGAATATTTGCACCAATCAGGCGCTGGTGGCGCTGATGGTCAACATCTTTATGACGGTCTACGGCAAGGTTGGACTGAAAGAGTTGGCCAAGCAGAACCTGGCAAAGACTGCTTACGCGGCGGGACAATTCGCCAAGCACGGCAGAGTATTATTCGCTGCGTCGCCTCGATTTAACGAGTTTGTAGTGCAGACCAGTGAAGATCCCTATGCGATGAACAGTCGGCTTCTGGAAAAAAAGGTGATCGGCGGGTTGCCGCTGAAGAAGTTTTATCCCGAGTTAGGGAATGCAGCCTTGTGGTGTTGCACGGAGCAGATCACGCGGAGCGCAATCGATACGGCGGTAGGACTGGTCGCGGAGAGCGAGGGCTCAGCGCGCCCTGTCAGGGCAGAAGCCGATGTCGCGGAGGTGACGCGATGAAGCACGAAACACCTAAAGCTACGCGCCACGTTAATCAGAACGAAGGCTTGATCTTCGAGAAGTCTTCGGCTGGGAAGGCGGCGTGGAAGTTGCCGCCACTCGACGTCCCGGAGGTGGATCCGGCCAAGCTGCTGGGCGCTTCTGAAAGAAAAGATCTCGGCAACATGCCCGAGGTAAGCGAGATCGAAATCATCCGCCACTTCACGCGCCTTTCCACGTGGAACTACGCAATCGATCTCGGAATGTATCCGCTGGGTTCGTGCACGATGAAGTACAACCCGCGAGTAAACGAAGCGGTGGCGCGTGTGGAAGGAATCGCGAACGGGCATCCTTACCAGCCAGAGAAAATTTCGCAGGGCGCGCTCCAGATTCTGAGGACGCTCAGCGAGTGCCTGATCGAAATCACGGGCATGGACGCGATCACGATGCAGCCCGCGGCGGGAGCGCACGGGGAGATGACCGGACTTCTGATGGTGCGGGCCTACCACCACGCGCAGGGACACCCGCGAAAGAAAGTTCTGATTCCCGACTCGGCGCACGGAACGAATCCAGCTACGGCAGCGATGGTGGATTACGCCGTCGAAAATTTGAAATCGGATTCGCGTGGAATGGTCGACATTGCAGCGCTGGAAGCGCAGATGAGCGAAGACGTTGCGGCGCTGATGCTCACCAATCCCAACACGCTGGGAGTTTTCGAGCAGGAAATTTACAAGATCGCCGATATTCTCCACGCCAAGGGCGGCCTGCTTTACATGGACGGCGCCAACATGAACGCGCTGGTGGGCAAAGTGCGCCCGGGCGATTTTGGCGTAGACCTGATGCATCTGAACCTGCACAAAACTTTTTCCACTCCGCACGGCGGCGGTGGACCGGGATCGGGACCAGTGGCGATCAAGAAAAAACTCGAGCCATTCTTACCGACGCCGGTCTTAATCACCAAGTCTGACGGCACGCTGGGTTTCGACTATAACCGTCCGCAGTCGGTGGGACGCGTGCGTGCGTTCTACGGAAATTTTGGAATGTTCGTCCGCGCGCTCGCCTACATTCAGGCGAATGGCCCGGATGGCCTTCGGCAGACCACAGAAGATGCTGTGCTGAATGCCAACTACATCCGCAAGGGCCTTGAGGGCACGTACGACTTGCCCTATTCCACGCCCACCATGCATGAGGTGGTCTTTAGTGACAAGATGCAGGCGAAAAAAGGCGTGCGTACGATGGACATCGCCAAGCGGCTCATCGACTACGGCTTCCATCCTTATACGACGGCGTTTCCATTGATCGTGCCCGGCGCGCTCATGATCGAGCCGACCGAGAGCGAGTCGAAAGAAGAGATGGATCTATTCGTCGACGCGATGAAATCGATTGCCAAAGAAGTGGAAGAAGATCCGCAGACCGTGCTCGACGCCCCGCACTCCACGCGGGTTTCGCGGCTGGACGAAACGGCAGCTGCGCGGAAACCGATATTGCGTTGGAAACCGGCCGTATAACTACCGATTGCCGGTTTTCAAAAGAAAGGCCTGCAACTCTAGCAGGCGCAAATCTTTCCCTTGGGCCGCCCCGAGCACAGCGGCGGTCAGACGATCCTTGCAAGAACGAAAGCCAGCCTTCGGTTAGCTCTTCTTTGAGGTTACCGCAAAGAATGCGGCGGCTTCCTGCTCTACGTTCTTGCTCCCACAATGCGGACACTTGGGAGCTTCTTTATCGTGCTCGTTCAGGGTCAGAACCGTTTCAAAGGGCTTATGACAATCCAGGCAAACATAATCGTAGAGGGGCATGGAAACCTCCCATGGGGTACCGCTAGCAGAATTGTACGCCGCGCGGAATCGTTGGGCGCGATTTTTGAGTGTTGACTGAAATCCCGTAACCGAGAGATTTTCAGTCAACACTCAGCAATCAAGAAATCCGCAAGCGAGCAATCAACCACCAAAGCGTTTCATTTCGCCGTGATGTTCACCGAAGCGCGTGTAGTTTCCCAATCCATGCGCAACGTGCAGCCGGCCCCTGACTTGTCGTAGGCGATCGTGAAGTCTTCAACGGGCGAAGGCAGCTTGGAAATCTTCATGTCCACGCGGACCAGTTCGTCGCTTTCATATTTGTACGGGATGCCCCACTCGCCCGTCTTCTTGTTGATGATCAGGGTCCACTTGTCGGCGGCTGGCACCGTGAAAATCGTGTAGCTTCCAGCGGGCACGGATTTCCCGCCGACCACAACATCGGCGCTGGCGACGAACGTGGTAGCGTCATTGGCGCCAGTGCGCCAGACTTCTCCGAAGGGCACAAGACCGCCATAAATCTTGCGGCCTTTCATGCGCGGGCTCGAGTAATCCGTCTTGATGGTTTTGCCGCCACCGAGGTCGCAGGTGGCGGAGGCAGCAGGACTCGGTCGGCTTTTTCCCGTCTGGGCGAGAGCCGTGGCAGTGAACAAGATGGTTAAGAGCGCGGAAAGGACGATTCGCTTTTGCATGGTTTCTCCTCTGGAATATTTCGCTATGGCCAACAATTTAGACGGTTAGGGAAAGTTTCTGTCAGCAGACCAACAATTATGCGCCATTGGTGGCAGCGGTTACAATCGTCCGATGCCGGTATTTGACGAAAAACAAGAAGAACTGGAACACTACGAGACCATGATGGGAATTCCGCGTGGACGGCTAGCCGTGACCATGGATGCGATTACCGACGCCATGGCCTTGGTCGGACAGCATGGCGTCTATTGCCAGAGCCAGCGCTGGCCGGGCAAGCCCGTGATGGATATCCAGATCATCATGAAGAGCTTGACCGACGCGAAGGAGTTGATCCACAGCGTGATGGAAGAGCTGAAAACCAAATCCTGATCACTGGGCTACACGGTTTCGATTCTCAAGAGGAATTGCGATTGGAGAAGACTATGCGGATGAAGAAGACTGTCGCGATTCTGGCCCTGCTTTTCATTCTAGGGATGATGGCCGCTTCCGGATTGGCGCAAGCTGCCGCTCCGGCTACGCTCACCTCAGAGGAACGTGAGTCAGCGCTAAAGAGCTTTCAAACCACGCGCGATAATTTCCTGAAATCCATCTCCGGACTTTCTCAGAAACAATGGACCTTCAAGCCCGCTCCGGATCGCTGGTCGGTGGCGGAAGTCGCCGAGCACATCACGGTCTCCGAGTCTGCGATCTTCAGCCTTGTGCAGAAGCAGGTCATGACCTCTCCCGCGGCGCCCGAGAAGCGCGCTCAGGTCAAAGGGAAAGATGAGATGATTCTGCAGCGAGTGCCGGATCGCAGCCACAAGGCGCAGGCGCCCGAGTTTCTTCGTCCCACCGGTCGGTGGGCGACGGAAGCGGAATTGGCGAAGACATTCGAGAACAGCCGGGCGGCGACCACGGAATACATCCGCACGACCAACGACGATTTGCGAGACCATTTCTTTGACCACCCGGTATTCGGCACCATGGATGGTTATCAGTGGCTGCTGCTGATCTCAGCCCACAGCGCGCGGCATACAGCCCAGATCGAGGAAGTGAAAGCCGATCCAAATTTCCCGAAGAATTAGAAGCGAGTGAAGTAGTGAACTGAGGGCCGCGCTAGGGCCTCACGGTCACCATTACGACTGCGTGCGACGCAACCGGCGCAGAAAACTTTCCCGTGAACTTGCCCAGATCCTTGTGCTGCCACAAATCGCGAACCGAAGCGCTCAGATGGCTGGGATACCCGAGATGCTCCCAGTTCGCTGAGATTTCTTGCTCTGTCCCTCCGCGATTCAACAGCACCACGGCACGGCCGCCGTCTCTCAGTTGCCTGGCCCAGACTTCCAGATCACCACTTTTCCAGACACGTTCGCCTTCGCGCCCCAGCGCATCCTGATCCACTGCGATCACTTCTTTGTTCGTGAGAATGTCGTGGATCTCAGGCCGCATATCGCGGAGGTCATTGCCCGCGATCAGAGGCGCGGCAAGGATCGTCCACAGACTGAAGTGGGCGCGGTACTCACTGTCGGTCATCCCGCCGTTGCCCACCTCCAGCATGTCAGGATCGTTCCAATGTCCGGGTCCGGCGTAGGATTGCAATCCCACCTGCTGATCGACGATGGCCAGCATGCCGTTCGAGCAGCAACTGCCATCCGGCCATTTAGTCTGGCCCGCCCACCGGTCGCTGATGTCGCCGGTAGTACGCCACAGATTGCCGCCAACTTCTTTTCCCCAGAGCCAGGGCTTGGCCGTACCCCACTCGCAAATGCTCAGCACGATGGCGCGCCCGGAAGCGTCAAGCGCCGCGCGTATGTTCGCATAGGAAGCTTTCGCATCCTGCGTGGTGGTGTTGCACCAATCGTATTTCAGATAGTCGACACCCCACGCCGCATACTGAATGGCGTCCTGATATTCGTGGCCGAGGCCGCCGGGCCGCCCGGCACAAGTTTTCGAACCGGCGTCCGAATACACACCGAACTTGAGCCCGAGCGAATGAATGTAATCGCCGACCGCCTTCATGCCATGTGGAAAACGCTCTGAGTCGGCAACGATGTTGCCGTTCGCATCGCGGCTCACCTGCCAGCAGTCGTCAATGTTGACGTACTGATAGCCCGCATCTTTCATACCCGACTTGACCAGGGCGTCGGCCATGCTCCGGATCATCTCTTCGCTGACGTTGCAAGCGAACTTGTTCCAGGAGTTCCAGCCCATCGGGGGTGTGAGGGCAAGGTCCTTGGATATCGGAGTGTTGTCTTGACCGATCGCTGGCGCCGCCGACGCAAACAGTCCAATCGCTACAACGAGGAATAGGAATCTGATTTTCATCAGGACAGTTGTACCAGAGGAAAGGGAAAAAAGAATTAACCACGGAGGACACAGAGAAATGGGGATATTGGCGCCCTCTGTGTCCTCGTGGATTAGGGTTTATGCCAGCGTGTATTTTCCCCGCTCGATTACCTTTTGCGCGATCTGCTGGCGAAGTTCGATGGTGTTGAAGGGCTCGTACTTGGCCAGCCGACGCAGAATCGCAAGCTGCGTGCGCAGCATGTCGCCATCGGCAACCGCAGCGATTACTTTCTTCGCAGCAGATTCCACTTTCTCCATCGCCTGCGTAAGATAGACGCGTGTCATCGCGATGGGAAGAGCGGCAGCAGCCTCGCCCTTCGTCTCCGCGATTTTCTGCGCGCGCAGCACCGCCGATTCCATGGCATAACTTTCAATCGTCATGTCGGCGATCGCTCCCATGATTTCCTGCTGGTCCTGAATTGCCTGCATGTATTTCTGCGTGGCGGCTCCGGCGGCAAAGAGTCCCAGCTTCTTGGCCTGTCCTACCAGTTTGCGTTCCTCGGCGAGCGAACCTTCCAGATCGTCGCTCATCGAGGGACCGGAGAGCACCTCGTCCATCAGCTTCTTGATCGCAGGCATCAGCGGCAACTGCCCGCTCATGGCGCGCTTCAGCAAGAAGCCCGTAATGATGAGCCGGTTGATTTCATTGGTGCCTTCGAAGATCCGATTGATGCGGGCGTCGCGGTAAGCGCGCTCAGCCGGATACTCCTCGACGAATCCGTAGCCCGCATAGATCTGCAGGCTTTCGTCGACGATGTAATCGACCATCTCCGAGCCCCAGACCTTGATGATCGAGCACTCGACCGCGTATTCCTCAATCGCCTTGCGAGTTTCCTTGATGGCGTCCGCACTAGTTTTGTCGACTTCTCCGAGCGCTACGTCCATCATCCCGACCGTGCGATAAACCAGCGATTCGCCGACATAGAGTAGGGTCGCCATGTTGGCGATTTTTTCGCGCACCAACCCGAAATCTGCAATCACTTTGCCGAAGGCTTTGCGCTGCTTGGCGTAGCCGATCGCATTTTCCAACGAAACGCGTCCACCGCCCACGCACATTGCCCCCAGCTTGAATCGTCCGATGTTCAGAATGTTGAAAGCAATCACGTGCCCTCTGCCGATTTCTCCCAGCAGATTCTCCACCGGCACTTTGCAGTCATTGAGAATAATTGGACAGGTCGATGAGCCGCGGATGCCCATCTTGTGTTCCTCGGCGCCAACTGAGAAGCCAGGGAAGGTTCTTTCAATCAGGAAGGCGGAAAATTTGTCATCGATCTTGGCGAACACGGTGAACAGATCGGCGAAGCCGGCGTTGGTGATCCACATTTTTTCGCCGTTGAGGATGTAATGCTTGCCGTCCGCAGAAAGCTCGGCGCGGGTACGGCAGTTCATGGCATCGGAGCCGGAAGTGGATTCCGACAAGGCATAAGCGCCAACGAGTTCCCCGGTCGCGAGCCGCGGCAGATACTTCTTCTTTTGCTCCTCCGTGCCGAAATAAACGATGGGCAGCAAGCCGATGCCGCTATGCGCCCCCCAGGTCGTGGCAAAGCCCGCATACTTGGCGATGTGGTCGGCGATTACCGCGGCTGTGACTTTATCCATCTCGAGGCCGCCATAAGCCTCGGGAATCTCGACTCCACTCAAGCCCAGTTCGCCGGCCTTTTTCAGCAGCTCGCGGGAAACCGAGAAATCCTTGTGCTCGATCTTCTCCGAGTTGGGAAGAATTTCATTGACGGCAAATTCTTCCGTAGTTTGGCCGATCAGCTGATGCTGCTCGGTAAAATCCTCTGGAGTGAAAATTTCCTCCGGGCGGCGGGTCTCCAGAAGAAAGCTGCCGCCAGAGATTTTGGTGCTGGGAATTGACGTCGTAGTCGCCATTTAGGTTCGTCCTTGAAATTCACATTCGATACGAAAAGTATGGAACAGGTTCGACAGAAGAACATGCATATTCTAATGCGCAGAGCTGCGGAATGATAGAAGGGCAACGCCCGGGTCATGATCCGCAGGCCAATGGCTGATCGGGCATTTTTCGACAGAACGACTGGCCATTACCGCTGTTCCGGCAGGATTACTCCTTCAATTGTGTGGGTCCGAAAGCGCGCCGCAGGCTGGCAGGTGGAATAGCCGACTGCGTGGGTGGAGTCCGAGTCCGGATTATCGCGAGCAACCTTGTAGCTGCGCATGGAGTAGCAAAGAGTATCTGTTTGCAGTTGGCCTTCAGAGTCGAATGCCGACGTAGGCGAGGGGCCAGATTGTTCCAACCGAGCAGGGGCGTGAATATTCAACGTTCCGGAATTGGTAGATTGGACGGCGCCCGGACTCTTTTGCGGAGTGGGCTGCGCCGCCAACGTTGCGGAAACGATCACCAAGGAAAGGGGCAAAAGGCGGAAGATTGACATGAGGGCTTCCTCCTGCCAGAGATTATAGCCCCTGCTTCCGAATTCTGGAGCACAAGAAAAGCTACTCTCGGCCTAATTCAGGTTCTCGAAGATTCCCGCTGCACCCATCCCTCCGCCCACACACATGGTGACCATGCCGTAGCGAGCGTTGCGGCGCTTCAGCTCGCGAACGATCGTTGCTGTCAGCTTCGCGCCGGTGCATCCCAACGGATGTCCGAGAGCGATCGCTCCGCCATTCGGATTCACCTTCTCCGGATCGAGCCCTGCCTCTTTGATTACCGCCAGCGACTGCGCGGCGAAGGCTTCGTTCAACTCGATTACATCGATGTCAGAAAGCTTCAGCCCGGCCATCTTCAGGGCCTTGGGAATTGCGAACACTGGGCCCAGCCCCATTTCTTCGGGCTTGTATCCGGCGGTCGCAAAGGAAACGTATCGCGCAATCGGCTTGATGCCGAGGGCCTTCGCGCGTTCGGCGGACATGACCACCGCAGCGGCAGCGCCATCTGACATCTGCGAAGAATTCCCCGCGGTCACGGTGCCTTTCAGGTGAAATGCAGGCTTGAGCGATAGTAGAGCTTCCAGAGATGTGTCGGCGCGCGGCCCTTCGTCCATTTTGAAAACAATTTCCTGCCGTTTGGGCTTCGATCCATTCGGAGTGGTGAAGCTTACCGGCACGGCGACCACTTCCTCGTTGAACCTGCCCGCCTGAATTGCGGCCAGCGCCTTCTGATGGCTGCGCAAGGAGAATGCATCCGCTGCCTCGCGAGTGATGCCAAAACGCTGGCCCACGCGTTCGGCTGTGAGCCCCATGTTCAGATAGGCATCGGGATAGTGATCGACCAGCCACGGATTGGGCGAAACCTTGTGGCCGCCCATCGGAATCATGGACATTGATTCCGTACCCCCCGCGACAATCGCCTCCGCACCGCCGCTCATGATGCGCTCCGCCGCCATCGCAATCGCCTGCAGGCCTGACGAGCAGAAGCGGTTGATCGTCAGCGCCGACACTTCCACCGGCAGCCCGGCGCGCAGCGATGCGATGCGAGCTACGTTCATGCCCTGCTCGGCTTCGGGCATGGCGCAGCCGAGAATGACGTCTTCAATCTCTTTCGCGTCGAGCTCCGGCACGCGCTCGAGTGCCCCCTTGATGGCGACTGCAGCCAGTTCGTCAGGACGGGTGGCGCGGAGCGTGCCCTTGAAGGCGCGTCCCACAGGGGTGCGAACAGAAGAGGTAATGACGACTTCACGCATAGTTTCCAATCTCAGTTATTCTTTTCGTTTTATTCGATGCGCCCCATGGTGTACGAGCTTCACTTGGCCGGAGCGAAGAAGTAATAATCCGCCGTGTAACTGCTTTTTGTTTCGGCATTGACGTGCGCGGCATCGCAACCCTCTGCCGGAGCCTTGCCGCCGTGCGTGCGCACCCGCTGAATCGTGGTCACGTTTCCGAGCGCGCCGCTCCCCGCATGGCTTACAACACTGACCAGCAGCCACGGAATCGAATCCGGGTCCAGAGAATCGACGTGTGCTACCGACTTTCCCGTGACTTCACTTCCGTCCGTCAACTTCCACTTGGGACCCGCAGAATGATGTCCGATCACCTTATCTTTGCGGTCGCGCAATTCCGCGTCCGGGCCTTTCAACGTCCAGCTGAATTTTCCGTCGGCACCAGCCTGGCAGGTGTAAATCTGAGATCCAGTCGCATGCGCATACACCACGACGTCGAGTCCCGCCGGCGCCTGAATCGCATCCGGAACGTCGGGCGCAGGCTCATTCTGTGTGGAGGACTGAGCCGCTCCCAGAGCAGAGCCCAATACCAATGCCCCGAGGGCGACCGCGATGCACGGCAGAAGTCTTCGCATGAGCATCAATTGTAGCGCTCGTTGCGCCCAATTTGTCGCGTAAAAAAGGCGCTCTTTCGAGCGCCCTTTGACGACAGGTCGGAGTCAAGCTACGGAAGCAACACGCTATCCACCACGTGGATCACTCCATTCGACTGCATTACGTTTGGAATTGTGACGGTGGATGTGCCGCCTTTCTCGTCTTTCAGCACGATATTGCCGCCTTCCATCATGGCCTCCAGCTTTCCGCCCTCGACCGTGGTCAGTTCCGCGGTGCCATTTCCTTCCTTGATTTTCTTCCTGAGATCATTCGACGTTAGCCGCCCCGCCACTACATGGTAGGTTAGGACTTTCGTCAGTTGATCTTTATTCTCCGGTTTGAGCAAGGTATCCACAGTGCCCGCCGGCAGCTTGGCAAAAGCTTCGTTGGTTGGCGCGAAGACTGTGAACGGTCCGGGACTCTGGAGCGTGTCCACCAGTCCGGCAGCTTTTACCGCTGCCACCAGGGTTGTGTGGTCGTCCGAGTTGACCGCATTTTGAATGATGTTTTTCATCGGCGACATATCATGCCCGCCCACCATGGGATTTTGAGCAACACCAAAGCTTGTAAACGCGATTGCGAACAGCGCGAGCAGAACTGCAACCTTACGACTCTTCATGTGAGTGTTCCTTTCCGTTTTTACTGCCTCACAGGAAGTACGGGCGATGCGGTAATTTGGATTGAGCGGACGAGGCGTGCGGACCGCTCTACGGATCACGCCGAGATAGAGTTCGCTCAGCTATTCGATCAGGATGGTATTCAGGCTGATATGGCTTAGTTCCTTAGCGTCTTCCCCGTCTTCAGCGTGTACTGAATCCGCTCCTGTGTTTTCTTCTCGCCGCAAAGCGATTTAAATCCTTCTCGTTCCATGTCCAAAATGTACTGCTCGCTGACCGGCGAGCCCGGCGTGACGGCCCCGCCGCAAAGAACTTCGGCGATCCTGCCGCCGAGTTTCACTTCGTAGTCGGTGACAAAGCCTCCCTGCCGCATCATATGGACGCCCAACTTGAGCGTGGCGAGGAGATTTTCGCCAGGCGCAGGGATATCGATCCGCGGAATGGGCGGTTCGTATCCCGCGCGGACGAGTTCGAGAGCGCGAGCCTTGGCGTCGGAGAGCACGCGCTCGCGATTCATCGTGATGTGGTCACTGTCGTTGAGGAAGCCGAGGCCGCGGGCTTCGTGCGCGGAGGTCGCGACTTTGGCGGTCGCAATGGTTTCAAATGCGCGCTTCATCGCCTCCAGCATCTCGATGGACCCGGCGAGTGCATCGCCGGAACCCTTTCCGCCCCGTGCCGCAACCGCGGCATCAACGGCGCGCAGCAGCATCTCCTTGCAGCCTCCGCCGCCGGGAAGCAGGCCAACGCCGACTTCAACTAATCCTGTATACAGTTCTGCGTGAGGCTGGCGGGCCGCCGCGTGCAGAGAGATTTCTGTCCCACCCCCAAGGCACAATCCGAATGGCGCTGACACAACTGGCTTGGCCGAGAACTTGATGGCCTGCGTCATGCCCTGGAACTGGCGGATGGCGAGATCGACGTCGTCCCATTCCTCTTCCTGCACGCTCATCAGTAACAGCATAAGGTTGGCGCCTACAGAAAAATTTGTCGCGTCATTGGTGATGACGAAGGCGTCGAAGTTATCGCCCGGGCCGCCGGGTTTGAGCGTCTGCAAGATCAGGCCAATAATGTCCGCGCCCAGCGAGTTCATCTTGCTGTGGAACTCGATGCAGCCCACGCCGTCGCCGAGGTCGACCAGCGATGCGCCGGTATTTTTTTTCACTACGCCATTCGATTTCTTGGCCACGCTGACTGACCATATGCCTGCGGGGACTTCCACGGGTTGCAGCTTGTTCGCTGCCAAGTCGAAGTAGGCTCGCCCGGAAGACGATTTCGGGTCATCGCTATACCAGGACTTCTTTCCCGCCGCGAGAAGTTTCTCCACGTTCGCCGCGACTGGCTTGCCCTCTTTTTTCATGCGAGCGACCGTGGCTTCGATGCCCGCGGCGTCCCACAGTTCGAACGGACCGAGTTCCCAGTTGAAGCCCAGCCGCATCGCACGATCGATCTCGACGATCGAATCAGAAATCTCCGGCACGCGGTTTGCCGAGTAAGTCCATAGATCCGACAACGACGTCCAGAGGAACGCTCCCGCTTTATCGCCTTTCTGTGGCCCACCGCCTTCCAAGCCAAGCAGCATCCGCAGCCGCGCCCCGGTTTCTTCAATATTCTTGGCCATGTCGAGCGCGGCGAACTTCGGCTTCTGCCGGGGACGATATTCCAGCGTCTTCCAATCCAGCGCCATGCGCTCATCTTCCTTGCCTTCGCTACTTTTTACTTTTTTGTAGAAGCCGCCTTTGGTTTTGTCGCCCAGCCATTTGCGCTGGATCATCTGGCTGAAAAAGTCGGGCAAGCGCAGATCGCTGCGTTCGTCGTGAACGTTCGCCGTCATATTCCCGACCACATGGCCCAGGATGTCCAACCCAACCAAATCAATCGTGCGGAAGGTTGCCGACTTCGGCCAGCCCACAGCCTGACCCGTCAGTGCATCGACATCCTCGATGCTGAGATCCATCTCCTGCATGAGCCGCATCACATTCAACACCGAAAAAGTCCCGATGCGGTTTCCAATGAAGTTGGGCGTGTCCTTGGCCAACACCACTCCTTTGCCAAGACGAAGGTCACAGAAGTGGGAGATGGTATCGATCAAAGAGCGATCGGCCTCGGGAGTAGGAATGAGTTCGAGCAGCCGCATGTAGCGCGGCGGATTGAAGAAGTGCGTGCCGAACCATGAGCGCCGGAAATCCTCAGAGAAGCCTTCGGCGATCTTGCCGACAGGGAGCCCGCTGGTGTTGGTGGTAATGATGGTTCCGGGCTTGCGAATCGCTTCGACCTTGCGTAGCAATGCCCGCTTCAAGTCGAGATTCTCGACCACCGCCTCGATGATCCAATCGACTTCGGCGAGCTTCTTCAGGTCATCTTCAAAATTGCCGACAGTCACTAGACGAGCGAGCGAAGCATCCATAAAAGCCGCAGGTTTGGATTTTCGAGCAGCATCCAGACCAGCCGCGGCAATCTTGTTTCGCGCCGGAGCATCGGCGTCCGGGGGAACGATATCCAGCAGATAGCTGGGAACGCCTGCGTTGGCAAAATGTGCGGCGATGCGCGCGCCCATGGTTCCGGCGCCTAGAACTGCAACTTTATAAATCCGTTTCATGATCTTGCCTCGAAAAAAATCTTAAGTTCGTCACAGCGGAACCGAAGTGATGTGCCTAGGGCAGTTTATCCACTGCCCAGTCATTGTTGCCAGTGTTCACAATCACAATGCTGGAGAAGCGGCGCCGGACCCGACCGCTGTTCGGCGTGCCGCTGACCAGAACAACCGGGAACTCATAGCGTCCATGCTTCAGTAGCTTGCCGCGTCCAATCTCATAAGCCACCGGCGCGGACGCGGAAAAAAATCTGTCAACCACGTCTGTGGTTGCTGCGTCCTTAGCGTGGCCGGTGAGCAGCGCCACTCCGTTTTCACTATCACCGGCTTGCCATGCTTGCAAAAAATGGTCGGCGGCTGCCAGAGCTGCGACGTATTGGGGATTCAAAGTAGTTGGGCGAGCCCTCGCTGCCAAGGGAAACAGAAGCAACGAGAGGCACAGAACCGTTGACAGTGGCTGCCGCCGCCGAGAGACCGGCGCTACGCGGCGCAGACCTTCACCAAAAGGCATAAAGGCATTATGCGGGGAATTGACGCGAAGAAATTCAGAGCCCATGTTTAAAGTTCGGGATGTGCCAACACATACTGCAGCGCCCGCCGCGCCATTTGTTTTTCACCTTTGTACGCCAGCAGCTTCGGGGCCTCGTCCAGGCGAACCCAACTGGCGCGCGCCACTTCAATTCGCATTTCCGGTGTGATCTGGTCGATGCGGCCGGAGCGATAGCGCATCAGATAGAAACTGACGATTTTGAACACGCGCTGCCCATCTCCCCAGCTGCGCGAATAAATGTATTTGATATCGCCCAGCTTGGTGACCAACTCGGCGGTCACGCCGGTTTCCTCCTGTACTTCTCTCAGCGCGGTCTCCAGCGGCTTTTCGCCAGGATCCACCAACCCTTTGGGCAGCGCCAAAACCGATTTTGCTTTGCCTCCGCCACGTCGCGATGGGCTGGCCTCGACTCTGGACTGGTCGCCCGGCGGCTCGATCACGGCCATCCACCAAGCCTCGTCCCGATTCCGGATGACCACGCCGCCCGCCGATATCTCCCGTACCATAGGCTGTAAGTTAACAGAGCGACAAGAGTTAGTCACGGTTCACCGATGCGTCCTCGCGCCTCTCCGCCCCGTAGATACAGGCTTCAGGTCCCAAAAGTAATGTAAAAATGGCACGTTCGGGCCCTGCAGCCATGGCCCCGTTTATGGCATCTTACGAGATAGTAGATGTAAGGCTTGAACGTGGGTGCCTGGGGAACCGGGCATGTGGGGTAGCGGTGAAAAGTCTCGGCAGGATCGTCCGGTCCGTGCAGGCGTTTGGGCGGGAACTCTCGCGCAAGGCCGGTGGGCTTGAGCCACGACTTCCTGCGATTGGTGTGGCGCTGGGTGGCGGCTTTGCCCGGGGCATGGCTCACATCGGTGTTCTGAAAGTCCTCGAAGAAGAAGGTATCCCTGTCCGCATCATCGCCGGCACCAGTGTGGGCGCGCTCATCGGCGCAGCCTATTGCAGCGGACTCTCCATCGAAGAGCTGGAAAAAGTCGCGCACTCCGTTCGTTTCACCACTTTTGCCCGCTGGACCGTCTCACGATACGGTTTTGCCTCAAACGACCGCATGGTCTCGTTCCTTGCTCGCATATTGAAAGTAAAAACTTTCGAAGAGCTGCGCATTCCTCTGGGTGTGACCGCAACCGACTTCAATACTGGCGAAGGCGTGGTCTTTCATTCCGGTTCAATCATCGATCCGGTACGCGCCAGTTGTGCTTATCCCGGCATGTTCTTGCCGGTCAACATTCGCGGGCGCTGGCTCGTGGATGGCATGCTCTCGCATCCCGTACCTACCGGGCCGCTGCACGAGATGGGAGTGGACCGCGTCGTCGCAGTCCATTTAAAGGGACAGTGGTCGAAAGATGGAGCACCGCGTCATCTTTTTGATGTGATTGGGCAATCTTTCGCTATCGCGCAAGACCAGATGAGCCATCTCTGGCGCGGCGCCGCCGACGTCATCGTCGAGCCCGATGTAGCCGGCTTCGCCTATGACGACTTCAAACGCGCCGCCGAGCTGATTCGCTCCGGAGAAGTAGCCATGCGGCAGGCCCTGCCCGAAGTTCGCCGGTGGCTGGAGACGGGCGCAGAGAACGCACTCGCCGCGAAAGCTCGTCCAGTGGTGGCGCGTCCGGCGCCCATGCCCGCGGACTGACCCCGACTCTAATTTCAAACCAGTCTGACTCGTTCCGAGCGCCGAAGCTACCCCGAGTTCATTGACTTGCCCGTTCCGCCCACGTAAGATTCGCCCCACGAAATGATCGCCCCCGCCCGCGCATCGCTGGTTTCTTGCGAAGGGCGAAAGGCACGCATTCTGTAGGACTGAGCCATTCTCGATCGTTTAGACTTTCAAAACTCAGGAGGGGTGATGCTACTTCGTCTGGAGAGCCGTCCGGTTGGAGATGTGCTGGTCATACAGTGTCACGGCCGAATCGTGACCGGCAATGAAGTCTTTACCTTGCACGCACAAGTTGCCGACTCCATCGACAAATACGGCGATGTCGTCCTCCAGTTGGATCAGGTCGAGTTCGTCGACAGTAGCGGCTTGGGAGCCCTGATGCGGTTGGTGCAGGCCGCACGGGCGAAGGGCGGAGATCTGAAGCTCAGCGGAGTGCCACCGAAAGTCCGCAAAGTGCTGCAACTCACCAACCTGCTGGCGCAATTTGAAACCTACGACACGGTGGAAGAAGCGATCACTGCGGCCTATCTGGGTTCGCGATACTCGCGCGGTAAAACCGGGGATGCCCGTCCTCGCATGCTTTGCGTCTACCCGTCGACGGATGTGTGCATGCTTCTGCGCGAGGTGCTGTGCAGTGCGGGATACAATGCCTTGACTACGACTAACCCCGACGACGCACAGATCCTGCTCAAGGCAACCAAGGCGAAATTAGTGGTGGTTTCTTCCCGCGTCCAATCGCTGCGCGGCAAGCCGATCGGCAAAGCACTGCAGGAAATTGATCCGTCCGTGGCTCTGCTCGTTTTGGAAGAGAACTTCGCCACCCAGGATCCCGGAGAAGCGGCGGAAAGACTTCTGGGCGAAGTCAGCAGCCGGCTGGCCACTCCGCAATAACCAGGCGGCTTCTTTCGTCCATTCATTGAGCACATTCCAGTGTGCGTCCAGCCCTTGCGCGCCGCCGCGTTCGGCGCTACGATTCGCCTGCTGATGGAGGTTGAGCTCCATTTTCCTCCGACGGCGGAGGTGACCTATGAAACGCCACACCGGGTCGCTGGTGCTGATTGTCGTCTTCATCGCTCTTGTACTTCTGGCCACGCAAGCGGCTGCCCAAACCGACCAGATCCTGATTCCCGCGGGCACGCCCGAAGACCATGAACTGCAAGCCATCTCAAACGAGCCGGACGCCGCCAAGAAACTTGCGATGTATGAGGATTTTGTGCAGAAGTATTCGTCGAACCAGGCGGCCGTGACCTACGCCGACTGGCAGATTTCGCAGGCCTACCAGAGTACTGGCGATTTCAAAAAGGCGCTCGAGTTTGGCGACAAAGCGCTGGTCGGCTCGCCACACAATCTCGACATCCTGGTTTCGCAAGCCAACATCGCGCAGCAAGCCAAAGACAATGCCCACCTGATGGCCTATGCGGCCAAGGGCGGCGCGGTTTGCAGCTCCATCGGAAAGCAACCCAAGCCGGAAGGGATGAGCGATTCCGATTTCAAGAACCAGGTAGATGAGGACAAAAGAGCAGCCAAGAGCAACTGCGACTTTCTGGAGTCAGCTGGCTTTAACGTGATTGCCAGCGAAAACGATGCCAAGAGCAGGATGGCCTACATCGAACAATATTCCATAGCCTTCCCCAATTCGAAATTTCAGGACCAGGTTTCGAATTATGCCATGTACACACTTGGCCCTGGCCAATTGAACGATCAGGCGAGGCTCTTCTCGTACGGTGAAAAAATGCTGGTCGCCAATCCCAACTCGCTGCCCGCCTTGCTGTTGCTGGCCGGCGCTTATGTCGATGATCCTAGGCCCGGCAGCATCGCCAAGGCCACTACCTACGCACAGAGAGCGATTACAGTCGCCAAAGCGGAAGAGCCGGATGCCGACAAGCCGCGCAAGATCTCCGCCGGCGTGGCGCACTCAATTGTGGGGTACGCCAATATCAAAGAAGACAAGACGGCGGCGGCGATTCCCGATTTGAAGACCGCAATCGCATTGCTGAAGGGGCAAGACGATCAGCAATACTCCATCGCACTCTACCGCCTCGGTTTTGTCTATGCCAAGCTCAACCAGGTGGCCGAAGCGCGCGAAGTCCTGACCGAAGCCGTGAAGATCTCCGGCCCCGTTCAAGCCATGTCGCAGGACCTGCTGACCAAGGTAAACGCGGCTCGGACGAAAGGGAAGTAATTGCAATTCAAGGTTTCAGCAACTCGTCGGAGAGCCGGCGCGCCTTCATGGCGAGATTACGCCCACGCTCCAAATCACCGGCGGCGATAGCTTTCTTCGATTGTTCCAGAAAGTCCTTAACCTGATTCACCACGTCTTGCTGGCTCGAACTGAGTTGACGCTCCGCAATCTTCTTCAGGTTCTCCTCGGTTGCAGCGGTGAGTTGGTCAGTGGTGGAGCGCTCTTGTGATGCCTGTTCGGTCGTGGCGTCCCCCTTCAGTTGCACCGTGGGTTCTTTCGATCCTCCGTTCTTGATCACTACAATCGGAGGCTGGCAGGGTTTCACCGTAGTCGATTTGGCATCCGTCGCACTCGGCTCGTTGGTATCGCCAGCGGCCTTCGTCGTTGGCCCGGTGTTGGATGCATTGGCCGAATTGCCCGCGCCGGGCTGATTCGGCGTGGTTGTCAAAGTCGAGCAATCTGGAACAGCAGCTTTCTTGCGATGCCGACGTGGCTTGGGAGAGGGTTTGGCTGGGGTAGGGGAACTCTGCGTTTGACCAGCGGGCGAGTTCGCAGCAGGTACTGGAGGCGCCTGGGCCTGCGACGCAGCTGGGCCGCCCTGATCTTGAGTAGGCGATGCCCGCATGCCGGCGGGAAACAGACTTGCAAGACAAACCACGAGGACTGCGGCCAGAGTCATCATTCAATCCCAAGCACCGTGAAAGTGTCTTAATTTTACGCCTCGGCGCGGCAGGGAAGAAATCAGGTTCTCGGTTTTGTCATCTCGGCTTCAAGATGGACAGGGCCTTCGTGATCGGAATCAAGATTTGAATCCGCCAGAGGAATCCGGAACCGGAACGTTGTACCCTCGCCCTCCGCCGACTCAAACTCTACCGATCCGTGATGCCAGTTCAGAATCTGGTAGGTTTGCGCCAGCCCAACGCCCGTGCCGTCCTTTTTTGTGGTGAAGTAAAGCTCGAAGACCTTTTCGTGCATATCCTGCGCAATGCCGATGCCGCGATCGCAAATCTCGGTGACCACGACATTGCCGTCAGGGTGCGCAGAAATCGTCAGCGGGCCTCCCTGGGGCATGGCCTGCACTCCGTTGAGTACGACATTCAGCAGCGCCTGCTTCATCAGGTCGAGATCCACCTTAACAAGTAACGGTTCCCGCCACACTTGGCGCCGGATTTCGACGCCGTGCTGCGCTGCGTCCGGAGCGGCGAGCAGCGTCACATCGTCAAGCAAACGCCGAAAGTCCACTTCCACCAGATGCAACTCGCGGGCGCGCATGAAATCCACCAGAGTTTGCACTACTCGATCGAGCCTCTGAATTTCGCTCCCGATAATGTCCATATGGCGGCGAGTATCGGGATCGAGCTGCGACAGCTTGTTCTGCAAAAGTTGCAAGTGGAGCACGATGGCATTGATGGGATTCTTGACTTCGTGGGCCACGCCGCCCGTTACCCGCCCACTGGCCGAGAGCCTCCGCGACATCTCAATCTCGTCTCCGATGCGCCGCACCGATTCGGCGTCGCGCATGGTAAGCAGGGCGCCAATGTGCGTGCCTTTCTCCTGCACAAAATCCATCGACACCTGGACCCGCCGGCCACCGGCCGCTATGAATTCGCGCTGCGAGAGCGGACGCTTCCGATCGAACGCATCCAGCACCATCGATCCCAGGGGCAGATCGCGGGAAAAAATTTCTCCCGCTGTTCGGCCGAGCAATTCTCCGCGAGGCCGGCCGAGGAAGCGCTCGACTGGCGCACTCACCAGCACCACGCGAGAGTCGCGCGTGAACAGCATCAGCCCATCCTGCAGCTTGGACATAAGCTGATCCACATTGTCTTTCAGCGCGGAAAAGATTTCCTTCGTGTCCCGCATCTGCCGCCCCAGGTTGGCGATCTTTAGCGTCACCAGCCCGAATTCGTCGTGTTCCGATTCCTTTCCCGAAAGCTCCTCACTTGTTCCCAAGCTGACGCTGTCGAGGTTGCGGCTGATCTCCTTCAACGGGCCCAGGGCCACATTCGAGATCATCGCCGCCAGCAGGAGCGAGGCAACGATCGCCGCAATTGAGAAATAAAGAGCGCGCATCAGACGAGGCTCGAGTTCATCCTTCAGCAGGACCGTGGACACGCCGATGCGGATTGTGCCGAAGGGCTCTCCGTTGAGTTGCAGCGGGTAACTCACGTCGTAGACTGCGGTCGGTTGATACACCAAACGAAGTTGTTCGCGGAAGCGAGCCGTCGTTACGCTGCGAAAGTCCGGCCTTGCCGGAATTTTCTTGCCCGCCAGCTGTGCATTCGAATGGAGCAATGCTTTTCCATTCGTGTCCACGACGGACGCATCATAAATATAGGGCCAACCCGAGGTATCCGATTCCAGATTGTTCAGTAGATTCGTATCCATCGGCAGATATTCGGCCAGCGCGCGCCGTACCGCCGCGGGATCGTCAGTGTCGATGCGCGTGCTGCTCAGGTCCGGGAGGTCGTTTTCGGCGAAATAGGCCAGTTGCTGGGTAAGGCGGTAACTGCTGTCATAGGTGTTATTGATGCTCTGGCGAAGAAATTGCGAGACGTAAAGATACGAGGAGACGGTCACGATCACGGCGACCATGAGGGTGATGGCGAATACGATTGTGACTTTACGTCGCATAAGAAAACCGCAGCCAGTGGTCAGTGATCAGTCGCCAGTCATCAACCCGAGGGGCAGCGGGAATTGAAATTTTAAACTTTCCACCGGATCCTGATCACTGATCACTGATCACTGGCCACTACTGCGCTCAACTTCTTCTTTCACTGGCTCCGCGTCTGCCGTGCCGCTCCCGTATTCCTTGAGCTTATTATGAAGAGTCTTCAAGCTAATGCCGAGGATTTCTGCGGCCTTCGTCTTATTATTGCTGGTCGATTCCAGGGTTTTGAGAATCAACACCTTCTCCGCTTCACCCACCGTGGTGCCCACCCCCAAACGGATCGCATCGGGATCATTGGCGCTGGTGCGCAAGATGGCATGGCCGAATCCGGGCGGCAGATGTTTGGTCTCGATCATGCCGCTGTCACACACAATTACGGCCCGCTCGATGGTGTTGCGCAGCTCGCGGACATTTCCCGGCCAGGTATAGTTGTTGAACAAATTCAGCACCGCTTCGCTGACGGCGGCAACTTTGCGGCCATGCTTCGTGCTCATTTCCGAAACCAGAAGCTGAACCAGATCCGCAATGTCTTCCTTATGTTCTCGCAGGGGAGGCATGTGAATGTTGAACACATTCAGCCGGTAATAAAGATCGCTGCGCAATTCTCCTGAGGCCACCGCATCGTCCGGAACCTTGTTCGTGGCCGCCAGCACGCGCACATCCACCGATGTTTCGACTTTACTGCCCAGACGCCGCAGCTTGTGGTCCTCGAGCACGCGCAGCAGCTTCGCTTGCGTGGCCACCGGCATCTCGCCGATTTCGTCGAGCAAAATCGTTCCCCCTTCGGCGAGTTCGAAGCATCCCGTGCGCCGCTCCAGAGCTCCCGTGAAAGCGCCCTTTTCGTGACCGAAGATTTCGCTCTCGATCAGCGTCTCCGGAATGGCTGCGCAGTTGATGGCGACGAAAGGTTTTTCCCGGCGTGGACTCAGTTGGTGAATCGTGCGCGCCACCAGTTCTTTGCCCGTGCCGCTTGCCCCGGTAATCAATACCGACGCGGTGCTCGGAGCCACCAATTCGATCAGCCGGAAGATTTCCTGCATCTTGCGCGAAGTCCCCCGCAGTTGCCCCAAAGAACCGGTATCCCGCAACTTGCGGCGGGTACTCTCGAGTTCGGTGCGAATACCCACCAGGGCGGACGCGTTTTGCAGCATCGTCCGCAGGCGTTGCGTGTCGATCGGCTTGGTGATGTAGTCGTAAGCCCCCATGCGCATAGCCTGCACCGCACTATCGATCGTGCCTTGCGCCGTTACCAGGATCACAGCCATGTCCTGAGTCTGCTCCGCCAGCCGCTCCAGAAGTTCAAGACCACCCATGCGCGGCATCTTGAGGTCGGTAATGACAATCGACGGAGTCCATTGCCCCGCTTTTTCCAACCCCTCTACGCCGTCACCGGCAGTTTCGGTGCGGTAGCCCCACGACGTGACTAACTCCGCCAGGCCCGTGCGCTCGTTCTCTTCATCTTCAACAATCAGTATTCTCTGGCTCATCCCTTGCGTTTGCCCGCTTCTTCGGTGGCGAATCTTCGATAATCCTGGGCACCGAGACTACAACCATACTCGGCCAGCTTCCTGTCGAGCAAGGTCCGGGAGGGCCGCTTTCACGCTGCTTTACTCGACCGGACTGCAAACGGCACGGTCTATATCAATGTCAATTTGAGACGAGATTGAGCTGAAGAATCGATGAATTTCGACGTCCAGCACCGGTATTTTTCAAATCACTCTTTAACTTTGAGATTGCCGTAGGTTAGAATTGCGGGTTCCCAAAACAGGAGTCCGACCTTACAGTTGCTGACTCTCGGAATGTTTTCTTAGCGTGGCCGTCGGACCCTAAGTACACGTGAGCCGCGTATCGATATTATGACGGAGGGAAGAATGTTATCTTGTTCGAAGTTCAGCAGGGGCCGCGCGGTCAACGGCCTGCTAGTGGTTCTTGCAGTATCACTCATCTCGAGTGCTGCGTTTGCGCAAAGCGACTCGAATCCCAAGTGGGATTTATTTGCCGGATATCAGTGGCTGCACCCGGGTGGAAAAGTGCCCGCACCTTTCGGAGATTTCAACAATCCCACCGGGTTCGATGTTCCCGACATGTCTGCGGGGTTCGGTGCCGCTCTCACCTATAACTTCGATCCCCACTGGGGCATCGAATTTGATCTTGGTCATAACTGGGGAAGCAGCAACTACGAGACTACCGGATCCATTGGTCCCCGCTTCATGTGGCGCACGGACGGCGCAAATTACTTTTTGCACACCATGGTCAGCTTGAACCGCCTTTCGGTCAGCGGCCTCAATGCCGGAAACGGCATCGGAGCGATTCTCGGCGGCGGCATGGATTTGCCCATCAAGAAGTGGCTCGCGTTTCGCTTGTTTGAAGCCGACTATGTTTGGGCGCGGCACAACTATTCCAGCTTTGCTTCCCAGGATTTTCCCGACCTGGAGCGTCCTTCGTTCGAAGGCGTACGCCTGCGCACTGGTCTGGTCTTCAGTTGGGGCGGCGCGCCTGCGGTAACTCCGGCCGCAAGTTGCTCGGTGCAGCCGACCGAAGTTATGGTGGGTGAGCCTATCACGGCCACGGTTACCGCCAGCAACTTCAACCCCAAGCACACGGTCACTTATGCCTGGAGCGGCAACGGCGGCCAAGTCACCGGCAAGGACACAACCGCGCAGATCGACACCGCCAACACTGCTCCCGGCAGCTATGCCGTCACGGCTCACGTGACGGATCCGAAAATGAAGAACAACAATGAGGCGAGCTGCACGGCGAGCTACACCATCAAGCCACTGCCTCCGAAGAACCCGCCGACCATGAGTTGCTCAGCCAGTCCCTCAAGCGTTCAGGCTGGCGCAAGCGTGACCGTAACCTGTACCTGCACCAGTCCGGATAACGTCCCGGTTACCGTCTCCAACTGGACCGCCAGCAGCGGAACGGTTTCTGGAAGCGGCAACACCGCTACTCTCTCCACCAATGGAGCCGCGCCTGGAACCATCACGATCAGCGCTACCTGCACGGATTCCCGTGGCCTGACGGGACAAGCGTCAACTCAAGCGACGGTTGAAAATCCGCCGCCACCTCCGCCGAAAGCCGCCAAGCTGAGCCAGTGTGACTTCCCCAACGAGAAGAAGCCCTGGCGCGTGGATAACACCTGCAAGGCCATCTTGGATGACGTAGCCAAGAACCTGCAGCAGAATCCCGACAGCAAGCTGGTGATCGTAGGCAACGCTGAGCCAGCCGAGAAACGGAAGAATCTGGCGGCAGAACGCGCCGTCGATTCCAAGTTCTATCTGACGGAAGGCGAAGCCAAGCAGGGCATCGACCCGAGCCGCATCGAGGTCCGCACCGGCAGCGGTGGCACCAAGACCGCCGAGTACTGGATTGTGCCCTCGGGCGCGACCTTCGACTCAACCGGCACTCAACCCGTGGATGAATCCAAAATAAAGGCAATTCCGGATCATCCCAAGCCGGCGGCCAGGAAGGCTGCCAAGAAAGCGCAGTAATCTCGGTAACAGGGAAAAGGGCCGGTCGTCGAAAACGACCGGCCTTTCTTATGCGTGGCCTTCAGTAACTTGCCCGGGGATGGTTTCGCCTGTCAGTCTAGTTTTCGCATCTAACTTTCTCCGATTTGGGGCGAAGAATCTTTATGAAATCTGCTTGGCTTAAGTTGTTGGCGGTGTTGATGTTAGCTTCGGTCTACGCAGCGGCGGGCAGTCACCAGTGGACAATTCTGGGTCCCGACGGCGGCGATGTTCGTAGTCTGGCGTACGACCCGCATAATCCCAACCGCATCCTGCTGGGCACCAGCACTGGCGTGCTTTTCGTCTCCGACGATTCTGGCCACAGCTGGGCACGGTTTGCCAAGCTGGGCAGCGGCGACGATTATGTGCTCGATCACATCGCCTTCGATCCGCAGAACTCCAAGGATATTTTCGTTTCCGCCTGGAGCGTTCAAGATCAGAATGCCGGCGACATTTTCCGCACCCACAACGGCGGCAAGGACTGGGAAGTTCTGCCGGCCATGCGCGGCAAGTCCGTTCGCGCCATGGCGATCTCGGTTTCCGATCATAAAGTTATAGTCGCGGGCGCGCTCGACGGCGTCTACCGCAGCAACGATGGCGGTAACAACTGGCAGCGGATTTCGCCCAACGACGGTATCGTTAAGAACATCGAATCCATCGCTGTCGATCCCAAAGATCCGAACGTCGTCTATGCGGGAACCTGGCACCTCGCGTGGAAGACCAGCGACGGCGGCGCCAACTGGCAGCACATCAATAAGGGCATGATCGATGACTCCGACGTTTTCTCGATCATCGTCAGTTCCGCCAATCCTTCTGAAGTTTTCGCCAGCGCCTGCTCCGGTATTTATAAGAGCGTTAGCGGCGGCGACCAGTTCGAGAAGATTAAGGGCATCCCCTTCACCGCGCGCCGAACCCGCGTGCTGCGGCAGGATCCCAGCAATCCGGCGATCGTTTACGCCGGCACCACCGAAGGCTTGTGGAAGAGCATCGACGAAGGCAAGAACTGGAAGCTCGCGAGCAGCCCGGAAGTCGTAGTGAATGATGTGCTCGTCGATCCCCGCAACTCGCAACGTGTGTTGCTTGCCACTGACCGCAGCGGCGTGCTTGCCAGCGACGATGCCGCGGCAACCTTCACTTCCTCCAACCACGGATACGCCCACCGTTATGTAAGTGCGATTCTGGCCGATAGCAAAGAACCCAACACCATCTACATCGGGCTGGTCAACGACCGTGAATTCGGCGGCGTATTCTTCACTCACGATGGCGGACAGAACTGGAAGCAGCGAAGCTCGGGCCTTGACGGCCGCGATGTCTTCACTCTAAAGCAAGCCAGCAACGGAACTCTCCTCGCCGGTACGAACAAAGGCGTCTTTGAACTGGCCGAAGGTACTTCGAGCTGGCATCCGATCAACGACGTTGTGATTTCGAAGACGGTCTCGCACACGGTTACTCTCAAGAGCGGCAAGAAAAAGACGGTGAGCTCCACCACCAGCGCCCATTCAATTCTTGAGGGCCGCGTGAACGATGCTGATCTGGGATCGACCCGTTGGTTCGCGGCAACTTCGGCAGGACTCTTCACCAGCAAAGATCACGGCAAAGTCTGGGTAGGTGGTCCGGTTGCCGGAGAGAAAGACTTCGTTTCCGTACAGTCGCAGGATAGTCTCGTGGTCGCTGCAACCCGCTCGGCGGTCCTGGTTTCTCAGGATTCAGGAGCGGCCTGGCAGTCTGCGCGGCTTGCTTCCTATCCGATCAACATTCGCAGCGTGACCGTAGCGCCCGATGGGCAGGTCTTCGTGGCTACCCGCGAAGGCGCTTTCCACAGTGCGGACTCCGGCAAGAGCTGGAACCATCTGGTCACTGGCTTGCCCGACAAAGACATCACCTCGGTGGCCTATGATGGCAGCCACAAACGTCTGCTTGCTACCAGCGGCCAGACCGGCGTCGTGTTCGAAAGCACGGACGGCGGCAGCACCTGGCAGCGTGGACCGGATTCCGGTTTCCCGCTGCGCCGCATCAGCGTGGTGCATGGCCGCTACGTCGGAGCTACTCCGTTTGATGGCGTGATCGCTCAGCCGGAAAACGAATCGCAGAGCGCCAATGCTGGGGGTGGAACCAACTAGTCTCTCGGTTACCGGTCGCAGTCAGTTCGCGGAGAGCCTCACGCTCTCCGCGTTTTTTTGCAGCTTTTTTTGGCATGATGAAGGCAACTTCTACATACGCCCGCCCGAGCTTACGCGTATCTGTCTGATTCTTATCACTCCCGATCTGGTATTTCACTTGCCACTACCCAGCGCTGGAGGATCGAGCAACCATACCCTGTATGGAGAACCATCAAGGCCGCGAACGTTGCAAATTGGGATACACGCTGCTCGCCCTCTGCCTTGGACTCGCTGTCAACCAGGGATGCGGCGGTCCTGATGGACCCAACCAGACCCAGATCAGCGCGGCTCCCCCCGCCCAGCAGAATCTCCCCTTCCATCAAAATCCTGATCATGCCTCCGACGACAGCGCGCACCCGGCAGTGCCCGCCGATCGCCCGTCGAGCAGCAGTACGCCTTTTCGAACCGGATCGCGTTCCAACGCTCACAGCCTGCCGGCCGGAACCCTCATCACTGTTCGCTTAGATAGCTCCCTGCCCATCTCTCGAGTCCGTGCGGGCGACACATTTTCAGCGTCGCTGGCCGGCCCTGTTACCGTGGATGGAGACACAGCCATCGAACGCGGCACGCCCGTCAGCGGGTGCGTTGAGTCTGCCCAACCGGCCGTCGATCGCCCCGGGTTGAGCCCTGATCCCGGATTTCTCCGCCTGACTTTGAAGACTGTCACTGTCGATGGCAGCACCCTCGCTCTTCAGACTTCCAGCCTGTTCGCCAAAGCCACGTTGCAGCCGCAGGTTGGATCCGTTGCCGACGGTTCCAACGCAGGATCGAGAGGCTTCTGGGTGCAAAAAGGACGCCGCCTGACTTTCAGGCTCACCGCCCCTGTCTCATTAGCCGGTTCCAATTCCATCGCCAAATATAGCAATGCTTCGAGCGAATGATCCCCTAGCCTCGGCATCGCAAACCGCCCTTCCAACTAATTTGCTAGCCCCTTAAGCTGCACAATCAAAGTCTCTTTGCCTGTTTTCCACAGGCGAATTCTCCGCTTGAGTGACATATGCCCTTCGCAGTCTAGGATTGGCCCTCCTATAGTGGGAATCGAAATGTGGAGGCAAGTCAAACGAAGACCTGCCAATCCCATTTCGGGAACACCGAGGTATCAGGGAAGTAGTCCCGGGGTTCCTTTCGGCACCCTCCCCCGGCAAAGTATCAGTTATGAACACTGCCACTCCATTTCCGTGGTCAGAGGTTTCCGCAACAGAGAACGCGCCGCCTGGTTTTCGTTCCATCTTCGAACTCGCTCCCATCGCGGCAGCCCGCTGTGACCGCGAAGGAGTGATCATCGAAATGAATCCCGCCTTTGAACAGGCACTGGAGCCTGATTTGGCGGAGCAAGAAGTATTGCGGCTCTGCGATTTGGTTTCTGCCGAAGATCGCGACACCACGGAGTCACTTCTGCGCCCCCTTCTGGATTCCACGTGCGACAGCATCCGCGTCGAAGCAAGACGAAAAAGCTGTGGCGCCGACGGCTTGGCAATCACCAACTGGACCGCATGGCGCTTGCCCGCTTCCGGCGATGCCCTCCCTCACGCTTTACTGATCGGCGAACCCAATCACGAGATCGCTCCCGTAAACGAGAGTCTTCTGCAAACCCAGCGATGGGAAGCAGTAGGACGCCTGGCTGGAGGCATCGTTCATGACTTCAATAACGTCCTGACCGGCGTCATGCTCTACTGTGATCTCTTACTCTCCAGCCTGGATGCGCGCGACTGCCGGCGCCGCTACGCCGTCGAAATTCGTTCCGCCATTCTGCAAGCCACCGGCTTGGTGCGCCAGTTGCTGGTCTTTGCCCGCCCGCAATCCAGCCAGGTCCGCGCTCTGTGCCTCAATCAAATTGCCCAGGACATGCAGGATCTGCTGACCCGTATGGTCGGCGGAAATATTAAGCTGGAGTTCCGCCTCGATCCGGACTTGGGCTTGGTCAAGATCGATCAGGCGCAAGCCCAGCAAATCATCCTCAACCTGGTTCTTAACGCCCGCGATGCTTTGACCGACGGCGGGAGCATCGTAGTGGAGACTGGCAACTGCAGATTTCAAACCGTGACAGGATCTTCGCTGGCTCGGCACGGTAACTCTGCCTTCCCCTGCGTTCTGCTGGTTGTCTCTGACAACGGCCGCGGCATGGACGCGAAAACTCGACAGCGTCTCTTCGAGCCTTTCTTCACTACCAAGAGTGCGGGCCAAGGCACCAGCTTGGGGCTCACCACGGTTCGCAGCATTGTCACCAATAACCGCGGACTGATCCACATCGAAAGTGAACCTGGCCAGGGAACGCGAGTCATGATTCTGCTGCCTCGGGCGTCCCAGTCGGCCGAAGCCGAGGTTCTGCAGACGGTCCATGCCCGTCCCGATTCATCACCTACGCCACTTCAAGCAGTCAAAAAGGAATCACTCACATGACGTCAGCAGCTGTAAGTCCGTTAGTCGCTCAGCCCCAAATCCTGGCCGCCAACTATCTCAACCTTCTAATCGTCGACGACGAACGATCCATCCGCGAGGCTTGCCGCGAAGTCGCTCTGTCCCTCGGTTTCAACGCCTACGTCGCCGATTCCGCGGAGCACGCATTTCGTTTGCTGCAAACTCAATCTATCGATGCCGTTCTGCTCGATTTGCGCCTGCCCGGCGCAAGCGGCCTGGAGGCTCTACGCCAGATCAAGGCCCAACGTCCGGAAGCGCTGGTGATCGTCGTGACCGGCTACGGAACGGTGCAGTCGGCGGTACAAGCCATGAAGCACGGCGCCTACGAATACGTCACTAAGCCCTTCAGTATTGACGAACTCAAGCTGCTGCTGGAGCGCGTCTCCAACCATCTCAAACTGAAGACCGAAAACCGGATTCTGCGCGAGAAGCTGAAGTCCAAGCAGGGCTATGGTGGCCTCGTCGGCCGTGCTCCGGAGATGGAGAAGCTTTACCGCATCATCGCCAAGGCTGCCAACAGCTCGCATCCCGTGCTGATTCTCGGAGAAAGCGGCACCGGGAAGGAAATGGTCGCGCGCTCCATCCATTATTCCGGACCTTTTCACGACAAGCCGTTCATCCCCGTCGATTGCGGCTCCCTCGTCCCCACGCTGATTGAAAGCGAACTCTTCGGCTATGTCCGCGGCGCATTCACCGGCGCCAATCAAGCCAAGGACGGCCTGCTCGCGATCGCCGAGGGTGGCACCATATTTCTCGACGAAGTCGGCGAGCTTCCCGTCGATCTTCAATCCAAACTGCTGCGTGCGATTCAGGAAAAGGAGATTCGTCCCGTCGGCAGCACGCGCCGCATTCCCATCAACGTCCGCATCCTGGCTGCCACCAACCGCGATCTGGAGCAGGCCGTGACCGAAGGCGCGTTCCGCCGCGACCTCTATTTCCGCCTGAACGTTCTCAGCTTGCGCATCCCGCCGCTGCGCGAACGCCGCGAGGATATCGCTCTGCTCGTCGCGCACTTTATGGAGCGTGCCTCCCGCGCCTCCGCACAAGAAAAAGTCCTCAGCGACGAAGCCCTCAAAGTCATGCTGGCCTATGACTGGCCGGGCAATGTCCGTGAACTCGAAAACTGTCTGGAACGCACCTGCGCCTTTACCAGCGGACCAGTCCTCCATGTTGCCGACCTACCTCCAGCCATCGCTTGCATCGCCGCGGTGGTCCCGGCGAACGGAAATGGGAACGGCACCAGTCCCAACAGGATCGTACCTATGGCCGAGTTGGAGAAACAGACCATTCTCAGCGCTATCGCAGAACTGAACGGCGACAAGTTGCAAGCCGCTCGACTGCTCGGCATCGGCAAGACCACCCTATACCGCAAGCTGAAGGACTATGCCGAGCACGCTTATTAGGCGAGAAGTTCAATTGTGAAATGAATGCGGTGGCTTGAGCGATCCGCAACGGGAAGGGTGTCCTCAGCGCGACCCGTAACTCCCGTGTTTTCATCGCGAATTTTGTTGGAGGTCCGCTTGCTACAGAACCGGCATGATCTTACTCATCACACCATCAGCACGCGGTCCAGAGTGCGCTACCACGGTGCAAGACTCCACCGGCAATGAAACCCATTGGGCTCAAAATCTTCAGCAAGCCTTGGCACGGCTGCGGGAGCAGTCCTACTCCGCAGTAGTGATCGATCAATTCCTTCTCGAAAACGAGCCCGCCGAAAGCGATCAGGTCCTCGAACATTTGGGCACAGCCTTCCCCGTCTACCTGAACTTCGCAATCAGCGGCATGGAACGCTTGCTCCGCGAAGTTCGTTCCGCTTTGCACCGTCGCAAACGTGAGGAAACTCAGGCCCGCCGCTCCGTTGAGCAACAATTCCGTAGCGAAATGTGTGAAAGCCTGACTGCGATGTTGCTCTCCTGCGAACTCGCGATGGCCGTTCCCAACGTTCCCGCCCCCGCCGCGGAGAAAATCCTCTCGGTAGACAATCTGGCACGCGAAATGCGGCAACGGTTAGGCGTCAGCTGATCCCCTGATCTTCACCTGAGCCTCGAATCGTCTGTGGAGATGCAATCGTCTGGGGTCGGCTGTGAGTCGTTCCTAAAGCCATCCCAAGAATTCTTCGACTCCTCGCCCTGATTCGCATTAGAATAGGCGAGCGCGACTCGCTGGGTGCCGCTTCCACCGCGGCATCCCGCATGCTCCCCGGAGGCGCTTTGCACGTTCTCGTCACTGCCGATACCATGTCCGGCTCCTGGACCTATGCTCGCGAGCTGGTCACCGGACTGGTCACGCGCGGAGTGCGCGTCACGCTAGTCACCTTCGGCGAGATTCCCCTACCCGATCAGATTGCATGGATGGACCATCTCCATGGCCTCGAGTATCGTCCCACCGCTTTTCGCCTTGAGTGGATGGACGAGGCCCCGCAGGACCTGCTCGATTCTTCGCAATTCCTCGCGACCCTGGTAGGCGAAGTTCAGCCCGACCTGCTTCATCTGCATCAATTCTGCCACGGCGATCTTCAAGTCGATGTTCCCCGCGTGATTATGGCCCACGGCGATCTCATTACCTGGAGCGAGGCCGTTCAAGGCTGTATGCCGCGCCCCACGCCTTGGCTCAAGTGGTACCGCGAGACCGTCGTCCGCGGCATCGCGGCCGCCGATGCGGTGATTGCGCCCTCGGTCTGGATGCTCGACGCTCTTCGCTCCACCTACACCGAGCCCCGCCGCGAGGTGGTGATTTACCCAGGCCGCAATCCCATCTTCTTCAATCCCTACATCAGCAAGGACGACTCCGTGCTTTCCGTTGGCCGCCTGGTCGATGCCGGCAAGCAAGTCTTCCTTCTCACCCAGCACGCTCATCCATTCCCAGTGTGTATTGTCGGTGCGGAGCAAACTGTGCCCGTCCCGCGCATCCCGATCCGTGCCGACGTAAAAGTTGCGACCGCCGAAGCCAGCGTCGCCATTCGCGGCCCTCAGACCGAAGCGCAACTCCGCTCGCTGTACAGCCGTGCCGCGGTCTATGCCGCCACTCCCCGTTACGAGCCTCTCGGCATGGCGCCGCTCGACGCTGCCTTCTCCCGCTGCGCCATCGTCGCCAATGACATCCCCAGCTTCCGCGAAGTCTGGGGCGATGCCGCCCTCTACTTCCGCACCAACAACGCCGGAAGCCTGGCCTCAATCCTCCGCCAGTTGGATGCCGACCGGCCCCTGCGCCAGGCCTATGCCGACCGCGCCTTTGCCCGCGCCCGCGAGCGCTTCACCGCCCAGCGCATGATCGATCACCATCTCGATCTTTACCGCAGCCTCGTCAACACCAATTCTCTAGCCGCCTGACGTCAGCAAGAATGGGAAGGGCACGACTTCAGTCGTGCCACAAATGCTGCCTAGTCCATCCCGCCTTCAGGCGCTGAGGTTGAGAGGCCGGAATCCGGTAGTGGACTGTTTTAACCCCGAATCCGCCACCCCGCGACACGCACCCTCCCTTGGTGGTATCTTCTTATCCTTACTAGAAACCCGTAAGGTTGGAGGAATTACCACTCATGGCTCAGGTAAAAATCACCGTCCGTCCCAATGGCCCGTTCCGTGTGGAGGCGCCCGAAGGTTCGGTCGAACTCGTCGACGCCAACGGCACTCCGTACGACCTGACCGGCAAGCCCGCCTTTTCGCTCTGCCGCTGCGGAGGCTCGGTCAACAAGCCTTTCTGCGACGGCACCCACAGCCGCATCGGATTCCAGGGCGCGGAATTAGCCGTCAAAAAAGCCGACGGCTAGAGAATCGGGGATCCAGATGACCGACCGAACCGACCGCGAACTGGGCGACCGCGAACTAGGAATGAATCGCAGCATCACGCGCCGCGACTTTCTCAACGGCGTGGCCGTCACCGCAGCCGCCACCCTGATGCCGTGGCATCTTTTCGCGGACGGCGATCCAGAGAAGGCGCCCGCCTACTACCCGCCCGCGCTCACCGGAATGCGCGGCAGCCATCCCGGCTCGTTTGACGCCGCACACGCCTTGCGTGATGGAACTTTCTGGGACACCGCCGGCACGCCCCAAGACACCGCCGAAACCTACGACCTCATCATCGTAGGCGGCGGCATCAGCGGCCTCTCCGCCGCGCATTTTTATCGCAAAACTGCGGGCACGAACGCCCGCATCCTCATCCTCGACAATCACGATGATTTCGGCGGACACGCCAAGCGCAACGAGTTCCGCGTCGGTAACGCATTCCGCCTCGGTTTTGGTGGAACGTATTCCATCGAAAGCCCCGCGCCCTACAGCAAGGAAGCTCGCGGCCTGATCGAAGAATTGGGCATCGACGTGGCATCGTACCCCAAGTATCACGATGCCAAGCTGTATCGCTCTCTCGGCTTGCGTCCGAAAATCTTCTTCGATAAGGAAACCTTCGGCGAAGATCGTCTGGTCACCAGTCCCGCGTCGTTCGGCGGCGGTGAAAAAGATTACGCCAATGCCGTTAAGATCGAAGCCTGGAAGCAAATGCTCGCCGGGGCGCCCATCGCCCCGCAAGCCAAAATCGATTTCGATCGCCTGCTGCGCGATGAGCAGGATTATTTTCCCGGCCTCACCTCCACCGATAAAAAAGCTAAGCTCGCGCGCATCAGTTATGCCAGCTTCCTCACCGACGTCGTAAAAGTTCATCCCGATGTCGTAAAAGTTTTCCAGGCTGTGCCGCATCCCTTGTTTGGTGTAGGAATCGACGCGGTTTCGGCGCAGGATGCCTGGGGATTCGATCTGCCCGGCTTCGAAGGAATGAAGCTCGATCCCGCGCCAGGCAAGGGCATGAATCGCGACGCAATCCCGAATGAAGAAGCCGAGAAATATTTCTTCCACTTCCCCGATGGCAACGCGACCATCGCGCGCCTTCTGGTGCGCAAGCTGATTCCGGATGCGATCGCAGGAAGCTCCGCCGCCGACATGGTGCTCGCAAAAGCAAATTACTCCAAGCTGGACTCGTCCGCATCACCCGTAAAGATTCGCCTCAACAGTACCGCGGTTCGCGTGAAGCACGTCGGCGATGCAACTGCCGCGAAGGAAGTCGAAGTAGCCTACGCCCGCGGCGGAAAGGGGTACACCGTTAAAGGGAAGAACTGCATTCTAGCCTGCTGGCACGTGGTCATCCCGTACATCTGCGCAGAACTGCCGCAAAAACAGCTGGACGCGCTCGCCTCGGCGCAAAAAGTTCCATTGCTCTATACCAATGTCGCGCTCCGCAACTGGACGTCATTTCAGAAGCTGAATACGAATGCGGTTTACGCGCCCGGCTGTTATCACACCCGCGTCGGCCTCGATCTGGCGGTCAGCATCGGCGGCTACGAATGCGCCCGCAAGCCTGAAGAACCGATCGTGGTTCACATGATGAAGGCTGCCTGCCAGCCCGGCCGTCCGGCCCGCGAGCAGCACATGCTGGGCCGGATTGAATTGTTCCAAACGTCCTTTGAAACCATGGAGCGCGAGATTCGCTCCCAACTGGTGCGCACGCTCGCTGCTGGAGGCTTCGATCCGGCGCGCGACATTGCCGCGATTACCGTCAACCGCTGGCCCCATGGTTACGCCTACGAATACAACTCGCTGTTTGATTCGTTCTGGCTGGAAGGCGGGGAGACTCCGTGCGAAGTGGCTAGAAAACCCTTCGGCCGAATCGCTATTGCTAACGCCGATGCCGGCGCCTACGCCTACACAGATGAAGCCATCAACCAGGCATGGCGCGCGGTGGGTGAGTTGAAGACCTAGCTACGAGCAGCGCTTGGCGTGCGCCGAGGCTGCGCGAGATTGCGCGTCACACGAGAAGGGGTTCTTCCCAGGCGCAAAGGAACGCCGTAGTGGTGCGCAACTTCAGCCGCGCCACCGGCCAGAGCGACCGCCATAACAAGAAAGATCGCAACGCGGCGCGGAGCCTGCTCCCGGAACGGTGCGACGAGAGCGATGATGGCGCCCACGATCAATCCCGTGATCAGCCCACCAATGTGCGCGGCGTTGTCGATGCCGGGCATTGCCGCTCCGAAGACAAGATTGTAAAAAACAAAAGCGCCCAGGCTGCGCAGCGTCCCAGAAAGCGCTGCCCGCGGCACAGAAAATTCTCCCAGTTTAAATGCGGCAAGCAGTGCGCCGGCGAGTCCAAAGATGGCCCCCGAAGCGCCCACGCTCGGCCCGTAGGGATGCCACGCAACGCTGGTCAAACTGGATCCCACGCCGCAGACAAGATAGATCGCCACGTAGGTCCAGCGTCCGTAGAGCGACTCGGCCAGCGCACCTAGATTCCACAGGCACCACATGTTGAATGCGATGTGAATGATCCCGCCATGAACGAACACGCAGGTGAGCAACCGCCACCATTCGCCGCTCAGCGTGAGCGGTCCCCAGTTGGCGCCCCAGAGAATGGTCTCCTGAGGCGAGAAATCCATGATGGTGGAACCGGCGAGGGCCATGCCCAGAAACACCGCAACGCAAATGCCGAAGATGATCTGCGTAACGCCGATCGTGGATTCGCCACCCCGGACCCAAGGCGTGCGCATGACGGGTTGCGGTGCGTCGACGATTTCTCCGCGCTGTGCAGCCTCATGCTGCACGCACCACTGGCAAATCTTCTTGCCAAAAGAAAAGCCGGGGAGCTGTCGACCACATCGAATGCAGTTTGCCATGAATATTAAAGAGTATCAGCACTTGTCAGAATTTGGGGAAGTTGACCCGGTCTTGGGAAGAGTTGGCCAGGTCAGATTGGCAGGTTCGGGAAGGGCACGGCTTTTAGCCGTGCCGGTCAAGCCGGGGACGAATTTCGGGCTTCAGCCCCTGAGGGACATCCTTGCAAATCAATGAATCGTCTTCGTCTTCCGGGACATGTAATCCATCAGCAGATATTGCCCGAGCGTATAGGGAGTCGTGAAGTACGCTTTTCCGCGGCACATCTCCGTGACTTTCTGAACGAATTGCACCAAGCCATAATCGGACGCGAGCATGAACGTATTGATCAGGACGCCGGCACGCTTGCACTTCGAGACTTCTTCCAGCGTCTGGCTGACCACCAGCGGATCGAGGCCGAAGGCGTTTTTGTAAATGCGTCCATCCTCCAGCGTGAGCGCGGAGGGTTTCCCGTCGGTGATCATGACAATCTGCTTCATGTCTTTTCTCTGCCGCTGCAAAATCCGCTGCGCCAGCCGCAAGCCTTCGCGCGTGTTCGTGTAATACGGTCCAACTTTCACGCGCGCGAGCTGCGAGAGCGGCACCTCTTCAGCGGAATCATGGAAGAGCACCAGCGACAGCGAGTCGCCGGGATACTGGGTGCGGATTAAATGAGACAGCGCCATGGCTACTTTTTTCGCGGGCGTGAACCGGTCTTCGCCGTAGAGAATCATCGAATGCGAACAGTCGAGCATAAGCACCGTCGCGCAGGAAGATTGATACTCACACTGATGAACCTGCAGGTCGGAGTATTCGATGTTGAGCGGCAGGGAGAGCCCCTCGCGCTGGATGGCGCTCGAGAGCGTGGCCGTGATATCGAGGTTGAGTGTGTCGCCGAATTCGTACCTTTTGGAAGCCCCGCTGGCTTCAATGCCAGTGGCGAGATCGCGCGTGTCGTGGCGTCCAAAGCTGGATTTGCCCAGCGAGCCGAGCAAATTGCGCAGCGATTTAAATCCAAGAAAGTCGAGGCTCTTATCGGTGATTTCGAACTTGGCCTGCTGCTGGTTTTCACCAACCTGCCCGCCCACGCCCGACGGCCGTGAAGGGTCCGGCGGCTGATCGACGGAAATGTAATCCTCCTGCTGCATGCGCTCGATCAGTTTTTCGATAAGTTCATCGAGTTCACCGTCCGCCGCCATTTGCTCGAGGCGCTCGCGCATCTCGTCGTCGAACGCGTCGCCATCCATCAGAGCCTGCTCGATCGCGCGCCGAAGATCATCGAGCGTCTGCTCGCCCTCCGGCATCTCGTACCACATGTCGCTCTGGAAGCCGCTCTGCAGCAGGTAATCAGAGAGCGCGCCGAGCAAGTCTTCCATGCTCATCTCGCCCGCGGGATCGGGAACGTATTTGGTGTAGCGAATGCGTTTCATAAAAGCGGTGATCAGTGGTTAGTGATCGGTGGCCAGTCAGAACAAAACCTCGCGCTAATTTCTGGCCACTGACCACTTAATTGAACTGCCTTCTCTGCCGGTACGGTGGTTCCTCCTTGTCGAACCCTTTCTCGCGCACCGGTTCCGGCTTTTTCTCTCCGGCTTTGAAGACTCGCTCTTCATTGCGCCCGATGCGTTTGTGGGCGTGCAGGCCTTCAAGGATGAATTCCGCAGCCGACACCTGTTGCTCCGGACTTTCCTTCTGCGAAACCCCGAGCGGCCCGAGTTTATCGATCAGGCCCTGAATTTCCTTAAGATTTTCCAGCGCTTCGAGGGCGGGGACGGAATCCGAAAGCTGAATCTCCCCCCCGAGGTCGAACCACTGCACGATCTGCTGCACATTCGCGCCGGTAAAGTATTCGTCGTAGGTTTTCGCGATGGCCGCGCGAATAAGTTCTCGTCCAACAAAGTCCGCGCCTTTCATTTCGCCTTCGTATTCGAGTTCAAGTTTTCCGGTGATGGCAGGCAGCGCTGCGTAGACATCGCTGATGCGCGGCACAACAAGTTTTTCGTCATTGCGCAAAGCGCGTCGCTCCGCATTCGAAATCACATTCTCCATCGCCGAAATCGGCAGTCGCTGGCTGACACCGCTACGCTTGTCGATCTTCTTGTCTTCGCGAGCGGCGAACGCGATGCGCTCGATCACTTCCTGAATGTAGGTTGGCAGGTGCATGGCGTGCCCATTGCGATTCGTCCAAGCTTCCTGCGCAGTGATCGCGATGCCTTCATCCACCGTTGCGGGATAGTGCGTCCGAATCTCCGATCCGATGCGGTCTTTGAGCGGCGTGATGATTTTTCCGCGAGCCGTGTAGTCCTCCGGATTCGCGCTGAACACGATCGCGAGATCGAGCGGCAGACGGATCGGATATCCCTTAATCTGCACGTCGCCTTCCTGCATGATGTTGAATAGGCCAACCTGGATTTTTCCCGCGAGGTCAGGAAGTTCGTTGACCGCGAAGATGCCGCGATTGGCACGAGGCAGCAGGCCGTAGTGCACCGTGAATTCGCTCGAGAGTTCGTGGCCGCCGCGCGCGGCTTTAATGGGATCGATATCACCGATAAGGTCGGCAATGGTGACGTCGGGCGTGGCCAGCTTTTCCACGTAGCGATCGTCGGGAGTGAGATAAGCGATGGGAGTAGCGTCGCCGAGCCGCGCCACTTCTTCACGGCAGCGGCGGCAGATCGGCGAATAAGGATTATCGCGGATCTCACAGCCGAGAAGGTAAGGCATTTGCGGATCCAGCAGCGTCGTCAACGCCCGCAGGATGCGGCTTTTGGCCTGGCCACGCAAGCCGAGCAAAATGAAATTGTGCCGCGAAAGAACAGCGTTTACGATCTGCGGCACTACGGTGTCGTCGTAGCCGACGATGCCGGGAAAAAGGCTGGCGTCATCGCTCTGCCGCAAGCGGGCGATGAGATTCTCCCGGAGTTCATCTTTCACCCGGCGGCTGCGCAAACGTTCTTCGGAAAAGGGACTGCGACGCAGTTCGCCAAGTGTGCGAGGAAGACTCATGGAACCCCCAGAAATACTTTCCTGGATTATACGCGGGTTTGCGGCGGTCCGATTTCGGGCTCAGTGCACGTGTCCATTGCCGCCAGCCTTTTCCCGGGCGCGGGCGGCGCGATGCAGGTTCGGAATCAGTTTTTCCAGATAAGTGATAAGCAGGGAAAGGCGTTCCGCTTCCGAGCGCAGCGAGAGCAACTTCTGTTTGAAATCCAGATCGAGGGGCAGGGATCCGGCAAGATAAAAAGACAGGGACGACGGGTCAGCGCCGGAGATATCCTGCTGCGCTCCCGCGATCGCCAGCAGTTCTGCGTGCAACTGAACCGCACGATCCGTGTCTTCTTTCGGCGGCGCGCCGGGTTCATCGTCGATCATCACAACTTCCGCTTGTAGGAAGGAACGCTCCTGATTCACTCCCAGAAGTTCGAAACGCCGGCGCCCTTCAGTAACGAGGTCGAGGCGTCCATCGGAATATTCTTTGACCACGGTCACGATTTCGGCGGTGCATCCCACTTCAGCCAGACTCTGCTCCACCGCGCGGATGACGCCAAACAATCGATTCTGCGCCAGGCATTCGCCAATCATCTCTTTGTAGCGCGGTTCGAAAATATGCAGCGGCAGTGGAGTGCCGGGAAACAGCACGACATCCAGCGGGAACAAGGGAATGAAGGTGGCCAAGCAGTCTCCGTGAGCGCGGGAATCCGCACAAAAATGAGCAGGCTAACCCTGATTGTACCGCAGCGCTTGACTTCGCCAGTTGCGTAGGAATAAAAGCGCGCTATGGAACTTGCAGGAAAAATTGTGGTGGTCACAGGCGCTTCCATGGGTATCGGGGAAGCGATTGCCAAACTTTTCGCCGACCGGGGGGCGACGTTAGTGATGCTGTCGCGCGATTCCGGCCGCGTGGAAGCGGCGCGTGCCCGCGTGGGACACAGCGAGCGAACGCTGGCGATGGCCTGTGATGTACGCCATCGCGAGGAAATTGACCGCGCGGTCGGCCTGACGCTGCATCACTACCAGCGCATCGATGTCTGGGTCAATAACGCCGGGCATGGGCTGCTGGACTCTGTCGCCCAAATGGAGATGGCGGCGTGCCGCGAGATGTTCGACACGAATTTCTTTGGCGCGGTGATGGGCATGCAGGCTGTCGTTCCGATCATGCGCCAGCAGGGCGGCGGCGCCATCATCAACATTTCCAGCGTAGCCGGCCATATTCCGCTGCCCTTTCATGCCGCCTACAGCGCCACCAAGTTTGCCATGAATGCCATCGGCAAGGCGGCGGGCGTCGAATTGAAAAAGGATGGCATTCATGTCCTGACCGTCTGCCCTGGCTACGTGCGGACGGCCTTCGGCGAGAACGTGGTGCTTGGCAATGAACGGAAAAAAGTGCGCCCGAATTCCGTGCAAGGAATCACCGCCGAGCGCGTGGCGAGGGCTACGCTGCAAGGATATCTGAAGCAGAAAAGGGAAGTCATCGTGCCCTGGACGATGTATGCGCCGCAGAAGATTTATCAGTTGTTCCCAGCAGCGGTGGAATGGACGATGCAGAGAATGGCGAAGTAATGTCCGTCTCTTCGCTATGCTTGAACGGCGGAATTATCCCAACTCCGCTAGCATGGCTTCCATCTCCGACTGCGCATGCAAGTTGCCGCTCCGCCGGGCCGAGGCGATTCCTTCACCCAGCATCGTCTTCGCTTCGGCGGCGCGGTCGGCCCGAACCAGCGCTTGCGCGGCCATGAAATATCCGGGCGTGTAGTCGGGATTGGCCTTGAGCAGGATGGAGAATTCCGCCAGTGCGCGATCCAAATCGCCCTGCTTCGAATATTCCATCGCCAACCCGTAGCGGGCAAACGTGTCGTTCGGATCCTGTGTAAGAATTTCGTTGAGCGCGGCGATGCGGTCCATAGGCAGATCTCGTTTATGACGAGGTTAGTATAAACGCCATCCTCGTGCATGGTTTCCGGACAGTGGCTTGCGTTCAGTACCATGAGTAGAATGGACGCTCCTGGAAATTCTTGGTGTTGAGGGAGGCCTGCGTTGGCGTGTCCGTTTTTTATGCCGGTGGAGAAGTTGGAGAATGGAACTTGGCTGCATGCGACTCGCCTGCCACTGGGATGCGGGTGGAGTGGGCTCTGCACCGCGCCCGGACACGAGAATGAGACGCCATCCGTCGACGATCTACAGCAGTTCTGCAATCTGGGTTACGCCGAAGGCTGCGGTCGTTTGCCCAGGGATCGCGAGTGGGATTCGATCCGCTTCGGAGCAAGAACCTTGGGCGGCGACAAACAGAATGGTACAGCCAGCCGTATTCAACTTCGCTACGTGTGCGAGCGCGATCATCGTCCGACCGAACACGGAATCATTGAATTTGATGCGGCGGGGAATCGGCAGGAACCGCGACATCACGACCCCCGCTTACAACGGATGGCGGAGTGCTTCGTAGAGTCCTACGTCGAAAAACGGAGGCGGCAAACAACTGCCGCACTCGCAAGTTGAGGATAAGCAAGCTATGAGCGAAGAGACGTTAACCCTAACGCCCCGCCCAGTGCGGGATTCGCAATCGGAAATGGCAGAGATTGTTCTGCCTAATGACGCCAATCCGCTGGGCGCGCTGCTCGGCGGCCGCTTGATGCACTGGATCGATCTAGCCGGCGCGATGGCCGTGCATCGTCATTCGCGCAGCTACGCGGTAACCGCGTCGGTCGATCACATCGACTTTCTGGTGCCGGTGCGAGTGGGCGATCTGGTAATTCTCAAGTCGTCCGTGAACCGGGTTTTTCAGACCTCGATGGAAGTCGGGGTCAAGGTTTTCGTCGAGAACTACCTCGCCGACACCGCGCAACACGTGGCCTCGGCTCACTTGACGTTCGTGGCTGTAGACGCCAAAGGAAATCGCTTGAAGGTCGCGCCCGTCATCCCCGAGACAGATGAGCAACGGCGCCGCTATGACGACGCCGGACGCCGACGCGAGAATCGTCGCGCCGAGATGGAACGGCGGCGCAAGGCCAAGCGATAATCCACAGCTCGATGTGACCGCCGTCACATCAGACTTTGAACGGACTGAATAGGCTGTTTGGTTCTTCAGGATTTCCTATGGACAGTGCCCTCCTCGTTCATCGCATTCACTTCGCCTTCACCGTTACCTTCCACTATCTCTTCCCGCAGCTGACCATGGGGCTGGCCCCGCTCATCGTAGTGCTCAAGACCCTGGGCCTTCGGCGCAACGATGAGACTTACCATCAGGCGGCGCGCTTCTGGGCGAAGATTTTTGGCATCAACTTTCTTCTGGGTGTGGTCACTGGAATTCCCATGGAATTTCAGTTTGGCACCAACTGGTCGCATTTCTCGCGCTACGCCGGCGGGGTGATCGGGCAGACGCTGGCCATGGAAGGCATGTTCGCGTTTTTCCTGGAGTCGGCGTTTCTTGGCCTCTTTCTCTACGGAGAGAAGCGCCTCAGCCCTCGCGCTCATTGGTGGTCGGCGGTCGCTGTCTTCGCGGGATCATGGTTGTCCGGTTATTTCATCATTGCCACGGATGCCTGGATGCAGCATCCCGTGGGCTATTCCAAAGCGGCGGATGGCTCGTTGCAACTCTCCAGCTTTTGGGCTCTGGTGATGAATCCCTGGGCTTGGTGGCAGTATGCGCACAATATGAGTGGCGCTGTGATCACCGGTTCTATTGTGATGGCGTCCGTGGGTGCGTTTTACTTGCTTTGGGGGAAATTCGAGGCGCACGGGCGAATTTTCGTACGCACCGGCGTGATCGCTGGACTGATCTTCAGCGTGTTGCAGTTATTTCCCACCGGCGATGGTCAGGGCCGCATGATTGCCGCTAACCAACCCGTCACACTCGCCGCTATGGAAGCGCTCTTCGTCGGCCAGTCCGGTGCGCCGCTCGTCATCCTGGGACAACCAAACGTCGCCGAGCGAAAAATCGATAACCCCTTGGAGGTCCCTTCCGCGCTCAGCTTTTTGACCTACCGCGAATGGGCAGCCAATGTGAAAGGTTTGGACTCGTTCCCGCAAGACCTTTGGCCGGAGAACGTCGCGCTACTTTATTACAGCTACCACATCATGGTGGGCTTAGGGACGATCTTCATCGCCATTATGGCTGTGTCCGCGTTCCTGCTGTGGCGTGGCAAGTTGTTTTCCGCTCACTGGATGCTGTGGATTCTGCTGCTCGCCCTGCCATTCCCCTACATTGCCAACACGGCAGGTTGGATGACCGCAGAACTGGGCCGGCAGCCGTGGCTGGTGTACGGCCTGATGCGCACGGCAGACGGATATTCGAAGATGGTTTCGGCGGGCAACGGGATGTTTACCCTCCTGGGCTTCCTCGGCATGTACACCGTGCTCGGCATTCTGTTTTTGTTCCTGGTACGGCGCGAAATCGAGCATGGGCCGGTTGCCGAAGCAAGTTCGCAGCACTAGTTTTGCAGGAGCAGTTTCGCAACGCTAGACTTTGGGTCGCAGGAGCAGTTTCGCAACGCTAGACTTTGGGTCGCCGCAGCAGTTTCGCAGCACTAGCGTTTGGGTGGCGCAGCGGTTCACCGCTGCGATAACGGTCGGTTAAAGATGCGGGCTTTAGCCCCTGAGGCATCGCTGTAAGGAGCGCAATGGAAACGTTATGGTTCATGATCGTCGCCGTGATGGTTGCGGCTTACGTGGTTCTCGATGGATTCGATCTGGGCGCGGGCGCAATTTACCTCGGCGCCGCCCGCACCAGCGACGAGCGGCGAAAGATTCTGCGCGCCATCGGTCCCGTCTGGGACGGCAATGAAGTCTGGCTGCTAGCCGCCGGTGGAACGCTGTACTTCGCATTCCCGCTGCTCTATGCCTCCAGCTTCAGCGGCTTCTATCTGCCTCTCATGATGGTGCTCTGGCTCCTCATGCTGCGCGGCATCGGAATCGAACTCCGCGCACACATGGAACATCCCGTCTGGATGGGCTTCTTCGATTTAATCTTCTGCGTGTCCAGTGTGCTGCTCGCCATCTTTTTTGGCGCAGCTCTGGGCAACGTAGTTCGCGGCGTGCCTCTCGGAGCCGACGGCTATTTCTTCGAGCCGCTCTGGACAAATTTCCGCGTCGGCGCCAACACCGGAATTCTCGACTGGTACACTATCCTCACCGGCGTCATTGCGCTGGTCACGCTGACCGCACACGGCGCGTTATATATCGCAGTGAAAACCGAGGATGATCTAGGCCATCGCGCCCGCACCGTGGCGCTGTGGGCGTGGCCTCTGCAGTTAGTCCTGACCATCGTCGGCCTGGTTGCAACTACCTACATTCGTCCCACGGTTCTCGATAACTACAAACAGCACGCCATCGGATATTTCATTCCCGTGGTTGTCTTCGGCAGTCTCAGCCTGATGATCTACGCCATCCGCAAGGGGCAGGACAAGCTCGCCTTCGTCGGCTCGGCCCTCTACATCGTCGGAATGCTGGTAGGCGCAGCCTTCGCGCTCTATCCCGTGGTCTTGCCGTCGAGCAGCAATCCCGCCTACAACCTCACCATCTACAACACTGCCGCTGGCCGCCACGGCCTCACCGTCGGCTTCACCTGGTGGGCTATCGGCATGGTTCTGGCTCTCGGCTACTTCACCCTTCTGTTCCGCATGTTTCGAGGCAAAGTGCGGCTCGAAGGCGAAGGCTACTAGAAACCGTTGCAAGTCGGCATCGGGACGAAAGGATCGACGTGTGTCCGCGATTTCACCTCTATGCATTCAAGTACGTTACTTGCCAGAAGGGCCGAGATCAGTTCCTTGCAGCCACCCACGACCGTGACATCAAGGTCAAAATCCGCGCAGACGCACCAAGCATGGTCCGACGGCCACCAATATTCGAAGCCGTACCGGTAGGTTCCGGTCTTCAGAAAATCGCTTACCCCTCCTATCGAGCCTTTGAAAAGGGGCGGCTTGCTTTTACCGACGAACGGGATGTCAGAGAATCGAAAGAAGCACTGCGCATCACCTGTATACGGGCTCAGGCTCGAAACCAGTTCCTTACACTCCTCTCCCACAGGCCACGCCCCGCCAGAACGAAGAAATCTCGACAAGCACCATCCTTCTAACTTCGAGCGATACCACTCGAAGCTTATCTCGGCGGCAAACGGAACATTCAGTAGCGTCGCCAGTTCTTTCCACCTGACTCCTGTCCCCTGCCCACTGGCTCGCCGCCGTTCGACAAACGATTTCAATGGCTCACACGGCGGAATCTTCAGAACGGCGATCTCGGCCGCCGAGAGCGGATTGTCGATGACGTCATAGCGAGCTTCGACGCGATGTAGAATTCTGGCGTATGCTTCAAATACCTCTGGCATCAAATGGGAAACAAACACCCCGGGCAGTCCAGGAGATAAGACGCTCCTTTTCTCAGGCGCTCCCAGTTCGTCGCGTCCACTACGAATCCACTCAAACGCGGTCTCGTCCTGTTCTGGCTCCATGAGCGAATATCAAGGCATCGTATGCAAGTCTACTAGTCGGCGTCCCTGTATAATCGAACCTTCGGATAATTAGTGTTCGATCCATCCTGACTTTTTCCTGGAGTGTGATCCCTTGAATGCACATATGCCTGCTCATCCCGGCCAGCCTGCACAGGGGCCGCAACCGTTGCCTGGAGTGGATGCCATCATTGCTGTCGGTTCCGGCAAGGGCGGTGTCGGCAAGACCACGCTCTCGGTAAACCTTGCCGTTGCCCTGGCCAAGATGGGCCACAAAGTCGGCCTGCTCGACGCCGATGTCTACGGTCCGAACGTCCCTCTAATGCTCGGCATGACCGGCCAGCCCAAGATGGTCGGAGAAAACCGCATCGAACCGCTGCAAGCCTACGGCCTGAAAGTAATCTCCGTGGGATTTCTGAATCCCGGCGACAAGCCCGTCATATGGCGCGGTCCCATGCTGCACCAGATCGTGAAGCAGTTCCTGGGCATGGTGGAGTGGGGACATCTCGATTACATGATCGTCGACCTTCCGCCAGGTACAGGCGATATCGCGCTCTCACTGGTGCAAAATGTTCCCCTGACCGGAGCTGTGGTCGTCTCAACGCCCTCCGATGTTTCTCTGCAAGACGCGCGCAAAGCCATCGAAATGTTCCGCCAAATGAAGGTGGATCTCATCGGCGTTGTCGAGAACATGAGCTACTTCGTTTGCCCGCATTGCAGCCACGAAATCGATATTTTTTCTCGCGGCGGCGCCGAAAACATGGCCAAGCAATTCGGCGTTTCGTTTCTGGGGAACATCGCCCTCGATCCCGAGGTGCGCAAGTCCGGCGATGGCGGCAAGCCGGTCGTGCTGGAGGGCGAAAACTCCCCGCACGCGAAATCAATCTTCGAATTCGCGCAGCGCGTCGCGGCGCGCGTGGCAGAGATCAAAGCCGGCGAAGGCGCCAGCGTCATTCAGATTCAGTAAGGCTCGGGCCTACTTTTCGTCGCCGACCTGAATAATCTCTCCTGGCTTGATCGCAGATATGGCGGTGCGGCAGGCCTCTGCGTCCAGAAGCAGATCCGCTAGGCGCCTTGATTTCGCGCGAATGAGAAGGATGGCAATCCGTCCGCCCCGTCAAATTCTGCTGGTAGGCAAAGCCCTTGTCGAGGGTAATGAAAACATCGAAACTTGTCTCCGCCAGTCCGAGCAGTTCGCCATTTGTCTTGCCCGCAAAGCCCGCTTCAGGTACGGTCACGCACTGATGCTCGTCGGTTGATAAGCTTGACCTAAACCCGCGCGGTACGCACTCGTCGAGCAAGAGTTTCATTGCAGGTGAGCAACCAGTAGAGACTTAGCTTATTCCAACCCGGCGATTGCCGCTTCCCGGCTGACCGTCGGGAAATCGGCGAGGAACTCATCGAGTGTTTGTCCTTCTTCGAGGTAGTCCAGCAGGGCTTGATAGGGAACGCGGGTCCGCCTGAAAACCGGGGTTCCTCCAAGGATGTTAGGGTCTCTAACAATAGCGTGATCCATTCTCGTCACCCCCATTTCCATTGCAGTTTACAACCAATCCCGGCCCGGCACGAACATTGAATGAGGCGCCGGCCATTATCCGCAATACTTGACTTTAAGAGCGCTTAAATCGCGATAGCCGCCAACTCGCATCCGTCTCACCTTCATTCAAAACCAACTCCGCCGCCATCTCCCCCAGCGCCGGCCCGTGCTTGAACCCGTGCCCCGACCCTCCGCCCAGTATCCAAACGTTTTCCATTTTCGGATGCCGGTCGAGAATAAAGTTGCTGTCCGGAGTCTGCTCGTATTGGCATACGCGCATCTCAATCAGCGGTGCGTCTTTCATCGCCGGAAACCGAAGTTCCAAATATTCCCGAACGCGTTTCAAGGTTGCCATGCTGACCACCCGCTCGCCCCGCGTAGGGTCGAAAGCCGCGCCGCGCGTGTCATCTGCCATCTTGAAGCCGCGCCGGTCACTTCCTGGAATGCCGTAGAAAAAACGTTTGCCGTGATCGCCCCACACAGGCATATGCGCGTCAGTGAAATAATTAGCGTGGCGGGCCGGCGGGCCGAAGAAAAAGATGTCCTGCTTCGTGGGACGAATCAAGTCTCCGATAGTTTTTCGAAACAGTTCACCCAGCCACGGCCCGCAGGCGAAGACATATTGATCGGCCTTGAGCCTCGCGCCGTCGGAGAGTCTCAGATGGGGAACAGAAGCTTCTAACCCGCCGCGCAACACTTGGGCTTGGCGATATTCGCCGCCCTGCGCGACAAAAGCGTCCACTACTGCCTGGCAACTGGCGCGCGCATCAAGATACCCACACTCCGGTTCGAAGATTCCCCAATGCACCCCGTCGAAGTTAATCTGCGGCCATCGCTTCTTCATCTCCGCGGTAGAGAATTCCCGAAACTTGATTCGAGCCTCCCGCAGCATCCCGAGCGACCCGCGCTCGTAAGCGTCGTCGCGGCTGCTCACCATCCACAGAACGCCCGTGCGATGCAGAAACTGCTGTTTCCATCGCCGTTCATATTTCTCCCATAGCTTAAGCGCACGCGCCGCAAGTTCACTGTAAGGCTGATCTGGACCATAGGTCCCGCGCATGATCCGCGTCTCGCCTCCCGACGAGGCCCGCGAGTTTCCCGGTCCCCAGGCATCGAGCAGCGTCACCCGCGCTCCGCGTTCAAGAAGATGAAGGGCGGTCCAGCCTCCAAAAGCCCCCGCTCCGATGACGGCCAGATGCGGTTTCAGTTTCATAAGTTCGGTTTTCGCAGCCCGGCAATTGAGGATACCCGGAGCGACCGCACCGCGGAAGATACGAGCCGAGGTTCCCTGCAGAGCAAGGATCAGTTCTCGAGGTCGTGCGCGCCGTCCTTGACAGGACGAGCACGCGTTCCTAGAATCCAAGCAGGAACCGCTGTCTGCGTCTTTCAGCTAAGTTTCTGCATCTAAAATACTTAAGCGGGAACCTCGCTGTCTGCAACCGGCGACCCCTTTTTACAGAATGCCTACTGATCCCCATATCGGCAAGCGCGAACGCGAAGTTCTAACCGCGATCGTGGAGACTTTTATTTCCACGGGAGAGCCGGTTGGCTCGCGCACGCTCTCGCGCTCGAACCGCGAAGGCCTCAGCCCGGCCAGCATTCGCAACGTAATGGCGGATCTCTCGGATGCTGGATTCCTTGAGCAGCCCCATGCCTCAGCCGGTCGCGTGCCCACCACCGAGGCCTACCGCTATTACGTCGAGCAGATTTCCGGAACCGCTAAGCTCGCGCCCCAGGAAGAGAGCATGATTTCCGACTCGCTCGCGGGCGTGAGCGATGTGCAGGAGTTCATGGAGCGCACTTCGCATGTGCTGTCGCTGATCTCAAAGAATGTCGGTGTCACCGTGGCCTCCAGCGGTACCCGCAATGCGCTCGAGCATGTCTACTTCTCGCGCCTCGGCGATCAGAAAGTCTTGGCCGTGTTGGTGACGCGCTCCGGATTGGTGCGCGACCGCGTGTTGCGCCTCGACCTGCCGCAAGCCGAACTCGATCTTGCCGCCCGCTACATCAACGAGAATTTTCGCGGTTGGACGATGGAATCGATGCGCGCCGAACTGTCGCGGAGGATCGAGCAGGAACGCAGCGAATACGATCGCCTGATGAATTCCATCGAGCAACTTTACAAGCAAGGTGCGCTTGCCTCCGAAACTGGAACTCAAGTTGTCTTCGTCGAAGGTGCGGCCAACCTGGTAACCGGTCAGGAAGATCGCAAGCGTCTGCAGGAGATGCTGCAAACTCTCGAGGAGAAGGAAAAGGTTGCGCAGCTGCTCTCCGCCTACCTCGACGTGAAGCAGGAAGCGGTGCGCGTGGTCATCGGGCTGGATGACGCGCTGCCTTCCATGCAAAACTTTGTGTTGATCGGTGCTCCCGCGCGCTCGGGAACGGACATGTTCGGATCGCTCGCCGTAATCGGTCCTACGCGCATGGACTATCAGCACACCATGACGGCAGTCTCCTATATCGCGCGCCTGTTCGACAAAATTTTGAATGAATCGGAGTAATCAGTTTTTATGGGGAAATCAAATGGAAGATCGGAAGTCGAGAAGCCAAATCTCGACCTGGAGCACGAACTGCCATCCGGCGATGGCAGGGAGAGCCCTGCCCAAGCCGTGGCGGGCGAGTCGTCGGCTCCGGATTCGGAGTTGCAAAAAATAACAGCGGAGCGTGACTCCCTCCTCGACCGCTTGGCTCGAGCCCAGGCTGAGTTCGAAAATGCGCGCCGCCGCACCGTCAAGGAACAGCAGGATTTTCGCGACTACGCTGCCGCTGACGCGATCAAGTCTTTATTGCCCGTCCTCGACAGCTTCGAGCGCGCCCTGCAGGTAAAGTCCAACGCGGCCGAATTCCGCAACGGAATCGATTTGATTTACAAGCAGCTGCAGACAGCCTTGGGAAAGCTGTCGTTGCAGCCGATCGCCGCCAAGGGCCAGCCGTTTGACCCGCACTATCACGAGGCCATCGAAATGGTGGATACCGCCGACGCCCCCGATCATCAGGTGATCGAGGAGCTGCAGCGCGGCTACAAGTTAAAGGACCGTCTGCTGCGTCCCGCGATGGTGAAGGTTGCCAGGAATCCCGGGAAATAATTTCCAATCCTGTTTTATCTCTCATGAAGGAAAGGCGCCAATTCTGACCACGAACGCAAAACGCGATTATTACGAAGTGCTGGGCGTCAGCCGCACCGTGACCGAAGTTGAACTTAAGAGCGCGTATCGCAAGCTCGCCATGCAGTGGCATCCCGATCGCAATCCGAACAATCCGGATGCGGAGGAGCGATTTAAGGAAGTCACTGAAGCGTACGCGATCCTCGCCGATTCCGAGAAACGTTCTCTCTACGACCGCTACGGTCACGCCGGCGTTGGCGGCGCAGCTTCGCCGGGCGTCGGTTTTGACGCCACCGTGTTCCAGGACTTCGGCGAAATCTTTGGCGAGTTCTTCGGCTTCGGAGATGCCTTCGGCGGGGGTGGCCGCCGCCGCAGTCGCGTGCAGCGCGGCGCGGATCTGCGCGAAGACATCACCATCGAGTTCGAAGAAGCCGTCTTCGGCACCGAAACGCAAGTGATGGTGCGCCGTCACGAAGCCTGCGAGGACTGCCACGGCTCCGGCGCCGCCCCAGGCAAAGGTCCCACAACCTGCCGCTCCTGCTCCGGCCGCGGCCAGGTTCGCTACCAGCAGGGTTTTTTCAGCATCGCGCGAACTTGCCCCACGTGTCAGGGAACCGGCAACGTAATCACCGATCCCTGCTCTAAGTGCAAAGGCGAAGGCCGCCTGTTGCGTCAGCGCTCCATCGACGCGAAGATTCCCGCCGGGGTCGAAGACGGTACGCGCATTCGCTTCTCCGGCGGAGGCGAAGCCGGTCCTTTCGGTGGCCCCGCCGGCGATCTCTACGTCGTCTTGCACGTGAAGGAGCACCCATTCTTTATTCGCGAGGGCAATGATCTGCACTGCGTTGTGCCGCTTTCCGTGACCCAGGCGGCGATAGGCGCGGAGATTCGCGTGCCCACGCTCGAAGGCGAGCACTCTCTCAAGATTCCCGATGGCACCCAGCCCGGCACCACCTTTCGCATTCGCAACAAGGGCGTGCCCGTCCTGAATGGTCACGGCAAGGGCGACTTGTACGTCGAAGTGCGCGTGCAGATTCCCAGCAAGCTGAGCAAGCGCCAGAAAGAATTGCTGCAAGAGCTCGAGACCACCACTAAGGTCGACAACCAGCCGATGATGCGATCGCTACTCGGCAAAGTCAAAGACATGTTCGGCTAGCGGACATGACCCGCCGCCGCTGGATTGCCGACGAAGTCTCCGGGGATCGCGCCGCTCTCGTCGGAGAGCACGCCGATCACCTGGTCCGCGTCCTTCGAGCCCGCGTCGGAGAGGACTTCGATATTGCCACCGGCCAAGCCGTTCGCCGCGGCCGGATCACATCGGTAACGCCAGATCGAGTCGAGTTTGACCTCGCCGAAGAAATTACCACTCCAACCTTGATCGAGATTACTCTCGTTCTCGCCATCTTCAAGTTCGACCGCATGGAGTGGGCCATCGAGAAGTGCACCGAGCTTGGCGTCTCGCGGATCGTCCCGGTGATCGCACGCCGCACCGATTCTCACCTTGCAGCGGCTTCAGCCAAGCGTCTTGAGCGTTGGCAGCGCATCGCCCGCCAAGCCGCGGAACAATCTCGCCGCACCGCGCCCCCGGAGATTACCGCGCCTGTCAAACTCTCCGACGCTCTAAATCCCACTCAAGCTTTGCGAGTCGTCCTGTCAGAATCAGAAGGGCAAACCCTGCTTCGCGATGTGCTGAAGTCTCACGTGTCGGCGTCCGAAATCGCCCTCGCCGTCGGCCCCGAGGGCGGTTGGACTGAAGGCGAGTTGCATTCCTTTCATCAAGCCGGATGGATTTCCGCTTCCCTAGGCAACACGATCCTCCGCGCCGAGACCGCCGCCGTCGCCGCCACGGCAATCGTCGCCGCAAACTTATTCTCCTTCTGAATCCGCCGTCTCTCCGTGCCCACGCGTTCGTGGCTGCGGTGTTATTCTGAGCCCGAATGGCTGTCTCCAAAATAAAGTCTCGTCCCTTTGTCGCCGACGAACATCAGCGCCAAGCGATCGACCATGTTCACGGCCCGATGTTGGTCATCGCGGGTGCTGGTACAGGCAAAACTTCGGTCCTCATTCATCGTATCGCCCGCCTGGTGCAAGAGGGACACGCGAAGCCCAACGAAATTATCGCCCTCACCTACACCGTGGCCGCCGCCGGCGAGATGCGGGATCGCGTCAGTGCCCTCCTCGGCCACAAAATTCATTCCGCCACGTTCCACGACTATTGCAATACCCTCCTGAAGCGCGCCGGCAAAGATTTCGGCGTCCTCGACGAGAAAGATCTCTGGATCTACCTCCGCAAAAGGGTTCACGAGCTTCGCCTCGAACACTACGTCCGGGCAGCCAACGTAGGAAAGTTTCTCAACGACCTGCTGGATTTCCTCAGCCGCTGTCACGACGAAATGGTGACTCCCGAAAGATACGCGGACTACGTCGCACAGCTCGAACGTGGCGAACTTCCGGTTCCGCGCGTTGCGAAATCGAAAGAAGAGTTGAGCGACGCCGAAGTAATCGGTCGCTGCCAGGAGATTGCCCGTGTCTTCGCCACCACCGAGCGCTGGCTGCGTGAAGCGAACTACGGCACCTTCAGCCACATGATTACCCGCGCCCACGAACTGCTCGTGAATGACGATGATCTTTTGGCTTCCGAACGCGCCCGCGCCCGCTTCATTCTGGTCGACGAATTTCAGGACGCCAACTTCGCGCAGATCGAAGTTCTCTCAGCCCTCGCCGGAAATGCTGGAAATGTTTTCGCTGTCGGCGATCCCGATCAGGGTATTTACCGCTTCCGTGGCGCTTCCAGCGCCGCGTTCCATCTCTTCCGCCGGCATTTCCCCGAGTCCAAGTTCGTTGTCCTCGGCAAGAATCGCCGCTCGACCACTCCCATTCTGCAATGCGCTTTTGCCATCATCGACAAAAATCCTCCGGTCTTTGGCACGAACGAGCGCGCCACGCTCGCCTACCGCCGCACTCCTCTGCAATCGGCGCGCGAAGAGGACGCGAAAAAAGAAGGACAGCCTCTACCCACTTTCCCTGTGGAAGCTATCGCCTTTAGCGGCAAAGATGCCGAAGCTCCCGATGTGGTCAGCATCATCGAGGACGTCAAACGGCGCTCGCGCTGTAAATGGAAAGACTTCGGCATCCTGTACCGCTCCCACATTCACCGTGACGACGTGGTGCAACATCTGGCCGAGCGCGACATTCCCTTCTCCATCGAGAACATGGACGTGAGCGATACCCCCGAAGTCCGGGACCTGTTTGCCTGTGTTGCCGCGGTCGTGGACCTCACCACCGATGCCAGTCTCTTTCGCGTCGCGGCACTACCCCAGTTCAATGTCGACCCGGAACAACTCCGCACTGCGCTTCGTGCGATAGCGAAAGATTCCAGGGACGGCGTGACCGTTCCGCTCGCCTCCGTTCTGGGTAGCGTCGCCGGAGGGGCCGAAGTGTTGGCCGCGGTTCGCCTGGCCCGTGATGAAGTCACCCAGAAGAAAGCGAAAGCACGCACGGCGCTGCAGTTAATCGGGAAAAAGTTCCAACTCCCTCTCCATTCACCCGTTCTCCAGGCAGCCCTGAAGTTCGCCGCCGAGTGGGAAAACAAGTGCACCACCGACACTGGAGAACTCGGCGAATGGATCGAATATCTGAATTATTTTCGCGAAGCCTGCGGAGTGATTCCGATGGCGTCCAAGGGAGACGAGGACGCCGTACGCCTCATGACTGCCCACGGCGCCAAGGGTCTCGAGTTTCCTCACGTTTTTGTTCTGCGAGCAACCAAGGGCTCATTCCCCGCCAGTTATCGGGAGACTCTCGTGGAGTTCCCCGCCGAGTTGCGTGACCCCGATTCCGCCGCTGCGGGCGACGATAAGACCCTCCACGACCAGGAAGAGCGCCGCCTTTTTTACGTGGCAATGACGCGCGCCAAAGATTCGCTGCACATCTATGGCAAGCAGGGAATCGGCCGCGACAAAACTCCGGCCGGGCTGATGCGTGAACTCATCGGCAACGCAGTCTTGCATCCTTATCTCAGATCGCGGCCGGCGCTACCCTCGCAACCGGAACTGATCGAGATCGCCGCCGCCGCCGACACCGCTCAGACCGAAGGCTCTCGTTTGCCCGCATGGCTCGCCCTTCCAGCCATCGATGGGTTGGACGCGCGCCTGAGCGCCACGGCAGTGGAAACTTATGAAACCTGTCCCCTGCAGTTTAAATTTGAACGCGAATGGAAGTTGTCGCGGCAACTTCACGCAGCCGTCCAATATGGTGCCGCCATGCATCGCATATTGCGCACCTACTACGACTCCGTCCGCTTGGGCAGGACAAAGACCGACAACGAGCTTCTACAACTCTTTCGTGATGACCTGGCCGCATCCGGAATCCAGGACGACTACCAGCGGGATTTGTACCTGAAGCAAGGACTGCAGCAGCTGAACGACTTCCTGGCCGCTACGCATTCAGCCCCCGCGCCCGAGGTTCTGCACACGGAAGAATGGTTTGACGTTCAAATCGCCGGAACTAAGGTTGCTGGACGAATCGATCGCATGGATCGAACGTCCGATGGAAGCGTCGCGATTATCGACTACAAAACCGGCAAGGCTCGGTCACAGGAGGATGCGGACGAAAGCCTGCAACTCTCCATCTACGCCATGGCCGCACAACAGAAGTGGGGATACCGGGTGGGTGCGCTTGCGTTTCATAATCTGGAAGGAAACATCGCTATCATTTCAAGGCGAGCTGAGTTTCAACTGGAAGAAGCGCGCGAGCGGGTGCAGGCTGTAGCGCGTGGTATTGCCGAAGGAAACTTTAAACCAAAGCCCGACTTTCACTGCACCTTCTGCGCCTTTCGCGGCTTATGTCCCGCCCGTGAAAAGCAGGCGCCAAATGTTTCTTCAAATTCGAAGAGTGCAGCCTCTTCCTTGGATTAATCCCATCGCAGAATCTTTCGCGCAAAAAACTGAGGGGACGCTTTTGGCGTCCCCCTTTGACTTCATACTGACCTCTTAGTGCTTCTTTTTCTTCTTTGCCTTTTTCTTGGTTGCCATTGGTTCTATTCTCCCTTCCATTTTTCATGGAAAAATCTGCAACGCTGTTTTGTTGCAACTATTTGATTGTATAGAGTTAATGAAAAATGAAGTCAAGAAAAAAATGCATGTATGGTAGCGAGCGATGCTGTACCAAAGTCACAGCATGATGCGAGTCAACAAGAAAATCTCGACGCCGCAGCGCCGAAACGCCTCGCGAACACGTCAACGCATACGATGAATACCCCAGGTGATGTTCGCGCTCGACTCAATTTTCTCGCAACCTGACGAGCGTGCAGCAACCGAAACCATAGCCCAGAAGTTGATCGTTTCCGCTCACGTCTGCATCTATAATGAAGCTGCGAAATCTTCGCGGGAGCATGATCAATGGCGGCTTTCGATGAGGTTGTCATCATTTCCGGTTGTCGTACACCAGTAGGAAAATTTCAGGGAAGCCTCACTGATTTAAGTGCTACCCAATTGGGTGCCATCGTCGTGCGCGAGGCGGTCAAGCGCGCCGGATTGAATTCCGGTCAGGTCGACGAATGCATCATGGGCAACGTTCTCCCCGCCGGACTGGGACAAAATCCCGCGCGGCAGGCTGCCATCTTCGCCGGATTGTCCCCCGCCACAGGTGCCATGACAATCAACAAAGTTTGTGGCTCCGGATTGAAAGCAGTCGCCCTCGCAGCGCAAGCCGTGCAAACCGGAAACAGTTCCATCGTGGTTGCCGGCGGCATGGAATCGATGACCAATGCTCCTTACCTTCTTCCGCAGGCGCGCAAAGGTTACCGGCTCGGAAATGGAAAAGTGATCGATTCCATGGTGCACGATGGCCTCTGGGATATTTACAACGACTATCACATGGGCATCACCGGAGAGAATGTCGCCGAGAAATACGGCATCACCCGCGAAGAGCAGGACGAGTTTGCCGTGAACTCTCACCGCAAGGCTGTCGCCGCAATGAAAGAGTGCCGCTTCAAATCGCAAATCGTTCCGGTCGAACTTCCCGCGAAGAAAAAAGGCGAAGCCCCGGTGCTTTTTGAAAAGGATGAATCCCCGCGCGAAGATACGACCATCGAAGCTCTGCGTGCATTAAAGCCCGCGTTTAAGAAAGATGGCACCGTAACCGCCGGCAACGCGCCCGGAGTGAACGACGGAGCCGCGGCCGTTGTCGTGACCAGCGCGCATCGGGCGAAGGAACTCGGCGCTCAACCCATGGTCCGCATCGTGGCCCAGGCCACCAGCGGCGTCGAACCCAAATGGGTCATGATGGCGCCCGTCGATGCGGTTCGCAAGATCTGGGAAAAGACGGGATGGAAAAATGAAGACGTCGACCTCTACGAACTGAACGAGGCATTCTCCGTACAGGCGCTGGGCGTCATGCGAGAGCTCGGCCTTGATCCCAGCAAGGTCAACGTGAATGGCGGCGCCGTGGCTATCGGCCATCCCATCGGAGCCAGCGGTGCTCGCGTGCTCGTGACTTTAATTTATGAGATGACGCGCCGCAACGTGAAACGTGGAATCGCCGCCCTCTGCCTCGGTGGTGGCAACGCAGTCGCCATGGCCGTCGAGAGAAACTGAGAAATAGAAGCTGAAGAAGTAGATCAGAGAATCTAGCTCATTGCAGGAGCCGCAGGCAGAGTAACTGTGAAGACAGCTCCGCCGCCCGGTGCGTTGGCGGCTTCGATTGTGCCGTTGTGTTCCTTCATTACCGACTTGCAGATGCTAAGCCCAAGCCCAGTCCCGCGTCCCGGACGCTTGGTCGTGTAAAACGGATCAAAGATGCTTGCCAAGGCCTCCGCCGGAATTCCCGGACCATCGTCCAGAAAACTCGCCCAAACCGATTCTCCGCTCGTTCCCAGGCGGATGCGCAAGGTCCCGCGGTCGTGCGCCTCACGAATCGCCTGCTCCGCGTTCATCACCAGATTCAGGAAAACTTGCATCAGTTGATGCGGGTCACCCAGAACCTGCGGCAGCCCGGCCTCGCGAACGAAGTCCACGGTTATGTTATTTTTCCGCAACGAGTAAGCGTGCAGATTGAGCGTCCGTTCCACCACATCTCCAAGATTCACCCGAGTCTTGCCTGGCGTTGGAGGAGTTGCAAAATAAGTCAGGTTGCGGACAATCTCCGCCGCGCGTCGTGCTTGCTGCTGCAGCATGGCGATCTGCTTTCGCGCCGAGTCTGTAGTTTGACTGTCCTGCAAAAGTTCGCTCACCCCCAGGATGCTGGTAAGGGGATTGTTCAATTCGTGGGCCACGCCGCCGATCATCGCGCCCATGGCCGCCAGCCGTTCGCTCTGCACCACCTGGTGCTCAAACTTCTTTTCCGTCGTGATGTCGCGAACACAAATGATTACTCCGCCCAGCTTGGAGTCCGCGTCAAAAAACTGGCTGGCCGAAGCGCGCATCGTCCGTCCGCTCCCATCGTGGCGCCTGGCGCCGTATTCCGCCGATCCAAAAATCCGCTTGCCCGTGGCCACGTCGCTGTAAAGCGCGATCAGTTCTGGGGATTCAGCCGGCGTTCCCGATATCTTCTTCCCCAACAAGTCTTCGGACTGGCATCCCAGCAAATCGCGCACTCGCGAACTCACAAAGGTGAATCGCTCTTCCAGATCCACCACCAGGATAAGGTCGGGAAAGCTTTCCAGCAGCCGTCGTCGGAATTCTTCCTGCTGCAACACTTGCCGCTCGAGTTTGCGTCTCTCCGTGACGTCAATCAGCGTTCCCTGGTACCGAATCAACTTGCCGGCCGTATCCCACACCGCACGCGACGATTCCAGAAACACGGCCGGCGTTCCATCCTTTTTCCGCAATGTAATCTCTCGGGCGCGCACCCCTCCGCGGTCGTCCGGAGCTCGCCCTAGCACCGCCGGCTGTCCTGGGTCGAGGTTCAGCCGGCCTGGATCGAGCGCCAGTAAGTCCTCCTTAGTCGCATAACCCAGAATGCTCACCAGCGCTGGATTCGCGTCCAGCAATCTGCCCTCCGGCGTGCTGAAATACGCACCCTCCTGCAGCGTCTCGAACAGTTCCGTGAAGCGCAACTCCTTCTCGTGCTGCCCGGTCACATCGCGCCCCAGCACGCTCAGTCCGACCACCTCGCCGCTTTTGACGATTGCATTCAGGACGCATTCGAAAAAAAGTGGCCGGGCGTTGTTCTTGATACGCAGGCGCACCGTGCCCGCCCAGTGCCTTTTCTCCAGAAAACGCATGAGTCCGGCTTCCACGCTGGCCTGCGTTGGTTCTTCCACAAACTCGAAGAATTTCTTTCCAACGATGTCGGTGTAGGGAAGTCCCAGCAGTTCGCTGACGCGCTTGTTTACCGTCCGCAGTGTGCCGTCCAGGGAGACGGCGCAAGCCGCATCATCAAAGGAGTCAATCAACTCCTTGAAACTGCGCTGCGAACGCGCAATCATCTCGTTCAGTTGATCGAGTTGCTCTTCCGACGGAGCGGCGCCCACATGTTCCTGCAAATCCTGAAGCAGCAGCTTGAGCTCGACCACCTCTCGCCGTCGCCCGTAGGCATAAACCGCCAGCAGGATCGACAACACCAGCACGCCCACCGCCAGTGGGCCCAGATGATATGGCAAACTCTCCAGCCGCTCCCAGGCCAGCACCGCGAAGCCCGTAGCCAGTAAAACCATGAACAAAAGAATCCAGCGCCAAAGCTGAGATTCTTCGCGCTCCAGGTTTTGCGGAGGCCGAGACGGTCGAGGGCTACCAGACGAGGCTTGCATTATGGGGGACCGACCTGTTTTTCCGCAGCGGGACAGAAAAACGGTTTATCGCTCGGTTCATCGTAATGCCCCCGGCCTGCCTGAACAACCATTCTTGTTGGAGAAGTAGGTACGTCGGGCCAATACGGGCCGGACCTTCTGATTTAGAGGCGAACTTCGCCCGTCAGCCCTGCCAATGAACATAGATCTACCCTGTGATCCTCTGTGCCCTCTGTGTTAAAGACGTTGATTCCAGTTCTCCACAGCCCCGCCGCGTGACATCTGTCACCGCGCACCGCTAACCCCGGCGCTTAACCTAGTACTTCTCGGATCAGGCCTTCGTGTGCCGACCGTGGCACCTAAGGTTCCCGCGCATCGCCGATGCTCTACAAGACCCTCAGCGCCGCCGTGTATGGCATTGACGCCAACATTATTCAGGTAGAAGTTGACTGCTCCGGCATCAAGACCGACCAGGACCACTTCCACACCGTCGGCCTGCCCGATGCCGCCGTCCGCGAAAGCCGCGACCGCGTCCGCGCCGCGCTCAAGAATTGCGGCTACGACATTCCGCCCACTCACATCACCATCAATCTCGCACCCGCGGATATAAAGAAGGAAGGCTCCGGCTTCGACTTGCCCATGGCCCTCGGCATCGTCGGCGCCTACGGCGGTCTTACAAAGAAGGAAATCTCCGACTGCCTGTTCGTAGGCGAGCTTTCCCTCGACGGTGGCGTTCGTGGTATCCGAGGCACCCTCCCCATTGCCCTCGAAGCCCGCACCCGCAAGATTTCCCGACTCGTCGTCCCTGAGGCCAATGCCCGTGAAGCCGCCATGGTCGGCGGCGTCGATGTCTATCCAGTCCGCTCTTTGCTGGATGTAATCCACTTCGTAAACTCCGGCAACGGAATCGTCCCCTTGAAGGCCGATGGCGACGCCCTTCTTCGCGAGAATCAGGAATTCCTGGTCGACTTCAAAGACGTACGCGGCCAGCAAACTGCCAAGCGCGCCATCGAAATCTCCTGCGCCGGAGGCCACAACATATTAATGATTGGCCCCCCCGGTTCCGGCAAAACCATGCTCGCCAAGCGCATGCCCACCATCCTCCCTCCGCTCACCTTCGAAGAAGCGCTCGAAACCACCAAAATCCACAGCGTCGCCGGAGTGCTCGATCCCGGCAGTGGCCTCGTCGGCAAACGCCCCTATCGTTCGCCGCATCACACTATTTCCGATGCCGGACTGATCGGCGGCGGCGCCATCCCGCGCCCCGGCGAGGTTTCGCTCTCTCACAACGGCCTGCTTTTTCTCGACGAGCTCCCCGAGTTTCCCCGCAACGTTCTCGAAGTCCTGCGCCAGCCGCTCGAAGATGGCACCGTTACTATCTCCCGCGCCGCTATGTCGCTGATGTTTCCTGCGCGCTTTATGCTCGCCGCCGCCATGAATCCCTGTCCCTGCGGCTTCCGCAATGACCGAACTCGCGAGTGCAACTGCACCACGCCCATGATCCAGCGCTACATTTCGAAAATCTCCGGTCCCCTCATGGATCGCATCGACATTCATATCGACGTCCCAGCCGTGAACTACAAAGAGATGCGCTCCACCGCTGAACCTGAGGGTTCCGCGAAAATTCGTGAGCGCGTCATCCGCACCCGCCAAAAACAATTGGACCGCTTCTCGTCCTCCCGTGAAAAAATCTATTGCAACGCCCAGATGTCCTCACGCCACATCCGCACCTTCTGCGAACTCTCGGCCGACTGCGAACGTCTGCTCGAGCGCGCCATGACCCAGCAAGGCCTCAGCGCCCGCGCCCACGACCGCATCCTGAAAGTCGCCCGCACTATTGCCGACATCGAAGACACTCCGCAAATCGAACCCAAACACATCGCCGAAGCCATCCAATACCGCTCCCTCGACCGCACTTACTGGACCTGACTCCACAAAACCCGTCCATTTCGGCACCGGAATCCTCCATCCCTCCACCCCACTCTCGTTTGGCGATTGACCCTTTCGTTGCAACATGTTATAAATGCCCGTTTTGCGCTACTCCATCCGGATCACACAGCTACTCTCCGGCTGGCAGTAGGCAAACTCCGACGCGGCCAAGCTCCAACACTCCGTTAAGGTCTTGCGGTGGAAGCGTGTTCGGAATTCCGGCGATCGTCCCCGATGTGGCACAGGCGTGCTCGGACGCGAGGGTTTCGCTGGAAGGCGGTCTCTAAACACGTTTGTAGTTCGGTAGGGGCACAGTTTGATTGTCATCCTGAGCAAGCGTTCTTTGCGCAGCGAAGGATCTGGGCGAGCCGCGCGACGTGTCGCGTTTTTTGCGACACATTACTCGCGCGTCTGGCTCGCTTCCTTAAACTGCACCACTACCGCATATTCCTGAAAACCGATTCATTTTTTGGAGGACTCATTATGCGCACCTGGCTCGCCACTGCTGCGTTCCAAGGACGCCGCGTGGTTACCGGTTTCCTAAGTAAGACTCTCGCCCTGGCCACGCTGCTCACCGTCAGCGCCGCCTCGGCCTTGGCTCAACCTTCTGGCGAATCCACCGGCGGCGAAGCCTCGCTGAAACTTCCTGATCTCTCTTCCGTCAGGTTCCTGAACGGAGCCATCGACGGCCATCGTTTGTTGATGATTGGCATCCTGTTCTGCATCTTCGGGCTCGGCTTCGGCATGGTCATCTTCATGCGCCTCAAGAATCTGCCCGTCCATAGCTCCATGCGCGAAATCTCGGAACTCATCTACGAGACCTGCAAAACCTACCTTGTCACTCAAGGCAAATTCATCCTGTTCCTCTGGGCCTTCATCGCTGTCATCATCCTGCTTTATTTCGGCATGCTTGAGCACATGGAAGCCATGCGCGTCGCTATCATTCTTGCCTTCAGCCTGGTCGGTATCGCGGGCAGCTACGGTGTGGCCTGGTTCGGCATCCGCGTCAACACCTTCGCTAACTCTCGCACCGCCTTCGCATCCTTGCCCGGCAAGCCGTTCCCCGTCTACCAGATTCCTCTGGAAGCCGGCATGAGCATCGGCATGATGCTGATCAGCGTCGAGCTCCTCATCATGCTGATCATCCTTCTCTTCGTCCCCGGTGACTATGCTGGCCCCTGCTTCATCGGATTCGCCATCGGCGAGTCGCTCGGCGCGGCCGCCCTCCGTATCGCTGGCGGCATCTTCACCAAAATCGCCGACATCGGCTCCGACTTGATGAAGATCGTCTTCAAGATTAAAGAAGACGACGCCCGCAACCCCGGCGTCATCGCGGATTGCACCGGCGACAACGCTGGCGATTCCGTTGGCCCCTCCGCCGACGGCTTCGAAACTTACGGCGTTACCGGCGTTGCCCTGATTACTTTCATCCTTCTCGGCGTCAAGAATCCCGCCGTGCAAGTCCAACTCCTGGTCTGGATCTTCGTCATGCGCGTCATGATGCTCGTGGCCAGCTCATTGTCCTATTTCCTCAACGCAATCGTCGCCAAAGCCCGCTTCGGCAACGCCGATGAGATGGACTTCGAGCATCCACTCACTTCGCTGGTGTGGCTCACCTCGCTTGTCTCCATCGCTCTCACCTACTTGGTTTCTCACTTCATCATTCCCGAGCTCGGCGGAGATGGCACCCAGTGGTGGAAGCTGGCGACCATCATCTCCTGCGGCACTTTAGCGGGAGCGATCATCCCTGAACTGGTGAAGGTTTTCACCTCGGTCAATTCGCGGCACGTAAAGGAAGTCGTCATCTCCGCGGAGGAAGGCGGCGCTTCGCTCGGAATTTTGTCCGGCTTTGTGGCCGGCAACTTCTCCGGCTACTACCTCGGCCTGTCCATGATGGGTTTGATGGCGGTCGCCTACTACATGAGTACGATGGGCCTCGCCGGTGCAGCAACCATGTTGGCTCCCGCGGTCTTCGCCTTCGGCCTCGTAGCCTTCGGCTTCCTCGGTATGGGCCCGGTCACCATCGCCGTCGATTCTTACGGCCCCGTTACCGACAACGCACAATCAGTCTACGAACTTTCTCTGATCGAACAGGTTCCCAACGTTGAAGCCGAAATCAAGAAAGACTTCAATATGGGAGTCAACTTCGACCGCGCCAAGCATCTTCTCGAAGCCAATGACGGTGCTGGCAATACCTTCAAAGCCACCGCGAAACCCGTCCTCATCGGCACTGCCGTCGTTGGCGCCACCACCATGATTTTCTCCATCATCATGGCGCTCACCAACGGCCTCACCGAAAATGTGGACAAACTTTCGCTCCTCCACGCTCCCTTCTTCCTCGGCCTGATTACCGGCGGCGCCATGATTTACTGGTTCACCGGCGCATCCACGCAGGCCGTCACCACCGGCGCCTACCGCGCCGTCGAGTTCATCAAAGCCAACATCAAGCTCGAAGGCGTCGTAAAGGCTTCCGTCACCGATAGCAAGAAAGTGGTGGAGATCTGCACCAAGTATGCGCAGAAAGGCATGTTGAACATCTTCATCGCTGTCTTCTTTGGCACGCTGGCTTTCGCCTTCGTCGAACCGTTCTTCTTCGTCGGCTATTTGATCTCGATCGCCATCTTCGGCCTGTATCAAGCCATCTTCATGGCCAACGCCGGCGCGGCCTGGGACAACGCCAAGAAGATCGTCGAAGTTGTGATGAAGCAGAAAGGAACTCCGCTGCACGATGCCACCGTCATCGGTGATACCGTTGGCGATCCCTTCAAGGACACGTCCTCGGTGGCCCTGAATCCTGTCATCAAATTCACCACCCTGTTCGGCCTGCTCGCCGTCGAACTAGCCGTCACTCTTACCCGCGATCAGGGCCCCACCATCACGAACGTATTGGCCTTGGTCTTCTTCGTCATCTCCTTTTGCTTCGTCTACCGTTCCTTCTACGGCATGCGAATTCGTAGCGGCAAAGCCGAATAGTTCCCAGACTCGGTGCCAACAACAAACGCCATCCGGTTCTCCGGATGGCGTTCTTATTTCCGTCCGCTTCCGCGTCGGGTTTTCAATCCCCCGATCGCCAAATCGCCCAATCACTCAATTCCCCTACCGCCGATCCCAGTACAGATCCCTCCGATCCCGATTCACATCCCGGTGCTCTCGTCGCAACTCTCTCCGTTCATGCCGCGCCGCTCCATAATCTCCACAATTCAGATCACGCCGCAACTCCCGCCGGTTCTGCGCGATCCTGACTTCATCATGACGAATGTCGCGCCGGTCGCGCCATCCATCATCGGCAAACATTGTTCCTGCACCCAACCCCACCAGCAAAAGAACTCCTGCAATCGTCCGTTTCATATCCGTACCCTCCTCCGCACCTCGCGGATTCTACAGAATGAAAACACGACCACGCCCACAGAGTTGCGCCCGGCAAGCGCTCCGACAATCAATTCCGTGGGCAACTTTTTTCGCGCACCGCACATCGGCGCTGCAGCCGCGCATCCCAATCACTCAAAATTCAAAGACCAATCCTGCCGTCGGTACTACCGGCAATTCCTGCTGCGTTTGGATCTTGCTCTGCAGAGTGCTGGGGTTCACCCCGGTGCTGTAGATGTAAATCCGGTTGTCATGATTGGTTACATTCAACACTTCGCCGTAGAGCGTGAACTTCCAGCGCGTGAATGCCAAACTTTTGTCGCACCGCAAATCCAGCCGAATATAAGCCGGCAAGCGCACGGAATTACTTACTCCGATCTCCTCATACGTATTTCCCACCTGCACGAAATCTCCACTGGGTACGGGATATCCCGAGCCATACAGAAACTTTCCGCTCAAATTAATCGTGGGCCTCAACCGGTACGTGCCGAAGGCATTCAACGAATGCCGTTGATCCTGCAAAGTAGGGAAGTAAGGCGTATTGAAGGAAAGCTGCTCCGCCGCACTTGACGACAGTGGAAGCAGAACAAAATATTCTCTTTGCCGCGCGCGTGCCAGCGTATATCCCACCCAGCCCGATAAACGGTTCGCACTTCTCCGCTGCAAAACCAGTTGTACTCCCCGCGAGTAATCTCGCTGATACGTGGAATTCTCGCCGCTCAGCGGTTCCAGCGCGCCACAAGGTGGATTCACGCCCGGGGGCTCCGCCGCGAAGCCACTCGGAGAGCCGACCAGATCGCTGTTCTGCCGGTCAAACGCCTGCAAGCGGACGCGCGTCGACTCGCCCAATCGCTGCTCGATCGCAGCCGTGAAATGATCGGAACGTTGCAGCAGGTTTCCAAACGGCAAACAGTAAGGCGTTGCCACTCCCTGAAAATCGGGAAACTGCGCGTAGCGCCCCACTCCAAACTGCAACTCCGTCGCTGCCAACACTCGGATCGCCGTCGAGATCTGCTCCGAGAAAGGATGGACTCCAATCCTCTGCAGGTTATCCCCGCGCACTCCGCCGATTACGTGCACCCGATTCTTCCATAGCGTCGAAGCCTGTTGCAGGTAAAGGTCGCCTCTTATCCCGGTTCCATTCGCGTACGCCGAAAACGCCGGCCCCGGGCTCCCGTAGAACACGCTGTACCCATCGTCGCGCAGCCGCCGCAACGTGGCGCCGCCCTCCAGTACGTCGTCGCTTTTCCACGCCCAGTTCAGATTGCTCCCTCCCAGCCACTCGCCGTAGGCATAGCTGTCGAGAATCTGCCCGAAGGAATTGTGCGAGTCGTAAGGCTCGCTCAGATACGCCGCGTGGCTGTCCAGCAACAGGTGAGGACCAATGCTCCAGCGCCAGCCCGCGCGCGCCAGTGTAAACGCGCTGTTGCCGGCGGCAAATACATCGGGGTCGTTGCTGGTTGTGAGTTGCGTCGAGGTCTGCCCGCCCAGGGCATGGATGCTCACGCTCTGCTTCGCCGTGAGATCGTAAGTCAGCTTCACATCTCCGTCGTAGAACGATGCGTTCTGCACATCGTCCTCGCGATTGCGAATCAGATATCCGATATAGCTTTTTCGCGCCGATGCGATCCACGAGCCCCGTGACGACCCGCGGTCCGACGTGCCCAGGTCTCCCTCGCCCAGAATCTCACTATCCGCAATTCCCGCCGAGACTCGGAACATCGGCGTCGATCGGCTGCCTTCGCGCGTGCGAATATCGAGCGCCGCTCCAACGCCGTCCGCAAATTTCACCGGATACGCCACCGGCATCAACTTCATTTCTTCGACCGTCTCGCTCGTAAGAAAGCTTAGCGAAGCTCCGTTCGAAATGTCAGGGATGCTGTGGAACGGCGACGCCAGCACGTCATCGAGATAGATAGAAACATTCTGGAACGGCGTCCCCATCACCGAGAACTGCGCGTAAAACTCGTTGTTTCCGGGCGCGGAGACTCCCGGCAAGGCCTGAATGGCGCGGAAAGGATCGTCGGCAAATACCGTTGACGCGGCCCTGATCTCCGCCGCTGTCAGGTTGCTCTCGCTGATTGCGGGCGTATCCTCTTGCTGAAAAACATCGCCCGTCACTCGCACACTTTCTGTGTGGCGGAAGTTATCGGGAACCAGTGTGAGATCAAATTCTTTGGATTCTGCTGCCGATAACGAAAAGGAAAAAGTCGACAGTCGATAGCCGACTGCGCTCACTCGAAGCGTGTACTTGCCAGGCGCAAGGTTTTGTATGTTGAAAGTACCGTCGGCGCCGGTCTTCGTTTCGCGGCCGGCTTCGAGAATGCTAACCTGTACGCGCTCCAGTCGCTCGCCACCGGCCACATTCCTGACGGTTCCTTTAATTTCGGAAGCATGCAGGGTCAGGCAAGAGAACAAAACGAGGGCGGCAAGGCGGGCGATCATCAATTCGTCACAGCGAGAATGCGCTAGTATAGCTGGCGGGCACGCAGTTGGCGATTTTCAATTGCGCAATCGCCGGATCGCCCAATTCCTCTTCAGTTCGGCCCCTTCATCTTGTCCTTCACGCTGTGGGCCAGCTTCTCGATCTCCTCAGCCTTCTTCAGCACGTCGACCGAAAGCACGTTTTCATTCGACTTGTCCACGTATTCTTTCAGCTCCCCGGCCAGCTTCACCAGCTTGTCGGTATCGGCCTTGAGCGCGGCCTGCCGCTGCAGATTGATTCTCCTGGCCAGTTCGCTGGAGATGCGATCCCGGGTCGCGTCGTCCGCAGTCGGTGCTGCGTCGATCCTCTGCGACGGTCCCTGATGGGTTTGCGCCGCTCCCGGTATCGGGAGCCACAAAAACAGAAACAGACTGCAAGCCAACCATTTCGCTCGCACGGTGTCCTCGAAACGGACGCGATCGTTCTGCCCGTTCCTAAAGTATGGCCATTTTTCTTGGAGACAGCAACGGAAATTGCTCAGGATAAAAGAAGGTCCCAGGAGGGATGCAGTCGGGAAAATTCGAAAGGAGTTAAGGAGGGGAGGCTCGGGAAGCGATGGCGGAAAAGCTCCTGGTTTGGGAAAGCCTCAGGAAAGGGGAAGGGACGGGAAGGGAAGCTACGGAAGACTTGGAAGACTTGGAAAGTTTGGGGAGGGGAGGGCTCGGGAAGGGCACGACTTTAGTCGTGCCGCCTCCGCGCCAAAATTGACTGCGGCTTTAGCCGCTGAGGTTAGCCGTCGCCTACAGCGAACTCATGTTCGACAAGAACTCGCCATTCGACTTCGTTTTGCTCAACTTGTCGATCAGCAACTCCATCGCTTCCACCGGCGAGAGCGGGTTCAGCACCTTCCGCAGCACCCATATTCGCGACAGATCTTCCCGCGGGATCAGCAACTCTTCCTTACGCGTGCCCGAGCGCTGTATGTCGATCGCCGGGAACACGCGCTTATCCACCAGCTTTCGCTCGAGTATAATTTCCGAATTGCCCGTGCCTTTGAACTCTTCAAAGATCACGTCATCCATGCGCGACCCGGTATCGATCAGCGCCGTCGCGATAATCGTCAGCGACCCGCCTTCTTCAATATTTCGCGCCGAGCCAAAGAACCGCTTCGGCCGCTGCAACGCGTTCGAATCCACGCCGCCCGATAGCACCTTGCCCGAGGGCGGAACAATCGTGTTGTAAGCTCGCGCCAACCGCGTAATCGAATCCAGCAGAATCACCACATCGCGCTTGTGCTCGACCAGTCGCTTCGCCTTCTCGATCACCATCTCCGCAACTTGCACGTGGCGCGCCGCAGGTTCATCGAACGTAGACGAAATTACCTCGCCCTTCACTGACCGCTGCATGTCCGTCACTTCTTCCGGACGCTCGTCGATCAGCAGCACCATCAGCACCACTTCCGGATGATTCGTCGTAATCGAGTTAGCCACATTCTGCAGCAACATCGTCTTGCCGGCGCGCGGCGGAGAAACAATCAGCCCGCGCTGTCCCTTACCAAGCGGTGTCAGCAAATCCATCACCCGCGCGCTCGAGTTTTCCCGCGTCGTCTCCAGCTTCAGCCGCTCCTGCGGATACAGCGGCGTCAAATTGTCGAACAGAATCTTGTTGCGCGCTTCGTCGGGCGACTCAAAATTCACCGCCTCGATCTTCACCAGCGCAAAATATTTCTCGCCCTCATGCGGAGGCCTTACCTGCCCGCTGATCGTGTCACCGGTTTTCAGATCAAACTTGCGAATTTGCGACGGCGACACATAAATGTCATCCGGCCCGGGCAAATAGTTGTAGTCCGGCGACCGCAGAAAGCCGTAGCCGTCCGGCAGTATTTCCAGCACGCCTTCGGCAAAAATGTGTCCTTCTTTTTCGCTCTGCGCCTGCAAGATTTTAAAGATGAGGTCCTGCTTGCGCAGTCCGCTGGCACCGGGCAGCTCCAGGGTCCTTGCGATCTTGGTCAGCTCGGTGATGTTCTTTTCTTTTAGTTCAGCAATGGTCATGATTCACCTAAACCCGATTCACTCAAACGGAAAGTTTCAGCGTTTTCGGGAGATTTTCAAAGGAGGGTATTCAGGGAAGACAAAACACCACGAGGCAGGCGGGCGGGGCTGTTTTATGCAGCCCGCCGTTGTGCCTCGGCAAAATTCTCTGGCTCCGACAGGATTTCCTGTCGCTCCGCGCCTGCGATCCGGTCCAACACTCCATTCATTGTTTCCTGAATTCTGGTGCTGGGCCGATGGAACTTCCGCGTGGCCTTGGAGGCGAGCTGGCAAAGCATATAACGATTCCGTAATGTCTGTAAAGCGTCAAACACACGATCCGATCGCATGTGTGTCTTTCCCCTTCCTTATAAGTATGGGCATCCGCTTTCGCCCTGGTCCCTCGTAGAATCGTAACAAACCCACGCTGCGTTCTAAGTTGCTGATTCTACTAAGATTTTTAGGAGTTAGCGCAATTCCCTACTCAGAATAGATGCGCGACCGCACTCCGAAGATGCTCACTTTTCCTGATTGGACTCGCGGTCGAGGTAACTCAGAACGAACCTTGAGGCTTCGGAATGTCCCTGGAACTAAACAATGTACTCGGAATGCCCAAACCGGTCAATACCTTTTACGTATCTTTACCGGTTCCCCGGGTTCCCCGTCCTCGTCTCTCCAGCGGCGAGACCGGCGAGGAATCTGCTGTTGTGTTGGGATCGTTCAACTCATGCGAGCGGACCCCCGCATCTGATTTTGGGTGGCGCAGCGCCTTCAGCGCTGCGATCAAGACCATTCATCTAGAACAGGGCTTCAGCCCCCGAGGCCCGGCCATTGCACGCTTCATCAGCCGAGCGCGCAAACCGCACCAACCCCACTCCAGCCCCGCAGGGGCGGCAGATCACAGCCCCGGACGTAAGCGCGGGGTAAGTTCACGAAATCGGGAAGGGCACGACTTCCAGTCGTCCCAATATCGCGCCCCCTCCATCAACCTTGTCATTCCGAGCCCGTCGTAGCCGCGACCAGCGGCGAGGACGGCGAGGAATCCGCTGTTGCCGAAGCCATCTATGACGCGGGTGCCCCACCTCTCGCCTCTTTTGCGAAACGTGGGAACCACGACCGTCCGCAGCGCTGTTCTTGCCCTTGGCGTTGCCCGTGTGGAGCGGACACTCTTGTCCGCTGCCTTTGACGTTGCTCCTGATCTTGATTTAGTCCTGCCCGCAAACAGGCCCGTGATAACACCGTGGAAGAGCGGTGCTTCCAGCGCCGCGTAAAGTTCCAGAAAATGACGCGGGCTTCAGCCCCCGAGAAGATAGCGCCGGGAAGGGCACGACCTTCAGTCGTGCCAATATCGCATCCCCTCCATCAACCTTGTCATTCCGACCCCTTCGCAGCCGCGTCCAGCGGCGAGACCGGCGAGGAATCTGCTTTCGCTGGAAGCCGTCTAAGACTGGGGTGCCCCATCTTTCGCCTCTTTTGCGAAAGGTGGGAACCACGCCCGCCCGCAGCGCCGTTGTTGCCGTTGCCCGTGTGGAGCGGACACTCTTGTCCGCTGCCTTTGACGTTGCTCCTGATCTTGATTTAGTCCTGCCCGCAACGGACCGTGATAATACCGTGGAAGAGCGGCGCCTTCAGCGCCGCGTAAAGTTTGAGAAATGATGCGGGCTTCAGCCCATGAGGAGCCAGCGACGGGAAGGGCACGACCTTCAGTCGTGCCAATATCGCGTCCCCTTCATCAACCTTGTCATTCCGAGCCCTTCGTAGCCGCGTCCAGCGGCGAGACCGGCGAGGAATCCGCTGTTGCCGGAAGCCATCCAAGACTGGGGTGCCCCATTTCTCGCTTCCTTTGCGAGAAGTGGGGCCTTTCGCCGCCGGGATCGCGCATCGTCACCATGCGCCTCGACGCCGACCTGCTCCGCTGCTTCCGCCAACAGCGCGGCTACCAAACCCGCATCAATGCCATCCTGCGCGCTTACATGAAGGCCAGTCCACGGTTTAGGAGGGTGCTATGACTCCAGGCCCAGCAGGACACTCCAGCTAAGCGTGCTGGTACCCTGATTACGCCTCGTCCTTATTCGCTTTACCCGCGCCAGATTCTTTGGGCAGTCGCATGGTTTTTTCAGCGAGAAGGTAGACCGTATTCAACAAGTGCTCGACTACATCAAAGGCAAGGTTCAATTCGTCAGACTTATGGCCCTTCACTTTATGGGCGGCTTCGTTACCCATGAATCGCAAATCGTGCAGGACCGTTGCCTCTTGTTGTGTAATCAGTTTTAGGGTGACCAGTGAATTAATTTTCTGGAACAGGTTAGCCCCAGTTGCACCCCTATCGTTACAAACCGTCTCAACTATCGCGCGAATGCCAATTCCGGTAAGGACTGGCAGGCCTTGCATGAGCGCCGATCTGGCTTCTTCATAGATTTTCTGAAGCTCCCATGGGAGATAATAGATGTCGCCTAATGGAGGGCGCCCGGCGATCCGGCCAGGGAACAGATCCCTTCGGGTGAGCAACTGACCTTCGGGGTCGGAATCCTCGCTGCACTGTGACTCCTTACAGAAACTCAGAGTGAGACAACCCCGGCATTGCACAATCGAGTACGACTCCCACACCTGAATATCACCACTATCGTTTTCGTCGTCTGACGCAACGTTCGTGAGAATTTCGTGGACGGTCGAACGACTGCATTCGCCACAAACGACGACGATGGTTTTGCCGCTTCTGTTGTTCAATGTGCGCTTCGCTGTGTGGCTCATCTTCACCTCGTTAGTGTTGCCGGACGAAATCAAAAACCTGTGCCGGCTGCCGCCATTCCTTAAGACCGGAAAGCTCGTAGTGTCCGCGTCAATGATGCCTCTTTGGGTACAATTTCACTACTTCCGGACGGAGAAACCCCGCCCTAGGCTGGCCCCACTGCCCCGGACTTCTTTCTGTATTTTTGGAGCAGAAATGGAGCGACATATACGTACTCGGCTAGAGCACGAAAAAACTCCTCCATTGCCCATGTCATAGGCACCGTAAGTTTCTGGGTCGTGTTGTGTGCCCCAGAGTTGCCAAGACTGCGAAGTACCGAGGTTATCTCGGCGAGTACTGGCGGAATCTCGCCCTTATTGGCGAGCGTCTCCAGACGCTTCGCTAGGACTCCGGGTGGGACACCGCGGTCGTCGCACATTGCTTCTAACGCACGCCGAACCAGCACGGCAAATGCATTCGGCGAAATGTTCTGAATTCTTTTCGCCTCTTCGAAATTGGAAGCCACTGAACGCGGGACGGACTCGTGTAGCGAGGCCCTATCAGGGTAAACGAGCGTCGCGAAATCAAATCCCGGTGGCAAGGGGCCGTCGTAGAGTGAGATATCATGGCACGTTCCGCATTCGAAAGCTGTATAGATCGAAGGCGGGTCCGGCCCTTCGCTCAGGGTGCCATCTTCGTTGTAATAGCGGCTATCGTACTCGTGCTCGAACACAACCTTTTGTGGGGTTTGATTACCACAGTGCGGGCAGATTAGAATACGCGACTTTTCAGCGTCCATAACATTTCCTCGGACGGCGTCGACGGGAGGTCATCGCGCTACTCCTTCACCCCCAGCTGCCAAAACAAAAACGAATACACATCCGTGAACTCTTCAATCTGCTTGGTCACCGGTTTCCCCGCGCCATGCCCCGCCTTCGATTCGATTCTTAACAAAATCGGACGCGTCTTGCTCGCTCCATTCTTCGCTTCATCTTGCATCTCCGCCGCCATTTTCTTCGCGTGCATGGGATCGACGCGCGTATCCGTATCCGCCGTCATGAACAAGATCGCGGGATATTCCGTTCCCGCCTTCACGTGGTGATACGGCGAATAGGCATAGAGCCACTTGAACTGCTCGGGATTGTCGGCACTGCCGTATTCCGGAATCCACAACTTGGCGATCTGGAAATTCTGGTAGCGCAGCATGTCGAGCAGCGGAACCTGGCACACCACGGCGCGAAACAGATCCGGGCGCTGCGTGATCATCGCTCCCATCAGCAGCCCGCCATTCGAGCCGCCCTGAATCGCCAGATGATCCGTGTCTGTATATTTTTCCGCAATCAGATGTTCCGCGGCCGCGATCATGTCATCGAAAACATTCTGCTTCTTGTCGAGCATTCCGGCGCGATGCCAGTCTTCGCCAAACTCCGCACCGCCGCGTAAATTCGCAACTGCATAAACTCCGCCATGCTCCATCCACAAATACGCTGTGCGGCTGAACGAGGGCGTCAGGCTCACGTTGAATCCGCCATACGCTGTGAGCAGCGTGGGATTATGCCCGTCTTTCTTCAATCCCTTTTTGTTGACGATGAACATGGGCACGCGCGTCCCATCCTTCGAGTGGAACCACTCCTGATTCACCTCGTAGGCCGCGGGATCGATCGCCGGCGCATCCACCTTGGCCCATAGCGTGGTTGCTTTGGTCTTCAGGTTGTAACGGTAAACCGTGGGAGGAACCGTGAAGGACATGAACCCATAAAAGATTTCGTCGCGATCCCACTTCCCGTCCGACTGGTAAACCGTTCCGATCGAGGGCAGCATGAGATCGCTGAGATGATCTCCATTCAGATCGAAAATCTTGAGCTGGGAAGTTGCATTCTGCTCGTACTGCGCAAACAATTTCCCGCCCCACACCGACGCGCCCTGTAAAACCGCATCGCTCTGCGGAATGATTTCTCTCCAGTCGTCGCGCTCGTAGTTGCCCGCTTCCGCTGCGAAGACGCGGTAACGCGGCGCATCTTCATTGGTGACGATGTAAAGCCTGCCGTTATAAATGCTCCCGCCATATAGAAAATTCTTGCCGGTAGTAATGCGCTCGGGCGGCGTGCCCTTTTTCAAATCCATCAGGTACAACTCGGTCTTGGTCCAGCCCTCCTGCACCGTGATCAACAGCAAGCGTCCATCGTTGTCGAGACTCACGCCGGGCCAGTCTTCCGGATCGCGACCCTCGCCAAAAATTTTCGTATCGGTCTCGGGATCGGTTCCCAGTTCGTGATAGAACACGTGCCGGTTGTACATCTCCTGGCCTTCGGGGACGTCTCCCTTCTTCGGATAGCGCGTGTAATAAAAACCGGAGTTGTCGAGCAGCCAGGCAATGCTCGCCGCGCGGGTGCGCTCGATTGTGTCGGGAAGCATTTTGCCGGTCTTGGTTTCAATGATGTGCAGCGTGCTCATCTCCGATCCACTCGGCGACGTGCCGTACGCCAGATATTTTCCATTCTCCGAAGGCTGGTACCAATCGAGCGCAATCGTTCCATCCGCTGCCAGTTGATTCACATCCACCAGCACGCGATCTTTTCCATCGTTTTTTCCCTCGACTCCGCCTTCGCGCACATAAACGATGGGCTGGTTCTGCATCCCTTCGCGGCGTGTATAGAAATAATATTTTCCGCCAATCAACGGCGCGCTGATGCTTCCGATGCTCAGCAATTCTGTCAGCCGCTTGTGAATCGCATCCCGCCCGGGCAGCGGATCGAGCAGAGAGTTGGTGTACGCCATCTCCGCCGCTACCCACTTCTGCGTCTCCGGACTGTCGGCATCTTCCAGCCAGCGGTAGTTATCGACAATCTTCACGCCATGCAGCGCCTCCTCCAGCGGACGCTTCTCCGCCTTCGGCACCGTCGCACTCGCCGTAGTTTTCACATCGTCCCCCGCAAACACCGCACCCAGCAGAAGAAGAACCGAAGCCACAATCAACCCCGCTGCACTCATCCCACACCTCGCAACCCGATAGCCTACCAAACTCTCGCCCCGCAGGTTTTCACCCGCCCTCCAAAATGTTATGATTGAAGCGCTCAAGAAGCGCGCGCTCCGCGCGCGCTTCCCCACACTCCTCAGTAGCTCAATGGCAGAGCATTCGGCTGTTAACCGAAGGGTTGTAGGTTCGAATCCTACCTGAGGAGCCATTCTTTCAATCAGTTACGAATCTCAAGAACAAAACTTCGCCGCACTTCGCCGCATTTGAGATAAAACGTTGAGGTTATGCCAGCCGGTTGGGCTCGCCCGTCAGGGTCGCGGCCGGGATTGGGCGATGGCATTGCGTACAGCGTTTTCGATTCGAACTCCCCTACGGGTGAACCCGAGTATGGGTACGATCTCAGCAATGATCTGGTCATCAGTTCTCAACTGACCATACAAACCGATCCAACTGACCAGTTGGATCAATTCACTACTGCGATACTCGCCAATCGAGGTACGTACTGGAATTGGAAGACGAGGACCTCGTTGAGGTGCTGGGGATGCCGTGCTGTGATGATCACCGTTGCCATGATTCGATTCATCGAATTGTTCGGATGTCGTAATCATTGGGTCCTTTTTGTGCAATAGATCTCATTCTGGGGTAGCATAATCGGTCCCCCAATGAAAACTTATGCTTACTGGTGAGATTCGCAGTCAGATCGATCAGATTTGGAATGCCTTTTGGACCGGCGGTATTTCTAATCCCTTGGAGGTAATAGAGCAGATCACGTATCTGCTTTTTCTCAAGCGGCTGGATGAACTGGAAACTGCTGACGAACTCAAGGCCAATCGTGAAAGGAAGCCGCCACAGTATCGCTTCTTTCCTCCGGGGAAAGATAGCAAGAAGCGTCCCTATCAGGACTTCCGCTGGAACCGGTTCAAGAATTTCGAAGGGCGAGAGATGTACACCGTCATCAGCGAGCATGTTTTTCCTTGGCTGAGGACGCTCGGGGGAGGCAAGACTACGTACTCGAAGCACATGGAGGGTGCACGCTTCACCATTCCAACTCCGGCTCTGCTCTCCAAGGTTGTGGACATGATCGACAAGGTGCCGATGGAAGACCGAGACACTAAGGGCGATCTTTACGAATACATGCTGGGCAAGATTGCCAGCGCGGGGCAGAACGGTCAGTTTCGCACGCCAAGGCACATCATCCGGCTGATGGTGGAAATGGTCGAGCCCAAGCCTAACGACGTTGTCTGCGATCCGGCATGTGGAACGTGCGGGTTTCTGGTGGCTGTGGGGGAATCGCTGCGCGAGCGGCATCCGGAAGTAGTGCTGAAGGAGAAGCTGAGAGAGCATTTTCATCGCGAACTGTTTCACGGGTTTGACTTCGACAACACGATGCTGCGCATCGGCAGCATGAACATGCTGCTGCACGGAGTGGAGAACCCGGACATCACTTATCGCGATTCGCTCGCGCAGGATCACGCGGGAGAAGAAGAGAAGTACACGCTGGTGCTAGCCAATCCGCCGTTCGCCGGGTCGCTCGATTATGAGAGCTGCGCGAAGGACTTGCAGCAGGTGGTCAAGACCAAGAAGACCGAACTGCTTTTTCTGGCGCTGTTTCTGCGACTACTCAAACCCGGCGGGCGAGCTGCCGTCATCGTGCCAGATGGAGTTCTCTTCGGGTCAAGCAATGCGCACAAGAGCCTGCGCAAGATGCTCATCGAAGATCAGAAGCTCGACGCGGTGATCTCGCTGCCCGGCGGTGTGTTCAAGCCCTACGCCGGAGTCTCCACCGCCATCCTGCTCTTCACCAAGACCAACTCCGGCGGCACCGATCAGGTGTGGTTTTACGACGTGGAAGCGGACGGCATGTCGCTGGACGACAAGCGCACGCCGCTACTTAGCGAAGACAAACTGGGTGCGATGCCAAGAACGGAGCTGACCGCGACCGAGCACGATAAGAATAACCTGCCCGACATTCTCGCCCGGTGGAGAAGACGCGACGGTAGCGAAGGCAAGCGTCCGCGCACTGCGCAGAGCTTCTGCGTGCCCAAGGCCGACTTGGTAGCGCAAGGCTACGACCTCAGCCTCAACCGCTATAAAGAGGTTGTGCACGAGGATGTGGCGCATCGCCCTCCGAAGGAGATTCTTGCGGACCTTGCCAAGCTGGAGGTGGAGATTCAGCAGGGGATGAAGGAGTTGGAGGGGATGCTGGGATGAGTCCCGTCTCAACTCCATGGCCTATTGTCCCCCTTCACGAGATTTGCAGTCCGAAGCAGTGGCCGACAATTCCACAGACCGCTTTCCTACCGGAAGGCTATCCCGTCTACGGCGCAAACGGGGTGATTGGTTACTACTCCGAGTTTAATCATGAGAAGCCGACGGTACTGATAACTTGTCGCGGCGCTACATGTGGGACGATTAATTTGTGCGCCCCGAAATCGTACGTGACCGGCAATGCGATGGCGCTTGACGATTTAGATGAGACTAGAGTTGAGCTCCGATATTTGGTCCGAGCGCTTCGGAACGGAAGTCTGCGCAAAGCGATAAGCGGTACGGCACAACCTCAGATCACTCGACAAGGGCTGACGGTGATTTCAATCCCGCTCCCGCCTTTGCCACAGCAGCGGCGGATTGCCGAGGTGCTGGATCGGGCGGAGGCGTTGCGGGCCAAGCGCCGCGCCGTCCTCGCCAAACTCGATACCCTCACCCAATCCATCTTCCTCGACCTCTTCGGCGACCCCGCTACGAATCCGAAGGGCTGGCCGGTTCACTTGCTTTATGAGGTCGTGAAACAGGGAACCATCGTAACCTACGGCATCGTGCAAGCTGGGGAAGAATATCCGGCTGGGATTCCTTACATTCGGACGGGCGACATCGTAGATGGAGAAATAGTACAACACGATTTGCGCCATACAGATCCCGCAATCGCCGCGAGATTTCTCAGGTCTCGGGTCGAAGCGGGCGAGATCGTAATTAGCATCCGCGCCACTGTCGGGACGACCGCTGTGGTCCCGCCGGAACTGGACGGAGCGAACCTTACCCAAGGTACTGCCCGTATTGCGCCGGGAAGTCTTGTCGACAGGACATACTTGCTCTACTATTTGCGCGCTTCTGGAACGCAGCACTGGATAAGCCTTCAAATCAAGGGCGCGACGTTTCGGGAAATTACCCTAACTCGACTCAGAGAGCTTCCGGTTCAAGTTCCGCCCATGTCTCTGCAGTGCGACTTCGCCCGTCGCATCGCCGCAGTTGAAACATTGAGAACTGTGCACAGGGCCTCCATCGCCAAACTGGACGCGCTCTTCGCCGTCCTTCAGCATCGCTCCTTCCAAGGGGAGCTGTGAAATGAAGCTCTTCTTCGACAATCAGCCGGTAGCTCAACTGAATGACGCACTTTGCCGCTACAGGCCGGAGGAATTTGAATCGCCGACACGTTCGACCGTCCCACTTATCTCTTCACTCAGCGATGGTAACGTGTGGAACACGATTTCGGGACAGTTGGCTGTAGAGTACTGTTCCGTCGAGGCGCATCTAGAATACAAAGTGAAACCTCCCCTGGGCCACGGCACCGCGTCGCATACCGATGTGATGTTGATCGATGGAAGCCGCGCCATCGCCATCGAAGCGAAATGGACAGAACCGCGATACGGCGAGGTGGGCGATTGGGTCAATCAAGTTCGCGAAGGGGTCAATCACGACAAAGATGCGCAAAACCGGCGCGACGTAATGAACGGCTGGCTCTCACTGCTGCAGCTTCATGCAAATAAGAAGCTGTGCTTGGAGGATTTCAGTTCCGCCGTCTACCAGATGGTTCACCGAGCGGCATCTGCGTGTCATCCGGGACGGCTACCTACTCTGGTCTATCTTCAGTTTTGTCCCCTACCCGACGGGTGTGGTCTGGAATCCCGCGTAATGGATGATCTACGCTATCTTCATTCGCTGCTTGGGACGCCAGCAGGCTTTCCTTTCTGGCTGGTGAAGGTGGAGGCCAAGCCCAATACCGCGTTCGAGCGGATCAGAAAACTGCCTAAAGGCTCGCCGAACACTGCTGATGCTGTGCGCGCGGCCTTGTTGGGTGAGTTGCTTTTCGATTTCACAGACATTTCCGTCTTTCCCGTGCAGGAGGCAGATTGCCGTTAAGCGCTTCCAACTTCAGCTTTCTCCAAGCGGAGTGGCCGCAGCTCTTTGCCGAAGGGCAAAAGGCTGAAGCGCTGGTCGTCCCCGATCCACGCACCGCTTGTTTCTACGCCCGACGGACGCTGGAGCTAGCTGTAACGTGGCTCTACAAGAGCGACTCGGCGCTCAAGTTGCCCTATCAGGACAATCTCAGCGCGCTCATCCACGAGCCGAGCTTCAAAGCCACAGTCGGACAGAAAATCTTCATCAAGGCAAAGCTGATCAAGGATTTGGGCAATCTGGCAGCGCACAGCCACAAGCCTTTGCAGCAACTGGACTCGATGACCTCGGTGCGAGAGCTGTTTCATATTTGCTTCTGGCTGGCGCGAACATATTCGAAGGCGGAGAAGCCAGCCGATGGCCTGACTTTCAATCCGATGCTGCTGCCGAAGACTTCACCCGTCCCGCCGCAGACTTTGGCGCAATTGCAGCTACTCGAAAAGCAATTGGCGGAGAAAGACTCCAAACTCGGCGAACTGTTAACGGGCAAAGCCACGCTGGATGCCGAACTCGAACGCCTGCGCACCGAAATTGCCGCGATCAAGAAGCAGAACGAAGCCACTCCGGACGAACACAACTACTCCGAAGCCGAGACACGCGACTACTTCATTGACTTGCTGCTGAAGGAAGCAGGCTGGGCGCTGGACAAGAAGCAAGATCGGGAATATCCGGTCACGGGCATGCCCAATGAAAAAGGCGAGGGCTTCGTTGACTATGTGCTTTGGGGTGACGACGGCAAGCCGCTGGGTCTGGTCGAGGCCAAGCCCACCAAGCGCGATGCCCGCGTGGGCCAGCAGCAGGCACGACTCTACGCCGATTGCTTGGAGAAGCGGTTCGGTCAGCGCCCCGTCATTTTCTACAGCAATGGCTACGAGCATTGGATTTGGGACGACCGAAATTATCCCCCGCGCTCTGTTCAGGGCTTCTACACAAAAGATGAGCTGGAACGACTGATTCAGCGGAGAAGCACGCGGACGCCGTTGGGCGCTACGGAACTCAACAAGGAAATCGTTGAGCGCTTCTATCAGGAGCGGGCCATCCGGCGTATTGGCGAAGCATTTGAGAAGGACCACGAGCGCAAAGCTTTGGTGGTGATGGCCACCGGCGCTGGCAAGACTCGCACAGTGGTTGCATTGTGCGATCTCATGATGCGCTGCAACTGGGTAAAGCGCGTGTTGTTTCTGGCCGACCGTGTTGCTCTCGTGAAACAAACGACGAACGTCTTCAAGCGCTTCTTACCATCGGCCGCGGCAGTGAACGTGCTGGAGAATCCCGACGAGATGGCAGATGCGCGAGTGCTGGTGTCGACGTACCCCACCATGCTGCGACTTATCGACGAGACAAAAGAAGGCAAGAAACAGTTTGGTCCTGGGCATTTTGATCTAGTTGTCATTGACGAGGCGCACCGATCGGTCTACCAAAAGTACAAAGCCATCTTTGAATATTTCGACTCCTTCCTTATAGGTCTTACGGCAACACCTAAAGATGAGGTCGATCACAACACATACGGTCTCTTCGACCTGGAAGATGGCGTACCGACGGACGCTTACGGTCTGGAGGAGGCAGTGCGGGATCGGTTCCTCGTCCCGCCAAAGGCTGTGTCGGTGCCTTTGAAATTTCAACGCGAGGGGATGAAATACGACCAGCTCAGCAAAGAGGAGCAAGAGCGATGGGACGAGATCGAGTGGGATGAGGACGGAAATGTCCCCCGAACCGTTGAACCAGAGGCTCTGAACCGTTGGTTATTCAATAAGGACACTGTGGATAAGGTCCTTGAACACCTCATGAGATCCGGGCAGAAGGTGGCGGACGGAGATCGGCTAGGCAAGACGATCATTTTTGCGAAGAACCACGATCACGCCGTATTTATAGCCGAACGATTTGATGTGAATTATCCGCGCTATGCCGGTCATTTTGCTCGGGTAATTGATTTCAAGGTGGAGTACGCGCAGTCGTTGATTGACGACTTCTCTACCGTCTCGAAAAGCCCGCACATCGCCATATCGGTCGACATGCTCGATACCGGCATCGACATCCCAGAGATTGTTAATCTTGTCTTTTTCAAGATGGTACGGTCAAAAACCAAGTTCTGGCAGATGGTGGGACGGGGTACACGCCTGCGGCCGGACCTATTCGGACCGGGCCGCAACAAGCAATATTTCTACGTCTTCGACTATTGCCAGAACCTCGAATTCTTCAACCAGAATCCCGAAACGGTCCCTGGCGCCGGCAGCGAGTCCCTGACGAAAAAACTATTTGCCAGCCGGGTGGAATTGATCACCGAACTGGACAAACATGCCGACCGCGAGGCGGGATCGGAGTTGCGAAGTGAGGTGGCAGAGCGATTGCGGCAGGAAGTGGAGAAGATGAATGTCGGTAACTTCATCGTTCGTCCCAAACGAAAGCTGGTGGAAAAATATGCCGACGCCAAGGCTTGGGAAACCGTCGGGTCGGATGAACAAGCGGAGCTGGTCAACGATGTGGCCGGTCTACCCTCCGAGTTGTTGGATGAGGATCAGGAAGCAAAGCAGTTCGATTTGTTGATGTTGCGTTTGCAGCTAGGACTTCTGCGACATGAGAAGTCGTTTGTACGGTGGAGCAATGATGTCCGCGAGATCGCTGGCGCGGTTGGGGAGAAGATAAGCATTCCTATGGTCCGCGCAGAACTGGAGCTCATTATCGAGGTACAGACGGATGAATTCTGGCAGGACGTTACCACCTCAATGTTGGAGAATGTCCGCAAACGGTTACGCAGTCTGGTGAAATTTGTTGAAAAGACCAGGCGTCCTCGGATCTATACAGACTTTGTCGATGAGATGGGCGAGGGCACTGTTGTTGAGCTAACCGGATTCGACGCTGGGCATGATGTCGAGCGCTTCCGTGACAAAACTCAGCAGTTTCTGAAGGCTCATGGCGATGACCCGGTGATTCACAAGCTGCGGTGGAACGAACGGTTGAGCAAGGAAGACCTCGACATACTGGAACAGATCCTGATTGAGGCCGGCGCGGGGACGAAGCAAGACCTGCTAAAGGCACGAGCAGCCGGAGAGTTGGGGTTGTTAGTGCGGTCGATGGTGGGCATGGACCGCGAAGCAGCGAAAAGAGCATTTGATGGCTTCCTGGCGGGCAAAACTCTAAGTGCAAACCAAATCCAATTCATCAACTTGATCGTGGACTACCTGACTCAAAGCGGCTGGATGCGAGCGGGCCAACTCTACGAGTCGCCCTTCACCGACCGTAACTCCAAAGGAGTCGAAGGGATATTCAACTCCGAACAAGTGGACCAGTTGGTAGGGATACTGGATGATATCCGGATGAGGGCGATCGTTTAGGAACGCAATTTGTTTGGGGAGGCGGATAGTGAGGACTGAATACGAAAGGCTGACCACAACCATCAAGCGGCCATGGCTGGCAGAAATTATCGCGGGTACGAAAAAGATCGAATACCGCGCGATCAAACCTTATTGGACAGAGCGGCTGAATAATGTTGCGAAGCCGTTTGAGCTTCGTTTGCTGAATGGAATGAATCCGCCTGTCCCGGAAGTGACAGTGCTGATCCATAAGGTCACGAAGAATCGCCGCGAAAGAGTTTACGAACTGCACATCAAGAAGGTGCTCGGATATAAGCATTGGGACAAGCGGACGAAGAGCGTTAGGAAGTAGTTTCATTTTCGGCTGACCTTGCCGCGATAGTTACACCTCCCTCACAATTTTTCCTCAGTGCTGGAAAAGACCGCGGCCGTGCGGGAATTAAGAGCGGTCCTCACGCTCGCTGGCACAGATTGCATGTACACATCAGAGGTTGTCTTCGCGCTCTTGTGTCTCAGTGCTCCTTGAGCATCTTTAACAGTCCCGTGAAATTGAAGATCAGTTCCAACAGTCCTGCGCATCACCTGAAACGTAACCAGGCGGCGAGGAATGCCTAGCTTGTCCGCGATCGGGTGGATTCGCCTTTCCACAAAGTTGGTTGAATCGAATGGAACAGCCTGTCCTTTTCGCAGACCTTTGCCTTTTGTAGGAAACATTAGGGCTTGTGGACTCGCGTCAGGGCAGACAGCCTGCCAACGGGCAATTATCGGTTGGATCAAATCGGGGACCGGGACCAGAGCTCGGCTTTCGACAGTTTTGAGTTTGCCCTCCTGCAAGTGGCCCTCAAAAGCCGTGCTCTCGATGGCAAGATAATGGTGTTGCCACGATTCCCACTTCAGACCAAATACTTCGCCGGTCCGCAGGGCACAGAATACACCGACTGCGAAAACGCATCTGTCCATCGGATGCTCGATCGCGTTGAGCAGAGCCATGATCGTCCGTGCCTCCAGAACGCTCCTGTCCGGCGACTTAGTCTCCGGCATCCTTAATCTTCGAGCTGGACTTTTAGCCAAGAAATCGAGATCTACGGCATTGTTGTAGATTGAGCGCATATTTACATATGTATGTCGAACAACCGAATCAGAGAAGGTCTTTGCCAGGCTGTTCAGGTGCGTTTGCAGCTCAAAAAGGCCGATGGAACTCAGATTACGATCCCCAAACTTCTCCAAAATGTAGCGATGAATTTCGTATGTTGTCGTCTTCTTGGTGGTGGCACGGCACGTCATCATTGGAAGATGACGCTCGTTCACAAACCATCTCAGTGTGGAGTTGCCATCGGCTGCCTCGGCTGGGGCTATTTGAGCCGAATTGTTGTCTGCGGCAATTGCTTCATGCAGTTTTCTCTGCGCCTCAAACTTGGTCATCTCGGACTTTGGTCCGATCGCTTTATTTTTCTGCTTAACGGTCCAACTTTCGGTTAGCGGATCCTTACACCAAACGCGATACTTGCCATACCACATTTTGCGGCGCTTTCCATGTAGGTACACAGAGCCGCGCTGAAATTCCAGAGGCATATCAGGTTCCTTTTTGAGATGGAGAGGAGGGCTGAGGATTACCAGCCCTCTATGACATGAAGCTAGGAATTGTTCGCACGGGTTGACTGATGAGCCCTGGACAAGAAAGTCAAGCGCAGACATCGGGCCCTCACAGGTGCGATTCCAATACGCTTGCACACTGCCAGCAGCGCGCGGTTGAGAGAGGACGCCAGCGATTGGAAGCCGGAATTAAACAGGCGGGCGCTTCCGGGATCCTTTGTGCGAATCTGCATCAGTCGAGTGACAAGCGGATCTGGAATCTGGAACGCACGGATGCCGGCTTTCCCATTAACTGTCATAACTTTCTGGCCTAGGTCGATATCGGCCCACCTCAGAGCTGCGATTTCCTGCATTCGCAATCCTGTCTGGACTGCAATGAGAGCGATATCTGCCAGTGAAGAATCGGATTCCTTTCCAAGTTCGTCGATAATGCGTTCGGCTTGTTCAAAACCAAGCGCTTCAGCCTTGCTCGACAGCTTTTTAGGATGTGAGACGTGATCAGCGTGCCGGACAAGGCGAGCGAGGCCTTTGCAGTACTTGCACATGTTGATTTCCTTTCTGTAGTCCATGAGCGTGCAGCTGTGACTATGTGATTTCTGAGTGCTAGTGGCGCCGGGAGGCGCCGGAATGGTCGTCGCGTTGCGATTCAATAAACTGCTGTACATCGGTGGGACGGAAGCGAAGAAGAGGACCGAGCTTCACTACAGGTATTTTGGGGGAGCGACGGGTAGCATGGTCGCGGACCCAGCGTTCCGATACACCAAGGAGTTCCGCAGCCTGCAGGGCGTTCCACAGATGTTCGGAGGCTGATAAAGAGGAGGGTGAATTCACGTAGGTTCCTTTCGGAGAGATGGCAGTTTGTAAGTCGAGGAGGTTGGGTGGGGCCATCGAATGGCTCGATGACAAAAATCAGGGCTAGGAGAAGTCCCAGTTATTCCACATTCCATCCTCGTTGAACGATGTTTCGTCGTTGAGGATGCTATTGATTAGTCCATCCGTGCCGCGGGCGAGGAAGCGTTCGTATTCCAAGGAGACGAGTTGGTCACGGTAGCGCGGGAAGAGACGCAGATTCAAAGCATCGTTGGATCTCAATCCCGCTTCAAAATCCATTAAACGATTGAAGAGCGCGCAATCCTTGCACCCTGTGGCACCCTTCGCAGGACGAGGGGACTCCCAGACCTTCTTCATTTCAACGAGGCACTTGGCAAAACGCGGGTAATCCAGTTCGACTTCCGTTGCACGGAAATTGAATGGAACTGTAATCCCAGTGTCTGTCATATGAGAAAGGGGGTCTGTCTTGAAGAACTCATGTTGAATCTCACAGAAAATAAGGCCAGCGCTCCCAACCTCACCGATCTCCACAGCTTCAGTGACCCAACTGTATCCAATCAGCTGGATGTGATATTGCGGATGAAATTTCGCGCCACCACCATCGGCCCGCGCGGTCTTCAGGTCTATCAGCGCAATGGTTTCGTCCTTGTTGTAAAGCATCATGTCCGGCCGTGCGGTTACAAGAACACCTGTCTCGTGCATCGCTTCCATGCTGAAAGGAAATGTCACCGGTTCGGTGCAATTGGAGAAAAGGCCGAAGCCCTTCGGCAGGTGTTTATGCTTCTGAAGGTAGGTAAGGATGAAGGCTTTTTCAACGGCCTCCAGGTAGAACATCACTCCGGGCATGCCCATTTGGAACGGCAGCTTCTTCAGGCGCAAGAGATACCAGGCGCAGCGTGGACAGTATGTTTCTAACTCAACCTGGCCCGCGTTGCGGGCACTGAGTTTTAGTGTGGCCATCGATTCACCTCAGTTAGGACGTTAAGTTGCACGAGACGCAGAAAAGTCAAAGGAGGGAGCTTGAACATAAGGACAGAAACCCGAGACCGGCCTGGCACTCGGGCATTTAATTTCAATGCTGGTCATGGCGAAGATTCTTCATGTTGGGTGATTGCTGACGTGTGGTTCGAACCGCTTTTATCGGAATGGTGAAGCAGCAGCAGGAAAGTTTGGAGACCAGCGATTTTTTCCGCCTTCTGTTTGTGGGTAGTATAGGGTTCTTTAGGACCTTCCCCGGGACGCTAAAAGCTTTTTAGTCATTGATCAGCTCCATAGCTGCAAAGTAGTCCGCGGAGAGTTTCTGCCGTTTGATTTTGAAATATCCCTGGGTGGTATTAAATGAGGCGTGCCCCATCAGGTCCTTCAATGTGATCGAGGGTAAACCTGCATTTGCCAATCTGGTTGCATACGTGTGCCGTAAAGAATGTATATGGACAGGCGGGAGCCCTAGGCGCTTGCACCAGCGTTCCAGGATGTATTGGATCTCGCGGCGGCTCACTCTCATTCCACGATTGGAGATGAACAAAGCATTGCAGCTGTCTTGTCTTGTACGAAGGTAGTCACCCAGAACCTGGAGTGTAGGTAGATCCGTCAGAAACGCGCGCTCTTTATTTCCTTTGCCAATGACAGAACCAGAACCAAGGACGCGAACACTACCATCCGGTTGCTGCTTTCGCTCGACGTTTATTGAGTCCCGGTTCAATTGATGCAGTTCAGCAAGGCGCAGCCCTGTGGTAACGATGAGCGTGATGATTGCCTTATCACGAAGGTTGGCGATGCCAGAAAGCAGGCGCTCTAGAGGTTCGTCTTCGATTCCCTTGGGATCGGCCCGGCGGCGACGAGGACGCGCGACAGCCCTCACCGGGTTACGCACTCTGCCATCGGTTTGCACTCTCAGAAACTCATAGTAGCTCGACAACGTGGCGAGCTTCCGCCAGATGGTGCTTGGGCTGAGCTTCTCTGCGTCTGTTCTCGATCCCAATTCCCGGACATACTCCTGGATCAACTGTGGCCGAGCCGCAGTGGCTCGCACATGCCGCTCCCGGAGAAACGCTTCGAAATCGGAAAGGTCAGACTTATAGGCGTTGACGGTATTGGCCGAATAACCTCTAGCTGCGATGTAATCAAGAAACTCTTTGGTATTCATAGTGGATCGTTCCTTGTGTTGAAGGCGGACGTGGGAGGAATTGGCTTCGGAGGGTAGGTACTGGTCTGTAATCTGCCTGTTTTGTGCACCGTGGACGAATTGCGCATAAACGCTCTTATGTGCAATTCCGGCTAGGCCGCAGAATCGAGAGGCTTTGTTGAAGGAGTGGAATTCTTCCTGGCAAATTCCTCCAGGGACTGCGTGATTGTGCCACCCTCGTCAGCCGATTCCTTGATGCGCTGCATCGCGCGATCGAAGTCACGCCGGATTGTGCCCTTTTGCAGCCTCACGTATTTTTGCATCGAGTCAAAACTCTTCCATCCGCCAACGGCCATGATGGTTGAAACGTCCGCTCCGGCATTGGCTAACGAACTGGCAGCCGTGTGGCGCATACGATGGTAGCTAAATTTCTCCAGACCGAATTCGTGGGCGTGATGCCTCGATTTCTTGCAAAGGATCGTGTTGAATTTGTCTTGAAGCTGCATGACTCTCACGGGTCTCTTGAGGCTGTTGTAGAACAGTCCGTCGTGACCGCAGGTGGGATCGCGCTCGGCCAGCCACTCTTCCAGGTAGCTTCGGGTTTTTTCCGCAAATGGAACCCACCGCTCAGTCTCCGTCTTGTTTGGCAAACGGATAAAGAGCTGTTGCCCTTTGAGATCGACGTCTTGCAGACGCAGCCGTGCCAGCTCACCGATCCGCACTCCCGATTCTTGTCCGATAGCGATGGCCAGCTTCGCTTGAGTATCGCCCCGATCCTCTAAGACCCTCCAGATCAGAGCCAGATCATCTTGGGAGTAAGGACGAGCTGTGTGCTTGCCGCACGTTTGCTTGTGAAAACCCGCGATTATGGGATTCGACCTAGAGCGACGGCCCTCGACGATCATCCAATTGAAGAAAATCACGAGGAAGCGGACTGCCCGGTTGGGGGTAGATCCCCGTGCGTTCGACCAAGCAATGAACCTGGTAATCAGTTTCGGGTCAACCCTGTTGAGGGATCGAACCCTCTGAGCGTTAAGGTACTCGAAAAACAGGAGCAAATCGCAACGAACAGCCCGAATGCTGGCAGGTTTGTAATGTCCCGGGCAAAACGTCGACAGATATTCGTTCAGGATTGCGAGGAATCGCCCGGCGCGCGCGATCATATTTTGGGTTCTGAGATGCTGACCAAAGTGATCCTGACCGCAGTAAGTAGGTTTTTCCGCACGACAAGGGGGGCGCTCGACGAGTTTGCCGCAGACGAGACAAGGCACCTCCACTGAGCCGGCGCCGCAACCAGCCTTACTTTCACATTTCTTGCTGCAGTAAAAAAAGCGGCGATTTGGATAGAAGCTACCGGCACGGGCGAACTCCGTACAGCCCTCCCGGTCGCATTTCCTTTCACCAGGTTGAACGACAATCAAAGTCCGGTCACCAGCGTGCACCGTCCGGCGGCACTCGGGATTGTCACAGGTAAAATGCTTCTTGCCTAAGTAATAGTCCATCTCTGGTAGAGGAGTGTGGCAGGCATCACACTCCTTTTCTCCAAGAGAAGCATGACGCTTACGGTTATACATTTTTGGTCCTTTCTTGGACTCGTTTGTAAGTTTCCACAAGTCGGACAAGGTCGCGTTCGTCGAAGCGGCGCTGATGTTCGATATGGAGATCGGGTAACTGTCCGGTGGCAACCAGGTGCTCTATTTGAGGCTCATCGAGGTTCAGAGCCTGGGCCACTTGGTCCAGAGTCAACAACTGGAGGCGGCGTGTTCGCTCCATCCAACCCTCCTGGGAGGGCCGCCGTGCATGCCAATAACGAGCGCACTCGGCCCTCACAAGTCTGGGTAGTATAGGGTTCTGACGAAACGCAACCCTGTTGCTCTTGTTTTTCTTCGAATCTCCTTTCTCCATCCTCCCACTGACGAGGAAGAGCGAAGACCATTCGGCGTGAGGAGAAACCTCGGAGGCAGGTGAACACACCGGTGGTTTTCCCGTAGCGGTAGAGGCAGGTTGGGAGTTGGTCTGCCCTGGAGGATCTGACGGGGAAATGGGTCTACTGCAGTACTAGGGTTGTTGTTGAATTTTCGGAAGACTGGGGCGCGCTGTTACATCCCTCAAGATTTGTTTTCTCGGTAGCGGATCGGTAGCGTTCCGGAATCGGCTGAAACATAAGTTTGCAGAATACCCGATACGTAAGCCGAACGTCTTCGCGGCAATACTCTGCGATACGCTGAAGGTCGTCGGCCGCCCACCAGTTCGCCACATCCGCTCCGTGTCCGGTCTTGCCGCCCACGGTCAGAAGAGTGCCGAGTTTATCGAGACCGATGAACTTGGAGCTTCCCCAGTTACTCCAGACTTCCATCGTGTCGACGATGTCATTTGTATAAAAGCGGCGCAGATCGATCCGGCGCGACGGTCGAATCCCGAGGATCCACGAGCGCTGTCGTATAAACGGCAAGTCAAAGCCGAAAGCGTTGTGGCCAATAAACACATCGCCGCGGTAAACAACCTCCCAGAAGCTACGAATGATCGTAGCTTCATCGTGGTCAACGAAAGACTCCTCAAGAATCGTTTGGCCGTCATCGACCAACAGGCATACGCACACAACCCGGCCAGTGGCGGCGGACAAGGCGCCCTTGGGATCAGCCGGGTCCAGGGTGACGGTTTCAATATCTAGGAAAATGTTTCTACGGTTGCAGCTTGGGGTGATTCGCATTTTAAGTTCCTCGTAAACGGAAAAAGCGGCCTCGAAAGGCCGCTGGATTGACGGTGGAGTTCCAGCTTGCAAGCCGGAACAGTTCAAACACATTCGTGCTGAGAGTGAGGTCGCTGGCAAATCAGCCTAGGCGGTAGGGCACACGATCACCGCCCGGAGCGACCCAAATTTCTAACGTGGCGGGCAGGGAACGGGTGGTCAAAAGTCACTGAGAAGCGTGAGTGGAATTACAGCCTGGGACTGAACTGGCCCGGATAATATGAATTTCTATGCGGGCTGGCGGCGCTTACGCATTCTCGCGGCGCGGGTGAAGTCTTACAGATTAAGCAAGTGAGCTACGGAGAAGCGTATGAGCCCAGAGGACACTTTTCATTCCTGTTCTTGCGGAGGATCAAATGAAAATTGTTACCGCTGCGCGGGGACCGGAATTTCTGGCGTAATGCCCGGGAAGCCGGGCGCACCATTGACAGCCGGGGAGGACACGCGGAAGTCAGCCTGCTACAGTCGGCCGAATCCCGAGTTCAAATCTGTTACCGAACAAATTAATTCCATCTACTGTTCAGCCTGCAAAGCAAACTTCAACCGGTTGTACTGGAAGAAGCACTTGCGCACTGTGCATGGAACTCCGGGTCGATCGCACAGTCGGCCAGACCGTAAATCGAAAGCACCGGTCCTATACTTCTGTTCGATGTGCCGGAAAAAGTTTCGTGCGAAGGAATTCAACGAACATATGAAGCTGGTACACCGGTCACAACCGCGAGGCAGGTTGAGAGTCACCCGGCAGGAGGCGAATAGCGTCGAGGCCCAGCTCGGCAGTATCGACAACGACCGCCAGGAACGGCTTCTGGACCGCACGAAGAACTATGGCTTTCCGTGCCGGGAAAACGGTCGGTACGGGTCGCATCCGTCTCACGACGGATTTGACGATGAATCAAAACCGTAGACCGATCGACGACCGATCGTTTGATCTGGAAAAGTTATTGTCTTGGAAGAAAGGTGGCTTGTCATGAAGTGGAAAGACGTAGTTCTGGCATACCCAGCGAACTGTTCCCTTGAAATTAGCGAGCGCTATGCGTTATTTCCGCAGGATGAAGACCCAGCCCCTCCTATAGCGTGGCCCCAGCAATATCCGCACAGCGACCAGAGGGGCGTATACCTCATCCTGTCGAAAGCGGAGGATCCGCTCAGTATTGGCGGTACGGAGTGCCCCTTCTACATTGGCAAGGCTTCCAAACAACGGTTGGGTAACCGACTAGGGGTGTATTTTGGAACGGATCGCAAGACTAAGGGATGTCGGATAAAGCATCCCGTTAGCGTCGGAAAAGGATGGAGTGAGCGACCCGCTTATATTGTGACTATCGCAGTCCCAGAGGACATGGGAGATGAGGCTTCAAAACTGGAAAAATACTTGATAGACAAACTCCAGCCGAGAGACAACATCGTTGGAATATTGCGGGGTAAGAAAAAGGCAGCGTAACAGCGTGTCTTGGGATGTTCGCCTTTTGTCCGGGGTATTGGGCTGACTTAGGGGGCGGGAGGGACTGAACCGAGAAAGCATATGTGAACATGCCCCTAGCAGGTTGCGGAAAAACTCGGTTCGAAGCGTTGGTAGGAACCGATTTATCCTCGGCAGCGCAGTTTCAGTCTATCGGAAGTTGTTGTCAACCCTTTTGTTCTCGATGACGATGCAGTAGAGCCCGCTCCAATTCCGTTGCCAACGCCAGCCTTTCTTAGTACCCGGCGCATTACTCTCGATGTAGGAAGTTGCAAGTTCAGCGGATAAAGGTTCATTACAGTGTGGGCACCGTGGTGCCGAATCCCTCCTGAAACTGCCACCGCACTCGCAAGGCTGCACGTATTGCTCCATGGCAGAACACATCTCTTGTTGGCCCGGGCAGTCCGGCAGTTTCGGCATGCGCTTGTCCCACATAGAGAGGATGGCTGTCTTGCCGCAGGAATCACAGTAAGCGTAAACACAATCTCCGAATCCGCAATGTGCAAGCCAGTACCCGAACTGTTGCTGGCAGCGCTCGCAAGTTCCCGTACTGAGTTCTCTAGCCATCGTTCGACCGCTCCGGTTTGTAGAGATATTAAGCCAAAGGACCCAGTACCAGAAAACTCTCTTGTTTCCACAACCCAACCTGATAAAGAAGAAGACATGCGTGGACAAGACGAGCAGCAGTTGGGAGTTTTCAGCTACGTAAGCCCTGAGCAGCGAATCCCTCGCGACCATCCTCTTCGGCAGCTACGTGTCAAGGCCGATGACGCCCTGCGCGAGTTGAAGCCCCGTTTCAGCAGACTGTACGCAAAGACTGGACGGCCATCGATAGCACCGGAGAAGTTGTTGCGTGCGTTGCTGCTTCAAGTGCTGTACTCGGTGCGCAGCGAACGGATGCTGATGGAACAACTCGATTACAGCCTGTTGTTCCGTTGGTTTGTGGGACTGAACATGGATGATCCGATTTGGGATGTGACGGTATTCACGAAGAATCGGCAGCGTCTGCTTGCAGGAGACATCGCCGACGCTTTTTTCGCAGCCGTGGTCAAGCAGGCACGACAGAGCAATCTGCTCTCGGATGAGCACTTCACCGTGGATGGAACCCTGCTGGAGGCATGGGCTGGACAAAAGAGCTTTCGCCATGTCGACGATGACCGCCAGCCGCCCGCCACTGGAACGGGCGAAGGCTCAAATCCGACCGTGAACTTCCACCGCGAGAAGCGCAGCAACCAGACCCACTGCTCGACTACCGACCCCGATGCCATGCTGTCCCGCAAGAGCCGAGGCAGCGGCGCGGTACTGGCCTATCGCGGCCATCTGCTGACAGAGAACCGCAACGGTCTGGTGGTTTCGACACTCACCACGCGAGCGTACGGTTCGGCGGAGCGCGATGCCGCGTTGCTAATGGCTGAAGGTCTGCCCGGCACTCACCGCGTCACGCTTGGAGCAGACAAGGGTTATGACACCCACGACTTCATCGCCGAACTGCGCCACATGGAGATTACGCCGCACATCGCGCAGAACGACAGGAATCGTCGCAGCGCCGTGGATGAGCGCACAACACGCCATACGGGGTATCAAGTCAGTCAGAGGAAACGCAAGCGAATCGAAGAGGTGTTCGGCTGGATGAAGAGCGTCGGGTTGTTGCGCAAGCTACGGCATCGCGGATTGGAGCGGGTCGGTTGGATGTTCACCTTCACGGCGGCAGCTTACAACTTAGTGCGCATCTGCAACCTGATGCGCAATAGCCCGCAGGCGCAGTGTGTCTGAACGAGCACGGTGCCGCTCGAAATCTCCAACCGCCAACCCGAGTAACTCCAGAACCCAATCCTGACGAGAGTCGCAGAAGGCAAACCAACCCTCCGTCCGCTCGTTTTTCAGCAGCCTGCTAGACGTCGACTGAAGAATTCCCAGCGTTCGTTGGATTGGAGAGGCGACCGGTCGGAACTTTGCAGTTTACGGGAAGCGCGACTTGATGGGAAACGCGGCGCCCGAGCGTCAGGCAATCATCCTCGGAGACCGAAAGCTGGGCAGTACTTGAACATGCCAAATCCTAAACACGACCTAGCGGTAATTACTGTCGACAAAGGGCGGGGCTTCATCATCGAACATCACAGCTCGTTTGATTTTGGGAATGGTGTCAAAAGGCTTCGCCGTAAGCTGGTAGTCACGGCATCCCACTGTTTACCCCACCCTCCTGTAATGCCCTGTTATTCGTCTCAGGAAACCACCTACGCGAGCTTACTAGGCCCGCTGGGGGAAGAGCCTGGTGTATGGGCCGAGTGTTTGTTCTTTGATCCGGTTTCCGACTTAGCCATTCTTGGGGAACCCGACGATCAAGAACTCGGAGAAGAGAGCGAGGCGTACGCCCATCTGGTGGATGTGCGAAAGCCCTTTACGATTGCAGCCCCGGAGACCGGCCAAGGATACATGCTCGCACTGGATGGCATATCGTGGGAGCCCACTCCTTTGAAAGTCCGCGTGAGTATCTGGGGAAGTTCGCTTTCGACTGGACCAACGCTTGCGGGACAATCCGGCTCTCCCATCGTGGATGCTGCGAGACGGGCGGTAGCATTGGTTTCCATTGGGACGGAAAGCGTGGACTTGGTTAGCGGAGGCAGGACATCTATAGAGACCGGACCTCAACCCATCCTGAAAACCAGACTTCCCTCTTGGCTGTTACAGAGGACAAAGGGGATGGCTCACAGATAAAGGCCCGAAACTCCCTTCGACGGGAATGAGCTAGGGGCGTGTGCGACAACGTTTCTTGCTATGGGTCACCAGTTGTCCGAGTCCGCTCCCCCGTAGCAGCAAGGCCAGAGGTATCGACGAAAGTTGGCACATCCATACCGTTGGGCATTGTTCGAGAAGGATGGCCGATTCTGGATACGGAGGCTAATTCCCCCAGCGCGAGCTCGTTGGACGCCCTCCCGTTCCCGCTTTGCGAATGGTCGATTTCGCGCCTTTCTACGCTGCTCGCTGGGAAAAGAAAGTTGAGGTAGACCTCACAGAGCGCAGTTGTTGCCGGCGACAACGCCGCCGAGCGACATGATTCGTGGGATGAGGCGTAGGCACAAAGAAATGCAGATGACCGACCTGCCAATTGCTCTGGTGAAGGAACTTGGTGCAGTAATAGATAGCGTTATCCGTCGGGTCAAAGGGAACCGCTAAAGCGTTCTTTTTGAAATGCCCGAGCTGGTGCCACTCGTCTTCGATTGCCTGGGGATCCAGAATAGTTGAACAGCAAAGGAGCACATGATAGTGAAGAGCGACGTCTGCTATTCCGCAGCCCGACCAGCTCTTCGTTTCTTCGAAGCGAAACCAGCCAACTGGTGCTCGAAAACGTTTTTCCACCAGGTTGATGAACTGTCTGAATTGGCTGTCCCCTCCCCGGCTGGATTGGGCGTGGGCGAAGGTTAAGGTTAGGTAGATCTGCGGGTGAAATGTCTCAGTGAGCCATTCAGCGTAGCCTTTTTGAGTGGCCTTCTGTTGGGTCGTCGGCAAATCGTCATACCACATGTGTCGTCCAATTTGGTGATTCATCTGGTCCTTCTTGTCTCTTTGTGCCTCGTCCTTAATGTTCCGGACACACGTCTTCCAGTTCGGTTTCCCGGGTGGCTGATATTCCACAGCTCCCGTCCAACTGCAGAGTTGCGATCTAAGAAAGGACCGCAAACCCCACGTACACTCCAAGTGTCGCTCTAACCCTGCGACGGACCAAAGCAGGCAATCGAGAGATTATTAGACTCGGCGGACATTCTGGATTCCTACCTGCTCCTTCCGCACTTGAGGTCTCCACTTGGAATCTCGACGACGCAAAACAGTAAAATCCCGGCGTAGCAAGGTGCAGCCAGACGGTTGGCTTGGTCTACCGTAGCAGCCGCGTGGCTTCTACCTATCTCCATGATCCGCTGTCTCCTGCCTGGGCCAAAGGGGTGCCTTTATTTCCTTCCTGAAACAAGGACGGATACTCATGCGGCACGGGTAGACGAAAAAGAATTGATAACTCGTCAATGTTCGATCACGGGGTGATGTGATAGCCATCCTATTTATTTTCAGTGATTTGTGGTTTTCTAGTCGCAAGATGCGAGGAAATAGAACGATAAAAAAGATTTCAGATATCGAGGACGGACCACGCCTCGAGTTCGTACCAGTGACAACGGATCCTGAAAATCCAGGAACAATTGGAGGTCACGAGATTGTCCCGACACCTAAACTGGGTGACATCTGCCCAAGACCAGGGGCGACCCCGATTTCGCAGCCTGCAAGTTTGCAATCTGCAACATTGCCACCTGCAAGTGTTCAATGTGAGAACCAGGCTGTGCCCGACAAGAATGAGCATACGGTTGTGCGGTGCGGTGACATTGCGAGCGCGGTTGGTGTCTCAGCGTTCGTGCACGGAATCGCGTCGACTGCCTTACATAGTGTCAAAGCCTACAGGCTCGGGATTCAAGAATTCCTTGTGCTGGGGGCGCTTTTAAAGAGCCAACCACAAACCCTTATCAGTTTGAAGACGGTCCTGGTCGGCCACGCCTGCACCCCCAGCCGCGCCTTCAAGAATCTTGCATCTTGTGGCTTAGCCCAAAAAGGACCAGCAGTTCGCGGCAGAGCGGGCCGCTTTACAGTTGTTCCTACTCGAAAGGGACGAAGGGTTTTTGTACAGCTCGAAAAGCGGATTGCTTTCAGGCTTGAGGATGCCCTGAAAGAGCGTCGAAACGGAGACCAAGACACGCATGTCAAGCAAATGCTTCTTGGAACCCTTGGCCTACCTCTTCTTCTCTAAAGCAATTCGTCGCAAGGCTCGATTGCACAGTGCTGTGTTGCTAAATTAATCACTCTGCTTCGCGACTCAACGGGATTAGTGAAAAGGCGTGGACCGAAAAAAACGAACTGCTCGCATGTATCCTTGCAGAAAATCCGCTACTCACTGTTCGCTCTTTGTAACAAAATCACAAAAGTGAACGCAGAAAACCTGACTGTGTTGCTGGGGAAATAGCAGAAATCAGCAATTTCGTTCGTGATTCGTGACAAAAGAAATCCACAACTGACATTACAGAGGCCCTCAGTTAGAAGTTAGCCCCTTACCTGAGATTATTTTCTGAATTCAGGACAACGAGAAATCGCAAGAGGGACCGGGCACGAGGTGAGCCAATGCGTCAAGTAATGTCACGATTAGTCTATGCCGTCATTATACTTTTTGCTTTTATCGGAGCGAGCAGGCCTGCCCAAGCAGCAGCGCCCGTGATATCGGCGATTGAACCCACTTCAGCTCCCATCGGCGGGCTGCTTACTATTGCGGGAACTGGCTTCGGGACGACCAAAGGTAGTGTCACCGTGAATGGAACCCCGGCTCCGTCGGTCCAATCGTGGATCGCCACCCAGATAACTGTCGTGGTCCCTCCCGGAGCAACCACGGGAAATGTGATCGTAACGGTGTCAGGTGTTCAAAGCAACGCAAAAGTGTTGACGATCATTCCGGCTCCGTCGATCACAACAGTGTCGCCGAGTTCGGGTCCAATTGGCACACCCATCACGATCACAGGAACAAATCTCTATCCCGGTGGCCCCGGTGCATCCGGTCTCACCAACATACTATTCTTCCCTGCCGGCGCCTGTTCCTTTTGCGGGTACGATGCAAAACCGACCAGCTCAACCGATACCTCAATCGTAGTGAATGTTCCAACCGGAGCAACCACGGGCGAAGTAGCCGTAGCGTGGGATGATGTCGACAGCCCTCCGGCGACCTTCACCGTCACCGGCACGCTCGCTCCCGTGGCCGATGCCGGAGGATATACGGATGTCATCACATTGGGCAGCACGGTTCGGTTGGACGGCACGCATTCATACGATCTGAACGGGCTTGCGCTGACTTATCAATGGTCGTTCTCTTCCATCCCGACCGGAAGCAAAGCTGTCCTACTGAATCCAACAACTCCATTGCCCACGTTCGTTGCAGATGTCGCAGGTGGGTACGCAGTGCAGCTCATCACTAACGATGGTGTTCAAAGTAGTGCTCCGTCTTTGGTGGAACTCAGCACGACGGCTTCTTCTGGCGATTACGCCAGACCAAACGCAGGGCCCGACCAGACGGTCACTGTTGGTTCTACGGTACAACTCGATGGCAGCGGCTCGATGAATCTAGCCGGCGACGCGCTCACCTATATGTGGTGCCTTTGGTACGGAGCAAACAACAGCAGTCCGCTTACATATGAAGGAACGGCCGCCTTATCAAATTCCACCGGTGTAAACCCGACTTTTGTCGCAAACAATGCGGGGAGTTATTTTGCACTGCTCTGGCTTGGAAGCAGCGGTGGTTGTGGCGTGGGAGTGGATCAGGGACCGAACGGTGCGAGCCCATTCTCCGACGTGGTGAAAATAAGTACGACCAACTCGCAGCCTTTGGCCAATGCGGGACCGGCTCAGAGTATCCTGGCCCCACAGACGGTGCAGCTCGATGGAACCGGATCGACCGATGTTGATGGAAATGTTCTCACCTATTCCTGGGCGCTGCTCTCAAAGCCCGCCGGCAGCGCCGCGACGCTTAGCAGTACAACCTATCCGCAACCGACGTTTGCTGCCGATCTTGTTGGTACCTACGTTGTCCAGTTGATCGTGAACGATGGGACCGTCAATAGTTTGCCAGGTCTCTCCCTTGATCCGGTGACCCGCACGAGCACGGTGACGATCACCAATCTGGACGTTACTCCCATGGCCAACGCCGGCCCAACGCAAACCGTTCCAGTCGGAAGCACCGTGGATCTTGATGGAACTGCTTCCTCAGACATTAACGGTAACAACCTGAGCTATCGCTGGGCCTTGCTCTCCGCTCCTCCTGGCAGCGCGGCCAGCCTATCGCTATCGACTTCGGAGAATCCTTACTTCACCGCCGACGTGGCCGGAAAGTATGTAGTCCAGCTCATCGTTAACGACACGGTAGTAGATAGCGCCCCCTCAACCGTGGAGATTTCCACGGACAATTCCCGTCCGGTCGCGAACCCAGGTTCTCATGCGGACGTTCTCGTTGCGACAACGGTGCAGCTGTCGGGCGCCGCGTCAAGCGACGCGGATGGGAACTCCCTTACCTATAAGTGGGCGATCCTCTATCAGCCTTCTGGGGCGGGCGCTGTCCTGTCGAGTCCAACGGTGGTAAACCCCACGTTCGTGGCGAGCGTCGCAGGCCTTTACGTTGTGCAACTGATCGTGAACGATGGTCAGTTAAGCAGCCCGCCTGTTACGACGTGGATTAAGGCCGAATCAACGAATCAGGCTCCAGTAGTGAACGCTGGGCCGAATCAGACGATTACACTGCCGATCAATACCGTCAGCTTGAACGGGATAGCGACCGATGACGGTTTGCCTAACGGAACTTTGATTATCACCTGGAGCGTGGTTAGCGGTTCCGGAGCAGTGAACTTCCTCAATCCGAACGAGGCCGCAACGGAAGCAACGTTTTCGGCGGCTGGCACGTATGTACTGAAGTTGACTGCAAACGACACGCAGCTCTCAAGTAGCGCTACCACGACGGTTACGGTTAATCCGCCTCTGGATCAGCCGCCAGTCGTTAATGCCGGCTCGAACCAGACGATTACACTGCCAGCGAATATTGTTACGTTGAATGGTTCAGCGACGGACGGGTCATTGCCGCTGACGATCAGCTGGTCTGTAGTATCCGGGCCCGGACCTGTATTGTTCGCCAATTCGAGTGTGCCTGTTACGACAGCCATGTTCGCGGTTGCCGGCAGTTACATCCTGCAGCTAAGCGCAACCAACGGGCAGACTTCGGCAAGTTCGACCACTACGATTACGGTGAATCCCCAAGCGAATACTCCGCCTTCGGGTGCCATAGTTCTTGCGCCAGCGAGTGCAGGCCTGATCTATACAGGGACAGCGCAGCAACTCCAGGCGACCGTCACTAATAACAGCGGACCCGTGGCCAGCGTAGTGGTCACTTTCAGTGTTACTGGACCGAATGCCACTAGCGGAACAGCTACCACAAACTCCAGCGGAATTGCGACTTTCAGCTATACCGGGACAAAGGCCGGAGTGGACGCGATCGTTGCGACCGGGGCTCTGGGATCGCTCTCGCTGACCTCGAACAGCAGCATGATCAGTTGGGTCGTTCAATCTCCGGGCCTTACCGCCTCAACCGTGACGGGGCAGTTCTTTGCGAACCAGAACGGCTCCGGAACCTTTAATATTCCTCAGGGGACCGCGCCACTCTTCACGGAGACTTTTGCATCCATCGATTTCAATCCTGAGACGGGCAGTATTCCAGGAATGCCCAGCACGATAGGCGTGACGACCGTTCCTTTTACGAACGTGACAACCAATTCGAGTGGCAACTACACCGGGAGTGTCATCGCGCAAGGCAATGGATACCAGGCCGGCGCGGGGACGCTAGCGACATTTGAGGCGGTATTTACCGGGACCTTCACCGCGGCAGCCGCGGGAGACGTCACTTTCAATTTCCTCAACTCGGACGGGTTTGTTTTTGGAATAGGAAATGGCGCCCAGCGAGTCAGCGGCAGCTACGTAGATCCTCCCGGATCGACCGCGTTCAATGGATACCCGGTTATGGGATCTTTCAATACGGTCACTTCGCCAGCGGAGAATGCGGTTACGGTGAACTTCCCCGCCGCGGGTACCTATGCATACGAGGTGGACTACGCAAATTCGAATCAGTTGGCGTGGATCCCGGCTGCATCCACATGGAGCTACCAGTTAGCCAATCCGACAGTGGGTACTATCACTTCGATCTCGCGCAGCAACGGAGTGGTAACGATCACCGTAAACCAGGCGCTTATCAACTTCGTGGCAGGTACCGAGGTCACCATCTCTGGTGTCGCGGATTCCGTGGATTTTCCGAACGGAACCGAAACGGTGGCGTTGGCTGGGTTCGACGGAGATGGCTCTACGACATTTACCGTCAACTGGGCCGGTGCCAATGCATCTTCTTCGGGAGGAACCGTCAGCGAACTGTGGAACCCTCCCTTCTATTTGGTGGGTTTCAACGACTCTGGATTCGGTCTTGGACAGGCGCCTTTCACCAACGCCATTGGAAGTAACGGTAGCCAGGGCTGCCCGTTGATCGGCAAAACCCTTTTCCCAGTCTTTGGCATCGTGGACCTGCGGAAAACCGTTGATCTGCCTCCTGGCGCGACAAACATCCAGGCACAGGTGGCTATTGATAACGACTTCACCCTGTGGGTTAACGGTACCCAGGTCATCAATCAGGACAACGAAGGATGCTCGTTCTACTGGAACTATACCGTTCCGATTCCAAACGACCTCTTGGTATCGGGCACGAATCTCATTGCCGTACAGGCGCGCGATCGGGGCGATGTCACTGGCTTCGATCTCGCCTTGACCGGCCCGGCGAGCCTTGCTCCTGCGAAGCCATTGACGCTGGTGATGTCCACAAACACAAACAACGGTCAGAGTTCGTTGACAATGGCTCCGAGCGTGAACTCTACGCAAATACTCGGCCAGCCCATCACGTTTACCGCGCTTGTAACTAATACTTCCGGAGCACCCGCCACCGGCATTCCGGTCACTTTCAATGTTGCCGGGGCCAACCCACAACAGTTCACGGTCACTACGGGATCGGCCGGAACTGCCGTGTTTAGCTACGAAGGATTCTTTGCGGGAACAGATATCGTGCAGGCTTCAGCTCAGGTTGGTACCACGCCCGTGGTTTCAAGTCAGACGCAAATAGCGTGGAACTACCAAACAAACCTTCCACAACTTGGCACGCTTGTCCTCAGCCCGAGCAATACGCAAAACCAGACCGTCGGGGCGACGCAGACCTTCACGGTGGAAGCGTTGAACGGCTCGGGCCAACCTGTGCCCAACGTTTCGGTAACCCTGCTAGTGAGTCTTGACAATACCCAGCAACTGACCGGCACAACAAACTCCTCGGGCATAAAAACGTTCGGTTACATAGGCAACGCAGTGGGAATGGATACTGTCGAGGCCGATGCGAATATTAACGGTACCGCGGCCTTTTCAAATCTCGTTGATGTCAATTGGGCTGCCCAGTCCGGCGGTGGAACCACTTATGTGTTCACGCCTCAGGGATGGATCGGTTCACCGGCAATCGGCACGGTGGTTCAGGGTCAGGTACCAATCATGCTCGAATCTGGAGTTACCCTGACCTCGGGAACGCTCAAATATTTTCCAACATCTAATCCCGCCAATATCACCGTACTGAATTCAAATACGACCGGCACAGGGCCTATCTCACTTGGGACTTTCGATGCCACACTGCTGGCGAACGGCCAGTACACTATTCAGCTGCAGGCAATTTCCTCCGGTGGAACAGCCCAGCTGAACGAAACCGTCGTAAGCGTCACCGGGGCGAATAAACCGGGTCGGGAAACCGTTACCACAACAGATTTGAAGGTTCCTCTTGCTGGGATTCCGATCAGCATTACGAGAACTTACGATAGCTTGAATCGCGGCACGGTTCAGGATTTCGGCAATGGGTGGAAACTCGCAGCCAGTGTCAACTTGTCCGTTGACCTTCTCCTGAACGTCACCTTTACCTTCGACGGAAACCCACAGACGTTCTACTTCACTCCGCAATCCGCTGGCCAAGCGCTATTTCCATGGATGTTGTCTCCACACTACACTCCACAGCCCGGATTCCACGGAACCCTCACCTCGAACGGCTGCGGAATATTGATTTACTCCGGCGGAGCCATTGTCCAGGATTCCTCAGGAGTGGCGTGTTTCCCCGGCGGCACCTATTCGCCAACCATCTACACTTATACGGACCCTTCCGGGCGGGTCTACACCATGACCAGCATGGGCCAGTTGCAAACTATCAAGGATCTGAATGGCAATATTCTGACGTTTGCGACCAGCGGAATAACCAGCAGTGTCGGTGGAGTTGTCGTTCCTTTTATCCGAGATAGCCAGGGGCGGATCACGCAAATCACCGACCTAAACCAGAACAGTTATGTCTACGCCTATGACTCGCCCTGCGGGACAGGAAACCTGTGCTCGGTGACGTTCCCCGGCGTAAGCACGCCGGCGAAATACACCTACGACACCACGCCCACCGACGCCAGCTTCAACGCCCTGCTGACCGAGACTGACCCGAACGGCAATACCTGGATCAATACGTACTATCCCAGCGGCGTTAACATTGGGCGCTTGGAGAGCGTCCAGAGCCCGTCTGTGCCCGGCCCCGGCGGGACTTCCGGGCCGTACGTCACCCAATACTCCTACAACGTGGCAACCAATACGACCACTACGACTAACCCAGACACCGGAATAGTCGTCCAGATTAACGACACTTTCGGCAATCCTCTCAGCATTACCGACGCATTGAACCGCACTACAACCTATGCGTACGACAGCAACGAGAACCTGACGAGCAAAACCGATGCGCTGGGAAACACCACCTCGTATACTTACGACGCAAATGGTAATCAGACTTCAATAAAAGACCCGCTCGGAGACACGAGCACCGCAGTTTATAACCAGTACTCTGAAAAAACGTCAGCATCGGATGCGTTACAACCACCCAACACCACAAGCTTCTTCTACGATGCCAATTTCAACCCCAACAAGGCCACGGATTCAATCGGGCAACTGTATGCCGCCACCTATGACGCGGAAGGAAATGTGGCGACGCAGACCGACGCAAACGGAAACACCACGCAGCTTACCCATGATTCGCAGGGCGACCTCCTCAAATCCGTCGATCCCTTGAATGACGTTACCACCATGACCTATGACAATATGGACCGGGTTCTTACCAAAACCGACCCGCGCAAGAATCAGACGGTCTATGCTTACAATCCATTGGGGAACTTAACTGATACCACGGACCCCCTTGGACACGTGGTCCGATCCACGTACGACCTTAACGGAAACAAGCTGACCGACCTCGATCCGCTAGGCCGCCTCACGTCTTATGCATACGACAATCTGAATCGCCTGATCAAGGTCACCTATCCCGATCAGAGTATCCAGCAATACACCTACGACTTCCGAAACAACAAGACGAGCGCGATCGACCAGTTAGGCCACACGACTCTCTACCAGTACGACCTTGCTGGCGAGCTGCAAACGGTCACATACGCCAGTTTGACTGCTGACACAGGGACTGTGCAGTACGGATATTATGCAAATGGCCTGACGCAAACGGTTACCGACGAGGTGGGCAACGTCACCACATACAATTACGATGCGGCCGGCCGACTTACCAGTGTTAAGGACGCTTTGGGAGACGTCACCTCCTACGGCTACGACGCCGATAGCAGACTGGCGAGCATGACCGATGCCGGCCTCAACACGACCTCCTACGCTTACGATGCCCGTAGCCGTCTGAAAACAATTACGCATCCCGATACAACTACGGATCAATACACCTGGGACGGCGTGGGCAATCGACTCACTTGGACCGACGAGGCCGTCAACAAAACCCAGTGGCAGTACGACCAAGTGAACCGGCTGTCGAAGGTCACCGATCCGCTGACGAACGTGACGCAATACGGCTACGATGCGTCCAGCAATTTGCTGAATATTACGGATGCCAACAGCCATGTCACATCGTTCCAATACGACAGCTTGAACCGGAAAGTGTTGCGCGCCCTGCCTCTCGGTATGGTCGAGACGTATTCTTACGATGCCGTGGGTAACGTGAGCGCCAAGACCGACTTCAATGGCAAGACGACGACCTACACCTACGACACATTGAACCGGCCCTTGAAGAAGATCCCGGACCCCTCTCTAAGCGAGCCCACGGTTGTCTTCACCTACAATCAAACCGGCACGCGGCTCTCCATGACGGACGCGAGCGGAACCACCAACTACACTTTGTACGACAATCGCAACCGTCTGAAGACGGAAGTCGCACCGGAAGGCACTCTGAACTACACCTACGATGCCCACAGTAATCTGCTCACGATCGCTTCGTCCAACACGAACGGCGCTTCCATCACCTACACTCCCGATAAGCTGAACCGGGTTGGAACCGTGCTCGATAATCGTCTTGCGGCGCAAGGGGTTTCCCCTGCAACTACAACTTACAACTACTATCCCGTGGGGACCGTGCAAAACTACACGTACTCGACGAATGGCGTGCAAACTGCCTATACTTATGACACGTTGAACCGGCTCAAGACTATCGGCTCAAGCAAAGCGGGGACTGGATTGTCGAGCTTCGCCTACACTCCATATCCGGCGGGGAACGTTAAGACCGTAGCTGAGCTAAGCGGACGCACGGTGAACTATGGATATGACGCGGACTACCATCTGAAGTCCGAGACGATCACCGCCGATCCCGGCGGAAACAACGGCGCGGAGACTTACACCTACGACGCAGTGGGGAACCGCAAAACACTGGCTTCGACCATCCCGTCGCTGCCGGGAAGCATCAGCTACAACTACGATTCCAACGACCGCCTGACCACCGACACTTACGACAACGACGGCAACACCATTTCGTCAGCCGGGACCGCCAGCACCTACGACTTCGAGAACCACATGCTCACGCACGGAGCCGTCAGCATGGTCTACGATGGCGACGGCAACCGCGTATCAGAGACCGTGGGTAGCACTACGACGAAATACCTCGTGGATGACAAAAACCCCACGGGCTTCCCACAGGTGCTCGACGAAATCGTGAACGGCTCCGTAACCCGAACCTATGCGTACGGTCGCCAACGGATCAGCGAAGATCAGCTGGTGAGTGGCTCCTGGGTGCCCAGCTTCTACGGCTACGACGGCCACGGCAACGTCCGGTTCACGACCAATACCGCGGGCACGGTGGGCAACACCTACCAGTACGACGCCTTCGGCATGCCCATCGCCAGCACGGGTTCGATCGCAAATACCTATCTCTACAGCGGAGAGCGCTTCGACAGCAGCCTGAACCTGTACCAACTGCGCGCCCGCTACTACAACATGCTCACCGGTAGGTTCGAAACCATGGATCCCGGCAAAGAAACCTGCTGCGCATTACCTACGTCACGGGTGGGAAATATCTTCGATCCTGCCTCGCTGCACAAGTATGTCTACACAGTGAACAACCCAGTGAACCTCACCGATCCCTCGGGTCGAGGTATTGAAGAAGATGCAGAATTTGAGGCATGGCTGGCGAAGGAGGAAGTGGAATTAAAGAAAACAGCATTTGAGCTTTGCGTTGAATCAGAGATAGCCAACCTCAGCGTGCAGGAGCTATTTGAAGGGTACTCTTTGGCGGAGCTGACGATTAAAGCCATCGCAAACTGCGAAGCTAAAGGGTGGATCCGCTAGTGCCATTATGGATGAACAAGGTTTGTGTAGAGCAATAGAGAGTTTCCAGGGGCTTATTCAGTCGAGTCAGCGGTTGGGCCGACAAGACAATGTTGCGAAGACATTGGGATTGTTGTTCGGCATGTGGTGTGCATTTAGAGTGCGGACGTATCTCGACTTTCATGATTACGCATATGAAGCCGCACCAGTTCAATTGGTAGAGTTGCCCGATATTGATGCGGCCCAATGTGGGGCAAAGCTACTACTCCATGCAGCCAGATCCAAAGATAGAGCCGAAGAGTCTAAGGCGCTAGCGGACATGGGAATAAGTGCGCTGTGTCCCGTGATGTCGGCACAACTGACAAGGATGGAATCGGTGGCTCGGTTATTGTCTGGACGGGTTCAAGTAATTCTTTTGGTGGAGGTTTCACTTTTCGCCGCCGAAATTGGAGATCACGCTCGGGCTGCAGAGCTTGCCTCGGAAGCTCGAACCTTAGGTGCAAATGCTTACGAACTGTACAACGTGTGCACAGTAGAAGGTCTAGCCGCTGAAAGCTTGGGACTGTCTGACGAGGCGATTAAGCTTCTAGAAAATGCTGTTAGCGCTTGTCAACGGGACGAATATGCTTCTCTCGCATGTGCTGTACGACCCCTGAACCTGATGCTTGTAGAGAAACTCTTGGGCCGCGGTAAAGTGGCGGACGTCCGAAAACACCTTTGTGCTTGTATGGATATTTGGCAATCTTTCCGTGTGCAGATAGGCGCTTGGATTACGCTGATCGACGAAGGCATTACCCCAGACTTTCGGAGCCGGACTTTACAAGCGATGAATGAACCCGGATTCCGCCTGCTGATGCAGTACGCCAGCGCGCGTTTTATTGACGAGGAATCCAGCCAAACCGATTGCGGGATTAAGCCGACAATATCTCCGGCTGAAATAGCTCTGAAGAGAGAAAAGCTCAGAGAGGAATACAGACGGTACAAGAACAGGCAGCTTGGACCTGATGAAAAATGAATCATCCGACATCGCAATCTACACCTACGACAATCGTGACGGGTCTGGCGATTGACAGCTACGATGCTAACGGGAACACGGTTTCCTCAGCCGGGATTTCCTTCCGAAAACCGGCCGCTGCGCGGTGCGGTCGCCATCACTTACGGCTACGACGGCCACGGCAGCGTTCGGTTCCTGACGAACATTGCTGGAGCGATCACGGACACGTACACGTTCGACGCCTTCGGCGCGCAGATCGCCACCAGCGGTACAACCCCAAACAACTACCTTTACAGCGGCGAGTGGCTCGACCCGAATCTCAGCCTCTACAACCTCCGCGCCCGGTACTACAACGCGCTCACCGGCCGGTTCGAGACTATGGACCCAGGTAAGGAGACCTGTTGTGCGTTGCGTGCTTCGCAGATCGGGAACATCTTCGATCCGTCCTCACTGCACAAGTACGCCTACACAGCTAACAATCCAGTTAACCAGATCGATCCGACTGGGCGAGGTTTCATCGAGGACTGGGCAGGAATTGCTTTTGAAGACATAGTGCAGACGTATGCCAGAGTTAAGATAGGCAGGGCGGAAGCGGGGGCGTTTTGCTTGGGAGCTGCCGCGGTTTATGCGGTGGACAACCCAAATGCGCCGGTATGGGAAATCGAGATAATGGAACGGTATTGTCTGGCTACAGTTGTTGCTACATTCTAAAAATGAATTTCAAAACCGAGGTGTTTGACGAATTTACTCCAGAGGCGAGGCGTACCGTGTTCTTTGCGCGCTCAATGGCCCGTCAACTCGGCTCAGATACCGTTGAAAGTGTGCATCTGTTGCTGGGTATAGCGCGCGAGGACAGTGCGCTGTTGAACCGATTTCTGAGCGCTCCGGTAAGCGAAACCACTTTTCAAAGCGAGATCACGAATGGAGAGTCTACCTCTCATGCAGCTCCCCAGCAGACTGCCGACGCACCATTCAGCGGGGAAAGCAAGCGAGTTTTTTCGTTGGCTACGGAAGAAGCAACTCGGATGTCCCAACAAAGGGTTGGCATCGAGCATCTTCTCCTCGGTCTGCTGCGTGAAGAGAATTCAGTTGCAGCTCGCACGCTTCAGGAGCATGGCGCCGATGTTGATCGAATCCGCGAGGAATTGCTCACTCAACCCCACCAAGCTCCCCCGAAAGAGGAGCGGATGCGTCGTGAAATAGAGAAACTCCACAAGATAATGGCGGATGCGCCTAGACTAGGACCAGATCGGACCAGAGAGGAAGTTTTCGGACGCTACGCAGTGAGGGCCCATCGTTTGATTTTTTTCGCGAGACATTTTGCCAGCTACTTTGGTTCTCCTGTGGTCGAGTCTGAGCACATCCTCCTATCAATCGTGCGAGATGGAAGGGATCATTTCAAACTGTTCTTTCCCCTGGCAGACTCAAAGGAGACAGTTTACAAAAAGCTAGAAGAGCATTTTAAGCCAGGCGGCACCATTGATCTGAGCGGGAGAATCGTTGCAACGGAAGAACTGCCGCCATTTTCTGAGCAATGCGAGCGAGTGCTCAGCTATGCCGATGAGGAAGCGACCATCCTCCGAAGCGAACATATAGCTCCCGAGCATCTTCTGTTGGGAATGCTGCGAGAGGAGGGTAGCTATGCCGCAGCTTTCTTGCGTGAGTATGGAGCCGGCCCTGAACGTATTCGCAAAGGACTCGCCGGGTAGCTCACGCATCGCAATCGTGTGGGAGCTTTATCTGTGAGAAGTAAGGAGTTGGTTTGAGGGTCGCGTGCCAGCGGATGAAGCGGAGCTTGTCTTCGCCGAGGCCGTGCAACTCCTCTTCGCTGAGGCGGCCTTCCCGGATGAGGTTTGCGAAGACGACCGGGAGGACGGAGTAGCGGAAGTCGAAGAGGCGGTCGATGTGTTTGCGGCGCTGAGTGAGGTAGTGTTCCAAATCCCATAGCTGGGAGGGCTGGGTGATCTTGGCGGCCCGGTCCTTGGCTTCCTGGATGGCGGCGTCCAGTTCCCGGCTCAAGGCGAGGTCGAAGGCTCTGCGGGCGATGGCCTTTTCTGCCGGGGACCACTTCAGGTTGCGCATGTCGGTGTAAGGGTCGTGGCTGGGTAAGCTGGCCATATGCTGGGTTCTCCCGGTTGGCATTTTATCCCTGCCAGTGGCGGGTTCCGGTGCGGTATCGGGGGAAGGTCAAAAGCGCGCCGCCTACGGCGTCGGGAGTGGGGGGGTGACACAACACCCCGTTTCGGGTGCTGCGCGCTAACCTGCAGTTAGCGGGCGCGAACTTGCAGAGCACAAAGCACATCCGCGTTTCGCAGCGCTGTACAGCGCTGGCAGGTTAGCGGACGCGAGCGGGAAGTTCGCGCAGGCGAACTTGTTGATTCTTAAGCGCGGCTGCTACTCTCGGCTGTTGTGCCGAGAGAGGACCCCGACATGGTGAAGCCGCCGCTGCGCACGAAATCCATCGGTTTCAAAGTCAGCGAAGAAGAGTACGCGCAGCTGGAAACGGCGGCGCAGGCCGACGGTCGGACGCTCGGCGAATGGTGCCGCGAGGTGATCCTGCGGGGAGGGTCGGCCAGCGATTCAGAGAGGCACAATCCGGCGCTGGCCGAGATCGTAGGCGTCCGCTTGCTGCTGGTAAACGTGTTGCGGCCTCTGGCCGCAGGCGAGAAGCTGGCCCCGGAAGCGTTCGACAAAATGCTGGACCAAATCAGCGAAGTGAAACACCAGCTCGCCGCCAAGTTGCAGCAGCAGGCCCGGAAGAAACCACAGCGAGAAAAACCCAGCGGCGAGGGGAAGCGGTGATCTCCCATTTTTTCGCTGGAGAGTGTACGGAGCGCGGGAGCCGAGTCAAGGGTCTGCACTGCGTTCCGATGAACGCGCACCAAACGCGCGCCCTTGACTCGCCTCCCTCTCCGCTCCTGTAGGGTTGCGAGTCCTCGCAGTCGAAAACCGTGTTGGGTCACGTTGTACCGGCAAAGAACGCGATACCGAATCCGGGCTTGACTACTTTGGGTTTAGGTACTTCGGCTCAAGCCCAGGGCGGTTTATGAGTCCAGATCACTACAACGCCGCCTTGACTAAACAGAGCTTAGAGGCAGGTGGTTTGCCTGCGGACGCTGCCTCCGGGTTCCTTAACGGATATGTCAGCAACCCGCAAAATTGGAATCAGTATGCCTACGTCCGGAACAATCCCCTTAAATTCTTGGACCCGACCGGAGCAGCTGCGGTTCCGGACGGCCATCATTTAATTCCCGAGCGTAACGGTCTTGGGCCAATCGCTCGAAACTTCGCGAATGCTATAAAGACGGGGCCATTGTCTGGGAACGGTGCTCCCAACCAACCCGGCTTCAACAATCAGCATATCGAGTACAACGAAGCGGTCGAGGAACTTCTTGAAGATCTAGAAAAAACCGAAGGGGACAGGAATGGTTGGAGTATTGCACAATGGAAGGACGCCGCATCTCAGATTTTGAATTCGACCAGACCCGCGATCAGAGATTTTCTAGATGACCTAGAGGCTAACAATCCTGGAGCTAGGGCCGCCTTGGCTGCTGCAATCACCGCTTACCGAATTACGGCTCTCAGGTTTGCTGCGATAGTCGCAGCGGCCGTAGCGGAGGTTGCCTCAAGGTTTACGCTTATCATGTATATCGACGTCCAAAAATGGAGCAGTCCCCGGGATAACGAAGCAGACCGAAAGCCTCCTCATCAGAGGTGCCTGATGACGCGGGATGGGAATTGTGTTGACTGAGCACTGCGCTCTCACGGACATGCTTTATCCGATCTCAATGCCGAAAGCGAGCGGCGCGGAAAGTCTGGTAGGCTTCATCGACGCCAGCGGTTCTGTTGTCGTAGGACCCTCTTACGCGCTTGGCTCCTTCTTTTTTGAAGGTAAAGCCTGCGTTGTCGATCTTGATGGAAAGTCGGGATTCCTCGACGGCACCGGCAATCAAGCCATACCCTGTCGGTTCCAAGGTATTTCAGACTTCAAGGATGGGTTGTGCCCGATAAGTTGCGGATTTATCGACCATTCTGGAAGATGGTTTATTGAACCCCAATTCCTCATAACATCCCACTTCTCGGAAGGCAGGGCATCTGCCTCAATGGACGGCGATACCTTTGGCTTTATTGACCTTACGGGGAAGTTCGTAATTCCTCCAGAGTTCCAGCAGTGCGGCGACTTTAGTGGCGGATTGGCTGCGGTGTGCCGCGATGAACGGTGGGGCTATGTCGACCATAGCGGTGAGGTCAAAATCCCGCTTGTCTTTGAGAAGTCGCGCGCACGCGCTCGGGTTTTTCGCAATGGTGTCGCTGGCGTTCAGATCGACGGCCGGAGTGGATTCATCGACAACTCTGGCAAGTTCGTGGTCAGGCCAGAGTATGAAGATCTGAAATCGTTCTCGGAAGGGTATGCTCCCGTGCGGCAGAACGGGAAATGGGGCTTGATCGATTCGGATGGCAACCTAGTTGTCGACTGCCGATTCGATGAACTTGGAGAGCTGAATGGAGGGTTGGCGTTCGCTAAGGCTGATGGCAAAGCAGGCTTCGTCTCGCACATTGGTTCCTGGGTGATTCAGCCAGAGTTTGATAGGTGTTATCCGTTTTTCGGACCCTTGGCCGTGGTGCGAAGAGCCGGGGGCGTTTATGGTTATATCCGGCGCAACGGAGAGGTTGTGTGGACATCTGAACCGGGCGCTCAACTTCAGCTGCCCTACCTCGTTAGGTCTGCGTAACGGAATCCTGGGGTGCCCTCGGGGAGGCCAAGTGGACACGTGACCCCCAGAATAGGTGCTGCTGGCCTGATACCCTCTTTCCGCACACGGGTGCGTAGGGGTTCAGCGATTTTAGTCGGTCGTGCCGACAAAGCAACATGGTAAGGGGGCGTTTTCGAAGAAAGAAATCTTACCGCAAACTTCACTGACATTGAGCTTAAATCGCCCTTGGGTCTTGAAATGCGTGCGACTCAACACGTGGTGGGGAAAATATTTGCTTGCGTGGATGCTTACCTGGCAGACGAGTTTTACGCAGCGGCAGGATATGATGTTCTCTTGGAGTCGTGCATCGAGGAGGTCGGGCTATAAGAATGAAAATGGTCGCGCTGAACAACGGACGCCCACCCTAACCATGATGTTGGAACAACTATGAACGAACTTGAGCTGCGAAAGGAAATATCGGATTATGAGGAGCTATTCAGGGCCTTTGAAGGACTCTTGAAGGTTCGTCACAAATTCTTCGTGAGTAACGATCGTCTGGCCACCGCCCTATGTGAGCTATACGCGATGATGGGTGCCTATCAGATACTTTCATGCATTGGTGCAACGGGCCAGTTCGAGGTCGTCGCTATTCGCGAGGAGGACGAGAACCATTGCGGGGCGTGTGAGTCGCTGCCAAAACATGAAACTGTTCAAGACGCTGGACGAGAGTTGCTTGCCGCGCTTGCCTCAGGCGATCAGGCCGCAGCTTCAGATGCCCTCAGAGGGATGGGCGTGCTTGCTCTGGGCCTGCCGTCTAAGCGAATGTTCGCAAGGATGGAGGCGGTTACACAGCGTGTGACCGGGTGTGCCCAACAGGTTCTCCTCGTCGATCTATCGAGGTTTGCTGCAAAGGTTGGAGATTATGAACGCGCAAGCAGCTATTTGCAGCAAGCTCGCACATTCGATCTCAACTCGTGGGAACTATATAACGCACACTTGATAGAGGGATTGATCGCCTTGAATGCCGGAAGAGTTGACGAAGCGGTCGAGTGCCTGGCTCAGTCAATTAGGGCTTGTCTTGCATATGAGAAGGCGTTGGTTCAATGTCGTCTCCGTGCTCCCAGGCTTGAGCTTGCGAAAAAACTCCTGGATCGTGGCAAGCGGGAGGCGGTACGAAGGCATCTTTTCGACTCTAGGGAGGTATGGGAATCCCTTCAGCAGCAGATCGATAGCTGGATTCAGGTCATCGACAATCAAGGGAAGCCAAACTTTCAGTATGCCGGCGAAATGATGGTCCGGGAAAAACTCTCGAATACGTTAAGGATGCAATGGATGAACGCTTGTTGTCTCGCCGAAGGGCCGGTTTCAGCTGAAGACAAGGCAACTCCCCTAAAATCTCCAGCACAGAGAAAGGCAGAACACGAGCGATGGATCGCTGAAAACCCGCGTGTTCTTAATGCTATTGTAAGCAAAACGATTGCATATCTTGACAAGGATCTGGTCACTCCAAATGATCGGCCGTCCACAAATCCCTCGGACTCCGATCAGCCGGAATAGGGAGCCGCGTAACCTTCAGCTCCGCGCTTCTGGCTGAATGGCGGTCAGCGCTGCCACGGTGAGGGGTGAGGTTCTGGCCTTCGTAGCGGGGTAACTTCGAAAAGTCAAAAGCGCGCCGCCTACGGCGTCGGGAGTGGGGGGGTGACACTGACCTGCTCCCCGCTTTCCGCACACCGCTGAGTATAAGGCGACTTTAGTCGGTCGTGCCGAGAAGCAGCAGGTACGCTTTCGAAGAGAGAAACCTTACCGCAAACTTCACCGCAACGAGCGCCGAATGGGCTCCAAGATCGCATTTGTGCTCCAGGTATGTCACTGAAAACGCACGTGCGCACTCCTAAACAGGGCGGCTGTTAACCGAAGGGTTGTAGGTTCGAATCCTACCTGAGGAGCCATTCTTTTCATCGGTTACGGAATCTCAAAACAAAACTTTACCGCACTCTACCGCGATTGCTTCCTGGAGTTGTCGATACTGCCTTCGGAGAACGCTTTCCTCGCCGTTGGGACTGCAAAGACTGGGGAACACCGGCCAACGCTAAGGGGTCATGTTCGCTGCTGAAGGCCCGCATACCGACCGGAAACTGAAAAGAGCAGACACGTTATCGTGTCTGCCCCTGTGGCCGGATGCGATACCCAACTCAAAAATAGAACTTGAGAGCAAACATGAGATTCCTGGGATCCTGGCTGCCGGTGATATTGCCGAAGGTGGTCGCTGTCGAGCTGTAGTACATGTTCGGCGCGGCCAGGTTGGGATGGTTGAATGCGTTCAGGAAGTCGGCGCGAAACTGTAAGCGTTTTGACTCGCCGAATAGGAAGTTCTTTTGCAGACTCAGATCCAAGTCCACATAGCGAGGTCCAATGACCGGGCCCTGCGCGGGGCACGTGCCAAAGGTCCCGGGCGCCTCCGGTGTGAATGTGTTATTTGCATTCGAGAACCATTGGAATTGATTGCCCACGCCTGGAACATTCACTATCTGGCGAGTGTAATCGACGGGACTGTTACAGTTCGGGCGAGCAGAAGCTGGCCCGGGACCATCTGCGCCAGTGAAAGTGCCCGAACTGTCGGTCAGGTCGTAGACGGCCAGAGGGAATCCGGCATGATAGGAAACGATTGGACCAACCGACCAGTTTCCGACCACTGCATTGACCGCGCCGGGAAGATCGTGGCCGAAAGATTTTCCTCGCCCCACGGGCAGTTCGTAAAGTACATAGCCGCTCAAGACTTGGCTGGAGTCATAGTAGCAACGTGCCCAATTCGATTTGGGGTTATAGAGGTTTTGCCAATAGGGAAAGGAGCTCGTGGTCTCGGCATTCGTGCTGTAGGTTCCATAGTAGCCACTGTTGTTGGTCATGCACTTGCCAAACGTGTAGGCGAGCTGGCCTTCCAGTCCTCCGCTGGCGTGCTTTTGTAATACAGCCTGCAAAGCGTCGTAACGCATGGTGCCGACCGACGCCGTGTCGTAAACGTCGGCGAGGCTGTTCGGGCCATATCCAAGACTGGTCCCGCCAGAATCGTTTCCGTTGAAGCCACCGATGAAAGGAGTGTTGTTAGTTCCAAGTTGCAGTTGCCCAAGATCCAGCGGCACTACCAGATGGGTAACCTTCTGGCCAACGTAACCAACCTGACCAGTGAGCGCCTTCGTCAGCTCATGCTGGATCGAAAAATTCCATTGTTCACCGATAGCAGGCTGCACTGTTGGATCCCAAGCGTACATGGGCGATCCGGAAACCGATTGCTGTTGTGGTTGGAATCCGCCTGTAGCTCCAGCTTCCGTCGTATAAGGTGTGGCACCCGAGTTGTAGTTATTCGTTCCCGCAACCTGGCTCGGCGTATATGGCGGATTACGAGGCAGTCGCAAATTGGTGCCCGTACCTTCCAGATACGAGGAGACGCTGAATGCTCCACGGACAACGGTTCTGCTTTGTAATACTGCTGGCGCCCAGGAGAATCCGATGCGCGGCTCAAACTCTCCAAGTCCGGCATATTTGCTGTTGTAAAGTCCTCTGCTGAAGCCGTTCTTCCCGATAATGCCGGTAGGGATGGTACTATTTCCAGGGAACTCGAGGATGCCGGTCGTTTTGTCGACGTTCACCTGGCGATTGTTGGTTTCGATCCAGGGAGTACGCGCCTCATACCGTAGTCCCAGATTCAATGTCAGCGTATTCGCTATATGCCAATCGTCCTGAGCGAAGCCAGCCAGGAGCCAGTCCCTTTGATGGAAGCCGCCCCCCGCTTCGCCTCGAGCCACGGAATCGGGCAGGCCCAGTGCAAAGCTCGCTCCCGCATCTCCGCCCACTAGTCCATCGCCCGCTTCGGAGGTGTAGTTGTTGGTGAAGCCGATATCGCCGAGTACTCCCGCATTGCCCGGATACGTGATGTTCAAGCGGTACCGGTTCATCTGAAATCCGAATTTTGTATTGTGGTGGCCGTGACTCCACAGAAGATTGTCGGATACCTGCCAGACGGTGGAAGCGAACTTTTGGATGACCGTGCCGTTTCCTAGGCCGGAGTAGTTGGCTACGCCGCCTCCATTGTTAGCTGCGCTGGAAAAGGTGATATTCGGCAGTCCACTGATGCCGCCTTCCGTCGTACCGGCGATCCCGGTTTGGGCCGCCAACTTTGCGACGGAGGGGGCAAAGGTCGTATTCGGGCCAAAAGGCAAGACGTAGTTCACGCCGACGCGAAAATCGTTGAGCAGTGACGAAGTGAACGTGTGGGTTTCATCAAAAGCGGTGTTGTCGATATGGGCTTCCGAACTCGAATTTCCGCCCAGCAGGTAGGTTGTGGTAAGGGGATCAATTTCCTTGCCCCGGGAATAGCGGGCGAACATGCGATCCTTTTCGGAGGCGTTGAAATCCACTTTGAAATCTTCCTGATCGTCATTGTTCTGGCTTCCATTCAGAACTACAGCGTTATTCGGCGCGCTGCTAGTGCCCTGTGGGTAGAGCGGCGAAGCCATGAGCACCTTGAAAGCGTTATCCAATCGATTGGCAGGAATGATGTTGCCCTTAAAGGGTACCGGGGTCCCCGATAGGACACAGGGTGCGCCGCTGACCCCTGTGCCCGGCGTGCAGGGATCGTAGATCTGCCCGAAGCCGACTGGGGTGGGCGGGGTGGTGACTGGAGGTATACAGACCCCTGAGCTGTCGAAACTCGTTGTACAAAGGGCGCTAAAATCGCCTCCGCGTTCCGCATTTGACAACACGGTCTCCGTGCCTTGCGCGAATGGATGATCGAAGCGGGAGCCTTCATAATCGGCGAAGAAAAACAATTTGCTCTTGATGATGGGGCCGCCCACTGTACCGCCGAACAGGTTCCAGCGCATCTGCGCCTTCGGGAGGCCTATTCCCCCTTGCCCATTCGACAAGAAACCGTTTTGCCACGAGTTCGCATTGAACTTATCGTTGCGGATGAATTCAAAGACATCGCCGTGGAAGGTATTCGTGCCCGATTTTATTGAGGCGCTGACTACGCCACCCTGAAAATTGCCGAATTCCGCCGAAGCGTTTTGGGTGATGACGTTGAATTCCTGAATGGCGTCGGGCGATGGGGTGAAGCCCACCGCGTTTTCCGAAGCCTGATTGTTATCCACCCCGTCGAGAATAAAGTTATTCGACTCTTCGCGATTGCCGTTGATATATGGGCGCCCGCCTCCGTTACCCGCAATCTGCTGCGAGGTTTGGGATCCGGTATTCATGGTCTGGGGATCAATGGTGAGCGCGCCGGGGCTGAGCAAAGTCAATTGGACAAAGTTGCGCGAGGCCAAGGGGAGATTGTCGTTCGTTTTTGCATCAATCAACGTACCTACCTGCGCGGTATCGGTCTGCAATACAGGAGCCTGATCGATCACTTCCATGACCTCGGTTACGCTTTTCACCTGGAGTTGGAAAGTGAAGCGGGCGATTTGATCCAGCACGAGCGTGACAGCAGACTGCTGAGCTGTCCGAAATCCAGCCACGGTCACCTTTATTTCGTAGGTGCCAACCGGCAAGCGCTGAAGGTTGAAGACGCCATCACCATTCGTCTGGGTCGCGTAGGTGGTGCCGCGATCAACATCGCGCGCCGCCACGGAAGCGCCAACCAGCGGAGCTCCCGTGGGATCAGTTACGCTTCCGGTGATAGTGGCTGTGACTTCCTGTCCCCAAGCGGGGCCGACTGCGAAAAATGTGGCGAACATGGTTGCGAACAGCGTTAGAGCGATTATCGAGGACGCCTTCGACTGTGTCATTCCATCTCCTTTTCAAGCCTTCGCCTGACTAACTCTCACCTAGTTTTCCCAACCACTAGCCCAATACGATCAGCTCTTGCTAAGCATCGCGCCGCTCGGTGGTGCACCGCCTTGCCCGGGAAATGTGGACGAGCGAACCATCCGCGTTCTACTCCTTCATAATTCCGTACTGAAAACGAGGAGGGAGCTTGGGGCCAAACTGTTCTGCCATGGCAAGCGTCAACGCTTGTGGCACGAGGACGGAAGTGATGCCTTCCCACGGCTCGGGGACGGCTTCAATCGTCACCGGAAAGAACCTTTCGGACGCCTGCCGCTCTTCGGTTCCGACCAAGATCACTCTGCCGCCGCGCGCGTGACAATCATGAGCGAGATCGACTCCCAAACCGGCCGCTCGTCCCAAGGCTGAGATGATGGCGACGTGCGAGCCGTCAACGTCAAGGAGCGGCCCATGCCGAAACCCGCCTCCGGAATGAGCGGCAGCCCGATGGCCAGCCATCTCGCGAATACACAACGAACCCATGATGGCGCCGCCGTATGCTGGCCCCCGACCTACGAGTTCGATATTCGCGGCTCCGCGGCAAAATTTCTCCAGTTCTCGTCGCAGGCTAAATACCTTGTCGAGAGCGGCCGCGAAAGCTACGCTCGCCCGTTCGGCGTCTTTGCGCCATGCCCGCCCCAGAATGTGGGAAGCGAAGACGATGCACGCGGCCGTAGCGTTGGTGAATGTCTTGGTTGCGTTGCCGTATTCTGGCCCTGCCAGGATCGGCAGTTTGACTTCGATGGACGACCAACATGTGCTTTTTTCGTTATTGCAAAGCAAAGCGATCGGTAGACTCGCGCTGTTTCGGCAGAGCTGCACCAATTCCGCGCTCTCTCCTGAAGTGGTCAACAAAATGGAAACAGCAGCCTGATCCCATACGGGACGCGAGTAGTGCAACCACTCACTTGCGTCTGCAGAGAAGGCCAACCGGCCGCACGATTGGAGAAAAGAGGAAGCGATAATAGCGGAGCAATAGGAAGCCCCCATTCCAATCAACATTACAGGCCCAGCGGAAAGCGCCATGTGCCGCAATTGTTCGATCGCTTCCCGGATCGGCTTGTCTTCCTGATAAGCTCGCAGCAGCCGGGCAAGCCGCTCGGGCTGTTCTCGACATTCCATTTCATAAATGGATGTCATGCTCCGGGTCAGCATCTCGCTCGGCGGCTCGACTCCGGCGATCCAGCGCGACTCTGGGCTTGCCTGGCTCTCCATTTGGTTTTCCTCGGTTAATCTGCCGGCGAACACGTAACGGTCGATGTTTTTAATGAATGATTATAAACTATACCGTATGATGCGGTAGAGGTAAATGTGTGTCTGATCCTGGACTCTCTGATGCGCCTCGCGTAGATCGCGGATTCATCCTTCGCATCTCGTCGATCGCGGCGCTGGGTGGCGTGTTGTACGGCTACGACATGGGCATCATTGCGGCCGCGGCCATCTTCGTCAAACGCACATTCGCGCTTTCAACTCTGATGGAAGAGTTGGTCGTCAGCATCGTCCTGATTGGTGCCATGCTTGGAGCCATTGTGGGCGGGGCGGTCGCCGATCGTATCGGCCGGCGTGCAACGCTGGTGTGGGCGGGAGGCATTTTTATTGTCGGCTCTTTGCTGGCGCCTCTGTCAGCCAACGTCTTGGTTCTCATCGTGGCCCGCGCGATCATCGGAATCGGAATCGGTTTCACCTCGGTAACCGCGCCGGTCTATGTTTCTGAACTTGCCCCGCCTCAGTCGCGCGGTATGCTCATCGGGCTTTATCAGTTTGCGCTGACCGTTGGAATCGCGCTCGCCGATCTCGTGGGTTACTGGCTGGCTGCGCAACAGGCATGGAGACTGATGTTCGGCCTCGCCGTTGTGCCGACAGTCTTCTTTCTGGGGGTGATTCTCACGGTTCCCGAAAGTCCCCGCTGGCTGTTCGCGCACGGTCGTCCCAAGGAGGCTTCGGCAGTACTTAATATCTATACGGATGCAGTTGGGGCACAGCGGTTTCTCGATGACATTGAGCAGGGGCTGAAAACGCCCGTGGAACAACGCTGGAGCGCGCTCTGGAGTCCGGCGGTCCGAGGCGCGCTTTTCATCGCCGGCGGACTGACCGTTTTACAACAAGTCACCGGTATCAACACGATCATCTACTATGGTCCGCAGATTTTTGAGCTTGCGGGAAGTTCCTCGCACGCCAATGCCATCTTTGCGACCCTGATCGTGGCCATAGTGAATGTGGTTGCAACGGTCGTGGGCATCGCTCTCGTCGACCGGATTGGGCGCAAGCCCCTGCTCTACGTGGGCGTGACCGGCATGACAATCGCACTCTTCGCGCTTTCTTTCGCCTTTGGGCATCAAGCGATGCTCGGTTCGTCGCTGGGATCTATAGCGATTACTTGTCTGGTGGTCTACATCGCATGCTTCGCATTCAGCCTGGGAGCAATCGCCTGGATACTGGTTGCCGAAGTCTTTCCGTTGCGCGTTCGCGGACGCGGGGTCGCGGCCGGAACACTGTTCTCTGGCATTGCTAACTTCGCTGTTTCGTTAACATTCTTAACTCTGATTAATATTCTCGGGAGCGCCGGGACATTCGCGATCTACGGAACGCTTTGTATCGCCACCCTGATATTTGTACGATTTGTCGTACCAGAAACTCGGGGAAGAGACTTGGAGAGCATCAGCCTTCCCAGAACAAACTGAACTGTTCGATTGGTGCGTCTTCCTGAACTAGATTACAAGAAGCAATCTTCGCGGCGAGTCGGGTTGACCAGCCGCTAGTCGGCCGATTGCCGAATCTGCCTTATCAAGCGCCAATCGAATCGCTCCGATCAACTGGGCATCCTGCCCCAGACTACTAACAGCCAGCTTTGGCCGGATGGGCTCAGCGTACTCTTGCAGGAACTGGCGCGTAGCATCCAGTAACGGCTGGCTCATCCCTACTCCGCCACCCAAAATGAAAAGCTCGCAGTTGAGGACCAAAGAGATGTTGTACACCGCATAAGCCAGCATTTTCGCCGAGCGATTCAGAACACGCTCCGCAAGTTCATCCCCGGCACGAGCTCGTTCAAAGATCTCCGTTGCATTAAGGTCGCGGGTCACGGCAGTGGCCGTTTCGCGAGAACAGCGCAACCATTGTTGCCGGATGCCCTCGCCGCCGATTACGCTCTCAAGTGATCCCGGATCGCGATGCTTGGCGGCCTGTTCCGGACCGCCCGGTACATGCATATAACCGATCTCCCCCGCAGTCCAATCTGCACCGTGGATCAACTTGCCATTGGCGAATACGCCAGCGGCGATGCCAGTTCCAATAGCAAGAAATACGAAATCGCCGATGCCTTGGGCAGCGCCCCTCCAGTTCTCCCCGATCGCTGCCATTCTTACATCGTTTTCAACCGCGGCCGGAATGCGTAGAGCGCTTTCCAGCAAGCTTCGAAGTGGGACATCTTTCCACCCTCTCAGGTACGACGTTGCCACCACAACGCCCGCGTGTCCGTCGGTAATGCCGGGTGCCCCAGCAGCTACGGCCAACAGCGAACGTCGGGGTATGGAAGCGCGCTGCAACAGGTGCTTCACGCCAGCGCGGATCTGCTCGATCACCCTATCGGGAGAAGAAGTTCTCTTAGTTGACGCGGACCACTTCCCTAATACGGTCCCATTCATGTCGGCCAATGCAACTCGTAAATTGCTTGCACCTATATCCACGCCGACTACGTGCCCGTATCCCGCATTAATGCGAAGGGCGCCGTTTCGCCGGCCGGATTTTGACTTTCCGTTGGAGGTCCTCTCGAGCCAGCCTTTTTCGAGCAGGAAGGAAACAGCTGCCGGAAGCCGAGACGAGGATAAGCCCCAATGCCGCTCCGAAATCTCGCCCGACTCGGAAGCGTGTTCGCGGAGCTGCCGCATCACTTCACCGGCATCCATCTGCTTCATCTCACGCTCCCGCTGCGCTCTTCCTGGAGAAGAGAGGGCTGGACGCAACTGGGCATGGCTACCACGAGCGGCTCACAATACTAAGTTATCTTTATTTATTAAGTCAGTCAACCGGGGACCGGGTGGGGGAGTTCTGTACGCTCCGGGGGGCTTTCTCCTTAGAGACTCGATTAACTTGGAGAATCGGAGGGCTGCAATAGTCCAAGAATAGCTGGATCGAGCGCCGTATAAATTGCGCCCCATAACACGGCCGAGGAACCAAGCTCGCTCAATCCTACGCGTACGATCGCAAATTCACTTCCTTTCAACAATTCCTCGACCTCTTGCAACAGGCGTGGATGATTGCCCACCTCGCCTCCGAGAAGGATAACGCTAGGGTTGAGGATAAGGGCCAGGTCCAGCACGATATCAGCCAAGAGGTTGGCTCGTTGCCGAAGGAGCCGTTTGGCCTCCGCGTTTCCCGCAGCCGCAAGATCGAAAACGTCAGCCGCACACTTTACCTTGGGATACGTATGGGATCGCTGCCGATTCGATTGCCAGCTCTTCAGGATTCCCGGAGCACCCAGAAGCTTTTCGAGCTTCCCATATTTGTGGATGGTAGGGTGCTCCCTTGAGATGCTGGGCACCCGAAGATATCCGATCTCTCCCGCCGTCCATTGGGATCCACGGTAGATGCTTCCGTTCACAAAAATGCCGGCGCCCACACCCTCGCCGATGGTAATGAAAACAAAATTCTTTTCTCCCTGCGCCGCTCCTCGATAATATTCGCCCTGGGCCGCGAGATTCGTATCATTCTCTATCGTTACGTTGCATTTGAATTCCTTCGCAAGCATGCCCCCCAAGGGCACATCGTTCCATCCCTTCAGCGCGCTGAGCGCCCTTACGATCCCCTCTTGAACATTGACGATCGCAGGCGCTCCTACGACGAGCCCCAATAGTTGCTCCTCAGTTTGGTTCTGTTTGTGCAGCAAATCGCGTACGATCCCGCTGATCCGATCGCAGACTGCGGAAGGCGACGACGACGGCTTCTCAAGAGAGACCCTCGCTTTCCCAATTTCCCGCCCATCCAAATCGGCTAGAAGAAAGCGGAGGGAATCAGGCCCAATCTCAACCGCCGCTACAGAACCTCGCTCAGCCCGGAAACGTAGAATGTCGGGCGGCCTACCACCCGTCGAATCTCCTTCGCCGATAGGCTCAACCAGACCCGCGAGCGCGAGGTGGGCGACCACATTGGTTACTGACGGAGCGCTCAACCCGGAAGCGCGAACCAGATCGGCCTTCGAGCATGGACCGGTCTCGCGAAGAAGTCTCAACAGGATTTGAGCATTGGTTTGCCGGAGAAGGGGAGGCCTTCCGATCAGTACGCGTTCTTTCGTCACTGTGCGCTCACCGGCAACCGCTTCGTCCTTGTTCTCGACGTGAGTCATGTTAAGGCATTTCCGATTCCTGCAAAAGCGTCCGACTCACACAATAGCAGGCTTCGCCGCTTTTGGACTTAGCAGCCGGTCTGTGCTGTTTCAACTTCTGCTAACATTGTAACGCTTAATAACTAAGTTTGGGGTACAATGCAGGTGACTTTGTCCCGGCAGAGCGTAACGGCTCAAACGCCCGCTGCGAAACAAATATTGTTCGCAGCGTGGAAACGTCGCTGATTCTGGATCGACTGGGTTTTCAACCGAAACTGGAGCCCAAAAATGTCTTTTTCAAGACTGGTTTCGCAGATTCGCTTTCACCGTTGTTTGTGGGTAGTAGTGGCTGTGGTTCTCAGTTCCCTAAGCAGCACGGCACAGAACCCCAAGCCTAAATTTAAAGTCATTGCTCTAGCGGAGGCTGGTGGCATCCATCGGCCTTTCGTTGACGCAGCTAAAGTATGGTTGCAAAAGCTGGCGGACGACAACGCTTTTAGTGTTGATTACATCGAGAACACCGATAAGATTAACGACGAATTCCTGTCTCGCTATCAGTTATTTATACAGCTGAACTATCCGCCCTACGGATGGACTCCAACCGCTGTAACCGCATTCACAAAATACATCGAGGAAGGCCGAGGCGGGTGGATCGGACTTCATCACGCTACGCTGCTCGGAGAATTTGACGGATACGGCATATGGCCATGGTTTTCCCAGTTTATGGGCGGGATCAGATTTACCGATTACATCCCGAAGTTCGCCACCGCGACCGTAGTTGTGGAAGATCCTTCGCACCCGGTGATGAAAAATGTGGGCGGATCCTTTGTAGTCGATCAGGAAGAATGGTACACGTACGACAAATCCCCGCGGCCGTATGTCCACGTTCTGGCGCGCGTCAACGAAGCTTCCTATTCGCCAGATACCAAAACTAAGATGGGGGACCATCCCGTCATCTGGACAAATGAGCATTACAAGGCGCGCAACGTTTACATTTTCATGGGGCACCATCCCGAGTTATTTCAGAATCCTTCGTTTACGACCATCTTTCGCAATTCGATCTTCTGGGCCGCCCGCCAATGAAGATGCACTCGATTCGTTCCCTGATTTTTTTGGCCGTTCTTTGCTCCTCTGTAGCGAGCATCGCTCAACCGACTCGCTTTAAGGTACTGGCCTTTTACTCTACGAACGTCGAGCCCGATCACGTGCAGTTTGCCGAAGCCGCGCTGAAATTCTTGGCCGCCCGAGCGATTGCCGACAAGTTTACATTTGATTCGACAAACGATTGGGAGCACATGAATGACACGTATTTGAAAGCGTACCAAGTGATTGTTTGGCTCGACGACGCACCCACCAATGTCACGCAAAGACTTGCGTTCCAGCGCTACATGGAGAATGGCGGGGCATGGTTGGGGTTTCACTTCTCCGGATATAACGACAAAGACACAAACTGGCCATGGTTCGTCGATTTTCTAGGCGGAGCGGTTTTTTACAGTAACAACTGGCCGCCGTTGCCGGCAAAACTCGTTATCGACGACCGCACTCATCCAGTAGCAACGGACATCCCAGACTCCTACGAATCACCGGCTAACGAATGGTACATCTGGAAACCCAGCCCCCGACTCGATAAAGATGTGCGAGTCCTGGTCACTCTCGATCCTTCAAATTATCCCCTTGGGCTGAAGGATGTTCTCACCGGCGGCGATCTCCCTGTGGTATGGACGAATACGAAATACAAAATGATCTACATGAATATGGGACACGGAGACAAGATTTTCACCAGTCCCATTCAGAACAAGCTCATTGAAAATGCAGTGAATTGGCTTGGTATGGGAGCCAGGACAGCTTCGCAGCCGGCGAGCGGAACAGGAATTAGCCCGTACGGAATTGTGGTAAATCCGACTAGCCGCAGAGTGTACGCGGTAAACACCGCCGCCGGCGCTGTAACGGTCCTGGATGGCGCCGGCAACCTTCGCGGCACAATAAAAGTAGGAACTGCGCCCGAAGCAATCGCCGTCAATCCTGTCACCAACAAGGTCTACGTGGCGAACTCGGGAAGCGGCGACGTAAGCGTGATCGATGGAACGACCGATCGCGTTGTTGCCACCGTCAAGGTGGGAGATTTGCCCTATGCGATCACGGCGAACCGTGCTACCAACAAGGTGTATGTCTCGAAGACCTTCAGCAATAACATGACGGTCATTGATGGAACAACCAACGTAGCGAGCACTCTGAAGATCGGTGTGCAGGCTGACGCTATTGCCGTGAGTCCGGCGACGAACCGACTCTACCTAACAAGCTATGAGAGCGATAACGTGACTGTAATCGATGGCGCCACCGATAGCGCAACAAGGGTGACCGCAGGCCCCCATCTCTGGGGAATCGCGGCGAATTCTGTGGCAAACAAGATCTATCTGGCAGAGGCAGGCAGTTCGAATGTCACGGTGCTTGATGGCAGAACAAATGCCACGACAGTGGTTCCTACGGGAGACATTCCTTGCGCACTTACTGTGGATTCGTCTTCCGGCCGACTCTATGCGGCGAACTACGCGAGCAATACCGTGACGGTAATTGATGGCGCCAACAATGCCGTAGTTGCCACCGTTAGTGTGGGATCCCGGCCTCAGGCACTAGCGGTTGACTCAGGCACTCACAGAGTATATGTCGCAAATACTCACGACAATACTGTGACAGTGATTGACGGAATCACTAGTTCAGTAGTGGCGACCATAAAGGCTGGGAATCAGCCTTATGCAATTGCCGTGGATAGTGCAACTAACATGGCCTTCGTGGCAAATATGGATGGGCCGAGCCCGACCGTGATCAATGGGCGAACACTAACTGTATCGACCGCTGTGGGCTCGGAACCGTGAAGGATTGTTACATATGAAAATCGGCCGTTGGGGTGCTTGGGTTTTCGTGATTGCCTGCATTGTTTGTGTTAGCCAAGCGCAGACCGAGCTACAGGCGAAGAAAAAACAGTTGCTGATCATCGGTGAAGAAAAGGGATATCGGCACGAATCCGTTTCCCACGCTATGGCCACGATTGAACGCATGGGCCAGAAGAGCGGGCTCTGGGACACCACGATCCGCACCGATACGGAAGCTCTCACCAAAAAGAAACTGGAGTTCAATGCCAAGAACCTTAACGACTTCGACGCCGTTCTTTTCTTTACCGGCGGCGAACTGGAGATGGATGCGCAACAAAAAGCAGATTTTCTATCATTCGTTCATGATGATGGAAAAGGTTTTATTGGCGTCCATAGCGCCACCATCACCTTCACGGACTGGCCGGAATATGGCGAGATGATTGGTGGCTACTTCGACGAGCATCCGTGGGGAACATTCGACGCCCCCATCATCGTGGAAGATACTACCTTCCCAGGCATGAAGCAGTGGCCGCGGTCTTTTGTTTTTCGGGACGAAATCTACCAGGTCAGAAATTATTCGCGGGACAAGGTGCGCGTGCTGATGCGTCTTGATACCAGCAAGCTTGACCTGTCGAACTCAAAAGTTCACAGGACCGATGGCGACTTCGCCGTAACGTGGGCCAAAATGTACGGCAAGGGCCGCGTCTACTATTCCACCCTGGGTCACCCTAAGGACAACTGGGACGACCCCAGACTGCAGGAGATGTATACAGAGGCGATCAAATGGGCGATGGGGTTGGTGAATGCAGACGTTACATCACGGCCTTTGCCCGCCAGGTAAGAGAATGCACCGCAAAGCAAGGTCAGACAAGACTAAGAATTACGGTTCGTAGGGGAGAGATAGCATGTGGAAGGGCTTCGTGTTTGTTCTGCTCGCACTGACCACGTGGGCACAGGAGGCGCACCCGATTCTCGCACTCGGTTCTCCAGCGCCGAACTTCGAACTGCCGGGTGTCGATGGGGCCGTTCATAAGCTTGCCGACTATTCCGCGAGTCAAGTCCTCGTAGTGGTGTTCACCTGCAACCATTGTCCTATCGCGCAAATGTATGAGCGGCGTATCACACAACTCGCAGAGGACTATAAAGACCGCGGTGTTGCGGTGGCTGCGATTCAGCCCAACGATCCCAAGGCTATCACTATCGATGAGCTGGATTCGTCGGACGTCAGCGACAGCCTTGAAGAGATGAAGATCCGCGCCCAGTACAAGCATTTGACGTATCCGTACCTTTACGACGGGGAAACACAAGTGGTAACGGACGCCTACGGCCCGCAGGCCACGCCGCACGCCTTTGTCTTCGATCATGATCGGCGTCTTCGCTATGAGGGCCGGATGGACAATAGCTACCGCATCGAACTCGTGAAAACCCACGAGGTGCGCGACGCCGTCGATGCGCTCCTTGCCCATCGGGAAGTGGAAGTGAAGCACACCGGTGTCTTCGGCTGTTCGACCAAATGGAAAGAAAAACGGGCCGCGCGCCTGGAGACTCTACGGAAGATCGAATCCCAGCCGGTCCAGCTTGAAATGGCGACAGCTGCGGACTTGAAGGCGTTGCGAACAAACCCAACAAAGAAAACGCTGTTGGTCAGTTTCTGGGTTACATGGTGTGGCTCATGCATTCACGAATTTCCTGACTTCCAGGACACCTTCCGAATGTATGGCGTTCGCGATGTCGAGTTAGTGACGGTGGCGGCAAACATGCCGGACGAGAAGAGCAGCGTATTGCGTGTACTGGAGAAGATGCACGCCACCAGCCGCAATTTGTTGTTTGCTTCTGACGATACCGCCGGCCTGCAGGCCGCGTTCGATCCCAAGTGGGAGTCAGCCGTTCCTTATACCGTATTGATTAATCCAGATGGAAAAGTGCTCTACCAGAAACAGGGCACCGTCGACATACTGGAATTGAGAAGAACGATTCTGGCGAGCTTACCGTCGGACTACGAGGGATTTAACAAGTATTGGCTCGATAAGTAGGAGATTCATACAAATGAAAGTTCGCCTGCACTTACTGGTCATCATACTTGTCGCGTTGGCAACGACCGCAGTGTGGGCTGGAGACGGGATACCGAAAGCAGCCTGGCGCCGTCCCCTCGGCCTTCCACTCAAGAAACCCGGGGTGACTCGGATCCCAGGCAATATTGATGACGGGTTTTGGCAAGGCGCGCCGGTGGGCGGTTTTGGCTCCGGAACATTTTCGCGCACTTATCGAGGAGACTTTGCCCGCTGGCACATGAAAGCAGGAGTCCACAAATATGCGCCCGTTTATGCCAATCAGTTTGCCATGTTTCAGCAGGCTGAGGGCGAGGCTGAAGGGACAGCCCGGGTGCTGATGACGGATCACCCGGCGGATGGCTCACTGGCAAGCTGGCATTGGGATTATCCGGTGGGCGCGGGGGAGTATGCGGCGCTCTATCCGAAGTCGTGGTACGACTACAAATGGGATAAATTTCCAGCCCACGTGGTGCTGGAACAATTTTCTCCCGTGTTGCCCAATAATTATCGCGAGTCAAGCTATCCAGTTGCGGTTTACCGCTGGCATGCGGAAAATCCCACCCAGCACGCCATAACCGTGTCTGTCCTGCTTTCCTGGACGAACATGGTGGGTTGGTTCCGCACCTTTACTCGAGATTTTCAAGGCGCTCCCAGTCAGGGAAATCACAATCAATTCGTTAGCGAGAAGATCGGCGCTGAAACGATGAAGGGAGTGGTTTTTGACCGGAACCGCGCGAGCACTGCCCTGCGCGAGGCTGACGGACAATTCGCGATTGCCGCGCTGGAGACGCCGGGCGTCGAGGTCAGTTATCAGGCGACATTTCCCTCCGAGGGAGATGGAAAAGCGATTTGGGCGCGCTTTGCCAAAGATGGTCGGCTGGCGAACAGCGATCTTTCCTGGGTCAGCGATGGCGAAAAGCTAGCGGGAGCGATTGCTGTGCGCTTCACTCTTCAGCCGGGAGAGAAAAAAATCATTCCCATGGCAATTGCGTGGGACTTCCCGGTCGTGGAATTCGGTGAAGGCCGCCAATGGAATCGCCGCTATACGGATTTTTATGGAACTACCGGCAACAATGCCTGGGCAATTGCGCGCGACGGATTGCGCAACGCCTCCGCCTGGAGCGATGCGATCGACGCATGGCAGGCTCCTTATGTGAATGACGAAAGCAAGCCGTTATGGTATCGAGGCATGCTTTTCAACGAACTTTACACACTCACGGATGGAGGTTCGTTCTGGGGACGCCCAGTCGGTGGCGATGTCAAAACTCCTGCTTCCTTTGCACTGCTCGAGTGCTTCGATTATGCGTACTACGGAACTTTGGATGTGCGGTTTTATGCTTCGATGCCGCTCGTGAAATTCTGGCCCGACATCGACAAGCAGGTGCTGCGGGAGTTCGCCGACACGGTGCCGAAGGAGTGGCCGGAGAAGGGGCAATGGGTCTGGAAGTCGCAACTGACGGGCGAACCCAGCTTGCACCTGCGGAAAAAGAAAGGCGCGGTGCCCCACGATCTCGGAGTCCCGGAGGGAGATCCTTTCGTCGCCGTGAATGAACCGGGCTGGCAGGATACTAACGATTGGAAGGATCTGAATTCAAAATTTGTCTTGATGGTTTATCGCGATTACGTCCTGACCGGTAGCAAAGATACAGTTTTCCTGCGCCAGATGTGGCCGGCCGTGCAGGACGCCATGGTTTATCTGCGGCAATTCGATCATGGCGGTGGCATTCCTGAAAATGGCGGCTACCCCGATCAAACCTACGATTCATGGGTGGTGCGAGGAGTAAGCGCCTATTGCGGCGGATTGTGGCTTTCCGCATTACGCGCCACAGAGGAGATGGCACGCACGCTTGGCAAAAACGATGCAGCTACGGAGTATCACGAACTATTCCTCAAAGCTCAAAAGACATACATTGGCCAGCTTTGGAATGGCGCATATTTCCGCTATGACACGGACAGCGAATATCGCGACAGCGTCCAGGCCGATCAGCTGGCCGGACAGTGGTATGCCAACATGACGGGCTTGGGCGATTTAGTGCCGCACGAAATGCAATTGGCCGCGTCCAGAAAAATATTCGACTTCAACGTCATGAAATTTGGCGACGGCGAAATGGGCGCGGCCAATGGCATGGCGGCGGACGGTTCAATCATTCGCGATAACGAACAAGCGCCGGAAGTCTGGGTAGGAACCAGCTTTGGATTTGCTGCTCTCCTGCTCAGCGAAGGGATGCGCGACGAGGCTTACCGCACGGCTTGGGGGTTGTACCACGTGATCTACGAGAGCAAAGGGTATTGGTTCCGCACTCCGGAAGCGTGGGACGTGAAGGGAAATTTCCGGGCGTCGATGTACATGCGTCCGGCCGCGGTTTGGGCGATGGAAATGATCCCGCAACCTCGCGTGGAAACGCTGCCGTCCGCGCAGCCTTCTGCACGAAAAAACGACGGCGCAGACAAATAGAGTTCTGCCGCTCAATCGTTCATTCCTATTTGCACTGGTCGTCGCTGGAGGGAGATATGCCGGCAAGGATGCCAGCCGTGTTCACATGGTCTACACGAACCTTCGCAGGAACAAAGACACAATGGTTTAGTTTGCGAACGGCGCTGGCCGTCATCTGCCTTAGCGTATTTCTCAGCGGGCAGCAAACGGGCTCTCGGACCTCGGAAAAGTCTAGCGTTTGATACTTGCAAGCGTGTCCGCGGAAACGCCCTGGGTGGCCATACTGATTCCAGATGGCAGCCTAAGTGAGCGCCGCGAAATCACGGGAACCGAGATGCCTCCCAAATGAAGAATCGGCCACTCAGGAATCACTTACTCGCGCCTGTAGGAATCACTTCTCGGCGAAGTTGCTGGCCGGCCAAAAGAACCGTATCGCTGTGATCGATTTTGCGCTGATGGTCGGGTTTGGCGTCCAGAAAACCGTGGCTATAAAGACGACGGTACATTCTCCCAGAAATCTCAGCTGCTTTAGGACCGAAGGTTGGCACGCCGCCTTGCAGGAAAACGACGATAACAATGCGACCTGCATCCGTGTTGGCGTAGGAGGCAAACCACCCGAAGCGGGTACCGGCGCGCGAACAGGTTCCGGTTTTACCGAGAACTTCTTCCTGAGTGAAACTGTAGCGCACACGCCGTGCGGTGCCGTAGTTTACGGCTCCTGCCATCCCCTCGGAGATTTCCCCAACCAGAGGAGCGATGTCGAGTTGGCGCTTAACGATCGGACGTAAGTTGGCCGCCTGTTCCTGGGTAGTCGGATGCTGCAAGAAATAGAGAGTGCCGCCGTTGGCAATTGCGGAGACCAGGGCCCCAAGCTGTAGCGGAGTCATGGAAATGCCCTCGCCGAAGCTGCACATTTTGCCGACGCCGCCAAGTCTTGATGAGATCTCTTTCGCGGGATAGACGCCGGGCTTCTCGCCGGAAATGCCGATTCCAGCCAGCTCGCCGAGGCCATATTCGTGGGCATGAAGACTGACTTTCTCGAAACCTAACTGACGGCCCAATGCTTCGAAATACTGGTTGTTCGAGTGGGCAAGGGCAGCAGTAAGGTTCATCTGTTTGCCCGCTCCGATCCTGACTTGGGTTTCTTTGGTGATGATGCCTTCGCTCAATGCTGTCAACGCAACCGACAATTTAATCGTCGAACAGGGCTGCGCACCGCTGGAAAGCGCAAGTTTTTGATTCACCATGGCTAGAATGCGGCCACTCGCCGGGTCGATCGCCAGCACGGTGCCGTTCATATTGCCCAGAGCACCGATAGCGGCTTGACGTACTACCGGATCTTCACCGTCGATGACATCGCCTTCGGTGAGATGGTCGGCGAAGGAACTGGTATAGAAAATCTCGCCGCTCGGTAAGACTGTGCGAGTGGCGCTCGCATCGGTCAGCTTTGGGCCGGTGCGGTTTACGGCCCGTCTAGTCTGCGGCCGATCCGATGCGCGACCGTCGCGTTGTGCCGAGGGCTGGGAGCCCGGCACCTGTTCTCCCTGCAAGCCGAAAGCGCACGGAATAGCGAACCTCAGCCCCGCCAGGACCAGTGACGTTACCGCCAACTTCGCGACTCGGAGGTTTTTCATCCTCGTTCTCCTCGGGGCGCTTTTGATTTCCGCCCTCACCTTCATGCGCGACATGCGACGGAAAACGGGGTCATCCGAGAAGAAGGAGCGAGCTGCTGAATTCGGTTGTGCGGCAGGAAACTGGGTTAGAATGGCGGACCAGTTGGCACAGCGGCGGGACCAATGAATCCAACTACTGAAGATGTGACGGTACTTCTAGCGCAACTGACCAAGGGCAATGAAGAGGCGGGATCCAAGCTGATTCCCCTCGTGTACTCCGAGTTGCGTCGGCTGGCGGGTGGCTACATGCGGCGTGAGCGCAGCGACCACACACTGCAGCCGACGGCGCTGGTCCACGAAGCCTATCTCAGGCTGGTCGGGCAGCGAGCCGTAGACTGGCAAAGCCGCTCCCATTTTTTCGGGATTGCGGCCCAGGTCATGCGCAGGATCCTGGTCGATCACGCTCGGGGGCATCTGCGGGACAAACGGGGCGGAGGCCAGAAACCAGTTCCCATCGACGAGGCCTTTGTGTTCGCGCCGGAACAGGCGCAGGAGCTAGTCAAACTGGATCAGGCTCTGGAGCGGCTGACCCAACTTGACCCGAGGCAGGGCAAGATCGTCGAACTGCGATTTTTTGGCGGACTCACCGTGGAACAGACGGCCGACCTGCTGAGCATTTCACCAAAAACGGTGAAGCGGGACTGGAGTGTGGCCAAAGCCTGGCTCCATGGAGAGCTGAAAACAAGCCATGGCGACACAGCAGGATAACTGGGAGGCAGTCAAGGCGCTCTTCGAGGCTGCCCTGGAACAGGACGTAGCGGGCCGTTCCTCATTTCTGAGGGAGCGGTGTAAGGACGCGAGTGTGTGCGCGGAAGTCGAGCGGCTGCTGGCCGAACACGACCAAGCCGCATCGTTTCTTTCCACGGCGCCGCTGAGCGATCCGGTTCCCGACCCGGCTTCCGACCCCGCTTCCACGACCCAGGAACTCTCCGTCTCGCAGGTGCTAGCGGGACGATTTCGCATTCTCCGCTTCATTGCCGGTGGGGGCATGGGTGAGGTGTATGAGGCCGACGATCAGGAGCTGCGCGAGCGTGTCGCAGTAAAAACCATCCGGCCGGAGATCCTGGTGCAGTCCAACGCCATGGCGCGCTTCAAGCGCGAAGTCCTCCTGGCGCGAAAAGTAACCCACCCCAACGTCTGCCGGATTTTCGATCTGTTCCGGCACCGGCCAGAAGGAGGGGTCGAGCGAGACGAAATTGTTTTCATCAGTATGGAGTTGCTACGCGGCAAGTCCCTGGCTGCGCGCCTGAAGGAGCGGGGACGCATGGGGATGGGCGAGGCGCTGCCGCTGATCGGGCAGATGGCCTCGGCTCTGGCAGCTGCGCACGATGTGGGGATTGTCCACCGGGACTTCAAACCGGGGAATGTGGTGCTGGTCGGAGTACCGGGACAGGACACAGAGCGTGCCGTAGTGACGGATTTCGGCCTTGCCCTGCAATCGCTGGCGTCGGACGAGGGTATATCTTTCTCCACCGGCCCAGGTCTGTTGGGAACGCCGGCCTACATGGCACCTGAGCAGTTGGAATGCCGGCCGGCGACGAAAGCCTCAGATGTTTACGCCTTGGGGCTGGTGATCTACGAGATGCTGACGGGCGAAAGGCCCTTCACCGGCGATAACCCGCTCGCCTCCGCCTTCAGGCGGTTGACCGAGGCTCCGCCTTCCCCACGCAACTTCGTCCCCGACATGAGTCCTGCCTGTGAATCTGTGATCCTTCGTTGCCTGGCGCGGCATCCGGCTGATCGTTTCCCCAACGCGCGCGAGGTTGCTGTTGCCCTGGCGGAAAACACTCCGCAATTCCTCACTACCCGGCCCAGTGCGATCCCCTTGCATCCTCAGCCCACCTCGAAGACTAGCCGTTCGATAATTGCAGGCATTTCCATTTTTCTGATTCTTGCTGCGCTCGCGGGAGTCGGCGTCTACGAGTGGCGGACCCTGCACCCGATTGTGAAACCTTTCGTGATGGTAGCCGGCCTTAAGAATGATTCAGGAGACCGAGCCTACGACTGGCTCGCCACCGATTTGAGCGAGACCCTAACGGCAGATCTGGGCGCGTCGACCGACATCCAAACGGTACCGCCCGACGAACTAGCCCGGGTCCGCACCGAACTCTCGATTCCTCCAACACAGAGTCTCGAAAGCCAGAGTCTTGCCGAAGTGCGCCAGGCCCTTGGCGCCAACTACGTTGTCCTTGGCAGCTACTCCATTAACGCCCAGTCGCTGGAGAAGACTCTCAGCCTCGATCTACACCTCGAAGATTCCTCCGGAAAAACAATCGGTAGCTTCCAGCGTAGCGGCAACGAGACAGAGTACGGCAAGCTTGTCACGGGGGTTGCGGCTGAGGTTTTGAGCAAGCTTGGAAAGGCCCGCCTCCCTGAAACAGAAGCTTCCCAACTGCAGAATCTTTATCCAAGCAATCGCGAAGCTCGCAAGTTGTATTTCGAGGCGGTCGACAAGCTCCGTTCTCTGGACGCGCCGGGGGCGTTGGATCTGCTGAAAAAAGCGGCGCAGCGGGAAGCGGGCAACGTCGCCATTCATTCTGCGCTAGCCGATACCTGGTCGCAACTGAAGCATGATCCGGAAGCCGCCGAGGAGGCAAAGAAAGCAGCCGAGCTTGCCGGGAAAACGCCGCTTCCTTTTGAATACATCGTGCTTGCCCGGGCTCGATCCGAGGAAATGACCCGGGACTGGGCCAGTGCCAGCAAGGACTACGGTCTTCTGTTTCCGCATTATCAACAACTGAGCTATGGCCTGCAGCTAGCCAACGCTCAACTGGAAGGGTCCCAGCCCAAGGCAGCGCTTGACACTCTGAATGAACTCTCCGGACTTCGGCCGCCGATGAACTCCGATCCCCGCATCGAGATCACAAAGGCGAAAGCCTACGCCGCGATGAACGATTTCGGCGGCGAACTTCGATCAGCCCAGGGGGCGCTGAGCGAAGCACAAAAGCGCGGTGCGCGCCTGATGCAGGCCAACGCGGAACTCGAACTTTGCTGGGCCCATCGCAACCTGGGTCACGTGGACGATGCGTTTGCGGCATGCAACCAGGCTGAGACACTCTTTTCAGCCTCTGGCGACACCGTGAATGCCGCCATTGCCCTCAATGATCTCGCCACGTGGTACTTGGATCGGGGCCGCTACGATGAAGCCAGGCAGACGTACGAACGGGTGATCAAGATTCATCGAGACGCCGGCGCTCAGAAGGATCTGGCCGGTGCGAATGTGAACATGGCCGTGGCTCTGGTCAGGATGGGAAAGCCCCAGGACGCGCAGGGCTACATCGACACTGCACTGCACGTGGCCGCCTCCATCCAAGACAAGGAAGACGAGGCCCGGGGGTACATTCTGAAAGGCCAGGTGCTCTCTGCCGGAGGCCATCAGGTTGAGGCCGGAGAAGAGGTACGCAAGGCTCTTGCCTTGGCCCAGGACTTGGGTAACACCGGGATCCAATCGACGGCCCTCAGTAATCTGGCCCAGTACCAGGCGGAAACCGACACCGGCGGCGCGCTGGCTACCTATAAGAAGGTATTGCAATTGCGCCGGGCGAACAGCGATCCCGCGGCCGTGGCGACGTGCCTCTTTAATATGGGCGACGTGCAGTATCGTCGCGGCGAGTTCGATGCCTCGGAATCCTCCTACCGGGAGGCAATCAAGATCAGTACCGAGCAAAAAGATCAAGCTGGCGTTGCGCTCGGATTCATGTCCCTGGCCGAGATCAACCTGGAACGGAACCGGCTGTCTGAGGCCGAGCGGCAGGCGCTCGACGCCCTCGAAAAGCTTAAGGAAGCTCCCGATCCCAATCTTGAGTCAATCGCCGACTCGACTCTACTAAGAGTGGAGGTTGAAGAAGGGAAGCTGTCGGAGGCCCAAAGCTATGCGGACCGCATCCGCCAAATTGCGAGTCAGGATCCCGACACGAGTTTCGAGAATCGCATGAGTCTTGCAACCTACCTTAAGGTCACGGGTCATAGCGCCGAAGCTGTGCAACAAATCCGCAGTCTCCCCGCGGAAGCCAAACAGCGTGGGAGCAATTTCGCGGCTCTCGAAGCAGAGCTATTCCTGCTGGAACTCGAGGCCGACGGCCATACCTCAGCCGGAGCGCGTAAAGAGGCGCTGTCTTCCATCCGCAAACGAGCAGAGCGGGCCGGATTTGGGGTGCTCACCAGCCGGATGGCGCACGTGCGAGTGTGAAAGGCGTTGCACAGCACTCGCCCTGCCGGCGGCGAAAAAATCGCTAACAATTCACTTGACGAGATCGGCAAAACCGAAGACACTGCACGCGGTCGTTTTCCCTCGCGCGAAGGGCTCCGCTGCTTACCGCTTACAGTTTCCAAGGAAGGTTACGCAAATGCTCAATCTTAAGAGTGTGGGTCGTGCCTCTCTGGTGTTCTGCATTTTAGCCACGCTGCCTCTATATGCTTACCGTCGGCCGGACACTTCCAGTTCTGGGAATGGCACCGGTCCCAACTCGCTGTGCCCGAACTCGACGGCCACACCTTTCTTCGCACCGCTTGATGGTTCCGCATCACCTCCTCCGACCTGCACGCCGACCAGCGATCCAAACAAGCCAAACCCGCCTTCGCCTTATCCTAACCTGGCGGTGCCTCTCAAGGGAACCGGTTTCACGGTAACCGTGACGCCTGCTCTGTGGGAGCGAGGCAATGGACAATTATCCAGTGCCGGGAGCAAGCAAACAGTTTTCTCGGTCCAATTCAGCGGGGACCCCGGCATGCATCTGCAGTCTCTTGTGATCGGGTCCAAGCTCAACGGCGCAAGTTACATGGTCTGCGCCTCGGCGCCGAACAATCCCCTGCCGCAGCCGTACTGCATCGCTGACTCGAGTTTCGTGCTCTATTCGGAAGGAGATCCAGAATACGCTTTAGAGCCTACGCCGATCGACTTCGCGGATACCAAAACCACGCGCTGGGATTTCGCGCAATTTATTCCGGGAGCAAGCTTGGCTCTCACGGTCGAGGGCTTTCCCGAGGAGTTTTCTAAGATTGATAAGTATCCGAATTCGAATCCTCTGACCGCAGCGTCTTTTGTCCCTGCCAACTTCCTGGCGATCGTGACCGACGCTTCGAACAATATATTGACCGCAGGTGGTCTAAGCGTCAAAACGGCGCTGGCCGCTAAGAACGATGTTTTTGCGAATGCGATCAACATCACCAAAGTGCCCTTCAAAAGCTTCGTAAACACCTCGGCAACAAACCCAACCGAAATTCTGAGTGGCACCGGCGCTGGAGGTGAGGTAAATCCCCAGAGCGATCCGATACCTCAGGATCCAGCTCTGCGCAACCCCGGGGCCTCGTGCAGCGGATCCTGGCCAGGCGGCGCGAGCGTCTTCCGAAGCGTTTGGTACAAGTTCACGCCCTCGACGAGCGACAACTATGCGGCCAGCACTGCGAACAGCCGTTACGATACGGGCATCTATGTGTTCACCGGCTCTCCTTCATCCCCGACACCGGTCGCCTGCAATGACGATTCGCCTACCATTTTTGGGGATATCGTTCAATCCTCTTACGTGAACTTCGCGGCTTCCGCTGGCACCACTTACTACATTATGGTCAGTGAAGTTCCACCTCCGACGGGAACGGATGTCACGGGCACAATCCCGCTCGCCGTCCCTTTGGCGACTGACGCCACTCTCCAATTCAGCTTCGGCGTCGGCAGTGGCATTGTGTTGAACCCTAATTGGATGGTGAACTTCTCTGGTGAAAAGGTGGGAAGCACCGCGGAGATAAGTATCTCAGCAACCAACACTACGTCTACGACCGTCAACATCGAGAAATTTGAGATCGTCGACACCGGAAAGCACGTATTTGCGCAGACGAATAATTGCGGCACATCTGTGGGGCCGGGCGTGACGTGCGTGATTAAAGCGACTTTCACGCCGCAGGCAAGCGGCGCCTCCTACACTGGGTATCTACGGCTGCTGGTCAGCGGGGGAACGGGTCCTACGCCGATTACCCTAACTGGCTTCGGCGATTAGTTGCGAAATAGAAGAAGGCTTTCGGGCGAATGCTGTCGCACTTTTAATCTTTCTTGGAAGGCGGCTGCATTTGCCCTCGACCTCATCAGCCTGCTCTCGCTCTTGATCGGGCAGGACTGACAATGCTGCCATCGAAACCGCGTTGACCCTTTTCGCGCACAAGCTGGATACCGACGACATTCTCTTTTTGCACGGATTTTCATCTCTTCCCCGCCCGATGACCCCGTTTTCCTTCGCTTGTCGCGTTAGTAAGTGAAGGCGGAAAACGGAGAAAGTACACCGGAACCTGCCCGAATCACCAGACGGTTACCCCGTCAGTGAAATCCTGAAACAGAGGAGAATGAAAATGAAAAAGTCTGTGTTGACGCTTGCGGTATTCCTAACCCTGGCCGCGTTGGCCTTCGGAGCAGTTCAACTCTCAGTTTCTGGCATCGGCGTCGGTTTCGCCGGTGACCAGGCCACAGCGGACCAAGCCGCCGACCAGCAGGCCAGCGGCAACATGCAAATGGAATGCATGGCGGGCGTGCTGGTGAGCTCGTCCAAGACCGGCGATCAATGTGCGAATCTGGGCAGTGACGACAACCCCAACTTCATGTGCACCGTGTCCTATGTTGGTACTTGCCGTGTCGGCCGGTGACCAATAATCTGCCGGGCTTTGGCCGTTGAGCCACTTCCAATCAACGGCCAATTCCTCTCTCGTCCGAAAAAACCACTAGACTACTCTCGTCAGGTAAGGCCAGGCCTTCCAGTAACCCATTCCCATCTCTCGAGCGACGCCTCTTCCACGCCAGCTGCTTGTCCCGGTGATCATCATTTCCGGAAACCTGCGATTTGCTCTGGTCGATGTTTAGCGGATCTTCCGGCAACGCACCCCAAGAGATCCATGACCCCGTTTCCGAGAAAACGTCGCGTATCTGAGTGAGGACGATTGGACTGGGTCGCACGGTTCGACGCCCTCCAAACCTAAGACAAATCGATCGGAGGCCACACATGACATCCCCAAAGAAAGCTGCTTTTCTGGTTCTTCTCGCATCGTTGGCCGTGAGTACTGTAGGGACGATTCAGGCGCAACAGAGGAAGACCACAACCACAAACGTGCCGCGGTATACTCCGCCGCCAGCGCCGCGGCCAGCTCCTCGTCCGGAACCCGAGCCGCAGAACAGGCCAGAGTACCACTCGTACAACGCCCCGCCAGAAAATCGCTCGTACAATAATGTCCAACCGGAGATCCGCCCGGGGCAGGGGGAAAACCACCCGAGCGCGACTGTCGTCAGGCCGACCGTCGTCAGTCCGGTCCTGGCCCGAGCCATGAGGTACAACACCCGCCCGGGCGGCATCCACATCGACCGTGGCTACTTCGCCACGCACTACGGACGCACCTACGGTTTCCACTTTAACGACCCGGCCAATTGCTGCGTCCTGAGGGGCAGCGAATGGTACTTCACCTGGAACGGCGGCTGGTTCGGCCTGATGAGCCCGTTCCCCGGCCAATGGGCTGTGGGGGCGGACTACCTTTATATCGACCAGGGAGACGACGGCAACTACTACCTGTACGACGCGCAGTTTCCCGACGCTGCAATTCAGCTTACCTTTGTGCAAAACGTAGGCGACGACCAAGCAGATGCTGAGCAAGACTAGAGCGACCAGAGCGGTTGGTCGCAGCAGCAGTAAGGAGAATCATGAAGAAGATTGCGTTCTTGCAATCGGGAAAGGCTTTGGCCGTTGAGCCGGTTCAATCAACGGCCAATCGCAATGAAGGTCGAACGGCAACAATCATCGGAGATTACCTGGTGCAGAGCGCGGAGTCTTCGCGCGTTGAAAAAATTCGCGGTTCATCTCACCAGTTCTGTGGTTCTGTCTGGTAGCCTCTTACACTATGCGTCTGCAAACTATTGTTTTCTTCCTGATCGCGAGCGGTTGCGTTTTTGGACAGAGCGTGAAGCCGGTGGCTGACCGCGTGGCCGCCCAGAACGCGATCTTCGACGAGCAATACGAGTCCGATCTGCGCAATTTTCCCGAGCGGGCGACTGCCTACGGCGACTACCGGTACAACGACAAGCTGGCCGAGTACTCGCTAGACGCGATTGTTCAGCGCGATAAAACGAACCGTGAGTTCCTGGCGCGGATCGAGGCCATCCCGAGCACAGACTTTTCTGAACCGGACCAGCTTTCTCGCGACTTGCTGATCCGCGTGCTCGAGCAGCGCAATGCTGACTTCGACCTGAAAGAGTACGAGATGCCGATCAACCAGCAGAACGGCGTCCATACCAGCCTGGCGGATTTGCCGCTTTCTGTTCCGCTCGACTCGGTGAAACATTACGAGGATTACATCGCGCGGCTGCACCAGATTCCGCGGGTGCTCAGCCAGACGACCGAAGTGCTGCGCGCGGGCATGAAGGACAAACTCATGCCCGTTCGGTTCCTGGCGGAGAAGCTGCCGGTGCAGTGCCAGGGGATTATCGATTCCGACCCATTTCTTCTGCCGACGAAGAAATATCCCGCAAGCATCTCCGCGGAAGATCAGAAGCGTTTGACGCTGGAGATTACGGATGCGATCCAAGGCGACGTGATTCCGGCGTATAAAACTTTCGCGAATTTCCTGCGCACGGAATATGCACCTGAGGGGCGCACGACACTTTCTGTGATGTCTCTGGCAGACGGAAAGAAGAGGTACGAGAACGACATCTACGCGCGGACGACGACGCGCATGACGGCGGAGGAGATCCATCAACTTGGTTTGCGAGAGATGGAGCGCATTGCAGCAGAGATGACGGTGATTGCCAAGAAGGAAGGCTTTGCCGATCTTGCGTCTTTCCGGGCGTCACTCAAGACCAATCCCAAATACATTCCGACTTCGGCGGATCAGATTCTCGAAGATTTTCGGCACTATATCGCTCAGATGGAGCCGAAACTGCCGGAGCTGTTCACGCTGCTGCCCAAGTCGCCGGTGACGGTGGAAGCGATTCCGGCGTTTCAGGCGGCGGCTGCGACTCACTATGTGACCGGCACGCCGGATGGGAAGCGGCCGGGGCGGGTTGTGGTGGCGACTTCCAACTTCGCGGAGCGGTCGTTGATCGACGATGAGGCGATTGCCTACCACGAAGGCGTTCCCGGACATCACATGCAACTCTCGGTGCAGCAGCAACTGACGGGACTGCCGAAGTTTCGCCTGCATAGTCTGGGCTTCAACGCCTACATCGAGGGCTGGGCCTTGTACGCGGAGCAACTGGGCAAAGAGGTTGGCTTCTACCAAGATCCAGTGTCGGATTACGGGCGGCTCTCATCCGAACTGTTTCGCGCGGTGCGGCTGGTGGTGGACACTGGAATTCACGCGAAGGGATGGAGCCGCGAGCAGGTAGTGGAATTCATGCGCAAGTCCGGAGCGGTCGACGAGCCCACGATCCAGTCGGAGACCGACCGTTACATTGCATGGCCGGCGCAGGCTCTCAGTTACAAGCTGGGGCAACTCAAGTTTCGCGAACTCCGCGAGCGCGCGCGGAAAGAGCTGGGACCGAAATTCGATCTCAGGAAATTCCATGACGAGATGCTCGACGGCGGAACGCTTCCCCTGGATCTGCTGGAGGCGCGCACGGACCGATGGATCGCGCAGCAGAAAGGGAAGTGAGGCAGGGCACGACGCTAGATATCCGGGGAGCCTGGGGACAGACGGGACATTCACCAGTTTTTTCAGGGAATGTGGGGATTACGGAAAATGGGGGTCTGTCTGGAACTCAAAGTAAGGGACGGGTTGCGTGAGAAACGAAGAATCGGCCCTGCTGGAAGCTGCGGGGGCCGCCGAACGATCGGGCAATTATGCGGTTGCATTCGATGCATGGCAACAACTCGCATCCATGACAAGCCGGCCCGATTACTTCTGCAAGGCGGGACGTATAGCCCAGAAGCTGGGAAGATGGACTGACTCAGAAACGGCATTTCTTGACGCCTTAAGAGTCGACAAGACATTTTCGCTCGCAATGGTAGTTCTCGGTTCCTTATTTTTGAAAAGGACAGATGGAGATCCTTCGACAAATGCACGACGGGCGAAAGCGTGGCTTGAACAGGCAGTTGCTGTGGCCCCGAGCCCAATGTCTCTGAGCTTCCTGGGCGACGCACACAATCGACTTGGGGATAAAAAGTCTGCCAGAGAAGCATTCCGCAAAGCCATCGAGCTCGATGAAACCGATGCGGAGGCATATTTTAACCTTGGCCTTCTCTTGGCAGACGACGGTCAGAGTGACGAGGCGGAAAGGCTTCTCAGAACAGCAACGCTCCTCGACGCGAATTCTCACAAAGCGCACGGCAGGCTCGGAATTTTGCTGTGGCAGCTCGGAAGGTATTCAGAGGCTGAGGCAGAGCTCAGACGTGCTATCGGGATCGATCCCACAGACGAAATCGCCCGTTCTTATCTCAACCGCGCTGCAGATGGTGGTAAAGGTCAAAAGGGATAGCAAAATGGCCGTGTCACAAGAAACAGCGTCATCAATGTCTACGATGGCGACGGCAACCGGGTGGCTGAGACGGCGGGCGGAGTGACAACCAAGTACCTGGTGGACACGCTGAATTCCATGATGAGATGCTCGACGGCGGAACGCTTCCGCTGGATCTGCTGGAGGCTCGCACGGAGCGATGGATCGCGCAGCAGAAAGGGAAGTGAGGCGCGGGCGCGCGCCGCGAGATAGCTGGCGTTCCGGGGACTACTCCCGATGAGCTAGTTCATCATAGTGCGTGAATAACTACCCCAAAACAAAGAGATTCCCTGTATATTTCGCTATCACGCACTCGGGTTACGGACAAACCGTGCTGCACTCCCCTGAGAGTCGCTCGAAATCTCTGGAATTCCGAAACTCTGGCGGTTGAACCGGAGGAAAGCAAGTGTGTGCCGCGTTGTTGCGGGCAAGCTTTCCGGCTTTTCCGCCCACGATCACCCGGATTTCGCGGTCCTAAGTCGTTGTGAAGGGCCGGAAGGACCAATCGATGATTGGCTCCCGGAACTGTACTTCGGCGATTTGGAGCATGCCCTTTTGGGACCTTACGCCGCGGGAGGGGCGAGGGCACACTAAGATTTCAAGTTTTGGAGCTGACTGAACAGGACTAACTCGATTCTTTCAATTCCTATGGGCCGCCTCCCCACTCGTTCGAATGCGCTTGTCGTCATCTTAGCCCTGGCCACCATGGTGGGCTGCCAAGGATTTAGCTCCAGAAAACCTGCCAGCCAAGGAACGCAGACTCCTGTCACAGGCACCTTGACGGCTGCTCCCACGAGCATCACTTTTGGCAACGTGCAGGTTGGCACCAGCCAGGCTCAGAGCGAGATCTTCAGTAATACTGGCGGAAACACGCTTATGATTTCGCAAGTGGCGGTTACCGGCCCGGGCTTCAGCACAGCCGGGTTGAGTCTGCCGGTCACTTTGTCGCCGGGACAGAGCATTAGCTTCAACGTTGTTTTCAGCCCGCAGTCCGCCGGGACTGCAACCGGGAATTTGGCAGTCACCAACGACGGCTCGAACAGTGCGGTGAACATCGCGCTTACTGGGACTGCGGTTGCAGCTGGTAGTTTGACCGCGAGCCCAACCAGCTTCACTTTCGGCAGCGTGCAAGTGAACACCAGCCAGACGCAGACCGAGACGCTGAAGAACTCAGGAACAACGAATCTCACGATTTCGCAGGCGACTTTTAGCGGTGCAGGTTTCAGTTATGCGGGGCTGAGCCTGCCGCTGACGCTGGCAGCGAACCAGAGCACTACGTTTGGGGTGGTTTTCGCGCCGACGGCGATAGGCGCGGCGAACAGCATTCTATCGATCACGGTGAGCGGATCGAGCACTACGGTTGACATCGCGCTTTCCGGAGCGGGAGTGACGCCAGCCACTTTGACCGCCACGCCAGCCACGCTTTCCTTTAGCGGCGTACAGGTGGGCAAGACTCAGGCGCAGACGGAGACGGTGCAGAACACCGGCGGTTTAAATGCGACGATTTCGCAAGGCACGGTTTCTGGCACAGGTTTCAGCGTCTCAGGATTGAGCACGCCGGTTACGCTGACTCCGGGACAGAGCACGACTTTTACGGTGACGTTTGCCCCGCAATCCGCGGGCAATTCCACGGGAAGCGTAGCGATTGCTTCGAATGCTTCGAATACAAACCTGGACATCTCATTGAGTGGTTCGGCGACCGGGTCGACGCAAGGGCAGTTGAGCGTGAGTCCGACTACGATCGGCGTGGGTAATGTCACGGTAGGAACGAGTGGAACCCAGACGGGATCGCTCAATGCTACTGGGGCAAGCGTGACGGTCACGGGAGTGACGGTGGGGAGTTCGGAGTTTGCCATCAGCGGCCTCACATTCCCGGTTACGATAGCTGCGGGGAAGAGTGCGGGTTTCACGGTTACGTTTACGCCGCTGTCGAGCGGGCTGGCGTCGACAAGCGCGTCGTTTGCGAGCAGCGCGACGAACTCTCCGGCGGCAGCAACTCTTACCGGAACCGGGGTGGCAGCGCCTGCCTATAGCGTGAGCCTGACGTGGGTCGCGAGCACGTCCCCGAATATAACGGGATATAACGTTTATCGCCGTACCGGGACTACGGGCAGCTTCACGCAGATTAACCCGGTGCTCAACGCCACAACCGCATATACCGACTCGTCGGTGACGGATGGCCAGACCTATTACTACGAGACCACCGCAGTCAATTCCAGTAATGAAGAGAGCACGCCATCCACGGCAGTGAGTGCGAAGATTCCTGCGCCGTAACCATTCCTCATAAACTTGGGTTGTTCTGCCAAGCTTTATCGCAAACTTGTTCTCGCCTGAGCTCCTGTCCAACCGAGGAGAGCCGATGGTTGCAATCGGTTGCGACGTGTTGCAAAAATTATCAGGCTTGACAGTTTCTGGTTTCAAAGTAAAGTGACACATGTAATGTAGAGCGGAAGAGTTTGGCTCTGCATCTGCAGCCTTCCCCCCACGCTTTATCCCGATCAGTAATGAGGAGAAGTACGATGAAATCAGTCGCCAGGTTTTCTGTGTTGGGAGCGTTTGCGGCTCTCATGTGTCTCGCGCCTTGCGCTTTTGCTCAGGGGCTCTCGAGCGGAACTGCAGCGGGTGTGGGAGCTAGCGTTCTGAACGGTGCGCCATCCGCCTTCTTGATTTTCGGTGGCAACGGAGGCAACCAAGGCGGAAACGGCGGCTGGGGCGGGAATGGTGGCAACGGTGGCTGGGGCGGTAATGGTGGTAACGGAGGATGCGGTGGCAACGGGGGCGGCAACGGCTGGGGCGGTGATGCTGGTAAGGGAGGATGCGGAGGCGGCGGATCCAAGGTTCCCGAGGGCGGAACATCCTTGATGTATCTAGCGTTGTCCAGTCTGTTCTGCGTGGGAGCCGTGGTTTATCGGTCGCGCCGACAGGCCTCAGTTCGTTAGACGCAAAATCAGCGGCGGTTGAACTCCGACAGCTCGCTTTGAAAATCCGAGTAACAAACGGCGTGCCGAGATCGGGCACGCCGTTTTTCTTGACAGCTGCGCTTTATTCGTCGCCTCTAGTAGCGGGACTTCATTTTTACACTTCTACTTCTACCGAATCCATTCCTGGGAGCGTTCTTGCGGACGCGTCACTTTGTAAGCGGATGCAACCTTCTGCATTGCGCCGCTCGCAAATGTTGCAAGGGATGGACATAAACTGCAAAAAATTGCATAGACAGGCGAGAGTAGGATTTTCAGTGGGCTTCGGCAGGTCTGGCTAACGGCCCGGGTAGTTCTACGCGGCAATGCATGTCGCTAAGCTACTTGTAATCATGCACTTGATTAAATTTCCGACGGCACTTTGAGAGGCGCCACCCGGATGAGTTGCTGCGAGACTGAGGCATTACTGGTGGTTGAACGTAGGGTGCCACTTGTGTGCGAGAGTAATGGCCCGGACGGGCCACTTCATACCCCTTGCAACAATCTGCAATCGGATGTAAGCTGATTTTCGTCAGGGCTAGCCGACAGTCAGATCGGCACATTTCTCCCCCCGGCCCGATGGTTCACTGGTGACCCAGTAGGCGCGATACGCGGCAGTTTGCGTGTCTTGACAAGCGGTCTTAATTTGCTACAATCACTATAGGAATAGTAGGGATTAGCAAGGCCTCCCGGATTTGGCAGTGGATGTGCTTCAGAGCAGTAGGACCCCAGGAACGGAAGTCGCGCTGATACCAACGCAGCGATAACCGAGAAAAGCAGTTTTTAGGTTGGCAAGACTTTCTTTAATTTCCCCCCGATTATTCAGATCGTATCTCCCCAGGATCTCGTTGTTGTGAGATCTCCGGTGGGAGCGGCATTTTAAAGTGGTTTTGGGGTCACTGTGAGATGTGACTTAGAGGGCGAAGCTATGGCCACCAGTATCCTGGAATTCGCGCAGTCGGCACCATTGGTTGAGGCGGCAGTAGAACACTGGTACGGGCTGCAAACGCGCCCTCGCCACGAGAAGATCGTGGCTCAGCGGCTGGAAGAGAGAGGCGTGAAGACGTTCCTGCCCCTGGTCACCGAGGTGCATCGCTGGAGCGATCGCAAGAAATCGGTGCAGATGCCGCTGTTCAGTTGCTATGTGTTTGCGAAGTTCGTGCCAAATCGGTCGGAACGGTTACGTGCGCTGCGAGTCGAAGGAGTATTCGGACTTGTGGGCGCGAGCGGGGAAGGCGTTCCTATTCCGGAAGAACAGATTGAGGCTGTGCGCGGTTTGATTGAAGGTCCGCTGCCCTGGTCGTCCCATCCTTTTCTGAAGATCGGGCAACGAGTGCGAATCCGGAGTGGCGCACTGGATGGTCTGGAAGGCATTCTGGTTTCGCGCAACGGCGACCGCACGCTGGTGATTTCGGTGGATGCGATCCAAAGATCGCTAGCGGTCCGCGTGGAAGGATACGAAGTCGAACCGGTCTAAAAAAATCTCCCGCAGTTGATCTTCCCCTCTGTCGTCAAGGTCCAACTCACCCATGGCACCAAACACAATTGAAACGCTTCGCTTGCTGGTCGTGAGCAGGGAATCGTCCGTTCTCCGCATGCTTGGTTCGCTGGCGGAAAGCAACTCCTGGCATGTGGAAACGGCGGCCAATGGCTGGGATGCCATGGAACGAGTGCAATCCGATATAGCGCCGACCGTGCTGGTGCTGGATATTCCGCGCGGCGACACCGACAGCCTGCACCTTTTACCGTGGCTTCGCCGGCTTCGTCCCGATCTGCCGATCGTGGTGCTGTGCTACCCAGAGGACGCGGGGCGGCAGAAAGAAGCGATCCGCCTCGGCGCCAAAGATGTTCTGGTCCGTCCCCTGAACGAAGGACAGCTGGAACTGCTGATCCAGAGAAATCTTGGTTCGTCGGACGGGGACGCGGACGCAGAGATGGCGAGCGAAGATATCGAATCGGTGGGCGAGGATGAATTCTTCCTCAGTGTAAGCCCGGTTATGCAAAAGCTCCGAGCCCAGGCGGAGTTGCTGGCGCAGGCGGACGTTCCCGTGCTCATTCTGGGTGAACCGGGAAGCGGAAAAGGCACGGTTGCCCGCCTGATCCACAAGCTGTCGGTCTATTCCGGATTCAAGTTCTTGCGCGTCAACTGTTCGGAAATGCCAGGAGACTTGCTGGAGATCGAGCTGTTCGGCCGAGGGAATGGAAACGGATCCTCGACAAGTAACGGCAGGACGATTCCTGGAAAACTCGAGATTGGGGAAAAGGGAACACTGCTGCTCGACGAGATTACGGAGATGCCGCTGGCGCTGCAATCGAGGCTGTTCCAGGTATTGCAGGACAAGCGATTTGTAAGGACCGGCGACCACAAAGCAGTAGAAGTGGATGTACGGATTCTGGCGGCGAGCAGCAGCAACATGGAGCGCGCGCTCGCCGAGAAGCGCCTGCGAGCGGACCTTTATTACCGTCTCAGCGCGTTTACCATTCACGTGCCGCCGTTGCGCCAGCGTAAAGACGAAATCAAAGTTCTTCTGCGTTATTCCATGCACAAGCTGGCAAGGTATTACGGTCTACCGGCGCGAGAATTCAGTCCGTCGGTGCTGGCTGCCTGCCAGAACCACGGCTGGCCGGGGAATCTGAAGGAATTGGAGACCTTCGTCAAACGCTATCTGGTGGCGGGCGAAAAGGACCTCAGCCTGAACGGTTTCGAACCACATCTGGGAAACAACGGCGATGCGCCTTCCGGCCACAACTTCAAGCTGCCGCTGCCGGGGCACGATGAGGCGGAAGCGCATGCAGACAGGTCTCTGCCGCAATCCTTGAAATCGCTGATTCAGAGCGTAAAAGGAGAAGCCGAGAAGAATGCGATCGCGGCCGCTCTGGAGAAAACTGGTTGGAATCGGAAAGCAGCCGCCCGGCTGTTAGGCGTAAGCTATCGTACGATGTTGTACAAGATTGAGCAGTATCACATGAGCGCTTCGGAGTCGTATCTGTCATCTTTTTCGGGAACACGGTTGGCCAGTTCAGCTCAGACCAAGGGAAGTGGGAAAGCAAGTTGACTGCAGAAGCCAGCCGGATGAGCGGGAAGCGCCAAGGAGCCGACGTGAAAAGAACAGCCAGCAGTTCTTGGATTGCCGGAGTGGTTGCAACCGCTTTGTGTCTGCTGATGTCGGGCGGGCTGTGGGCGCAGGCAGGAACGAAGAGCGGTCAAGGCTCCAGCGCGCCGCAAACTTCGCAAAGTGCTGATGGTTCGACGGCGCCGAAGCCGCATGACGACGCTTATGTGATTGGGAACGATGACGTGCTGGCCATCAATGTATGGAAAGAGCCAGATATTTCGCGCTCGATTCCGGTGCGGTCGGATGGGAAAATCTCGCTGCCGCTGGTCGGGGAAGTACAGGCGACGGGACAGACTCCGCTGAAGCTGGAGCAGGAGATTGCGGCCAAGCTGAAGAATTACATCTCCGAACCCGAAGTTACGGTGATTGTTCAGCAAATCAACAGTCAGAAGTTCAACATCCTGGGACAGGTAACCCGGCCAGGGTCGTACGTGATCACAAATTCCGCCACGGTGCTCGATGCCATCGCGATGGCCGGCGGATTCCGCGACTTCGCCAAGCAGAAATCGATTTATATCCTGCGGCAGAATGCGGATGGCACGCAGACCCGGATTCCTTTCAATTACAAAGAAGTGGTGAAGGGACAGAATCCTGCGCAGAACATCAAGCTGCAGCCGAGGGACACGATCGTCGTACCTTAGTATGAAACTGTTGCAACGAGTTTGCGTTGGGCTGTGCTTGCTGTCTCCAGCGGCCCTGTGGTCGCAAGTGGAGAACACGCCTGCTGCGCCCGCGCCCGCTGTCGCCGGTGCGGAGATCTCCGGTCCGGAAAGCACTTCCGAGCCAATGCTGACACCGCCTCCGGTGAGCGGGCAATCGTTCCCAATTTCGACGACTTCCGAGGAACGCTCCAACTACCTTCGCGGCGGATTGGCATTCACCAGCGGATATACGGATAACGCGGTCGGGTCAGTAGCCGGCCATCCCGTGAGCGACGTCAGTTACTCGGTAGCACCCTTCATCGCTTTGGACGAAACCACAACAAGACTGCACATCGTTTCGATGTATGCCCCCGGATTCACTTTCTATCAGCGCGAGAGTGCGCTGAACGAGCAGGATCAGAACGCGTCGATTGATGTGCAGTACCGCCTGAGCCCGCACGTGACCTTGAGCGGTCGGGATGGCTTCCAGAAAAGCTCGAACGTATTTAATCAGCCGGATCTGGCTGGGGCTGGGGCTGTCTCGGGCAGCACACAAGAGGCTAATTTTTCCGTGATTGCGCCGATTGCGGACCGGCTGAGCAATTCCGGAAATGTAGGGATCGCCGCGCAGTTCGCTGCCAACCAGATGGTGGGAGCGAGTGGCACGTTTACCAACCTGCACTATCCGAACCAGGCCGAGGTGCCGGGCCTCTTTGATTCGAGTACGCAGGCTGGATCGGCTTTCTACGCGCTGCGGGCTTCGAAGATGCATTACCTCGGCGTGACCTATCAGTACCAGCGATTGCTCTCCTACCCGACTGCGGGGGAGAACGAGACCCAGACGCAGGCGGTGCTTTTGTTCTACACACTGTACGTGTCGTCGAGGCTGTCCTTTTCCGCCTTTGGGGGGCCGCAGTACGCGAACGTTGGACCGCAGTTTCCTGAGACGGGATCCACGCCGCTGCCCGGTTCGCACAGCTGGAACCCGGCCGCGGGAGGCAGTTTGAGCTGGCAGGCGCGCCGAAGCAGCTTCGCTCTGAGCTACGCGCACGTCATCTCCGGCGGCGGAGGGCTGATTGGCGCAGTGAAAATGGATAGCGCCAACGCCTCCTTCCGGCAACAGCTTTCCCGCACGCTGAGCGCATCGGTGACGGGAGGGTATGCGCAGAATGATATTTTGGGCGTCGCGAATCTGCTCGGCCAGAATGGACACACCGTTTCGGGAACTGCCAGCGTGCAGCAGCAGTTTCACCAGCATGTGAATTTGACGCTGGGATACACGCGGCTTCATCAGGATTACAGCGGGGTTGCGGTGCTGGCGGCGACTCCCAACACCAACCGTGAATTCGTTTCGATTGCCTATCAGTTTTCCAGAGCGCTGGGAAGATAAATTGGGAAGATGAATATGGTTGACGATCTGGACGAGAAAAGTTCGGAACAAGCTTTCGATCTGCAACGCTACCTGGGCGTGGTGCGCCGTCGCCACCTGCAGTTCCTGATCCCGCTTTTTCTGGGATGGGCTGTGGTGTGGGGTGCCAGCTGGGTGCTTCCGCCGCGCTACCTGTCGAGCACCCTGATACTGGTGGAGCAACCCACCATGCCGAAGGATTACGTCACGCCCAATGTAAACGATGACTTGCAGGAGCGGATGCAGAGCATTACCCAGCAGATTCTCAGCCGTACCCGGCTGTTGCATATCATCGAGCAGTTCAACCTGTATCCCGGCCCGCACTCGCAGGCGTCGCCCGACCAACAGGTCGAGGCCATGCGCAAAGATATCGACATCGAACTGGTACGGGATGCGCGCAACCAGATTACTGCTTTTAACGTCTCTTACTCTTCCCGCGATCCCCGGGTGGCACAAAAGGTTACCAGCGAACTGACCAACTTGTTCATCAACGAGAATCTCGAGGTGCGACAGCAGCAATCGGAAGACACCACCAAGTTTCTCGAGAGCCAACTGGAATCCGCCCGGCAAACCCTTTCGGATCAGGAAGAAAAGATTCGTGAATTCAAGGGGCAGCACGTCGAGGAGATGCCCGGGCAACTGGCGAGCAATCTCCAAATTCTCAGTGGATTGCAGTCGCAGTTGCAGAGCGAGCAGGACGCTCTGAACGCAGCCAAACAACAGCACGTCTACCTGCAAAGCCTCGCGGACCAGTACCGGGCACTCCAAGGGCCGGCGAAGAGTATAGACGGAACTACCGTCGGGCTTCCGGCGATCGATGAAGAACTGGAAAAGCTGAAGGCGCAGCTCGCCGATTTAAGCTCCCGTTACACGGACCGTCATCCCGATGTACGCAAGCTGAAAGAACAGATCACAAAGACCGAAAAAATGAGGAATCAGCTCCTAGCCAGTCTGAAAGAGAAGGTTCCGGCGAACGACTCGGCTGATCCCGCACTCGATGCGGATCCGACCAGGGCCTCGATGCTGGCTCAGGTCCAGAGCCAGTTGCGCTCCAACCAGGTTGAGGTCACCAACCGGGAACACTCCCTGACAGCGCTGGCTGCGAAGGTGGAGGATTACCAAGCTCGTCTAAACCAGGAGCCTATTCGTGAGCAGCAGTTGGCAGATCTGACGCGTGGCTACGAGCAATCCAAGGCGAATTATGACGACCTCCTGAAGAAGAAGAACGAGTCTTCCATGGCCACGAAAATGGAGTTGCTTCAACAAGGAGAGCGCTTCCAGGTTGTCGATGCTCCGAGCCTGCCGACTAAACCCGATTTCCCGAACCGCCTGAAGTTCTGCGGAATTGGACTCGGGATCGGGTTAGCTCTGGGCGCTGCAGTGGCCGGGGCATTCGAGATGCTAGATGACAGGATTCACGACGAGAAGGCGTTGCAGAAGCTGTTGCCGGTCGCGGTGATGTCGGAAATTCCGGCAATTACGGTTACGAGCGAAGACCAGCAGGAGCGGCGGCGGCTGTGGCTGGGTTGGGCGACAGCGGTTTTTGTATCTGTTACGATTTTGTTGGGGTCAGCCTTCAGTTACCTGCGGGGCTAGCGGATCATCCATGTACAAAGCCTTTTACAGCCTGAAGCGAAATCCGTTCGAGATTACTCCCGACCCTTCGTTTCTGTTTCCGACAGGGAGGCACAACGAAGCGTTGGCCGCTCTTTATTACGGTGTGCGACGGCACAAAGGTTTCGTGGTCTTGACCGGCGAAGTGGGAACCGGAAAAACCCTCTTGCTGCGCTGCCTGTTGCAATCGCTGCGGCAAAGTAAAGACGTTGCCTACGCCTACATTTTTAACGGACGGCTGTCGCCGCTCGAATTCCTGCAGTACATTGTGGCTGATCTGGGGCTTCCACCCACAAGCAAAACCAAGGGTGAACTTCTGTTACAGATTGCACATCATCTGATCGCGCGCAGCCAGAAGAAACTGACGACGGTTCTGGTGGTTGACGAAGCGCATCACCTTTCGGCTGAGATTCTGGAAGAGATCAGGCTCCTGACCAACTTTGAGACGGCGGACGACAAGCTGTTGCAGATTCTTCTGGTCGGGCAGCCCGAACTGGATGACAAACTCGACTCTCCGGATCTGCGGCAGCTGAAACAAAGAATCGCACTGCGTTCCCACCTGCTGCCGTTGAATTCGACCGAAACCCTGGGATACATCCACAGCCGCCTGAGACTTTCGGGAAGCCCCGGTCCCTCGGCGCTGTTTCCGCCGGAGACCGTTGCGGCAGTGTTCCAGCACTCGCAAGGGCTGCCACGATTGATCAATACGATTTGCGAAAATGCGCTGATCGCGGCCTATGCCAGACAGATGCCGAGCGTGAGTCCTGAGATCATCGACGATATCGCGAAAGACTTCCGCCTGGGAGTAACGCAGCGTTCGGAGAGCAAGAAAGCGAATGAAGAACTCGACGTGCGCAAGGCGGCGCGGACCTTGCTCGCGCTCTATGCCCAACTGCAAAACGCGCAGAGCCGGGAAGAAGAATTGAAAACGCGGATCGTGTAGCAGTTGCACCGGAAGCCTATCTAAATCATGAGCCGTATATTTGACGCATTACAGAGGTCGGAGTCGGAGACAGGGAACGGGGAGTCCACGTTCTCTGTGGCGACGGAACTGCTGCGGGCCGCCGAAGAGAAGATGCGCCTGGGCAATACGATCGAGGAACGACCGGCCAGAGCAGAATCCGTCGAGACGGCTCAGCCAGCTTCCAGCGATTTCCTGGAGCGGTGCCCAGTGTTGCCGGTCTTCATCCCGCAGGAAAGCCGGCTGGTTGCGGTGGGGAAAGAAGGAAGCCTGGGCGCGGAAAAGTTTCGCTTTCTCGCGGTGCGGTTGCGGCAGCTGCGCCAGAGCCGTCCGCTGAAGAAGATCCTGATTACCAGCACCATTCCACAGGAAGGCAAGAGTACGGTCGCAGCCAACCTGGCTTGCACGCTGGCGCGGAGAAAACAGCACAAGACGTTGCTGCTCGAAGGCGATCTGCGGCGGCCGACGGTGTCTGAAAAGTTTGGCTTAGGCAAAGCTCCCGGGCTGTGCGAGTGGCTCAGTGGAGAGACGGAAACTCGTAACATTTATCGCCTCGAAAGTCTGGGGCTTTGGGTTCTGCCGGCGGGCACCACCCCGCAAAATCCTCTGGAACTGATGCAATCGGGGAAACTCGCGCAGTTGATGGATCAGTTGCAAGGCTGGTTCGACTGGATCGTCATCGATTCTCCACCGGTACTCCCGCTGGCGGACACAAGCATCTGGTCCCGGCTCTCAGACGGAATCCTGCTGGTCACGCGCAAAGGCACGACCGAGAAGCAGCAACTGCAGCGTGGCCTGGAAGCGCTGGAAAAGTCAAAGCTGCTGGGAGCCTTGGTGAATAGCAGCGAAAATGCGGCGCACAGCGATTATTACCAGCGATACAGTTCTTCAGTAGATCGACCGAAGTAAATCGACCCAGTAAAAAGACCGAAACCACCGGCCGACAATCTCCTAAGCCTGCAATTCCAAAAAATCATTCGCAAAACAGCAGTTCGCTTGACTCTACCCCCCACAAGCAGAACAAGCGGAGGGAATCGTGAACGCAAGAAGTTCCACTAAACGCGCCACTGTAAGCCCGATCTCTGGAGCCACCACCTCCGGCGATTCGGTCGTCTTGAACGCCGAAGCCTTTCGGCGGATGATCGCGCTCGAAAGAAAAAGAAGCGAGCGTTCGCGGAAGCCTTTCATGCTCTTGCTCGTCGACATGGGCAAATACCTTTCGACGGAGAAGAATGGAAAGACGCTGGAGCGAATCCTGGCGACCCTGGCCCTTTCCTCGCGCGAAACGGACATCACGGGGTGGTACGCCAACCACAACGTGCTGGGGGTGCTGTTCACCGAAATCGCCTCTGACAGCAGCTCGATTCCGGCCACCATCATCACGCGGGTGACGGAGACATTACGGAAGAATCTGACTGCGGAGCAATTCGGCGAGCTGAGTCTCTCGTTCCACGTTTTTCCCGAGGATTGGGATCAGGACGGCGACCAGAGACCGAGCAACCCCACGCTGTATCCGGATCTCTCGCAGCGGGAAAATGCCACGAAAACCCTTCGCGTGATGAAACGCATCATGGATGTTACGGTGAGCCTGTTCGCGCTGCTGTTCCTGGCGCCGCTTTTTCTGATGATTGCCGTGGCGATCAAGGCGACGTCGAAGGGGCCGATATTTTTCCGGCAACGTCGCATCGGCCAGTACGGAAAATCGTTTGTGTTCCTGAAATTCCGCTCGATGTACGTGAACAACGATGCCGGGGCTCATAAGGCCTACGTGCAAAAATTGATTGCCGGGAAGGCGGATAAGCAGCCTTCCAACGGAAATGGTGAAGGCGTCTACAAGCTGACGCGCGATCCGCGGATCACGCGCGTGGGAGCCTTCCTGCGCAAGACCAGTCTGGATGAGCTTCCCCAGTTCATTAACGTAGTGCGCGGAGAAATGTCCATGGTCGGTCCACGGCCTCCGGTGCCTTACGAAGTGGAGGCCTACGATATCTGGCATCGCCGACGGCTGCTGGAAGCCAAGCCCGGAATCACGGGACTGTGGCAGGTCAGCGGACGCAGCCGGGTGAAATTCGATGACATGGTTCGCCTCGACCTGCAGTACGCGCGGACCTGCTCTCCCTGGACCGATATGAAAATCTTATGGCGCACGCCTGGAGCGGTTGTTCTGGGCGACGGCGCTCACTAAGAAGACCCCCCCTCTTTACAAGAACTCAAACCACCGTCCCCCGCCGAAATGAGGTAAATCCAAAATGCCCACGCTTGTCACTAAACCGCGCAATACAGACCTCCCGCAAGAATCAGGAAGTGAAACCATGGTGAAGTTTGGAGTTGTAGGGTATGGGTACTGGGGGCCGAACGTCGTTCGGAATCTGGACCGGATGGATGAGGCTGAAGTGGTGGCGGTGTGCGACAAAAGCGCTTCCGCCCGGCGAAAGGTGGCGAAAGCCTATCCGGACGTGCGTGTAACGGATGACGCCGCCGAGCTGATGTCTTCTCCGGAGATCGATGCCATTGCCGTGGTGACGCCGGTATGGACCCACTATGAACTGACGAAAGCGGCTCTGCAGAACGGCAAACACGTTTTCGTCGAGAAGCCCTTCACCAGCAATGCGGACCAGGCGAAGGAACTGATTGAACTGGCCGCGCGCAAGAACCTGAAAATCATGGTGGACCACACCTTCCTGTTCACCGGTGCGGTCAAGAAGATCCAGCAGCTTTTGCACGATGGAGCGCTCGGCAAACTCTATTACTACGATTCCATGCGGGTGAATCTCGGGCTCTTTCAGCATGACGTCAATGTGGTCTGGGATCTCGCTCCCCACGATCTGTCGATCATCGACCACCTGTTCCAGAAGACGCCGGAAGCCATTTCTGCGACGGGTCAGACGCACCTCAACGGGCATGAGGATGTGGCCTTCATCACCTTGTATTTTCCTGACAAGGTGATCGCGCACATCAACGTGAATTGGCTGTCACCGGTGAAGGTGCGCACTACGCTGATCGGCGGGGAAAAGAAAATGCTGGTTTGGAACGATCTTGAGGTGGACGAAAAGATCAAGATCTACGACAAAGGCGTGAACGTGACCAGCCGCGAAGGACTGTATGACCTGCTGGTGCACTACCGCTCGGGCGATATGTGGGCGCCGCAAGTGGAGCAGGTGGAGGCGCTAACCCGGGAGTTGGCCTACTTTGTCGAGTGCATCGCGAAGGACGAGACTCCTTTCAACGACGGCGCGGCTGGGCTTCGCGTAGTCAAGATGCTCGAGGCGGCGAACAGCTCGATCAGCAAACGGGGAGAATTGGTCTACCTGTGAGTGATTTTGTGCTTCGGCTGATCCCCAGTCACATCCAGTTTTGAATCAAGGCAAAAAGACCCGGATGAAGAGGCTCGAACAGAAGTGAAGCCCAAGGTTTTACTGGCTACCACCTGCTGCTGGTTCCCGACGGCGAGGCTGGGTATGGCTTTGGCCAATGCGGGATGCGTGGTGGAGGCGGTGTGCCCCTCCGGCCATCCCCTTCGCCGCACGAGCGCCGTGCATCAGACGCATGCTTACAGCGGACTCGCGCCACTCGCTTCCTTTGCGGCTGCGATCGCGGCAGCGGAGCCCGACATCATTGTTCCGGGCGACGACCTGGCAACCTGGCACTTGCAGGGCCTGTACAGGCAAGAACAAGATTCGGCGAAGCAAGGCTCAGCGAAGCAGGAAACAATCCGCGCGCTGATCGAGCGTTCTCTCGGACCAGCGGAAAGTTTCCCGGTGGTTTATTCGCGAAGCGATTTCATAGCACTGGCTCAGGCTGAGGGCATCCGCGCTCCTGAGGCCGAGGTGATTCGGGATGTGGAACATCTCAGGGCATGGGTTAGCCGAACCGGATTCCCGACGGTCCTGAAGGCGAACGGCACATCGGGCGGGGATGGCGTAAGAATCGTCCACAGCGAAAGAGAGGCCGAGGCCGCGTTTCGGAAATTGCAAGCTCCGCCACTGTTGGCGCGGGCAGCGAAGCGGGCTCTCGTGGACCAGGACAAGACGCTGGTTTGGCCGTCATTGCTGCGTCGCCGCTCGGTGGTGAGCGCGCAGGCCTTTGTCGCGGGACACGAGGCCACCAGTACAATTTGCTGCTGGAAGGGAAGCGTCCTCGCGAGTCTTCATTTTGAAGTGATCAACAAGGCAAGCGCGGCGGGGCACGCGACCGTGGTGCGCTTGATTGAGAACGCGGAAATGGCAGCGGCGGCAGAGAAAATTACTCGCAAGCTTGGTCTCTCCGGGTTTTACGGTTTTGACTTCATGATTGAAGCGGGCACCGGCAACGCTTACATCATTGAGGTGAATCCTCGCGCCACGCAGGTAGGCCACTTGAGCCTGGGGCCAGGACGCGATCTTCCCGCCGCCCTGTGCGCTGCAATGTGCGGAAAGGCCGCACAGCCGGCGCCGAAAGTGACCGAGAAGGACACGATTGCTTTATTCCCGCAGGAGTGGATCAGGGATCCGGAAAGCGTGTACCTGGAATCGGCGTATCACGACGTTCCCTGGGACGAACCTGAGTTGATGCGGGAGTGCGTGAACAGCCGCAGAAAACAGAGCGCGTGGTACTCGCGATCGGCCCGGACTTCCGTTGCAGTCCCACTTCGCGAACCAACTGCTGTGGCGGCGAAGACGGACGCGGTGGAGCAGGCCTGGGGAAAAAAATCGTCATTCAAACCGGCAATCCTCGAATCGAATACCAACCGCTAAAGCGGAAATAAGTCATGAATCCTTACCAGTGCATTGCCCCGGACGTGAAGCTGGGGCGAGACGTGAAGCTCTCGAAGTTCATCAACCTGTACGGTTGCGAGATTGGCGATGAAAGCAAGATTGGCGCCTTCGTCGAGATCCAGAAGAATGCCAGTATCGGCAAGCGCTGCAAGATCTCGAGCCACACATTCATCTGTGAAGGCGTCACCGTGGAGGACAACGTCTTCATTGGCCACGGTGTGATGTTCATCAACGACAGCTATCCGCGAGCCACGGCCGCCAATGGAAGTCTGCAGACGGAAGCCGACTGGAAGGTCGAACGAACGGTCATCAAGAAGGGCGCGTCGATTGGCTCGGGCGCCACGATTCTCTCAAATATTACGGTCGGGGAAAACGCCATTGTGGGCGCAGGCAGCGTGGTCACCAAGGACGTGCCAGCCAACAGCATCGTGGCGGGAAATCCGGCAAAGTTTTTGCGGTCGATCGAACAAATTACGGAGGTTTCAAAGTGAGCGGTTCTCATAGTGCGAACAGCATTCCTTTTCTTGATCTGGTTACTCCCCATGTGGAACTCGAGCAGGAGTTGACGGAAGTTTTTCAAAAGGCCTTGCGGACTGCTGGATTTATCGGTGGACCGATGGTGGAGGATTTTGAGAAGGCATTTGCAGCGTTCTGCGAGGCCAGCTATGCGGTAGCTATCAGCAGCGGAACGGATGCTTTGCGCTTCGCGCTGATGGCCTGCGGGGTGAAGTCCGGCGACGTTGTAGTCACCGTGCCGCACACTTTCATCGCCACCACGGAAGCGATTTCGCAAGCCGGCGCGTTACCCGAGTTTGTCGACATCGATGAGCAGACCTACAACATGGATCCCGCAAAACTGGCGGAGTATCTGGAAAAACAGTGCACGGTCAACGATGCGGGGGCGCTGATCAGCCGCCGCAGTGGAGGGCCAGTCACGGCCATCGTTCCGGTCCATCTGTATGGGCAGATGGCCGATATGGATCCGATTCTGGAACTGGCGGAGCGTTACCGTCTGGTGGTGATTGAGGACGCGTGCCAGGCGCACGGCGCCGAATATTTTTCGCGAAAGCGCAACCGCTGGATGAAGGCGGGATCGATGGGGCGAGCCGCGGCCTTCAGCTTCTATCCCGGGAAAAACCTGGGAGCGTGCGGCGAAGCGGGTGCAGCGACTACGAACGATGCCGCCATCGCGAAGACCATGAAGATGCTGCGCGACCACGGCCAGGCCACAAAGTACTATCACGACGTGGAAGGCTACAACGGCCGGCTGGATTCGATTCAAGCAGGCCTGCTGCATGTGAAGCTCAATCATCTGGCGAAGTGGAATGCCCAGCGGCGCGAACACGCGGCAGAATACAGCCGGCTACTCAAGTCGGCAGACGGCGCGATAGGCGCACCTTACGAAGGATTGCGGTCACGCGCGGTCTACCACCTGTATGTGGTGCGGACTGCGGATCGCGAAGGCCTGATGGAACATCTCAAGCAGGCAGGCATTGGCACCGGGATTCACTATCCGATTCCGCTACACTTGCAGAAAGCCTACGCAGCCATGAATTACAGAAAAGGCGATTTCCCGGTGACCGAGAAAGCCGCCGCGGAAATTGTTTCCCTGCCAATGTTTCCGCAGCTGACCGCGGCGCAGCAAGGCCGGGTGGTCGAGCAGATTCTGAACTTCACTTCGATGACCGCGCGCAAGCAGGTCGAGACCGACGCTGGGACTTTAACATCGGCGACTCGCAGAGCGTAAGCCATTTTCAATCCCTACTCCCCAAGTTCGTACCTAGAGGACAACAAACATGAAACTGTCGGTTATTGGCGCCGGATATGTAGGTCTCACCACGGCAGCTTGCCTGGCCCAGATCGGCCACGACGTATTCTGCAGTGAAAGCGACCTCCAGAAACTCAACAAGTTGCAAGATGGGGTCATGCCGCTGTTTGAGCCGCACTTGGAGGACGTCATCAAAGCTGCCCGAAAGGCTGGCCGACTCCATTTCGGGTCCACGGAGGACGCAATCGCTTGGGGAGATGCAATCTTTATTTGCGTGGGAACGCCGCCACTGGCGAACGGTGATGCGGATCTGTCTGCCATCGAAGGAGTTGCTCGGGCAATTGCGAAACATTCGTCTGGATATCGGCTGGTCATCGAAAAAAGCACGGTGCCGGTGCAGACTGGAGCCCAGTTGCAGAAGCACCTCTCCGTGCACAGCAGAAACGGTTTGAAGTACGATGTTGCCTCCAATCCAGAATTTCTGCGAGAAGGGTCTTCGGTTGAGGATTTTCTTCATCCCGAACGAATCGTGATCGGAGTCGACTCGCCGCGAGCTGAAAACCTTCTGTGGCAAATCTATGAACCGATCATTCGCCAAAACTTTACTTGCCCTTTGCATACTGATTGTGCAAACCATAAGAAACCGATCTTCCTGGCCACCGATACCAATTCGGCCGAGCTCATCAAGCATGCCTCCAACTCTTTTCTGGCTATGAAGATTTCGTTCATCAACATGGTGGCGAATCTGTGCGAAGTAGTTGGAGCGGACGTCACCAAGGTGGCGCAGGGGATGGGGCTTGATCCTCGAATTGGTTCGTCATTTCTCAACCCGGGAATCGGGTTTGGCGGATTCTGCTTCCCGAAGGATGTGCAGGCGTTCATCAGAATTGCTGAGAAATCCGGCTGCGACTTTTCCTTATTGAAAGAAGTCGAAAAGATCAATCAGCGCCGGGTCGAACATTTTGTCGAAAAAATTCGAAAAGAGTTGTGGGTGCTGCGTGGCAAGAAAGTAGCAGTCTGGGGCCTGGCGTTCAAGCCGAACACCGATGACGTCCGCTTCGCCCCTTCCATTACGCTCGTGAAAGCGCTGCTGGCCGAAGGGGCTGCAGTGCGCGCCTACGACCCCGAAGCTGCTGAGAAGGCCAAAGCGATTCTTCCTGAGGTTACCTATTGCGCCGACGCATATCAGGCGGCCGAAGGAGCAGACGCCATCTTGATTGTCACCGAATGGGATGAATTCCGGCAGATGGATTGGGGCCGCTTGCTGTCGACGGTCGAGCAACCGTTGGTGATCGATGGAAGGAATGTGTTCCTTCCGGGAGAGATCAGCCGCAAGGGGTTCCGGTATGTCAGCATTGGCCGGGTCGACGCCTCACCTCAGCAATCCTCCAGTTCCGAAAGGATCGATACTGCGTGGTCAGGAGTCGACGACCCTCAGGAAATTTCAGCCTGACAAGCGGCACAGGCCAGCCACATCCCATGGATTTTCGTCCTGACCGGTTCGTTACTCTTTACCTTATGTCGCCCTTCTTGCGGCTGGCAGGGGGTAGCGCGCCTTCCGTTCCGATTTTGATGTACCACAGCATTAGTGATGAGGACGAGTCCAATGCTCACGCGTATTACCGGACGAAGACTTCTCCGGCAATGTTTGCGGCGCAGTTGACATACCTGCGCGAAAACGGATACGAAACGTGCAGTCTGGCGCGGGCCGTCGAGCACGTGCGGACTCAATCGCGAGCTGGGGCTAAGCTCGTGGTTATTACTTTCGATGACGGATACCGCAACTTTTATCATCACGCATTTCCTGTATTGAACCAGCATGGCTTCAGCGCAACGGTTTTTCTTCCCACCGCTTATATCGGAGAGAGTCCGGTAGCGTTTAAAGGAACGGAGTGCTTGACGTGGTCCGAAGTCCGGGAACTAAGCCGGCACGGAATCGTGTTCGGATCGCACACCGTGAGTCATCCCCAGCTTCACGAACTAAGCATGGCGAAGATTCAGGAAGAGATCGTGAACTCCCGGAAGACGATCGAGGAGATGCTCGGCTGTGCCGTGGACTCATTCGCTTACCCGTACGCCTTTCCTCAGACAGATAACGATTTCAAGAAGATGCTGCGCGATTCGCTTTGCCAGGCCGGCTATCGAAATGGGGTTTGCACGATTGTGGGCAGGGCGAACCGAAGCAGCGAGCCGCTTTTCATGGAGCGGTTGCCGGTAAATTCTTGCGACGACGCCCCGTTGTTCGAAGCCAAGCTGGCTGGGGCCTATGATTGGGTCGCCAAATCTCAATACCTTGCCAAAAAGGGAAAAAGCTACTTCAGGAGCTCGGTTGGCGAACGTAAGTACAGCGTTTCCAAAGACTTTCCCTGCAGTTCATAAGGCGCTCCAGCAGGAGTGCATGTCCTCCTGAGACCTGTCATGACGAAACGCCTCCATTTATAAAAGAGACTCGATCATCCAGTAGATCGTGAGCCACTCCCCTACTGGGCAAGATGAGTCTGACCAGCAGGTTCGTTTAAAATGACGAACCCAGCACACGATTAATGGAGGAAAGCGTGAACGCCCCCCGAAAAGTTTTAATCGCAGCAATCCTTGTAATTTTCGCCACAGCTTTTTCAACTGCCAGCAACATTTATATCGCCCAAAACGCAGCCGGCGGCAATACCGGCGCCGACTGCGCCGACGCGCATGCCGCCGCGTGGTTCAACAGTTCCTCAAATTGGGGATCGGCTGCCAGCCAGATTGGGCCGGGAACTACCGTGCACCTGTGTGGCACTTTCAATGCTCCGGCCGGAGCCAATGGGTATCTAACTTTTCAGGGGAGCGGATCAAACGGAAGTCCAATCACCCTGCTTTTTGAGAGCGGGGCAGTTCTCACAGCGACCTACTGGTCCGGTGCAGCCGTTACTGCCAACGGGAATAACTGGATCGTTGTCAACGGAGGAACCAACGGCACGATTCAAGCCACGGCCAACGGTTCCAGTCCCACCTACGCAAACCAGAATGGCAGCGGTGTGGGCGTGCTAATGAGCGGAAGCAGCAACTCAACCGTAGAGAATCTGACCATTTCGGATCTATACGTGGACAATTCGGTTTCCGATGGGTCTAGTGGGAACAATGTGGATGGCATCGTATGGTACGGCGGTTCCAATGTCACCATCACTCGCAATACGTGCCATGACGTTCGCTGGTGCTACGTCTACGGTTATGGATACCCCGGCACTGGAGGCACGACGTCCGGAGTGAATATTTCATGGAACACCTGCTACAACATCGATCATTGCATAGTGGTGGGGGACTCCGGATATCCCAATGCAGCCTCCTCTCTGACGGGATCGAATTGTTCAAACATCGTCTACGGCAATGAGGCTTATAACTTCAGCAACTGGGACAATTCTTCCGACCTGAACCACCATGACGGCATCCACACTTGGGCCAACCAAAACGGATCGAAGTACTACGTGTGCGTGATCAGCAACTATATCCATGGATCCTTGAGCAGTTCGGGAGCATACTTCGGCGGAGGCTACTATATCGAATCGACGACGGCCGGCGGCGTGGCCGCGAACAATATCGTGGACAGTTCCTCGTCTCCCAAGAACTCATGTGACACGGGAGCGATCGGCTCAGCTAACGGAACAAGCGCAGCCAACGGCAGTGGAGAGATTATTGTCAACAACACGGTAGTTGGAGGGTGCCAGGCGCAAGGAGAAGAGTACGCGGCCGAGAGCACAACGAATGACACTTTCGAGAATAACTATGCTAGTACCGGTCCGACGTATGTGTTGACCGGCTCTCCGTACGGCCCAGCGAATACCTTTACCGTGGCCGATTACAATGTTTACGGACTTGCACAAGGGGCAAATCCTTTTTACGGCACCGGTCCCGGTTGCGAGAGCGGAGCCAGTTTTCCTGCTTGGCAGAGTTGCGGCTGGGATGCGCATGGCAAGACCGCAACGGTTAGTCTGAACAGCGATTACACCTTACCCTCTGGATCACCGCTGATCGGTGCGGGAGCGAATCTATCGAGCCTCGGCATCACCGCGCTTTTGACAGGCGCCCCACAGACGTTCGGGGCACAAGGAGCGTGCGGCACCGGATGCGTCGCGCGTCCGGCCAGTGGAGCATGGGATGTGGGAGCCTATGAATATGGTGCCAGCAATGCTCCTGCAGCACCTACTGGGTTGAGTGCAGTCGTTCAGTAGGGCAGCAAGGTCATAAATTTGACGCTGCCGGCATTCCGCAAACACGCGTATTTTGCTAACCAGCCAACCATCTACTAATCCACGGATGGCCCAGCCTTGGGCCATCCGGAAACTCTTTCCGCAAAACTTCCGGACTCCAGAAAAACAGGCTCTTCCAGTGTCAGCCGTCAAAACAACTATCGCGCAGCCTTCTGATCGCCACTTAGCAGCCACGATCGGGAAGGGAACCATTTTCGGTATGGTATCGAGCGGTGCCCAGATCGGGACAAGGCTGATCACAGTCCCGGTCGTCATTCACCATCTGGGCTTAGGCGGATATGGAATCTGGTCCATCATCATTGTGACGGCTGCTTATATGCGATTTGGAAGCGCCGGAGTCAAGTCCGCGTTCCAAAAGTACGTTGCCGAGGCAACCGGCAACCGCGACTTTGATACCGCTAATAAGCTCGTCAGCACAGGCGCCATTTCGATGCTCGTGCTTTCCCTGATTGGGCTAATTCCGGTGGCTCTTTTCTCACAGAAGGTTGCAGCAGCTAGCGGGGTCCCTGCGGAGTTCCTTTCTGCTGCTGCGGCGTCCATTGCGGTGCTTGCGTGTATCTATGTCGTCTCCAATTTTGGGGCAGCGTTCGAAGCGATTGTGATGGGCGGGCACCGCATTGATCTTACTAGGAAGTACGCCACTGTCCTGACCGTGTGCGAAGCCGCCGTGATTGTTGTGCTGCTCCACCTTGGACATGGCCTGCTAGCCATGACTTCGGTGATGGGTATCTCCGAGCTGATTTACATTTTTTGCTGTTACAGGGTGTCGCATCGCGTTGTGCCCGAGATGCAAATCAGCCCTGCGCACTTCACAAAGAGCGCGTTCCCCGAACTGATACGCTTCGCTGGAAGCTATCAATTGGTAAACGTGCTGGAGTTGCTGTACGGAGCCATCCTGCCGATTGTTCTGCTGAAGTTCTTCGGCGCAGAGGCGGCAGGTGTTTTTGCGGTCGCATACAGAGTGGTCACTTCCGCCCTGATCGGGCAGGATGCCCTGGTCCTTCCGATCTTATCGGGAGGAACGATGGTGTTCGCATCAGGTTCAACCGAGCAGGCGAAACTCTTTCTCGCGAAGGCCTTCAAAGTTACCCTTGCAGCAGCATTGCTTCCCCTCGCATTTGTAGCCGCGTTTGGCACAGCGATGATCTTTGCGTGGACCGGCCAGGCTGATCCTAAGTTTCGAATGGCCATCTGCCTGACCGCGCTGGCGGCGCTTCTGAAGGCGATCTCGCTTCTTCAATTGATCCTTTATCGCGCCGCGGGCCGGGCCCTGCTGGATAATATTCGGCAGGTGCTGCGAATCGCCGCAATTCTCACGGTCGCGTTCTTCGGACGCTCTCTTGGCTTCAATGGGGTTCTGGCCGGAATGGCAGTTGCGGAACTTGTCGGAGTCGTCTTTATGTTTCTTGCCATGGCCGCGACGTTCCATGCGTTCAGTCCCAAGCTGTTCGCAAAGGATACAGGGCGAATCTCGCTGGCGGCCGCCATGATAGTCGGGTCCGGTGCGATTGCCGGAATGGTTCCGATGCCATGGAGCATGGCGGGGCGCTTAGCGGCGACGATAAAGTTGGTTGAGGTCGCACTGGGGTGCTTGATCGCAGCGTGGCCTGTATTGGTCTTCACAAAATCTATATCCGGTGCTGAGAAACGCACGGTTCTGGCTTTGCTCTCGCGTCGAAGGACGGCTCTGGCCGTTGCCGAATAAAGACATGAGTATGTCCCGATCTGTTACAAACGAGGCCAGCAACTACTTGGCGGAGCCGCAGTTGCAGAATGTGGTGTGCGCCGAGGATCCTCTTTCGCTTTTTGGTGCCGTCCTGACCAAGATGAAGACGATCTGGATGCAGCGAACATTCCCTTTTGCTAGATTCGGCCGGGGAGTCTCGATTCATTATTCATGTGACATTCGCCGATCTGCTGCTAGCCGGATTCAGATCGGCGATTCAGTGTACATCGCTCCGGATACCTGGCTGAATATCCCTGAGCCCGGAGGTGACGCCCCTCCTGCGATCATTCTGCAGCACGGTTGCCGAATCGGCCGTCGCTGCATGATTTCAGCGAAGAACCGAGTGTGCCTGGAGGAGGACGTTTTGTTGGGTCCGTCGGTGCTGATCACCGACCACAGCCACGAGTTCTCCAACCTGGATCTGCCGATACACGCACAGGGACTGACCGCAGGCGGCACGGTGCGGGTGGAACGAAATTGCTGGCTCGGTCATGGCGCCGCGATAATCTGCGTTTCCGGCGATCTGGTTCTGGGACGGAACAGCGTTGTCGGTGCAAATACAGTAGTGACCCGCAGTATTCCGCCGTTCAGCGTTGTTGTAGGAAGTCCCGCCAAGATTATCAAACGGTACGACCCAACGGCCGCGAGGTGGATCAAAACCGAGGGCTTCTAGGTGCATAGTGCGAATTGTCCCTGCCTCGTTTCCGCCCAGCGTTCTCTTCAATTTTAGAGAGTCTGCCTGCTGGGCCAGAGGCCTCTCTATTGCCAAATCTATCTGGCACAAGAGTTAAGCAGAATTCAAGCAACTGGCGCTTATGGGTAGACTTCACGCTACTTTCCCGACCGTAGCCAAGAAGTGCGTCTGGGATCTAAAATATGGCCTTCTGGGGTATTCGCAGTTTGTGGCCCCGGAGGATATAGTCCACTATCTCTACACTCGCCGATCTAATATCTGTTCGGTTCTGGACCTCGGATGTGGAAGAGGCTCTCTTCTCCGGGCTTTGCGCGATATCGGATGGACAGGAAGTTACTGCGGTGTAGACATTTCGAAGTGGGCGATCAATGAGGCTCGGAAAATCGAGGATCAGCGGAGTTCCTGGGTAGTCCGCGACCTGGAATCGTTTTGTTCCCCCTTTCATTGGGATGTCATTGCGATGGTCGAGTCCATCTACTATGTCAGACTTAGTGACCTTCCTAGGTTTCTGAACCGGTGGCTAAAAATGCTCAATTTCGATGGGACCCCTGTGTTCAGGCTTCACGACAGTGATAAACATCAGGAGTACCTGGAGACGGTTTTGCGCATGTGTCCACACACGATGAAGGTCGACCGGAATCTTTTCTGCATCCCCGATTCCACGGAGTCCCTCGATCGGTTAATTGCGACCTCGGCAAGCGCAACGGCACCCTGATGGAACCGCACCCCAACATCACATTTGGTGGAGGCTCCGCAGGGAGCACCATGACCCCCATCGGGATTGCTGCGATGGTGATCGCAATAGTGCTGGTGTTCGGGCTCCCTCGTAAATGGGTTATCGTTCCGTTTCTTCTCTTTACCTTTCTTGTTCCTCTGGGGGGGCAATTCAACATCGGCGGAATTCACCTTTATGCCCATCGCATCGTCATCCTGTGCGGATGTCTTCGATTGCTGTCCAAGGTTCGGTCGAGGCCTAATGTTCTTGCTGGCGGCTTCATCGGAATCGACAATATATTCTTGGCTTGGGCCTTGTGCCGCGCAACTGCGTTTGTGCTTCTTTATCACGTGGGCGCCGCGGTGGCGAATCAGCTTGGCTTCTTGTGGGATGCGTTGG